>NZ_QOUI01000003.1:0-397616 GCF_003327535.1 Desertihabitans brevis | reverse complement strand
GCCTGCGCCTTCACCCCAGCAGCAACAACCACAACAGCCTCCACCGATCGGGTGTTGCGCTGGCTCCTGAACCTGCCCGTCCGTCATCACCTCGAACCGGAGGGTGGGTGGTGTCAGCGGGCAGCCGGCCGCTGCCGAGCGGGCACTGGATGAGGATCCCCGGGAGATCGGATGCCGGGGAACTCCGAACTCACGTGCCAGCTGCGCTTCTCTAGCCGCTCTCGGACTTTCTAGGGCTGTCTAGGACGCGGGTCAGGCCCAGGGGCCGGTGTCGCCGCCGGGGAGGTCGGCCTCGGGGTCGTAGGGGGTGCGGGTGAAGCGGAACGAGGCGAGGTCGAGGTGGTGCGGGACGCCGTCGCGGCGCACCACCTGCAGCCGCTCGCCGGCGTAGTAGCCGCTGGTGCCGATCCAGACGTCGGGGCTGTCGGGCCGGAACCCCGAGGCCCGCCCGGCGCCGACCGGGTCGAGGGTGAGCCAGCCGTCGGCGCGCAGCGCGAGGACGTAAGGCGCCGGCCCCCAGTACCAGGTGCCGGTGAGGTCGAGCAGGCTGGCCTGGGTGTCGTCGGCGTACCAGGGCTCGGCTGCGGGGGGCAGGTGCTGGTCGACGAGCGACCAGATGTCGGTGCCGAGGGTGGGTGGCATCCCGCTGGTGGTGTTGGTGAGGACGACCACGCCGAGGCCGCTCTCGACGTCGACCTGGAGGTTGGCGAGGAACCCGGGCATCGAGCCGCCGTGGCCGATCCGGCGGCGTCCGTCGGGGTTGGTCACCTGGATGCCGAGCCCGAAGGCGCTGCCCCAGGTCTGCCCGGGCAGGTCGCTGAACCCGCGGGGCAGCCGCATCGCGGCCAGCGTCTCGGCGGCCAGGACATCGGGGTGGCCGGAGCGGAGGAACTCCCCCCACACCGCGAGGTCGCCGACGGTCGACCACAGCTGGCCGGCGGCGGCCATCGAGTGGTGGTGGTGCTCGGGCTCGGTGAGCAGCAGGTCGGCGTGCGGGTGGCGGGCCAGCCCGGTGGCGTGCGGTGCCCTCGGACGGACGGTGGTGCGGGCCAGTCCGAGCGGCTCGAGCAGCTCGGTGCGCACCGACTCCTCCCAGCTGGTGCCGCGGTGCTGGGCCACCACCTCGGCCAGCACGGCGAACCCGACGTTCGAGTAGTGCAGCCGCTCCCCCGCCGGCAGCACGCGGCGCAGCTGCGGGGCGAGCCGCTCGAAGGGGTAGCCCTCGGTCCGCTCCCACCACGGCGCGTCGGTCTCCGCGCGCAGCCCGGAGGTGTGGCTGAGCAGCTGGGCCACGGTGACCTCGCCGATCGCGGTGCCGGGCAGGTGCTGCTCGAGCCGGTCCTCGACCGCCAGCACGCCCTCGTCGCGGAGACGGAGCACCAACGCGGCGGTGAAGGTCTTGGAGATGGAGCCGATCCGGTACTGCGTGTCGGCGCCGGCCGGCTCGCTGCCGCGGCGGCCGTCGACGGTGCCCGCGCTGGCGGTGCTGACCACCTCCCCGGCGCGGGTGACGGCGACGGTGAGGCTGGGGATGCGGTGCTCCCGCTGGCTGCGGGCGACCAGACGGTCGAGCTCGGGGGTGAGAGTCATGGGCGCCATCCTCTCGACATCGGCGCCCACCCGCGTCGGCGACGAGCCGACGACTCCGACTCCGGCTCCAGCTCCAGGAACGGCCACGCTCAGGCCTCCCGTGCCCGGTGCCGACCCTCGAGCACCTCCTGCAGCACCCGGACGGTGTCCCCGTCGAGGTCCACCCCGAGCACCCGGGCCGAGCGGGTGAGCCGCCGGGCGATCCGTTCCACCTCAGCACGGTGCCCGGCGCGGTGCTCGGTGCGCAGCCGTGCGACCAGCAGCCGCTCGTCGTCGGGGCACACCGTCAGAGCGCGCGCCGCCGCCCAGCGGGCGAGGTCGAGGTCGCCCGCCTCCAGCGCCCGGTCCGTCAGCACGAGGGCGATGTCGCGGATCGTGCACAGCATCTGCACCCGCATCTCCTCCGCCCACCCCCACTGGCCGGGGGCGGCGTCGGCCAGTGGCGCCCCCCGCACCATCCGCAGCGCCGTGACCAGGGCGTCCGTCCGGGCCTGCGGCACGCCGCCGGCGACCAGCACCTGCAGCTCGTCCCAGTCCGACCCGACCGCCGGGTGCAGCGAGATCCGTCCCGAGTAGGCGTCGGGCAGGTACGGCTCGCCGTCCTCGTCGGCGCCCAGCCAGGTGCGCAGCCGGCTCATGTTGGACCTCCGGGTGCCCTCGGCCACCACCAACGAGGACGCCATCGCCGGCGCCGTGCGCCCCGGGTTCTCCAGCAGCCACGCGCAGTACTCGATGCACTGCTTGACCGCCCGCGTCGGCGGCGTGCCCCGGGCGCCGATCAGCTCGACCACGCCGAGCATCAGCACCGTGGGCGGCCTGGTCGCATCGGCGTCGCCGCCGCTGGTGGGCACATCGTCCTCCTTCTCCTGCGAGCCCCTCCCCGGCAGCCGCACCACCGTCCGGTCCTCGTCCCCAGCAGCGTCGGGGCCGGCGCCGGTGGCCGGTCCCCACCAGGACGCCGGTGTGGTCGCGGTCGACCCGCTGACCCGCATCAGCTCGAGCACCGCCTCCCGCACCTCCACCCCGACCAGCTGCGGCACGAGCTCGACCACGGGGTCGTCGGCGGTCTCCAGCCGCGCCCGGTCCTGTCGCAGGCGCAGGCAGCCCAGCCCGGGCCCGACCGACGTCCGGGCCGGGTCCGGCAGGACCGCGCCGACCGGGGCCCCCTCCAGCACCAGCCCGTGCAGCCGCTCCCGCTGGACCTCGGTGGGCGGGTCGGCGAGGACCAGCACCTCCGGCGTCCAGGCGGTGTCGGCGTCGGGCTCGAAGCGGTGCAGGGCGAGCACCCCGGGCCGTTGCTGCTGGGCGCGCCAGCGTCGTTCCAGTCGGTCGAGCTCCTCGTCCAGGCCGGTGGCGGCGTGGACCCCGCTGAGGTCGGCGGCGTGGGCGAACTCGGCGGCCTCGGCGCCGAGCACCGTGGTGGTCAGCTGCTCGGCCCACGGGCTGCAGGCGAGCTCCATCAGCACGGCGGTGCCGGCGGCGCGGAGCAGCTCCGGGTCGTCGGTGGCGAGGGTGGTGAGGCCGAGGTCGGTGAGCGAGACCAGGAGGTGCCCGCGATCGGTGCGCCCGAGGGAGACGAGGCTGGGCCAGGCCACGGCGCTGGCGTCCTCGACGAGCTCGTGACGGTGGGCCTGCCAGTCCTCGGCGGTGAGGGTCCAGGTGGTCCGGCGGGACGGGCCGTCCGCTCCGGGCCGCAGCTCGCTGGTGCTCGCGAAGCCCGAGGGTGCCGGGAGGAACCCGCGGTGGACGAGGGTGATCGCGTCGGGGGCGACCACCGCGTGCGTGAGCGGCGGGACCGGCTCCTGCCGGCTGGCGCAGTGGGCCGCGACCCGGCGCTGCACCCACAGCAGGTGCTCCAGCGACAGCGACTCCTGGTGCTGGGCCAGCGCCGCCCGGACCGTGCTGGCCCGCCGGGACGGCAGCGGCAGCGCCCGGCCGAGGGGCCGGCCGTGCAGCTGCAGCGTGCGGCGGTAGGCGAACCCGCCGACCAGCGCGGCGGCCAGCAGCCCCCCGGTGCTGCCGACCACACCGACCCGGGCGACCGCGTCGGCGGTGACACCGTCGGGGTCCTCCGCCTCGGGCGCGACCGGCCTCGGAGGACCCGGCTGGGTGGTCGGTGCGTCCTCCGAGGTCGGCGCCGTCCCGCTCGGAGCATCCGGCGTCGGCTGCCCGGCTGGCGTCCCCGGCCCCGGTGGGGCGACTCCGGGCGTGGCCGGTGTCGGTGCGCCGGAGGTGGTCGGCGTGCCAGGCCCGGACGCCGTGGGCTCGGCGGAGGGTGGCCGCGGTGAGGGCTGCGCACCGGGCCCGCCGCCGTCCGGAGCGTCCTCGTCCGGCGCCGCACGGCGTTCCTCCGCTGGCCGCTGAGGTGCCGCGGTGCGGTCGTCCTCGACGGCCGGCAGCTCGAGCACCGTGCCGACCGCCAGCTCGTCCGCGTCGGGGACGGCGTCACGGTTCAGCGCGTGCAGCTCCGCCCACCGGGCGGGGTCGCCGAGGTGGGTGGCGGCGAGCGAGCTCAGGGTGTCGCCCTCGCGGACCCGTACCGTCGGCGCGGTCTGGCCCGGCTCCGCCACCCCGGGGACGACCAGGTGCCACCCGACCTGCAGATGGTCGGCCCCGCCGGTCAGCCGGTCCGGGTTGGCCGCGGCGATCCGCCGCCACTGGGTGCCGTCCCCGTAGTAGCGCTCGGCGAGGCTCCACAGGTCGTCGCCCTCGACCACCTCGTGACGGTGGTCGCTGCTGCGCAGGCTCTCCCCCGGCGCGGCCGGCCGGTCCGGCGCCCGTGGGCCCGCCTGCGGACCGGCCTGGACCGCGAGCACCGGCTCGGCCTGGGCGGACCCGGCCACCTGCGGCGTCACCACCATCGCCACCACGGCCAGCAGCAGCCCGCGGACCATGCCTCGCGGGACAGCCAGCCCGGGCAGGCGCAGCGGCCGACGGGCCGCGATCGCGACGCTCTCGACCAGGGTCGACACCAGCAGCACCAGCCACGCGAGCCACCCGAGGAGGGTGAGCACCACGAGCAGGGCCGACCCGTCGTCGGGCGAGGTCAGCCGACGCCACAGCTCCGTCGGGGCGACCAGATCGAGTGAGGGCAGGTGCCCAGCCACCACCAGCAGCAACGGGGCGCCGACCAGCAGCGCCAGCAGGACGAGCAGGGCCACCAGGCCGCGGACCACCCTCATCGCCGTCCCCGGTAGGTGTCGAGGGCGGACCGTCCGTCCGCGGTGAGCTCGGTCGACCCGGGCAGCCCGGGCACCACGACGTCGGACAGGCCGACGGTGCAGGAGACCGAGACGTCGACGGTGCCACCCGCGCCGGGGCTGCGTCCGAACCCGGACGGGTCGACCGCGACGTCGAGGGACAGGCAGTCCAGCCCGTGGGTGCCGAGGTTGCTGCGCACCACCTCCTGCGCCGCCTGCCGGGCGGCGGCCGGGCTCCGGGCGAGGGAGGCGGCCCGGGCCGCGCCGGCGGCCGCGTCCTCCACCGCCTGCCGGGCGAGCCAGAGCCGTCCTCCGGCGACCACCAGGCCGATGACCATCACGAGCACGGGGACGACGAGGGCGAGCTCGGCGGCGGCCGCGCCGCGCTCTCCGCGGGCCGGCCGGGCGCTCCGTGCCGGGGTCATGTCAGCTGCTCCCTCGGCACGTTGGCCGTGCCGCTGACCCTCCCGAGCCCGAGGTCGACCACCAGGTCGACCTGCGCGGTGGTGGTCACCTCGACCCGGCCGTCGGTACTGCGGACCCGGACCTGCACCGAGTGCAGCCCACCGGCTCTGGTCACCTCGCCGGCGGCCTGCTCCGCGCGGCTGCGTGAGGCGCTGCTGTCAGCCACCGCGGCGGCCTCGGCGCCGGCCACCGCCGCGTGGCGCACGGTGTTGCGGCCGTGCACCCACACGCCGAGCTGGATCACGGCGAGCAACGTGGTGAGCAGCACCGGGACGACGAGGGCCCACTGCACCGACTCGCTGACGCCGCGCTCGCCGCGGGACGGTCTGGTCACGCCTCGGGCATCCTGGCCCGGACGTAGAGGGTCACCGCCGTCACGACGATGGTGGCGATGGCGATGGCACCGGCCAGCAGGATGGCGTTCTCGGTGGACTGGGACAGCCCGCGTTCGTCCTTGGTCGGGGTGGGCTGCAGCCAGAAGCCGACGAGGGCGTTCAAGATGGTGGTCATGGTCTCCTCCTCGTGGTGAGTCTGTCGGGATCTCCGACCGACGGGGGTGGTTCTGCCGGGTTGTGCACAGGCCTTCTACGGACCGATGAGCCGCAGCAGCGGCGGCACCAGGAAGATCAGGCCGAACACCAGGGCCGGGATGACCATGACCACCGACATCCGCTCCGAGACCTGCTGCGCCGCGATCGTCAGCTCGCTGCGGTGGGCGTCGCGCAGCTCCCGGACGCGGGCGCGCAGGGTGTCGGAGAGCGCCGCCCCGGACTCCTCCAGGCTGGTGACGTCGGCCAGGTCGGCCAGCTGGGGCATGTCGAGCTGCTCGGCCAGCCGCTTGAGCTCGGGCCAGGGCGGTCGTTGCTCCAGCCGGGCCCGCTCCAGCGCGGCCTGGATCCGCAGGAAGAGCGGGCTGCTCGACATCGACGCCGCCGCCTGCAGCGCCTGGGTGCCGGACCGGTTGGCCAGCCGCTCCAGCACGACCAGGTCGAAGTAGGTGAAGAGGGCCTCGCTGGCCGCGCCCCGGCTCGCCCGCTCCCCCCGCCGCAGCGCGATGTCGGGGACGAACCAGCCGATTACCAGCCCCAGCACCGTCCCGATCACGGGCACGCTGAGCGACAGCCCGAAGACCAGCAGCGCGCAGCTGCCGACCAGCAGCGGCAGCGCCGCCCCGACCAGGGCCATCACCAGCTTCTCGGAGTAGAAGGCCGCGATCGACTGGCCGCGGAGCTCGAGCAGCTGCAGCTGGTGCTCGGTGACCGGTTGGGGTGAGCGTCGGTGCAGCCAGGCACCCACGCGGTCCAGCCGGGAGCGCTCGCCGCCCCCGCTCTCACTCGGTCCCCCGGCCGGCACCGGGCTGTCCAGGGCCAGCAGGTCGAGCGCGTCCGACAGCCGTGGGGTGGCCGGGACGAGTGCGCGGACGAGCACCACCAGCCCCCCGACGACGAGGACGCCGCTGAGCACGACCAGCGCGGTCTGCAGGTGCAGCGTCACCGGAGCACCTCCGGGGTGAGGATGCGCTCCCGCCGCGCCGGCGCGGTGAGCCGGCGCAACCACACCAGGGCCCCGGCGTAGGCCCCGAGCAGCGCGGCGAGCAGCGCCTGCCCGAGCGGGGTGGTGTAGGGCTGGAAGAAGTCGGGCACCAGGAACAACGCCGCCACCAGCGCCACCACGGTGATGACGGTGACCTGGCGCACCACGATCCGCGGTTTGGCGCGCTCCACCTCGACCTCGCGCATCGACTTCAGCCGGTCCTGGGTGGACTCCGACAGCTCGCGCAGCGTGGTGGAGACGCCGGTGCCGCCGCGTTCGGAAGCCAGCACCATGGCGGCCAGCACGGCATCGGCGTCCGGGCTGTCGAGCGAGTCCGCCATCGCCAGCAGCGCCTCGCGCACCGTCCAGCGGTCGTTGAGCCGGGCGGCGACCAGCCGGAGGTCGTCGACCAGCAGGTCGGGTGCCTGGCGGACGGACCCGCGCAGGGCGTCCGGGACCGACTGACCGGTCTGCAGCGTGGCGGTCATGGTGCGCACCCAGCGGTCCAGCGCACGGAGCAGCTCGAGCTCGCGGTTGCTGGGGTCGGCCAGCAGCCACGGCAGCCCGATCACGCCCACCGGCACCAGCACCAGGGTGAGCGCGATCCCGGTGACCAGGTAGGTGGCGGCCCCGGCCAGGACGCCGAGCAGGAGCAGCAGGTCGCGCCGGCGACCGGCCCGTCCGGGCGGACGACGGGTGAGCCGGCTCCAGGTGGCCACCCCACCGGCGCGCACGCGGACCCGGCGCGGCGGTCGCGGCCGGCGCCGGGCGCCCAGGACGACCAGCAGCAGCCCGCCCACCAGGAGGACGCCGGTGAGCAGGGCGAGCAGGTCGTTCACGTCGGCGTCCCGGGTCGGGCTCGCCAGGTGGCGAGGAAGGGTGCCAGCTCACTCATGAAGTCCGGCTCGGGCTGGAAGAAGGCGCCGGCGCCGCTGGCGGAGTAGACGAGGTGGGTGCTGGGCCGGCCGCCCTCGATGGCCCCGGTGAGCTGGCGGATCTCACTGATCCGGCGGGTGCGCACCCCGCCGCGCCAGGAGTCGTCGGACAGGCTGACGTGGACGAGGAGGTCGACGTTGTGCGCGATCTGGCGGTAGGCCTCGTCGATGTCGAGCACCCCGCCCTGGGCGACCCGGGACGCCAGCCGGTCGATGGTGCTGGCCGCCGATCGGGAGTGGGTGGTGCTCAGCGAGCCCGGCCCGGCCTGCATGGCCTCGAACATGGCGGCCGCCTCACCGCCGCGCACCTCGCCGATCACCAGCCGGGCCAGGTTCTGCCGCAGCGCCTCGGGGATGAGGTCGGAGACGGTGAACTCGCCGAGCCGGCGGCCGTCCACCACCTCCCCGAGGCCCGGTTTGGCCTGGAGGGCCAACATGTTCTGCCGTCCGGGCAGCAGGTGGGTCAGCAGCTCGTAGTCGGTCTCGATCGTCCCGAACCGCTCGCTGCTGGGGATCGAGGAGACCATCGCCCGCAGCAGGGTCGTCTTGCCCGCGCCCTGGTCGCCGCAGATGACCACGGACTTGCGGGCCAGGACGGCCGCGTGCAGGAAGGCGCCGACCTCGTCGGGCATCAGCCCGGTGTCGCACAGCTGGGGCAGGGTGACGTCGGTGAGCAGGTGCTGACGGATGGTCACCGAGGGCCGGTGGGCCAGCCCGAAGCCGATCGCGTGCAGCCGGAAGCGGTGCCCGAGCGCCAGCGTCATGGTCGGGTGGGCGTCGTCGAAGGGCCGGCTCGGGCTGGCCATCTCGCCGAGGAAGCGGACGGCCTCGACCAGCTCCTCGTCGCTGTCGGCGACCGGTGGGTGCGGCACGCGCCGGCCGTCGCCGTACTGCACCTGCACGGAGTCGCAGCCGTGGATCTCGATGTTCTCCGCCCCGGGCAGGTCGAACAGCGGCTGCAGCCGGCCGTAGCCGAAGACGGCGTCCTCGACCGCCGAGGCGTAGCGCCGCTCGACCTCGATCGGCCACAGCTCCTGACCGAGCGCGCTGAGCTGCTCGGCGTGGCGGCGGACGATCGAGCGGATGGTGGCCCGCCCCATCAGACGGCGGTCGACCTCGGGCATCGGGCGTCCGGAGGCCTCGGCGTGCTGGCGGGACTGCTCGGCGATCTCGGTCGAGGCCTGCCGTCGCAGCAGCACCACCAGACCCCAGTCCACCGGGGCGGCGGCGCGGGCGGCGGCGTGCGCGGGGCTGGCCGCCACCTCCTCGGCGCTGAAGGTCAGCCGCGGCGAGCGGGGCGAGGCGGGACCGGGCGGTCCGGCGTCCGGCGGCGCGGCGCCGTCGCGGAACAGCGGAACCGAGTGCAGGGACGGGTGGCTCACCGCGGCGCCCCCGTCACCAGGTCGCGCGAGCGGGAGACGATGCCCGACAGCGTCTCGGCGGTCTGACGGAGCGATCGGACGTAGCCGGACTGGCCGAAGCGCCGCGGATGGGCAGCACCGTCGGAGAACACCGCGGCGGCCGCCGGGTCGTCCTCGACCACCGACCACACCGGCAGCCGGAACTGCTGCGCGATCTCGCGGGCGCCGTAGGGCCGGCCCTCACCGACCAGCACCAGCCCCAGCTGACCCCTGCTGAGCGCGGTGGTCTCGGCCAGCTCGGGCAGGTACAGCCGGGTCGCCGCCAGGGAGCGCAGCGTCGACCGGGTGAGCACCACCACCGCGTCGGCCGCCGAAACCAACTCGGGAGGCAGGCCCTCCGCACCGATCCGGCCGGCGTCGACCACCACGTCGAAGCCGGCGGTGTCGAGGTTCTGCAGCGATCGGGCCAGGTCGGCCCACACCCGGGAGAAGAGCCGGGCGGTGCCGGGATGGGTGAACCCGGGCAGGAACAGCCGGCGCCGGTGCTGGTCGCCGGCGAGCTCGAGGGTGTGGTGCAGCACCTCCTGCTCCAGCGGACGCCCCTCGCGGTGGGCACGCGCCAGCTCGACCAGCCCGCGGCCGCGGCCGTCGGCGCCTTGCAGGAACCCGGCCAGCACCGCCTGGGACGGGTCCCGGTCACCGTCGACCAGCAGCACGTCCCGCGGCCAGAGCAGCGCGACGCCGACCGAGGTGGCGGTGACGCCCGGCGCTCCCGCCGCCGCAGCCAGCACCACCAGTGCCATGTCAGCCCGCCCGCACCAGCACGAGACGGTCGGTGGCGGCCAGCCGGGCGACCCGCTCGCTGGCCGCGCTGTCGACGGTGACGTCGACGAGGCTGGCGACTCCGTCGGGCGCGGTCTCCGGTGCGCTGTCGAGCACGGCCGGGACCGCCGAGCCCAGGTCGGAGGAGGAGTCGTCGGGGCCCGGCACCGGGACCAGCAGCACCCGGTCGCCGGGCGTCAGCGTCTGGCTGGGCAGCCGTCCCGGCGCCAGCGACAGGCCCATCCGCACCGTCCCTTCCGCGACCGCCGGTGCACCGACCCCGCCGGCGGGCACCAGCGAGCCGGCGGGGAGGTCGACCAGGGCGTGCTGGCCGACCAGCTCGTCGAGCTGCTCGGCCGGCACGGTCGAGACCCCGGGCAGCGAGCCGACGGTGACCGGTCCGAGGTCGCCGGCCTCGACCACCTCACCGCGGGCGACGGCGGAGTTCACCCGCAGCACCTGCTCGGAGGTGACCGCACCGTTGTAGAGCAGCACCGCGCCGATGCCGCCGAGGCAGATGGCGAGCACGCCTGCCGCGATCCAGCGGGGCGATCGTCGGGCGCGCAGCTGGTGCTGACCGCGCTCCAGGCTGGCGACGTCGGGCGCGCGGCGTTCGGGCGGCCCTGGCACCGGGCCGGTGGGTGGCCCGGACTCCGTCGGCGAGCTCCTCATGACCGTCGACACGGCACTGCCTCTCGTGCTCCCAGGGGGTGGTGACGCGTCCGAGACAACCACGGCTGCTGGCGCCTTGACCAGAGTCTGGATCGGATCTGTGCACAAGTTCGTGGGATGGCGCAGCTGGCGGTCAACCCGGTGGTGGTAGGGCTGCACGCCTCCAGCGACGGACCGTCACGTGCGAGGAGTGCGCGGGCCGTGGATCGCCAGGTACGCTGTCAGCGGAGGTGGTCGGATGACGAGCGCAGCGGAGATCGCCCGGGAGATGGCCGACGAGGTGGTCCGCACCCGACGCACGGTCGCAGCGCTCGGTGCGGCGATCGAAGCGGCGCACGTCCGCGCCAGCCCGGCCCTCGCCCGTGCCGTGCAGGCCGAGGAGGGCCTGTACCAGCGGATCGCCGACGAGTTCGGGCTGCTGACCAGCGCGGAGGCGGGACGCCGGCTGGGCTCCCGCTCGAAGGCGGCTCGCAACCTCGCGCTGTCGGCCCGACGTGACGGGCAGCTGCTCGCCCTGCGGCGGGGCCGCTACGACCTCTTCCCCGGGTTCCAGTTCGACGACCACGGGGCCCGTCCGGTGGTCGCGGCGCTGATCGCCCTCGGCGAGGAGCACGAACGGAGCGAGGCCGGCCTGGTCCAGTGGTTGATGGCGCCGACCACCTACCTCGACGGTCTCCGGCCCGTCGACGTCATCGACGACCCCGACCGCCTGCTGTCCGTCGCCCGGGAGGCGTTCGGGGTGCAGTGGTGACGACACCGCCGCCACCGGATCCGTTCGACGCCGCCGAGGAGGTCCTGACGGCCGGGACGGCGCTCTACCGGGTGGGCAGCACCCGGCGTCCGTTGCACACGTTCAACCCGGGCGTCGGCTCGGGCAGCCGGTTCGCCTTCTTCGGTGATCCGCCGGTCCCGGTGCTCTACGCCGCCGACACCGCGACGGCCGCGCTCACCGAGACCCTGCTGCACGACATCCCCGTCACGGGCGGCTTGCTGACCAGCGACGCCTACACCCAGGTGGTGATGGGTCGGCTCCTGATCACCCGCGACCTGCGGCTGGCCTCCCTGCGCGGGCTCGGGCTGCAGCGACGCCTGCGCGTCGAGGCGAGCCAGCTCACCGACACCCCGAGCAGCGAGTACCCCCGCACCGTCCGGTGGGCCGAGGCCGCGCACCGGGCGGGCTTCGACGGGCTGGCGTGGACGTCGCGGCTCTGCAACGACTCGCGCGCGGTCGTCCTCTTCGGGGACCGGGCCGGGGACGCCGTCGTGCAGGACGTCTGCTTCGGGCGGTACTTCCACGCCGGACCCGGGCTCGACTGGCTCATCGACACCTGCGCGCCGCTGCACGTGGACGTCCTCCCGCCCAGCTGACCCGCCCGGTTCAGCGCGTCCGGTACCGGGCGTAGCGCAGCCCGCTGCCGAAGGTGTGCTCCTCCACCAGCTGTAGGTCGAGCCGGGCGCCGTCGGGGAGGAACCGCTTGCCGCCGCCGACCACGGTGGTCGTGGTGAACAGGTGGTACTCGTCGTCGAGTGAGGTGATCATCGAGTAGACGAGCTTGCCCATGCGTCCTCCTTCCGTCCGGACGCCGACCCGGCGCCAGCGCCACCGGCTCTGACCCTGCGCCGACCGACAACTCATCGCACCGACCACCCACGCCGATCCACTTTCCTATAGGATCGCCGCAGTCCGACGACGCGAGGGAGACCGCGATGACGCGCTTGTTCAACGACCCCGACGACTTCCGCGACGAGCTGGTGGAGGGTTTCGTCGCCGCCAACGGACGCTGGGTCCGGGCCGTCCCCGGCGGGGTGGTCCGCAGCACCCGGGGTGACGAACCGACCGTCTCGCTGGTGGTCGGCGGCGGGTCGGGGCACTACCCCGCCTTCGCCGGTCTGGTCGGCCCCGGGCTGGCCCACGGCGCCGCGATGGGCAACCTCTTCGCCTCCCCCTCCACCCAGCAGGTGCACTCGGTCGCGCTGGCCGCCGACCAGGGCAAGGGCGTCGTCTTCAGCTACGGCAACTACGCCGGGGACGTCCTCAACTTCGACGCCGCCGCCGAGCGGCTGCGCGCCGACGGCATCGACTGCCGCACCGTGCTCGCCACCGACGACATCTGGAGCGCGCCCCCGGAGGAGAAGGAGAAGCGTCGCGGCATCGCCGGCGACCTCGTCGTGTTCAAGGTGGCCGGGGCGGCCTGCCAGGCCGGCTACGACCTCGACGCCGTGGAGACCGTCGCCCGCCGCGCCAACGACCGGATGCGCTCCCTCGGCGTCGCCTTCGACGGCTGCACGCTGCCCGGGGCGAAGGAGCCGCTGTTCCACGTGCCGCCGGGCCGGATGGCGATCGGGCTGGGCATCCACGGCGAGCCCGGCATCGACGAGACCGACGTCCCCACCGCCGAGGAGCTGGCCGAGCTGTTCGTCTCCAAGCTGCTGGAGGAGGTGCCCGACGGCGTCGACCTCGCCGGCGCCCGGGTGGTGCCGATCCTCAACGGCCTGGGCACCGTGAAGTACGAGGAGCTGTTCGTCGTCTACCGCGGCGTGCACCGCCTCCTCACCGAGGCCGGCGCGGTCGTCGTCGACCCTGAGGTCGGCGAGTTCTGCACCAGCTTCGACATGGCCGGCTGCTCGCTCACCCTGCTCTGGCTGGACGAGGAGCTCGAGCAGCTGTGGACCGCGCCCTGCGACACCCCGGCCTTCCGCCGCGGGCAGGTGAGCGGCCAGCACACCGTCAGCGCCGAGGAGCTGCAGGCCAAGGCCGCCGGCGCGGACGAGGTGACCGAGGGCAGCGAGGAGTCGAAGCAGCACGCCGAGCAGGTGGCCCGGGTCTTCGACGCCGTCGCCACCCTGCTGGACGAGCAGGCCGATGAGCTGGGCCGGATCGACCGGATCGCCGGCGACGGCGACCACGGCATCGGCATGCAGCGCGGCGGCCGGGCCGCCAAGGACGCCGCCCGCGACGCCGTCGGCCGCGGCGCCGGCGCCGGCTCCACCCTGCGCAAGGCCGCCGACGCCTGGGGCGACAAGGGCGGCGGCACCTCCGGGGCCATCTGGGCGGCCATGCTGGACGCCCTCGGCCAGGCCGTCGGTGACACCGACGCCCTCGACGCCCGGGCCGTCGCGGCGGCCGTCCGCGCGGCCGAGGAGGCGGTGGAGAAGGCCGGCGGCGCCTCGGTCGGGGACAAGACCATGGTCGACGCCATCGTCCCCTTCGTCCGCACCCTCGACGAGCGGGTCGAGGCCGGCGACGACCTCGGCACCGCCTGGGACGCCGCCGCCACCGCCGCGCACGAGGCGGCCGAGGGCACCAAGGAGCTCACCGCCAAGCTGGGCCGGGCCCGCTCCCACGGCGAGAAGAGCGTCGGCACCCCGGACCCTGGTGCGGTCTCCTTCGCCATGGTGGTCCGCACCGCGCACCAGACACTCTGGGGCTGACGTGCCGCTCCTGCTCGGGTGCAGCTTCAAGACCTACTTCTCCCACGCCCGGACGCTGGAGTGGCTGCGGGCGGTCGCCGAGACCGCCCGCCAGCACCCCGCGGTCAGCGACGGCCGGGTCGAGCTGTTCGCGCTGCCCCAGTTCCCCTCCATCCCCGAGGCGCTGGAGACCGTCGCCGGGTCGGCCGGCGGCGGGCTGGTCGCGATCGGCGCCCAGGACCTGGCCGAGCACGACGAGGGCGCCTACACCGGTGAGGTGAGCGGGGCCGTCCTGGCCGAGCTCGGCTGCACCCTGGTCGAGGTCGGTCACGCCGAGCGGCGCCGGCTGTACGGCGAGACCGAGGAGGTGGTGGCGGCCAAGACCACCGCCGCCCTGCGCAACGGGCTCACCCCGGTGCTCTGCGTCGGCGAGGAGGACCGGATGGAGGCCGACCGGGCCGCCGAGGTCGTCGCCGCCCAGATCGCCTCCGCCCTCGCCCCCGCGCGCGAGGCGGGGCTGACCGGCCAGCTGGTGGTCGCCTACGAGCCGGTGTGGGCGATCGGGGCCGCTGAACCCGCGTCGGCTGAGCACGTCGTCGTCGTCACCGGGGCGCTGCGTCCCCGCCTGCGTGCCGACACCGACCTGCCCGGACGGATCATCTACGGCGGCAGCGCCGGGCCCGGTCTGCTGCCCCGGATCGCCGCCGGCGTCGACGGCATGTTCCTCGGCCGGTTCGCCCACGACCCGGCCGCGGTCACGGCGATCCTGGACGAGGTGCTGGACCTCGACCCGGGGACGGGCCTCGACGGGACGGACGCCGACGCCGGCCGGCCGGGCGACGGCGACGCACCACCGGCGCGGGCCCCCCGATGACCATGCCGTCCCACCCGGCCCCCCGCCGCGGCGTCGAGCGCCGGGGGCTGCGCGACCACGTCTACGAGCTGATCCTCGAGCTGCTGCTCAGCGGCGAGGTCGAGCCCGGGGCCCGGTTGGCGATCGACACCATCGCCCGCCAGCTCGATGTCTCCCCCACCCCGGTGCGCGAGGCCCTGGTGCACCTGGAGCGGACCGGGCTGGTCACCCGCGAGGCGCTCAAGGGCTACCGCGTCGCCCCGCCGCTGGGCAGCGAGGAGCTGGCGGAGCTGTTCGAGGCCCGGCTGGTGCTCGAGACCGCCGCCGCCCGCCTCGCCACCCCCGCCGGCCCGGACCTGGTCGCCCAGCTCGGCGAGGCCCAGCAGCGCCACCGCGAGGCCGGTGAGCGGGTGGTCGAGGCGCTGGACGCCGGCCGCGTCGACCTGGCGCTCACCACCGAGTACTTCGCCGCCGACACCGACTTCCACGCCGTGGTCTTCCGCGCCTGCGGCAACCGCTACCTGGTCGGCATGTCGGAGTCGCTCGGCGCCCAGCTGCACCGGATGCGGCAGAGCGCCCTGCGCGGCGTCACCGACGTCCACGAGGCGGTGGCCGAGCACGCCGCCGTCGCCGACGCCTTCCGCGGGCTGGGTGAGCTGACGCCGGAGCAGGCGATGGAGCGCCACATCGTCGGCGTCCGCACCCGCTCACTCGCGCAGGCCCGTCGCGGCTGACCGACTGCCCCATCCCCGCGCCCGCCGCACCCCGACCGCACACACCGTCGCGCAGCGGCACACCGGCTGCAGCATGTGTGCCGGCGCGCGAAGGTGTGTGAAGGGCGGATCGCCAGCCAGCCGCACACACCGTCGTGCACCGGCACACCGGCTGCAGCGTGGGTGCCGGTGCGCGTAGGTGTGTGAAGAGGGCAGCACGGGGGCACGGTCGAGCCGGACGCCATGGACGGCCGGTTGACACCCTCCCCGCTTCCTATAGGATCCAGGATCGAAGCGCCACCCGCCTGACGTGAGGACGAGTCGATGACGACAGCCCCGACCAGCGCCGACACCGGCGACCTGACCGCCGACACCTGGCCGATCGCCGTCTGCATGCACGGCTTCGCCCGGCCCGGCGCCGCCCCGCTGCACGACGCCCCGGTCGAGCGCTGGGACGAGGTGCTCGCCGAGGTCGCCGACCTCGGCTTCACCGCCCTGGAGATCGCCGACAACCACATCCGCCCCGCCGACCTCGAGGAGTCCCGCCGCGAGGAGCTGCTCGCGGTGGCGAAGCAGCACGGCGTCGAGATCATCTCCGTGCACGTGCAGCGGCAGAGCGTCATCCACCCCACCGAGGGCGAGCGCAACCTCGCCTACGCGCACCGCAGCATCGACGCCGCCGCCGCGCTCGGCATGAGCGTCTTCTCCACCGGCCTGCACCACCCGTTCAGCGAGGCCCAGGCCAAGGCGCTGTGGTTCTGGACCGCCCCGGGCTGGAAGGACCCCGACGACGCCGAGACCCGCGCGCTGTGCGTGAGCCGGCTCCGCGAGCTGGGTGAGCACTGCGCCAGCGTCGGCCTGCCGATGTCGCTGGAGATGTACGAGGACACCTACCTCGGCACCGCCGACAGCGCCGTCCAGCTGGTGCAGGAGATCGGGCTGGACAACGTCGGGCTCAACCCCGACATCGGCAACCTGGTCCGGCTGCACCGCCCGATCGAGGACTGGCGCGAGATGCACGCCAAGACGCTGCCCTACGCCAACTACTGGCACGTCAAGAACTACATCCGCGACGAGGCCGGCGACGGCTCCTGGTTCACCGCCACCCCGACGAGCATGGAGCTCGGCCTGATCAACTACCGCGAGGTGGTCCGCGACGCCGTCGCGCTCGGCTTCCGCGGCCCGTTCCTGATGGAGCAGTACGGCGGGGACAGCCTCGGCGTCTGCGCCACCAACATGCGCTACCTGAAGACCCTGCTGCCGCGCTGAGCGGACGCACCCCGCACAGCACCGGAGAGGAACCCACCATGAGCAGCACCACCCAGTCCCCCCTGCAGGGCCGCACCGTCGCCGTCGTCGGCAGCGGCTACATGGGCGGCGGCATCGCCCAGGTCCTCGCCCTGGCCGGCGCGGACGTCCGGATCAGCGACGTCAGCGCCGAGGTCGCCACCGCCAACCGCGAGCGCCTCATCACCGAGGCCGGCCAGTTCGTCGCCGACGGGCTGATGCCCGAGGGCGCTCCCGACACCATCGCCGCCCGGGTCACCGCGGCGCCCTCGATCGAGGACTCGGTCGCCGAAGCCTCCTTCGTCGAGGAGGCGGTGCCGGAGAAGATCGAGATCAAGCACGCCACCCTCGGCCGGATCTGCGCCGCCGCCGACGCGCAGGCGATCATCGGTAGCAACACCTCCACCATCCTCATCAGCCGGCTGGCCGAGGGCGTCACCGGGGTCGAGCGGTTCCTCGGCGTGCACTTCTCCAACCCCGCCCCCTTCATCCCCGGCGTCGAGCTGATCCCGCACGAGGGCACCGACCCCGCCGTGCTGCCGGTCGTGGAGGAGATCGTCACCGCCACCGGCAAGCAGACCGCCCGGGTCAAGGACTCCACCGGCTTCGTGCTCAACCGGCTGCAGTACGCGCTGTTCTCCGAGGCCAGCCAGCTGGTCGAGGAGGGCGTCGCCAGCGCCGAGGACGTCGACACCATCGTCCGCACCACCTTCGGCTTCCGGCTGCCGTTCTTCGGCCCGTTCGCGATCGCCGACATGGCCGGTCTGGACGTCTACCAGTTCTGCTACGAGTCGCTGCAGACCCGCTGGCCCGAGCGCTTCGCCACCCCGACCGCACTGGCCGAGCTGGTCGCCCAGGGCAAGTACGGCGCGAAGACGGGCGGCGGCTTCCTCGACGTCCCGGCCGACCGGGTGCCCGAGCTGGTCGCCTACCGCAACCGGGCCTACGTCCGGATGCAGCAGCTGCTCGCCGAGCTCGGCCCGGCACCCATCCAGCCCGAGGAGCCGAACGAGGCCGACGTGTCGGTCGCCCCCGAGCAGCAGACCCGCGGCGGCGAGGGGTCGTGAACCCGGCCTTCCCCGAGCAGCGGACCGTCCTGCTCACCGGGGCCGCCTCCCCGCGCGGTATCGGACGGGCCACCGCCCACCACCTGGCTGCGGCGGGCTGGCACGTCGGCATCATCGACCTCGACGCCGAGCAGGCCGCCGCCACCGCCGCGGAGGTGGCCGAGCAGCACGGGGTGCAGGCGGCCGGCGCGGGCGCCGACGTCGCCGACCGCGAGGCCGTCCGGGCCGCCGTCGACCAGCTGGAGCAGCAGCTGCCCCAGCTGGTGGCCGTGGTCGCCTACGCCGGCGTCTCCTCCCCGGTGCCCTACCTGGAGGTGGACGCCGCCGAGTGGCACCGGGTGCAGTCGATCAACCTCACCGGCACCCACTGGGTGGTGCAGCGGGCGGCGGAGTCGTTCGTCGCCTCCGGGGTCGGCCGGATCGTCGGGGTCTCCTCGGTGTCGGCCCAGCGCGGCGGCGGCACCTACTCCAAGACGCCCTACTCGGCGGCGAAGGCCGGCGTGGTCGGGCTGATCCGCTCGATCGCCCGCGAGCTCGGGCCGTACGGGGTGACGGCCAACGCCGTCTCCCCCGGGCCCGTCGACACCGACATCATGGGCGGCACCCTCACCGAGGAGCGCAAGGCCGCGATGGCCGCCGACGGCGTGCTGCCGCGGATCGGCACCCCGCGCGACGTCGCCGCCGCGGTGGCCTACCTGATCAGCGAGGACGCCGGCTTCGTGACGGGGCAGACCCTGAACGTCGACGGCGGCCTCTACATGCACTAGGAGGGCCGCGATGAAGGTCCTGGTCCTCGACGACGATCCCACCGGCACCCAGTCCGCCACCGACGTCACCGTGCTGCTGCGCTGGGACGCCGACACCATCGCCGACGCCCTCACCGACGCCGACGCCGCCTACCTGCTGACCAACACCCGCGCCGTCGACGAGGACACCGCGGTGCGGCTGGTCCGCGACATCGCCGACGCCGCCGAGCAGGCCGGACGGCGGCTGGGTGAGCGGGTGCACCTGCTGCTGCGCGGCGACTCCACCCTGCGCGGGCACGTCTTCGCCGAGGCCGCCGCCGTCGACCCGTCGGCCCCGCTGCTGTTCGTGCCGGCCTTCCCCGCCGGCGGACGCACGACCGCCGACGGTGTGCACCGGGTGCGGATCGCCGGGCAGGACGTCCCGGCCGAGCAGACCGAGTTCGCCGCCGACCCGGTGTTCGGCTTCGCCTCGGGGTTCCTGCCCGACTACGTGCGCGAGAAGTCCGACCGCGAACCGGTGCGGATCCCGCTGGAGGTGGTCCGCGGCGAGCAGGACGTGCTCCTCCGGGTGCTCACCGACGCCACCGACGGGCAGGTGCTGCTGCCCGACGTCGTCGACGACACCGACATCCAGCGGCTGGCCGCGGCCGTCCGCCGCACCTGGTCCGAGCGGGCGCTGGTGGTCCGCGGCGGGGCGCCCATCGCCGCCGCCGTGGCCGGGGTGACCAGCCGCGGGCTGCTGGACGTTCCCGTCGCCGGGCCGGGCCGGACGCTGCTGGTCTGCGGCTCCCACACCGGCGCCGCCACCCGCCAGCTCGAGCGCGCCACCGGCGGTGCACGCGCCGCGGCCGCCGTGGTCGACACCGACCGGGCGCTGACCGACAGCCCCGCCGAGGCCGCGCGGCTGGTGGCCGAGGTCGCGCCCGCCCTGGCCGACGGGTTCGCCGCCGTCGCCAGCGAGCGGGTGCGCCGGGCCGAGCACGACACCCTGGCCCACGGCCGCTCGGTGATGGAGGTGCTGGTCTCGGTCGTGCAGCGGCTGCGTGACGAGGTCGACGTCGTGGTGACCAAGGGCGGCATCACCGGCGCCGACGTCGCCGGCTCCGGGCTGGGCGCGACCAGCGCCCGGGTGCTCGGGCAGGTGCTGCCCGGCGTCTCGGTGTGGCAGCTGACCACCCCCACCGGCCGCGAGGTCGTCCAGGTGGTGGTGCCGGGCAACGTCGGCGACGACGACACCCTGGACGCCGCCCTCCGCGCCGTCGGCGCCTGAGCACCCGACGGACCGATCGCCACGCCACGACCGGCGTCTGCGGCACAGTGGTTGCCTCTGGGGAAACCAACCGGTAGTTTCTTCTCAGGAAACAACTGCTGGAAGGAGCTCCCGTGGACAGCGACGAAGCAGCCGCCCGTCTCGCCCGGACCGACCGGTCGACCCGTCTGTCGGCCAGGAGCGGGGCATGGCTCACCGCAGCCGTCGTCGCCGCCGCCGTGCTGGCCGTCGGCGTGGTGGTCGACCTGGGCCTGGTCTGGCTGTCGGGGCTGGTCGCGCTCGGCGTGGCGGGGCTGTGGGGAGCACGAGCCCTGCGCCCCCGGCTGGACTGGTCGGACCGGGTCGGCTCCGCACTGGTCGTCGGTGGCGCGGTGCTGGCCGTGGTGGCCTACCTCGGCGTCCAGCTCGCCGTGCGTGCGGCGGGTTGGCCCGCCCCCCACACCTGCAGCGCGCTCGCCGCCGCCGTCGTGGTCCTGGTCGTCTGCCGGGCCGGCTTCCAGCGTCTCGCGAGCACCGGGGCGGGTGCGCGCGGGAGGACGCGGTGAGCGCGGAGGCCGACGACCCCGAGGGGGCGTCGACCCGCCTCGACCCGCTGCTGCACGAGCCGGCGCGGCTGACGCTGCTGGCCACCCTCGCCCCCGCCGAGTACGTCGAGTTCTCCGCGCTGCTCCGCCTCGTCGGGGTGAGCAAGTCGGCGCTGTCCAAGCACGTGTCCGCCCTGGCCGAGGCGGGGATCGTCGTCGTCACGAACGCCCCGACCGACAAGCGGGTGCGACGGATCGCGCTCAGCGAGCAGGGACGGCGGTCCTTCGACGCCTACCTGCGGCGTCTCGAGCAGATCGTGCGGTCGGCCCGGGGGCCGGTCCGACCGGCCGCGGCCGAGCACGACGGCGGACGATGACCCCGGACGACACCGGGTGGAGCGAGTGGCGGGAGCGGGCCGGCCCGGTCTGCCAGCATGGGGTCCGTCCCCGCAGGTGCCCGCGACCAGGCAGGTGAGCAGAGGCCATGACCGCCGAGGAGACGCGCCACCCGGCCGCCACCTCGCGGGCAGCGCTGTCCCCCGTGGTGCTGGACGCCCTGGTCGCCCTCGGGGTGTTCGCCTACAACCTGCCCGTGCAGGGGCTGACCGGTCCGGTGTGGGCGCTGCTCGTGCCGGTCGGGCTCTGCGCGCCCTACGTGCTGCGCCGTCGCCACCCCCGGGCCGTCTTCGCGACCGTCCTGGCGGTGGCGGTCGTCCAGCAGCTGGCCGGGGTGCCGCTGCTGGTGGCCGACGTGATGCTCGCCCTCGCCCTCTACGGCGTCGCCCGCCGGCACCTGTGGCCGTGGTCGGCCGGTGCCGCGCTGCTGGTCGCCGGCTGGGTGGTGTGGGCGGTCGGGACGCGGCTCGGCGAGTACTTCCTGTCCGTCTTCGACCTGGTGCTGCTGCTGATGGTGGTCGCGGTGGCGTGGCTGACCGGCACCCTGGCCCGCACCCGCGCCCAGTACGTGGAGAGCCTGCGGCTGCGCGCCGAGCAGCTGGAGCGGTCCCGCGCCGTCGAGGCCGAGATGGCCGCCGCCGCCGAACGCACCCGGATCGCCCGCGAGCTGCACGACATCGTCTCCCACAGCCTCAGCGCCATCGGTCTGCTCGCCGAGGGGGCCGCACGGCAGGTCGACCGCGACCCGGCGCAGGCGGAGGCGGCGATGCTCAAGGTCCGTGACACCAGCCGGGAGGCGATGCAGGAGATGCGCTCGATGCTCGGCGTGCTCCGCGACACCGGGGACGCCGCCGCCAGCCCCCTGCCCGGACTGGACGCCCTGCCCGCTCTGGTCGGACGGGCCCGCGAGACCGGGCTGCCGGTCACGCTGAGCGTGCAGGGCGAGGCGCCGCCGCTGCGCAGCAGCCTGCAGCTGGTGGTCTACCGGGTGGTGCAGGAGGCGCTGACCAACGTCGGCAAGCACGCCGGCGCCGGGCTCAGCCGGGTCGAGGTGACCCTGCACCACAGCCCGGACGAGGTCGCCGTCACGGTCGCCGACGACGGCGCCGGTCCTCGCCCCGACGGCACCGGCACCGGGCACGGCCTGGTCGGGATGCGGGAGCGGGTGACCGCGCTCGGCGGCACCCTGCGCACCGGCGCCCGGCCCGGCGGCGGCTTCCAGGTCCACGCGACGGTGCCGACCGGGAGCGCCCGGTGAGCGCCGTCCGCGTCGTCCTCGTCGACGACCAGGAGCTGGTCCGCAGCGGGCTGCGGATGGTGCTCGACGGCCAGCCCGGGATCGAGGTGGTCGGCGAGGCCGGGGACGGCCGGGCCGCGCTGGAGCTGCTGGCCCGCCTCGACTGCGACGTCGTGCTGATGGACGTCCGGATGCCGGGGATGAACGGCGTCGAGGCCACCCGCGAGATCACCCGGCAGGACGGCCCGCGGGTGCTGGTGCTCACCACCTTCGACCTCGACGAGCACGTCTACGACGCGCTGCAGGCCGGCGCCAGCGGGTTCCTCGTCAAGGACACCCCGCTGCCGGAGCTGCTCGCCGCGATCCGGCACGTGCACGCCGGCGACGCGGTGGTCTCACCCAGCACCACCCGCCGCCTGCTGCAGCACTTCGCCGGCCCCGACCCGCGCCCGGTCCCCCCGCGCGACCCCTCCGGGCGCCGGCTGGCCGACCTCACCGCCCGCGAGCACGAGGTGCTGCTGCTCGTCGCCGAGGGCCTCAGCAACGCCGAGATCGCCGAACGGCTCAGCGTGGAGGAGGTCACGGTCAAGACCCACGTCGGGCGGATCCTCGCCAAGCTGGGGCTGCGCGACCGCACCCAGGCCGTCGTGCTGGCCTTCCGCAGCGGGCTGGTCGGCCGCTGAGGCCGCGTCGGCGTCATACCTGGGTAGGACGCCGAAGATCACCCTGAGGAGTGACGATCCGGCGGCCGCCGCTCGGCAGGGTGGAGCCATGGACACCGTCACCACCGTCAACCTGACGAAGAGCTACGGGAGACAGGCCGTCGTCCAGGGCCTCGACCTGCGGATCCCCCAGGGCTGCGTCTACGGCTTCCTGGGCCCGAACGGCTCGGGCAAGTCGACGACCATGAAGATGCTGCTCTCGCTGGTCCAGCCGTCGGCCGGTGAGGTGCACATCATGGGCGAGCCGATGAACCGCCGCACCCGACGCCGCCAGCTGGCCCGGATCGGCTCGCTGATCGAGGCCCCGCCCGGCTACGGCCACCTCACCGGCGGGGAGAACCTGCGGCTCGTGCAGCGCTCCCTCGGGCTGGACGAGGCCCAGGTCAACCGCGCGGTGCAGGCCGTCCGGCTGGACAAGCAGCTGGACAAGAAGGTCGCCAACTACTCCCTCGGCATGAAGCAGCGGCTGGGCATCGCGATGGCGCTGGCCCGTGAACCGCGGCTGCTCATCCTCGACGAGCCCACCAACGGGCTCGACCCCGCCGGCATCGAGGAGATCCGCGAGCTGCTGCGCCGGCTCGCCGCCCGCGGCGTCACCGTGATGGTCTCCAGCCACCTGCTCGGGGAGATCGACAAGGCCGCCGACCACTTCGGCATCCTCGCCGAGGGTCGGCTGCTGTTCCAGGGCTCGCGCGAGCAGCTGTTCGCCGCGGCCGTCCCCGACGTCCTCATCGACACCCCCGAGCCGCGCCACGCCAGCGCCGTGCTGGACGGCCGGCTCACCACCCGGGTGGACGGCGGCAGCCTGCGCATCGGCGGCATCGACAACCGCGTCACCGCCCGGGTGGTCGCTGACCTGGTGGGCGCCGGCGCACCCATCTACGGCGTCCGTCGTGAGGAGCAGTCCCTGGAGGACGTCTTCATGACCCTGACCGCGGGAGGTCGGCTGTGAGCGCCGTGACGGTCGGGGCGACCGGTCCGGTCGTCGTCAACGAGTTCGCCAAGCTGCGCCACCTGCGGGTGGGGCTGGTCGCCGGCCTGATGGTGCTGGGCACGGTGGCGCTGACCCTGCTGAGCACCGTCACCAGCACCGAGTTCGCCGACCCGGCGACCCGCACCTGGGACGTCCCGCTGGCCGGGTTGTCGCTGGCGGTGCCGATGGTGTCCCCGCTGCTGCTCGCGGTGGTGGCCAGCCGGATGGTCGACATCGAGCACCAGGGCAACGGGTGGCTGCTGGGCTCGACCAGCGGCGTCACCCCCGGCGCGCTCTGCCGGGCCAAGCTGCTCACCGCCGCCACGGTGGTCGTCGCCGCCACCGTGGTCACCCACCTGGCTGTCTGGGCGCTGGGCCGGCTCGCCGGTATCGACGCCCCGGTGCCGGTCGGGCTGTGGGCCGGCTTCGCCGTCACCAGCCTGGCGGTCAACCTCGTCGTGCTGGCGCTGCACCTGGTGCTCTCGGCGAAGGTCGACAACCAGCTGGTCGCCCTGGGCATCGGCCTGCTCGGCACGGTGGTCGCCGTCTTCGGCTCCGGCTTCCCGGCCTGGTTCGCCCACGCCACCCCGTGGGGCTACTACTCGCTGGTCGCCGTCGCCGGCTACGAGGGCGAGCACCTCGTCACGACGGCCCCGTCCTACCCCAGCGTGCTCGTCCTGGTCGGGCTGGCCGCTGCCCTGTTCGTCCTCGTCACCAGCCGTTTCGACCGTCAGGAGGCCCGGTCATGACCCCGTCCCTCAGCGCCGTCCTCGGCACCGAGCTCGGCAAGCTCAAGCGCTCCCTCAGCTGGAGCATCGTGGTGCTGCTGCCCCTGGTGATGGTCTTCGCCGGCTCGTTCATGACGCTGGTCTCCCAGCAGCAGCTGGCCGACGGCTGGCACACCCTGTGGTTGCGCTCGGTCGTCTTCTACGGGCTGTTCCCGCTCACCCTCGGTCTGGGCATCCTCGCCTCGCTGGTGTGGCGCCCGGAGCACCGCGGCGGCAACTGGAACGCGCTGATGAGCACCCCGGTGCCGACGCTGCGGATCGTGCTGGCCAAGACGCTGGCGATCGCCCTGCTCGGGGCGGTCATGCAGCTGGTGCTGCTGGTCGCGGTCGTGGTGACCGGCAAGCTGCTGTTCGGGCTGCCGGGCCTGCTGCCCCCGCGCTACCTGGTGGTCACCGCGCTGCTGGTGGTCGCCGTGCTGCCGGTGGCCGCCGTCCAGTCGGCGCTGTCGATGGCGTTCCGCTCCTTCGCCGCGCCGGTCGCGGTCGCCCTGGTCGGCGCCGGGATCGCCGCGGTGGCGCTGGCGGCCGAGCTCGGCGGGGTGATCTTCGTGCTGCCGCACGCGCTGACGGCCCGGGCCACCCAGCTGGCCACCGGGACGTTCGGCGACAGCGGCCAGCTCACCGCCGGCGGGTCGCTGGCGATCGTCTGCGCCAGCGCCGTCCTCACGCTGCTGGTGGTGGCGCTGGCCACCCGCTTCCAGGAACGCCGCGACGTCCGCGTCTGACCGATCTGACCGGTGCCGCGCACCAGCCGGGCGGCGTCGCAGATGAAGAACAGGTCGCTGTGCCCGGCGGGTGGTCGGGTCGAGCGGTGCCAGGCCGTCCAGCGCGTCCAGGCCCAGCGGCAGATGTGGTCCTCGCCCGGACCGCTGAGGTGCGTGCCGGTACCGCGCTCGGCAGCATGGCGTTGATCCGGGCGCCGGCGGCGGCGGCCTGGGTGGGTCTCCATCGCCGGCCCGGCCGCGTACAGCTCGCCGATGACCGAGGCCAGGGCGAGGTAGCTGCCGGCAAGCGGTCGGCCAGCATGGTAGGCCTCGACCGCCCGGCCGATCCCCGCTGCGGCCCGCTCGAGGTCGGTCGCGGTGGCGCCGGCGGGGCCGACCAGGGCGATGCGGGTCGAGCCGGCCGCAGCGGTCAGCACCGGGTCGACGCCCCGGCGGACGATCAGCCAGGGACGTCCGGAGGCGTGCGGGACGACCACGTCGGCCGCGTCCCGCAGGCGGTCGGCCACGGGCGCTGCGGCGGTGGTGTCGGGGAGGGCCGCCAGGAAGCCGGTCTCGCACATGTGCACCAGCCGGGCTCGGTCTGCGGGCCCTGCGCGTCCTCTCCGATGACGACTTCGGGTCCTACCCCGGTAGGACTTGCCGGGTGGACGTCCTCGGGTGCCGCCTCCCGTGGTCGTGACTCGCCGGGGGGTTCTCTGGCAGCGTCAGGCCGGTGGCTCCCCCACCGCCTTCCCGTGAGCACGGGCTCGAGCAGCTCCCCGCCGCTGCGCGTCCCGTCGTCGAGGCTGTCGCCGAGCGGTGGCGGCAGTACGACGACCTGGCCTGGGCCTACGGCCAGGGATCTGTGCTGTCCGGCTTCCGTGACGACTCCGACATCGATCTCGTCGCCGTCTGGGAGGAGATGCCTGCGGCGAGCACGCTGCCGTTCCCGAGCATCGTCTCCGGGCACCGACCGCTGGTCTTCGAGAGGGGTCACGCGGCAGGTTTTGAGCTCGACGTGCAGCACGTGCCGCGCCAGGTCTTCGCCGGCTGGATGGATGAGCTGACCCGGGGAGGCGGTTGGAGCGAGGAGCAGTGGCCCATGCCGGTGCACGTCGCCGCTGGGCTCGCCCAGGGCGTGCTGCTCGTCGACCGGGCCGGGGACGGCGAAGCGGTCCAGCGGCGAGCGCAGGAGCCCGGTCCGCGGCTCGTCTCCGTCGTCCTGGAGCAGCTCGATGCACGGGCGCCGGACTTCCTCACCGAGCTGGAGAAGGCGGACGCCGCCGGGAACCGGTGGCTCCACGACTCGTTGGCCGTCGAGCTGCACCGGCTCGTCTACGTCGCCTGGTTCCTCGCCGAGGGCCACCACCCGCCGTTCTTCAAGCACCTGCCGGACTGGTTCGAGAGGCTGAGCATGGACACGGACGTCCGACACCTCGAGGCTTCGTACTGGGCTGTCGGCGACGCGAGGACGCGGCGGGCGACGCTCGCCGAGCTCGTCTCCGCGGTTCTCGAGCTAGGTGGTCGCGGTTGAGCCAGCTGCGCTCCGAGCGGACTCGGTCCCGAGGTGCGGCGCTGACACGACACCGACGCCGAGCCGAAACTCCGCTCAGCGGGGGCGAAGCCGGTAACGGTGCAGCTGCGTGCCACGGAAGCGCCAGGAGCTGACCGCGTCCCGGACGGTCATGATCAACCGGGGACTGGACCACGACTGCGACGGCTTGGTCAGCATCCAGCCAGCACCGACGCTCACGGTCGCATGGGCCACCTGGCCGTGCTCGGTCCACACGAAGACGATGCCCGGCTCGTTATCGCGTGCGGTGCCGCTGACCGGCTCGGCGCACTCGTCGACCCAGGCCTGGAACTGCTGCGGACCCACCTGGACGTCGGCGGTGTCGAGCCCGGACGCCGCCATGACGGTTCCGAAGCAGTTCGGTCCGGACCCCTGCGCGAAGGTGCCAGCCAGCGCTCGGGCTCTGGGGAGAAGAGGTTCCGCGCGCTCCCACACATCGGTGGGCAGGGCGTCGTGCCGACTGGGCCGGACCGCCCCGGAGGCGACCCAGCGGAGCATCACCTCGTCGCCGGCGGCAGCCAGCTCCGAGGGCCACACCGGCATCGTCTTCGGGCGTACCGTCCTGCGCCGGATAGCCAGGAGGGCCCGCCGGTGGCTGGGTCGGAGGGCCCAGAACTCGGCTTCGCTGAGCCAGGTCCACGTCCCGTCGTACATGAAGAACGTGTCCTGCCACTCCGCGGTCGGCTGCACGCGACGGTCGGGAGCGGCGGCTGCCACGTCCGGTCGCATCAGGTCGGTGCGGAAGGGCTGCACGGGCGGGGCGAACCAGCCTCGCCAGCGCTCGAGCAGGTCAGCGGCAACAGGTATCCCCAGGACCTGGGCCGCATGCTCCATCCGAACTCCTTCTGAACGCTACGCGTGAGCGGTAGCCATGATCGCCGTCGAGGGCAGGGCCAGGATGCCTCGAGCTCCCCGGCTGCTCGAGAGGTTCTCGTAGCTGGCTCTCATCCGCTGGTGCAACGAGGGGCGTGTGCTGGCCAGACCGTGGCGACCATGCGGCGTCCTCAACCCGGTCCTGATCCGCGCTCGGCTCACGCGGGTCGTCCTTGGTGCCAGCGACGGCCCACATCTCAGGCCCGCGCCCGCACCGGACTGCCGTTGTCCGACGCCATCTCGGCAACGCGTTGACGCAGGACCGCCAACCCGTGCAGACAACTCCCCGGCAGCGCCACTGCCGAGATCGCCACGACCTGTGGGGTGGGGGCGCCCTGGTGGGCCAGGAGCACGTGGGTCACGCTCTGGAGCGCGGCGGTCGTGCACCCCAGCCAGGTGAGGATCCACGCCAGGTGCGCCCGGAGTGCTGCGGCTCGTCCCAGGAGGGGAGCCACCCAGCCGGCCAGCGCCAGGAGACCCGACAGCACCAGGACGGTGCGCTGCGAGATCGCCTCCATGCCTCGCGGACCGCTGTCCCCCGGGCCGAGCACCCCCCACCCCACTGACGCCGCGGCGAAGAGCAGCAGACCCAGCCCACCGACGACCGTGACCCAGGTGGCCGGCCGTCGGGGAGCCTCGCTGAGCACGCCCGCCCACCGGGCCAGCACGTACTGCCACCCGAGCACCGCCAGCCCCAACCCGAGCAGCGCGAAACCGCCGTAGACCAGCGCGAACACCCACGGGCTCAGGTTGTCCATCCCGTCGGTGCGCAGCGACCCGGTCACGGCCAGCTGCAGGGCGCTGCCCACGGTGAGCCCGAGGAGGATCGGTGCGAGCAGCCCGGTCGCTCCGGCGGCCAGGAGCACCACCACCCCGGCGGGGACGCGACGACCCCACGGGCGGGTCAAGGCCACCGCCAGCCCGACGGCGGCCAGCTCCAGCGCGATGGTGACCACGTTGCCCACCACGAAACGGGTGCTGTGCAGCTCAGCGACCCCGGAGTCACTCCGCAGCCCCACGGTGCTGCCGGCGAGCCAGAGGACCTTGAGGGTCGTATACGGCGCCACTCCGAGGACGACCAGCAGCAGGGCGACCCGCTGGGCGGCGGTGAGCATGGACCCTCCTAGATGCTGTTCTCTAGATGACGTTCTCTAGCATCGATCTAGGCTGTCGGCATGGTCAAGCGAGTTCGGTTCAGCGTCGACGACATCCTGGACGGCGCTACGGCGGCGGTGCACCAGCACTGGCGCTCGGCCACGGTGGCCCACGTGACCGCTCTGCTGGGCGCCCCCTCCGGGTCGATCTACCACCGCTTCGCCTCACGGGATGCGCTCTTCGCCTCGGCGTGGATCCGAGCGGTACGCCGCTACCACGCCCAGTTCGACGGCATCGCCGCGATCTCCGACCCGGTGCAGGCGATTGTCGAGACCGGCCTGCTCGTCCCCCGGTTCTGCCGGGCGAACCCGCGCGACGCCCGGATGCTCACGGTCTTCCGCTACCGCGACCTCCAGGCCGATCCTCCAGCGGGGCTCCAGGAACAGCTCCACGACCTCAACGCCCCGGTCGGACGCCTGCTCGCCCAGCTCGCCGAGCGGCGCTACGGCCGGGTCAGCGACCGAGGGCTCGAGCTGGTCGCCCTGGCTGCTCGGGACACGCCCCTCGGCATGGTGCGCAGCCGTATCGGTGACCCGATCCCGGAGTGGATGGACGAGCCCATCCGAGCAGCGTGCGAGGCCATCGCACTCCTCGACGACCGCTGACCCTCGAGGGCGCTGTGGACTGCCCGCACGGAAGCTCAGAGGAGCCGTTCGTACTGCAGATAGACGTAGACGTCCCCCCGCCTGACCCCCACCCCGGTGCAGACGCGACGCAGATCCAGCCAGCTCCTGGCGTGGCAGCTCTCGCCCGGCTCCCCGTCGATCCCTGTGGGCAGACCCAGAGCGGCGCCCACGCCCGCTGCCAGCTCGGCCTCTGATCCGCCCTCCGACCCGTCCACCGTCAGCTCGCGCCAGCAGCCGCCCGAGGCGCACTGCACCTCGTCGGCGACGACCGTGACTCCCGCAGGCAGGGGTGCGAGCTCGGCCGCGGGCGGCACCGCCATCTCGTCGACCTGCAACCACAGCACCGGGGCGGCGACGGCCGCAGCCAGCCCCACCGCGCAGGCCGACAGCACGGCGATGGTCGTCCGGCGCATCCTGGAACCAGCCAGGGCACGGGCGGTCGACCGCCGGTCCACGCGCTGCCTCCGATCTCCCCGCGAGGAGTGGAACCGACCGGACGGGGCACCACCGCGGGTCATGGTCCTCCTCCGAGGTCCGCGCAGCCGTCGGGACGAGCCACCACCGGGCGCGTCCGCCAAGGACCACGCGCGACCATCACGTGGCCCACGGAACCACCTCCTGGTCGACGCGGGGGGCGATCAGCCGCAGGAGCGGCAGCATCACGAGCAGGAAGAGCGTGACGAGCACAGAGCTCACCCACACCGGGCCCAGGTAGCCCGAGCCCGCACCGAGGGCCGCTGCAGCGAGGGCGGGGCCGCCGGCCGCACCGAGGTTGAGCGCCGCGGTCGCGTACGAGCCGGCCATCGTGGGCGCGCCGGGGGCCTCGTACAGCACCCGGGTGACGAGGGTGCTCCCCACCGCGAAGGACAGCGCCCCCTGCGCGAGCACGAGGGCCAGGAGCGCCACCGGCTGGACGGCCAGGACCGCCAGTCCGACCCAGCCGAGCAGCAGAAGTGGCCCACCGACCACGATGACGGTGCCGGGACGCTGGTCGGACAGCCGTCCCGCGACGGTGACGCCGACGAAGGAGCCCGCACCGAACAGCACGAGCACCAGCGGGACCCACAGCTCGCCCAGGCCGGCGACCTGGGTCACGAGCGGCGCCAGGAACGTGAACGTCGCGAAGGTGGCGGCGTTCACCAGGGCAGCCAGCACCATGACCACGACGAGCCGGGGCTTGGTCAGCTCGGCGACCTCACCGCGCAGCGCCGGGCCGTCCGGACGGTCGTGGTGGCCCGGCGGCCGGGCCGGGATGCTCCTGACGACGCCGATCGCCGCCGGTAGGCACAGCAGCGCGACCGCCCAGAACGTGGCCCGCCAGTCGAGCAGGGCGCCCAGCACCGCACCGCCCGGCACGCCCGCGACGGTGGCGAGGGTCGTCCCCGAGAGCAGCACCGCCAGCGCACGTCCCTTCTGGTTGGCCGGCACGAGGGTGGTGGCCGTGGTCAGCGCCACGGCGAGGAAGCCTGCGCTGGCCAGGGCGGCGACCACCCGGGTGGCGAACAGCACCCAGAAGGTCGTGGTCACCGCACCGACGACGTGCGCGACGACGAAGACCGCGAGGATACCCAGCAAGCTGGACCGAGCCGGCCAGCGGCGCGCGACCACCGCCATCGACGGCGCGCCGACGACCATGCCGACCGCGAAGGCCGACGTCAGGAGGCCCGCCAGCGCGACCGGGACATCGAAGCTGGTCGCGATGTCCGGGACCAGGCCGGCGAGCATGAACTCCGAGGTACCCATGGCGAACACCGCCATGGCGAGCAGGTAGAGAGACAAGGGCATCGAGGCACCTCCAGGGCGAGAGCGAGAGAAGAAGGTCGTCTCGTCATCGCGGTCAGCGCCCGACCGGGCGCGCGCACGCCCGATGCGGAGGAGGTGCGCAGGAGGAGGGAAGAGCTCAGGGGTTCTGGGAGCTGACGGCGTGACCGCGAGCTCCCACCGTGGATGCCTCAGGACCAGACATGTCGGCGACACTACGCATGGCCTGACGCCCGGGCAATCGGATTCTGCGGAGGCCTCTCGCGGCACCGCGAGGACGGCCAGCGACGACGAGATGGCGCCCAGGATCTGATCTCCCGGTCTCTCAGAGCACCAGCAGGAGCAGCGCCATGACGACGACGGCGAGGATCGCCACGCCGACGGCGTTCCGGCTGCTGGAGTGCAGCCGTGCGACGGCCACGCCGCCGACGACCGGAAGGGCCAGCAGCACGACGATGGCGACCGTCAGCCCCACACCGGCTCCGATGTTGGGTTCTGTGCACTCGAGGAAGCAGCCGGAGAAGCTGGCGACGGCGAGGACGAAGGCGTAGAAGACCGGCATCGCGACGACGGCGAGCAGCAGCACCGCCGTCGAGATCCCGACGACCCAGCGGCGTCGGGCGTCGCCTCTTGCTTCCCCGGCCGGATGCCGAGGACGCCCGTCGGGTCGCTGACGCTCCACCGGACCGGAGCGCGGGGATGGATCCACGCCGCCATCGTCACGATGCGCGCAGACCACTGTCCAATACCGGGGCGACATGGAGCCACCGGGATTCCACATGACCGGTCACCCGCGCCTTCCGCGTTGTTGCCCGCTTCGGTGTCTGTGCTGGAGTTGACCCATGGAGCGCGTCGTCCACCTGCTTCGCCGTCTGAGCAGGCTCCTCCTGCTGCTGACCATCCCCGTGCTCGCGGTCTGCGCCTGCACGCCTGCCGCGCCCACCGTCATCGGCGATCCCTACACGCCACCTCGCCACGACCCTCCGGTGTCCGTCGACGGCACCCCGGAGGTCGGCTGGGTCGAGGTCGGTCACCGCTTCTACGTCACGACGTGGGGCTCCTCGAGCTGCCCGATGGCGCCGACTGCGCTCGTCACCGAGGGCCGGTCACTCCACGTGGCGATGACGGGGACCGGCGGCCCGGACTGCACCGCAGACCTCACGGGGACCAGCTATGCCCTCGACGTCCCACCCGGGCTCCGGGGAACGGAGTCACTCACGGTGGTGCTGGAGATGGGTCGAGCCGGCCGCTTCGAGCTGGCGCTGGAAGCATGACGCAGGTGGCGCCAGCGACCGAGCCATCGCGATGATCGCCATCGAGAGGAGCGGCTGAGGGTGTCTTGGGTGACGGTGCCAGCAGAGCCGTGGCTCAGCCCGGCGATCGAGATCCGAGCCTCCGACATCGCGGGCCGGGGGCTCTTCGCCCGCGAGCCCGTCGCAGTGGGGGTTCGCGTGGCTCGCTTCGGTGGGCGTCTGGTCGACGATGCCGAGCTGCGAGCCCTGTTCGCGAGCAGCTCGACCTACATCGACACGATCTCCATCGACCGCGACCTCAACCTGGTGCTGCCGGGCCGTTCGGACAACGGGTACGGCAACCACAGCTGTGACCCGAACCTGTGGTGGGAGCCCGGGCTCTGGCTGACCGCCCGACGACGGATCGCCGTCGACGAGGAGGTGACGGTCGACTACGGCACGATCACCGACGACCCCGACTTCTCGATGCCATGCTCCTGCGGGTCGCACCTGTGCCGCGGCACCGTGACGGGAAGGGACTGGGCTGTCCCCGCGCTGCAGCGACGGTACGGGCACCACTGGATCCCCGGGCTGCTGAAGAAGCGACGCGACGTCGTGCCCGCGCTGCGGATCCTCGAGATGACCGCCTCGGACAGAGAGGGCTTCGCTGCGCTGGTCAACGACATCCATCGCGCGTTCGGCTTCTCCTTCGACCCTGATCTCGATGCCGATCTGGCCGACCCCGCCGCCTTCTACCAGCACGTGTGGGTGCTGAAGGACGGTGACGAGGTGGTGGGATCCGCTGCCCTCACCCCACCCCGAGAGCGAGTCATGACCCTGAAGCGGATGTACCTCCACCCGTCCTACCGGGGCCAGGGCTGGGGCCGGCGGCTACTCGCGACCGCCATCCGTGCCGCCACCGCAGCATCGTGCCGCGCGATTCGTCTCGACACCTCAGAGCGGCAGAGCGCCGCCCGACGTCTCTATGAAGCCGCCGGCTTCGAGCTCGAGCGCGTGTCCAACGGCACCCGCTACTACGTCAAGCACCTCTGAGGACGCTCAGCCGTCCTGGTGTGCGGCCGACCCGGTCTCCTCGAGAAGGCACCCGGTCCCACCCGGCTTCTTCGCCCGCTGCGCGGTCAACCTCGGGCTGCGAGCTTGCGCCCGGACTCGGCTCGCTGGCCCCTGAGTCCTGCATGGCGAGTTCGTTGCCGTCGGCTACCGAGAGGCAGCTTCACTGCGACGGGGCACGGCTGGCGCTGAGGACCGCCTCGAGCTGCTCGCGCATCCATGCCGCGAGGGATCCCTCGCGGTGCAGCGCCCAGCCGATCATGGCACCGTGGTAGGTCGTCTCGACGAGCTTGGCGAGGGCCCGGACGTCCGTGCCGTCACGAAGCTCGCCGGCGATCGACGCCGCCTGCAGGTGGCGCTCGAGCGCCGCGCGTAGCCGGCGCGCACCGCGCAGGGTTTCCGCGTGGAAGTCGGGCTCGACGAGATCGAGCTGGAGCATCGCCACCGAGTTCGCGATCTCCTCTGGGGTCATGTCCGGGTCCACCGCGCCGACCAGGCCCTCCACGACCCGGTCCAGCGGCGACGGGTGCTCGGCCTCCTCGACCGGGGTGACCCACAGCTCTACGCCGCGGCGGTCGGCCGCGAGGAGCAGCTCGTGCTTGGTGCCGTAGCGCTGGATCAGGGTGGCGGGAGAGAGGCCGACCTCGCGGGCCGCGGCGGCGAGCGTGAGCTTCGCCGGGCCGACGCGGTGGGCGAGTGCGAGGACGCCGTCGAGGACGGCCTCGTCGGAGACGGTGCGCGGACGCGGCATCTACTCGGCCGCCGGCAGCGCGATCTCGGGGTCGGCCGCACGCGCCTCCGCGTCGACCACGCCCCAGTCGGGGCGCTCACCGTCGACGTCGGAGAAGCCGTAGGTGTGCATGAGGTCCCACGAGCCGAGGCACTGCCCGGCGAAGCGGGCTCGGTCGGGGTCGGCGGCGAGCGCCGCGACGCCGCGGCCGAGCAGGTGAGGGGTCTCGGAGTAGCGGAAGTATCCGCCGTGGGCGTCGGAGGCGTCGCGCCAGGTCGCCTCCGTGACGCCGAAGTGCTCGAGCATGGCCTCGGAGCGCAGGAAGCCCGGAGTCACGGAGAGCGCGGTCGCACCGTACGGGCGCAGCTCGGCAGCCAGCGAGAAGCCGAGCCGCACGACCGCCTCCTTGACGTGGTCGTAGGCGACGACGCCACGGAACGGGACGCCGGCCTTGCCGTCGCCGACCTCCACGACCAGCCCGTCGCCGGTCTCGATCAGCAGAGGGAGCGCGTGGTGCGCGGTGATGAGATGCGTCTCGATCCCGTTGCGCACGATCCGGAGCGTGTCCTCGAGCGGGTGCTCCCACACGCCCTTGACCCAGCGGGTGAACGGATCGCCGCCCCAGACGTCGTTGACGAGCACGTCCAGGCGGCCGTGCTCGGTGCGGATCCGGTCCACCAGCGCCGCGACGTCGGCCCCGACGGCATGGTCGCAGCGGACCGCGATCCCGGTCCCGCCCGCGGCATCGACGAGCTCCGCCGTCTCCTCGATCGTCTCTGGTCGGTCCATCTCGGAGCGCTCGTCGCGCGTCGTACGACCGCTTCCGTAGACGGTGGCGCCGAGCGCTCCGAGCTCGACAGCGATCGCGCGACCACAGCCGCGCGTGGCGCCGGCGACGAGAGCGACCCGGCCGGCGAGGGGGCGAGAATTGCTCATGAGCTCGAGAATAAACGAACAGTCAGTTACATACAACCATGAGATCCCAACGGGCCCGCAGGGAGCAGCAGCGCGAGATCCGGCGCCGGACGATCACTCCCCGCGGCTGACGCCGCCCGCGGTCTGCGGCTCAGCCCAGACGGGCCAGCCGGTCGAGCCACCCCGTGGCCGTCGACCCGTCGAAGGGCGGCGTGCCACGGCGGACGTCGGCCAGCAGCCGCTCGGCCCGGTCGCGGACCTGCCGACCCACGTCCTCGGGGTAGTCCCAGCGCGCCGAGTGGGCGGCGAACTCGTCCTCGTCGTCGAGGAAGGTGTGACCGTCGGCGGTGCGGACGACGTCGAGATCCATGTCGGTGGCGAGCAGGACGCCGCGCTGCTCCGCCGACCACCGCACGTCCCACATCAGGTCGACGTACACCTCGACGGCGGCCGGGTCGGCCGGTCGGGCCAGGCTCGCCACCCAGTCGGTGGCCCCGGCCGGCACCAGCGCCACCCCGTCCAGGGTGTTGCGGTAGTCGGCCCCGGGACGCCAGCTGCGCGCCCCTGCGGGCCGTCCGAGCCAGGCGCCGTGGGCGTCCGTCCCCAGCCAGACGCCCTCGCGCTGCCAGTGCGGCGACCCCGGCCACTTCGTGCAGCGGGTCAGCACCGGCTCACCGGGGCGGGCGTCCTCGGGCCAGCTCACGCGGCGTCGAGGTCGACGATGACCGGGGCGTGGTCCGACGCCCCCTTGCCGGCGCGCTCGTCGGTGTCCACCCGGGCACCGGTGACCCGGGCGGCCAGCGAGGGCGAGCCGAGCACGAAGTCGATCCGCATCCCGCGGTTCCGCTCGAACCGCTGCCGGTAGTAGTCCCAGTAGGTGTAGACCCCGGGCCCGGGGGCGTGCGGGCGCACCACGTCCACCCAGCCGTCGTCCAGGAAGGCCCGGAAGGCGGCGCGCTCCGGCGGCGTGACGTGGGTGGAGCGGGCGAAGGCGGTGATGTCGAAGACGTCCTCGTCGGTCGGGGCGATGTTCCAGTCACCGACCAGCGCCGTCGGTGTCGACAGCCACCCCGAGGCGGCCGCGCGCAGCCGGGCCAGCCAGTCGAGCTTGTAGTGGTAGTGCGGGTCGTCGGGCTTGCGCCCGTTGGGCACGTAGAGCGACCACACCCGCACACCGCCGCAGGTCACCCCGATCGCCCGGGACTCCGGCGCCACCGGATCGCCCCAGCCCGGCATGTCGGGGAAGCCGACCTGGACGTCCTCCACCCCCACCCGGCTGAGGACGGCCACCCCGTTCCACTGGTCCACACCGGCCGCGGCCACCTCGTAGCCCATGCCCTGCAGCCCGAGCAGCGGCAGCTGGTCCTCCCGGGCCTTGGTCTCCTGCAGCGCGAGGACGTCGATGTCGTGGCGCAGCAGCAGGTCCTCGACCCGCCCGATACGGGAGCGCAGCGAGTTCACGTTCCAGGTGGCCAGACGCACCCAGCCACCCTAGAGGGCGCTCCTGACGGCCCGTTCCCGGCTGGTCCGGCGCCGGGCCGTCACCACATCGTGTGAGTGGGGACACACGGGGTGGGTAGTGCCTGGGACAGACGCCTCCGTCCAGCAGCGTGGCAGGGGCTCGGAACGCAGCGCAGCCCGTCTGCGCGCTTCGGCACAAGGGAGCAGCAGTGAGCAGCTACGGAAACGATCCCGACCCCCAGCCCTACGGCACCGGCCCGCAGGCCTCCGGCGACGACCGGCCCACCACCTGGTCCAGCAGCGACGACCCGACCGCGCCCGGCGTCACCGGCTACGGCAGCACCGTCCAGGACGAGTCGCTGTCGGAGCCCGTCGGCGGCAGCCAGGACACCGGCGGCGGTTCCGGCGGGTCCACCAAGGACGTCGCCCAGCAGGAGGCCTCGCAGGTGGCCGGCACCGCCAAGGAGGGGGTGCAGAACGTCGCCGGCACCGCCAAGGAGGAGGCGGTCAACGTCACCCAGGAGGCGAAGCAGCGCGCCGGTGACATCGTCGGCACCGTCCTGGACGAGGTCCGGGGCCAGGCGTCCAGCCAGCAGCAGCGCCTCGCCGGCGGCCTGCACACGGTCGCCTCGGAGCTGGGTGAGATGGCCTCGAAGTCCGAGCAGAGCGGACCCGGGACCCAGCTGGCCAAGGAGGCCTCGCGCCGCATCGGCAGCGCGGGGCACTGGCTGGAGAACCGTGAGCCGGCCGACGTGCTGGACGAGGTGCGCGACTTCGCCCGCCGGCGTCCGGTGGTCTTCCTCGCCGGTGCCGCACTCGCCGGTGTGGTGGTCGGACGCCTGACCCGCGACATCGCCGCCAGCCGCACGTCGCTGGACGACCCCGGCCCCCGCCGGGCCAGCGCCACGGGCACCGGTCAGGGCCCCGCCGCCTGGGAGGCCCCCAGCTCCGGCACCGCCTACGGCGCCACCGGCGCGACCGGCTACGAGGGCACCGGCAGCACCGGCTACACCGACACCGGCTACGCCTCCGGCGGCTACGGCCAGGCCGGCTCGGCGGGCTACGGGCAGACCGGGGCGACCGGCTACGACCAGGCGGGGCAGGCGAGCACCGGGGCCGGCGGCTACGGCACGACCGGCACCGGCTACGCCACGGGCTCGCAGGACTTCCCGCCCGGCACCGAACCCGGCTCGGCGTCCGACCGTCCCGCCTCGCTGGTCGAGGAGGACCTGACCGACCCGCAGGCCGAGCGTCCGGGTGAGGACCCGTGGCTCGATCCCCGGAACGAGGGGACGCGATGACCGGCCCCACCTATCCGGACCCCACGCCGAACCCGATGCCGGTGCCGGACCCCGGGACCACCCGGGGCGCTGCGGAGTCGCTCCAGAGCGGCGCCCAGGGCACCGGGACCGGCTCGGGCCACCGTGGCATCGCCGAGTCGGACGACGGCCGCAGCATCGGCCAGCTGCTGAGCGACGTCACCTCCACCCTCTCCACGCTGATGCGCCAGGAGGTGGCCCTGGCCAAGGCCGAGGCCAGCCAGTCGGCGAGCCGTGCGGGCAAGGGCATCGGCATGTTCGCCGGTGCCGCCGTGGCCGGGCTGCTGCTGCTGGTCTTCATCAGCCTCAGCGCCATGTTCGGCTTCGGCCAGTTCATGGGCTACGAGTGGGCGGCGCTCATCGTCGCCTCGGTCTGGGCGATCGTCGCCGTGATCCTGGCCGTGGTCGGCCGCAACGAGATGCGCCGGATCCGCGGCGTCCCCGACACCACCGACACCCTGAGCAAGGTCCCCAACGCCCTGAAGGGGCAGGAGGAGATGAACCGATGAGCACCGAACCCGTGCAGTCCAACGACCCGGAGCAGATCCGGGCCGAGATCGCCCGCACCAGGGCGGAGCTGAGCGACGACGTCGACGCCCTCGCCGACACCGCCAACCCGGCCAACATGGCCCGCCGGCAGGGCGACAAGATGAAGGACGCCGTGACCGGCGTCAAGGATCGCATCATGGGGTCCAGCAGCGATGCCGGGCACCGGGCCGCAGGCGCAGCCTCCGACGCGACGGGTGCGGTCCGCGGGGCCGCCTCCGACGCCGCCGGCGCCGTCCAGGGCGCTGCCTCCAACGTCGGTGACGCCGTCAGCTCCGCCCCGGGCAACATCCGCAGCCAGACCCAGGGCCACCCGCTGGCCGCCGGTCTGATCGCCTTCGGTGCGGGGATGCTGCTGGCCGGGCTCTTCCCGGCGAGCCAGAAGGAGCAGCAGCTGGTCGGCGACCTCCAGGAGAAGGCCGAGCCGCTCAAGGAGCAGGCCCAGCAGGTGGTCCGCGAGGCGGCCGACAACCTCAAGGAGCCGGTGCAGGAGGCGGCCCAGTCGGTCAAGGAGACCGCCACCGAGGCCGTCCAGAACGTCCAGGAGGAGGGCCACTCGGCCACCTCGGACGTCCAGGGCCAGGCCCAGCAGTCCAAGGACGCCGTGCAGGAGTCGCGCGGCAGCTGAACCGTCGACGGCCGGAGGACGGCCACCCGCGGAGCCGAGCCGACCGCGTGGTGGTGCGTCCTCCGGCCGTCGCGTCCCCACCACCGGTTCGAGCAGGAGAGCACCATGTCGTCCCCCACCCGTAGCGAGCAGCCCGACAGCGTCCCGGGCGAGCAGGCCGATAGGCCCCAGGACATCCCCCGCCAGGGCTGGTTCCAGATCGCCAAGCGCGGCTGGGCCGAGGCCAAGACCGACCAGGTGCCGCTGCTGGCCGCCGGGGTCGCGTTCTTCGGCTTCCTCGCGCTCTTCCCCGCCCTGGCGGCGATGGTGGGTCTCTACGGCCTGTTCGCCGACCCCGCCCAGATGACCCAGCAGCTGGGCTCCTTCCTGCAGCCGCTCCCCGCGGAGGCGCGCACGCTCATCACCGACCAGCTGATCTCGCTGAGCAGCGGCGGACGCCAGAGGCTGGGGCTGAGCGTCATCATCTCGCTGCTGGTGGCGCTGTGGAGCGCGTCCGGCGGTGTGGGCAACCTCATCACCGCGGTGAACGCCGCCTACGACGAGGACGACGAGCGCAACTTCCTCAAGAAGCGTGGGCTGGCCCTGCTGCTGACCCTCGGCGCCATCGTCTTCCTCGTCCTCGTGCTCACCCTGCTGGCGGTGGTGCCCCCGCTGCTGGAGGCCGTCTTCGGCGGCAGCCCTGTCATCCGCTTCCTGCTGCTGGCGGTGCGCTGGGTGCTGCTGGTGGCCCTGGTGATGGCCGCCCTCGCCGTGCTCTACCGGCTCGCCCCCGACCGGGACGCACCCAGGCTCAGGTGGGTCTCGGTCGGTGCGGTGGTGGCCACCGTGATCTGGCTGCTGGCCTCGATCGGCTTCTCGGTCTACGTCTCCACCTTCGGCAACTACGCCAAGACCTACGGTGTCTTCGCCGGCATCATCGTGCTGCTGCTGTGGTTGTGGATCACCTCCTACGCGGTGCTCCTGGGTGCGGAGATCAACGCCGAGGCCGAGCAGCAGACCGCGAAGGACACCACCCGCGGGCCCGAGCAGCCGATGGGCTCGCGGGACGCGGTCAAGGCCGACTCGCTGCCCGGCGACGAGAAGGGCTGAGTCGGACGCTGCGACACGCCGGGACCCTCTTGCGTGGGGTCCCCCGGCGTCCGCACACTTCTGCTCGTTCGGACCGACGTCGGCCTCCCCCGCACCAGCAGTCCGACCCGGCCCAGGAGACCTCCGTGCAGCACCGCACCTCCGTCCGTCGCGCCCTCGTGGCCGTCCTCGCCAGCGCCGCCCTGCTCGCGCTGCCCACCGCTGGCACCGTCGAAGCAGCCAGTTCGCCGAAGCCGAAGTCCTACGCCAACTGCACCGCCCTCAACAAGGTCTACCCCCACGGCGTGGGCAAGGCCAAGGCGAAGGACAAGGTGTCCGGGAAGTCCAAGCCGGTGACGAACTTCAGGAAGAGCGACAAGGTCTACTCCTACAACGACGGCGGTTCGAAGCGGTACAAGGGCGAGAAGGACCTCGACCGCGACAACGACGGCATCGCCTGCGAGAAGCGCTGAGCTCGTTCCGGGACCTGTCGGTACGGCGACACCCTCCGCCCCACAGCGAGGCCGTCGGCGTATCGACAGGTTCCTGAAGCCCCCGAAGGCGGACCGACCTGATCCGTCGGCGGGACCCGGCTACCGGGGGTCAGCCCACGGCGGCGTCTCGCTGGCGGGAGTGGTGGCGGCGGGCCTTCATCTGGTTGCCGCACACCGCCATCGAGCACCAGCGCGCCGTGCCCGCCCGGGTCCGGTCCACCGGAACTGCCGGCACTCGTCGTTACCGCACGCCCGGAGCCGACCGGGACGAGCCTCCCGCAGATGTGACCAGGCGAGGACCGCCCGCACCGCGGGCACCCGCTCGGCGGGGATGGCCAGCTCCCAGCGGACCCCTCGGGGCCGAGCCGCGGCCGGCGGACCACCCCGGCGAGCACGTCCTCCAGCCCGGCCGGCACCTCCCCGGTGCGCACCGCGGCCTGCAGCACCGCGCGCACCCGGCCAGCTCGTCGACCTCCGCCGCCGACCCGTGCCCGCCGACGTCACGTGCGAGGGCGGTCGCGGTGTCGCCGTCGGTGAGTAGGCTGCTCAACTCGACGCCGGTCGTGGGCGGCGAGCAGCAGGATCCCGCTGGTGCTGCGGTTCCTCCGCACCCGGCTCTGACCGGCGCGGCGGCACGCGGCCGGTCACCCCGCGGGTGGCCGGCCGCGGCGTCCACGAGATAGTGGACGGCGTCGTCGAGGAGGTCGCGTTGTCGTTCACCACCCGCCCCACCCTGTCCGGCACCTTCGGCATGGTCGGCAGCACGCACTGGCTGGCCAGCGCCACCGCGATGTCGGTGCTCGAGCGCGGCGGACGCGCGGCCGACGCGGCCGTGGCCGCCGGGTTCGTGCTGCACGTCGTCGAACCGCACCTCAACGGGCCCGCCGGGGAGGTGCCGCTGATCATCAGCGTCGAGGGTGCGCCGCCGCAGGTGCTGTGCGGGCAGGGTGTCGCCCCGGCCGGAGCCACCGCCGCGCACTACCGCGACCTCGGGCTCGACCTCGTCCCCGGCACCGGTCCGCTGGCCGCCCCCGTCCCCGGTGCGGTGGACGCCTGGCTGCTGCTGCTGCGCGACCACGGCAGCTGGCCCCTGCGCGACGTCCTCGAGCACGCCATCGGGCTGGCCGAGCACGGTCACGTCCCCGTGCCGCAGGTCGCCGCCACCGTGCGCAGCGTCGAGCAGCTGTTCGCCGAGCACTGGACGTCCTCGGCCGAGGTGTACCTGGGCGGGGACGGGCCGCAGCCCGGACGGCTGTTCCGCAACCCCGACCTCGCCCGCACGTGGCAGCGGCTGCTCGCCGAGGCCGAGTCGGCCGGCCCGGACCGGGACGCCCAGATCGAGGCGGCCCGGCGCTGCTGGCGCGAGGGGTTCGTCGCCGAGGCGCTGGTCGCGACCGCCCGCACCGAGACGATGGACTCCTCCGGCACCCCGCACGCCGGCACCCTCGACGGCGACGACCTCGCCGGCTGGGAGGCCACCTGGGAGGAGCCGGTCAGCCTCGACGTCGGCGACTGGACCGTGCACAAGGCGGGAGCCTGGAGCCAGGGCCCGGTGATGCTGCAGCAGCTGGCCCTGCTCGACGGCGTCGACCTGGCCGGTCTCGACCTCGACGACCCCGCGACGGTGCACCGGCTGGTCGAGGGCACCAAACTCGCCATGGCCGACCGCGACGCCTGGTACGGCGACGCCGCCCCGGTCGACCTGGACGCGCTGCTGTCTCCCGAGCACACCGCGGCCCGGCGCGCACTGGTCGGCGAGCAGGCCTCGGCCGACTGGCGTCCAGGGACGCTCGCCGGCCACGAGCCCGTCGTCGCCTCCCACATCCAGCGGCTGCTGGCCGGCGAGGTGGCCGCGCAGACGGGGGCCGGGTCGGGTGAGCCGACCGTGCAGCACGCCGGGGACGTCCGACCCGAGCAGCCCGACGCCGTCGCCCCGCCGGTGGACGCCGACGGCACCACCCGCGGCGACACCTGCCACCTCGACGTGGTCGACCGCTGGGGCACGATGATCTCGGCCACCCCGAGCGGCGGCTGGCTGCAGTCCAACCCGGTGGTGCCGGGGCTGGGGTTCCCGCTCGGCAACCGGCTGCAGATGGCCTGGCTGGACGACGGCCTGCCGAACACCCTGACGCCGGGCCGGCGTCCGCGCACCACGCTGACCCCGAGCCTCGCCTCCTACCAGGGACGTCCCACGCTCGCCTTCGGCACCCCCGGCGGAGACCAGCAGGACCAGTGGAGCACCCACTTCCTGCTCCGGGTGCTCGCCCGCTTCGGCCAGGACCGGGTGCTCGACCTGCAGGGTGCGATCGACGCCCCGAACTGGCACACCAACGCGCTGGTCAACTCGTTCTGGCCGCGCGGCTACGAGCCGGCCTCGCTGGTGCTGGAGAGCCGGGTGCCCGCCTCGACCGTGCAGGCGCTGGAGGCCCGCGGGCACCGGGTCACCCTGGGCGGGCCGTGGTCGGAGGGGCGTCTCAGCGCCGTCGCCCGCCACCCCGACACCGGCGTCCTGCTGGCCGGAGCGAATCCGCGCGGCATGCAGGGCTACGCCGCCGGCCGCTGAGCCCTGCCAGCGCGCTGAGGTGGCGTGCGGCGCCAGCGGGTCAGGCCGAGGCGCCGGTGTAGCGGCGCAGGGCGAAGAACCAGAACCAGCGGGAGGCGGCGAAGAACAGCAGCGCCAGCCCGGCCGCGCTGAGTGCGGAGGTCAGGCTGAGCCGTCCGGTCAGCGCCTCCGAGGGCACGGTGACGGCGAAGGCCACCGGGACGGCGAAGGTCAGCACGATCCGCAGCCAGCCGGGGAAGATCGTCACCGGCCACCGCCCGGCCTCGCCGAACAGCGACTGGAAGATCACCAGCACGTTGTCGAGCCGGACGAACCAGAACGCCATCGTGCTCAGCGCGAGGATGAAGCTGTAGACCACCACCAGCCCGCAGAGCAGGGTGAGCAGCGACAGCACCACGTCGACCACCGACAGCGACGCCTGCACCCGGGTCACCCCGAACACGACCACGCCCAGCCCGACCAGGACGTCCACCAGCGCCTGCGGCCGGACCACCTGCACGCTGGCCAGCAGCTGGGAGTCGGCGGGTTTGACCAGCGTGAAGTCGAAGGTGCCGAGCCGGATGCCCTCCATCATCGCCTCCATCGACGGTCGCACCACCAGCCCCAGCACGCCGCCGATGAGGAAGTGCACACCGATGAGGACGAGCAGGTCGTACACCCCCCACCCGGCGAGGTCGGTGGTGCGGCTGAAGATCACCGACAGCCCGAGCACCTGGGTGGCCAGCGTGATCACGGCGTTGACCACCGACAGCACGAAGTCGGAGCGGTACTGCACGAGGTTGAGCACGCCGAGGGAGAGGTAGGTGCGCAGGATGCGCAGGTCGTGGCGCACCAGCCCCGCCAGCCCGCCCTCCCCCGGTGCCACCCGCGGGCCGGACGTCCAGTCCGCCCCGACCCTTCCGCCGGTCACGAGCCGACCGCCGAGTAGACGCGGACCGCGCGCCGCCAGACCACCCGCAGCAGCACCAGCGCCACCAGCACCCAGCCGACCTGGGCCAGGTAGCCGACCCAGACCTCTGCCCCGGTCCGCCGACCGAGCGCCAACTCCACCGGGAAGGACACGATCCAGGGGAACGGCGAGACGTAGGCGAGGGTGCGCACCGCCTCGGGCAGCACCGCGAGCGGGGCGAAGGAGCCGCTGAGGAAGAGGAACAGCGCGAAGTAGAGGTTGTTGAGCGCCGACGTCTTGGTCACCCAGAACGCCGACAGCGCCAGCACCCACTCAAGCAGGAACCGCACCGCCATCGCCAGCACCAGCGCCGGCAGGAACGTCAGCACCTGCACCACGCCGATGCCCGAGACGTCACCGCCGAAGCCGATCACCAGCAGCACCATCGCCGGCAGCACCCCGACCAGACCGATCAGCTTGTAGCTGAGGTTCTCGCAGACGTCCTTGTGGATCGGGTGGATCGGCCGCAGCAGCAACGGCGACATCGCCCCGGTGCGGATCCGCCACTCGAACTCCCACATCAGCCAGATGAAGGTGAGGTGCTCCACCAGCATGGTGACGGCGAAGTAGGTGACGAACTCGCTGGCGTTGAAACCGCTGACCTCCCCACCCGGGCCAGCGACGGTGCGCCAGACCACGATCGAGACCATCGGCTGGATGACCGTGGTGACCACCCAGATCGCCACCGCCCCGCGGTAGGCCAGGTTGTTGGCCGCCGACGCCGCGAACTCGCCGACGTAGTAGCGCCGCAGCGCGCCGAGCGAGACCTTCGAGAAGTCTGGAGGCGCCGCCGGCCGGGTCGCGACGTCAGCCACCGTCGACCTCCACACTGGTGGCCTCGAAGACCTGCTCGATCACCGACTCGATCGGCGGCTCCTCGATGACAAGGTCGCTCACGGGCAGCCCCGCCAGCAGCCGGGCCGCCACCCGCGGCGTCTCGGCCTTGGGCACCCGGACGCTGAAGCCGGTGGCCGAGCGCTCCACGGCGCGGCCGTCCACGAGCGCGCCCAGCGTCGCCGGGTCGAGCGGGTGCTCGTCGGCGAGCTCGACGTTGATGGTCTTGTCGCCGGCGAAGCGGTGCACCAGCTCCTCCAGCGCCCCGTCGAAGAGCAGCCGGCCGTGGTGGATGACGATGACCCGACGGCACAGCGCCTCGACATCGGCCATGTAGTGGCTGGTGAGCATCACGCAGGCGCCGGTGCGCCGGTTGTACTCGGCCACGAAGGAGCGGATCCGCCGCTGCATCGCCACGTCCAGCCCGATCGTCGGCTCGTCGAGGAAGAGCACCTGCGGGGCGTGCAGCAGGGAGCCGGCGATCTCGCACTTCATCCGCTCGCCCAGCGACAGGTTGCGGACGGGTTTGCGCAGCAGCTCCTCCAGGGCCAGCAGCTCGCTCAGCTCCGCGACGCGGGCCTTGAAGTCGGCGTCGGGGATGCGGAACACCGCCTGGTTGAGCCGGTAGGAGTCGAGCACGGGGATGTCCCACTGCAGCTGGTTGCGCTGGCCCATGATCAGCGCCATCTGGCCGAGGTAGCGACGGTCGCGCTCCCACGGGACGTGGCCGAGCACGCTGGCGGTGCCGGAGGTGGGGTGCAACAACCCCGACAGCATCTTCAGCGTGGTGGTCTTGCCGGCGCCGTTGGGCCCGAGGAAGCCGACCACCTCACCGGGCTCGATGGTGAAGCCGACGTCGGTGACCGCGTGCACCTCGCGCCGACGGCGGCGCACCAGCGCCCCGACGGCAGCGCGCAGCCCGCCCTCGCGCTCAGGCACGAGGTAGGTCTTGTGCAGCCGGTCGACGGTGATCGCGCTCATCGCACCTCCTGCGCCGAACGCTATCGCCGGGGACCGACAGCTCCCGAGCCATTTCCGGTCCTGCCGGACGTCGCGCGCCGGCGGAACCGGGGGGTGGGTGCGGCCGCCACCCGATACGCTCCAGCTGCCCACCGACCGGCACCGACCACGCGTCGCGAGTCCGCCCCGGGCCAGCCCTGCGGTCACCGAGGAGGATGCAGTGAAGCGCCGCACGCCGCCTGCCGCCGCGACCGGCCGCTCGCCGCTGTGGGGTCCGATGTTCCGGCGGCACCGCCGCCCGCTCGCCCTCGGCTACCTGCTGGCCACCACGCACCAGGTCTGCGAGGCGCTGGTCCCGGTCGCCGCCGGCTACGTGATCGGGATCGCCGTCGCCACCTCCAGCGTCCCCGCCATCCTGCTCGGGGTGGGCGCCATCCTGCTGCTGTTCGCGGTGCTCGCGAGCGCGGCGGCCTACGGCTACTACCTGATCGGCAAGGCGGCGGTGACCGAGGCCCACCTGCAGCGGGTGGCTGTCGTCCGGCGCATCCTCGGCGACCCCACCGTCGGGCGGGACCGTCAGGCCGGTGAGCTGCTCTCCATCACCAGCTCCGACACCCAGGGCGCGACCCAGCTGATGGAGACCGTCGGCGGGCTGCTGGCATCCACGGTCGGGCTCACGGTCGCGGCGGTGGTGCTGCTGCGGATCGACCTCGTCCTCGGGCTCGGCGTCCTCGTCATGCTGACGGTCCTCGTCGGCGGTGTCCGGCTGCTGTCGCCCTACCTCGAACGCCGGCTCAGCGCCCGCCAGCAGGCCGTCGGGCTCTCGGCGGCCGTCGCCTCGGACCTGCTGACCGGGCTCCGCTCGCTGCGGGGGTTCGGCGGGGTCGCCGAGGCCGTCCGGCGCTACCGCACGGCGAGCCGGCTGTCGCTGGACGCGACCGTCCGCGCCACCACTTCCAACGCGGTCGTGGGCACCACCAGCCGGCTCGCCACCGGCGCGCTGGTGGTGCTGACCGCGGCCGTGGCCGCGGGCTACGCGGTCGAGGGACGGATCAGCCTCGCCGAGCTGGTCACCGTCATCGGCATGGCGACCTTCCTGCTCGACCCGATCGGTCACATCACCCGCTCCGTCCAGGAGCTGGCGGTGAGCTGGGCCAGCGGACGCCGCGTCGCCGAGCTGCTCACCCTGGCCCCCTCCGAGACCGCGGCGCACGACGAGCGACCGGACGGCCCGCTCCGGCTCACCGCCGTCGTCGACGACGGGCTGGGGCCGCTGTCGCTGACCCTGGCGCCGGGTGAGCTCCTGGGCGTCGTGACGACCGACGTCGCCACCGCCGACACGCTGAGCGAGCTGCTCGCCGGCTCCCGGGCACCGGCGGCGGGCACGGTCCGCCTCGGCGATGCCGCGGTCGCCGACCTCGAGCCCGCCGCCGTCCGCTCCCGGCTGCTGGTCGAGCCGCACGCGGTGCACCTGCTCGGCGGCTCCCTCGCCGCGGCCCTCGACACCGGAGACGGTGCCGACCGGCAGGTCGAGCTGCCGGCAGCCCTCGACGCCGCCGCGCTGCGGGTGGAGGACCTGACCGGCCACGCCGACGCCGCCGGCCCCGGCCCGGCGCTGGGCGACATCGCCCTGCTGGACCACGGCGCCAACCTCTCCGGCGGGCAGCGCCAGCGGGTCGCGCTCGCCCGCGCCCTGCTGGCCGACCGGGACCTGCTGGTGCTGCGCGACCCCACCTCCGCGGTGGACGCCGTCACCGAAGACGCGATCGCCGCCGGTCTGCGGCGGGTCCGCGCCGGCCGGCGCAGCACCGCCGTCCTCACCACCTCCCCGCTGCTGCTGAGCCGGTGCGACCGGGTGCTGTTCATCGACGCGGACGGCGCGTCCACCACCGGCTCCCACGCCGATCTGCTGGCCGTCGACGCCTACCGGTCGGTGGTGCTGCGATGAGCGCGCGGGAGCAGGACGTCGGCACCGGCTCGTCCCGGGACCACCAGCTGCCGGTGGCCAGCGGGCGCGACACCGCGGCGGCCGTCGGCCGGGCGGCGCTCGCGCTGCCGCGCCTGGTGGCCTCCAGCACCGTGGCCGCCGTGGTCGGCAGCATCGCCACCATCGCGACCCCGGTGCTGCTGGGCCGGATCGTCGACGTGGTGCTCGCGGCCGTGGACAGGCGCACGGACGTGTGGCCCGCGCTGACGCCGCTGCTGGTCGCGGTGGCCGCAGCGGTGGTGGTGGGTGCGGTGCTCACCAGCCTGGCGCTGCGCGAAGCCGAGCGGTTGGGCGCCTCCATCGCGGCGGACCTGCGCGAGCGGGTGGTCGACCGGTCGCTGCGGATGGCGCCGCAGACCCTGGAACGGGCCGGTGTGGGTGACGTCAGCACGCGCGTGACCGAGGACGTCGAGGTGTTCACCCGGTCCGTGCCGACGATCTCGGCGGTGATCAACTCCCTCATCACCGTGGGGGTGTCCGTGGTCGCCTTCGCCGCACTGGACGGGCGGCTCGCCCTGGCCTTCTTCACCGTCGTCCCGGTGTACGTGCTCTCGCTGCGCTCCTACCTGCCGAGGGCGGCGGTGCTGTACGCCGAGGAGCGGTCCCGGGCCTCCACCCGCTCCCGCGTCCTGCTGGAGTCGGTGCACGGCAGCCGGACGGTGCACGCCTACGGCATGGGCGAGCTGCAGACCGACCGGGTGCGGGAGGCGTCCGAGGCGGGACTGGCCGCGGCGCTGCGGGCCCGGCGGGCCTTCGCCGGGTTCGCCTGGACCATGAACGCCGCCGAGGCCGTCGGGCTCAGCGCGCTCGTCGTCTGCGGCTTCCTGCTCGTGCGTGCCGACCTGGTGTCGGTCGGGGACGTCACCGCCGCCGCCCTGCTGTTCCACCGCCTGTTCGGCCCGCTCGGCCTCCTGCTGACGTCCTTCGACGACGTCCAGCGGGCGGCCGCCGCGCTGGGGCGGATCGTCGGCGTGGCGCGGATGGACCCGCCGACCTCGCGGGTGCGCCCGCCGCGGCTGTCCACGGCGACGGTGCGGCTGACCGGCATCCGGCACGCCTACGACGACGGCCACGAGGTGCTGCACGGGATCGACCTGGTCGTGCCGGCGGGCACCTCGCTGGCGGTCGTCGGCGAGAGCGGCGCCGGCAAGACCACCCTGGCCGCCATCGCCGCCGGCGTCTTCCCCCCGTCGGCCGGGACGGTCGAGCTGGTCGACGGCGACGACCCGGGCATCTGCGTCGACCTGGCCGATCTCGACCAGGTCGACCTGCGCTCCCTGGTGGGCCTGGTCAGCCAGGAGAGCCACGTCTTCGCCGGGACCCTGCGGGCCGACCTGCAGCTGGCGAAGCCCGGCGCCACCGACGAGGAGCTGCAGGCGGCGCTTGACAGCACGGGCGCCACCTGGGCGCGGGCGCTCCCGGACGGCCTGGACACCGTCGTCGGAGCCGGCGGGTACCCGCTCACCCCGGCCCAGGAGCAGCACCTGGCCCTGACCCGGCTGTACCTGCGCAACCCACCGGTGGTGGTGCTGGACGAGGCGACCGCCGAGGCGAGCAGCGCCGGCGCCCGCGACCTCGAGCGGGTCGCCGAGGAGCTCCTCGCCGGCCGGACGGCGGTCGTCGTCGCCCACCGCCTCACCCAGGCACGCGCCTGCGACCGGATCCTCGTGATGGCCGACGGCCGCCCGGTCGAGCTGGGCCACCACGACGAGCTGGTCGCCGCCGGCGGGATGTACGCCCGGCTGTGGCGCACCTGGACCGCATCCGGCCGGGATGCCACCACCTGAAACCTGGTCGGCTCGCGCTCGTGCTGTCCTCGGGACCGCGAGCTCGTCCTCGCCGCACTCGCAGCGGGCAAGGCGGTCTACTCGGAGTCGCCGCTGGGCGCCTCCGTCGCGGAGTCGGAGGAGATCGCGCCGCGGTCGGCTCCCTGCACACGGTGATCGGTTTGCGAGCGCGGCACAACCCCTCGGTGCGCCGCGCCGCGCAGATGGTCGCCGACGGCCGGCTGGGCCGGCTGCTCTCCGCCCGGGTGGTCGGGACGACCTTCGGAACGGCCCCGAGTCGGCCGGCGCCTACGAGTACTTCGACAAGGCGGCCTCGGATGCGGGCGTGCTCGAGGTAGCGGCGGCCCACGTCCTCGATGTCCTGGAGCCGGACCACCTCGACGCCGTCCTGACGGCCGGTCCGGGGATCCCGGTCCGGGTGCAGGTGGTCGGCGGGTACCTGTCGACGAGGCTGCTCCGGCTCGAGTGCGTGGTTCGGACGGCTGGCTCACCCTGACCGGCCACCACCCCGCCGGTGTCCAGGTCGGTGACCTGCAGCTGGTCTCCAGGGCGGACTTCGAGGCACCCGACCGCCCGGTCGCCACGGGCGTCGGTCCACCGCGGCCGACATCTGGACCGGCGCCTCGATCAACGTCGGCGAGGTCTGCACCAGCCTCGCCCGCGACCTCGCGCACGGCACCCACCACACCCCGGGGTTCGCCCACGCCGCCACAACGGCCGCTTCGTCGGCCGCGTCGGCCGAGGCGGCCCGGACCGGCGTCCGCCAATACGTCGACGCCTGACATCGGCCGGGGCCTTGACGGCCACAGTGACCACGTCGACCGACGGGTGGTGGATGAGCTCGAGCGGATCGGCGAACCAGAGCTCGGCGCCGAAGGTCTCCGCGGCGCGACGCGCGCTCTCCTCGCGGGGGGTGGCGACCGCCGCTGACCTCAACTGCGGCAGTGCGGCCAGCGCGGGCACGTGCGACGCCCCGGCCCACTAGCCCTGGTGTCGGCGCCGATGATGCCGACCCGGAACACGTTCTCCGTCATGTGTGGTTCCTCTGGCCATGTGGTGGACGCCCGGGGTGCCGGGCAGCGGGCGGACCGGCCGGTCAGCAGTCGGTGGCGGCCATGGCGGCCGCTCGGTGCCGCTCTCCGGTCGTCTACCGGCTCGACCGGCTCTCGCGCTGGTTCGCGCAGTGGGGCGCACACCGCGGCACCCCGCGCGCCGTTGGAGCAGCGGTAGCTGTCTGCTGCGCACCGGTCGCGCGTAAACTGCAGGGACCTCGACTGGTAAGGAAAACCTACGCATGCACTTGTCCTCGGTGAAAGCGCACCGGGGGGTGGTTCACACCCCTCTGCGATACCCCGGCGGCAAGACTCGTCTCACCGGGTTCCTGCGCCGCGTCGTCGAGGGCGGCGGGTGGACCGACTGCACATACGTCGAGCCGTACGCGGGAGGCGCCGGTGCCGCCCTGTCGTTGCTCCACGACCAGGTTGTGCCTCGGGTCGTCATCAACGACCTCGACCCTCACATCCACGCCTTCTGGGTCGCTGTCACGAACCACTCGAAACAGTTCCTGGCGAAGTTTGACGACACCGCTCTGACCCTGGACGAGTGGCATGTCCAGCGCGACGTTTACCGGGCGGGTGACGCCTCAGATGCGGTGGGCTTGGGGTTCGCAACGTTCTTCCTCAACCGCACCAACCGGTCCGGCATTATGAACGCCGGTGTCATCGGCGGGCAAGCTCAAGCCGGACGCTACAAGCTGGATGCTCGCTTCAACCGGGAGATCCTGCGCCAGAAACTGGCCTGGATAGGCCAGCAGTCTGATTGCATCACTGTCAGCAATCGGGACGGCCTCGAGGTCATTGCCAAGTCTGTCGACTCGGAGCGCGACTTCTGCTACATCGACCCGCCGTACTACGACAAGGGTTCCGACCTGTACATGAACTCGTTCGCCGAGGCCGGCCATGCGGCGCTCGCTGACGTGCTACGCAGCGCACGCGCCGCCCGCTGGGTCCTGACCTACGACGATGTGCCGCAGATACGGAAGTTGTACGCCGGGATGTACCAGGGCACGTTCTCGTTACCCTACTCCGCGCACACGGCGTCGCTGGCGAAGGAGCGGATGATCCTCTCCGACGCGGTAGCGGACGTCGATGGCGTGATGGACTGAAGGTCAGGCGGCCTTGTCGCAGTAGACACGGCAGCTCTTGACCCAGGCCGCAAGAGCCTTGAGAGCTTGCTCTGGTTCTACGCAGTTGTGCAGTCGGCCCACCTCCGGTAAACCCTCGCCCAGGAGCTCCGTGAGGCGAAGGCGGTCGATGAGGGTCCCGTGAGTCATCTCCAGGCCCTGGGCCCGTGACTGCCTTGCCCCGGGCCAGTCCCCGTGCGGTGGCTCGGTCAGCTCGGAATGCAGCAGGAACGGCATGATGGTGGCGCCGATGTAGTGCTTCGAGGGGGCGGGGTCCAGGTACCTCAGGAACTTCTCGTCGAGGTAGGTGCCGATGGGCTTACTGGTCCAGTTCTTGCCCGATGCCACCTGCCCGTACAACACCAGCGCGCCGAAGGCCCGGTCACGGAACGCATGCCATCCGATGACGTCCACGGTGCCGTCCTTCTCGCTACCGGTCGAGTCCAGCGGGAAGTCGTCCCGGACCTTGCCCAGACCGAGACACGCCATCGCATCCACAGCCGCGTCGCGGAACTTCGACTTGTCGGGCCGGGGCCAACCGAAGGAGTACGCCTGCCCCAGAAGCGTGGCGACGGCGTACGCCGCCAGGTGCTGAAACTGGCCGGCGATCTTTTTCTCGAGCCGGGTGAACTGGCCCCTGTCCCGCTTCTGCTTCTTGATGTGTCCCTGACGAAACGCGGCCATCACCAAGGCCCCCAGGTAGACGTGATGGGCCAGTGCGACCTGAGGAGTGGAAGCATCACGGAGGGTGAGCTGCCAGTTGGTAGCGCCCTTCTTGGACAAGACGAACGGATAGAGTTCCCCGAGCGCCTCTTGACGGTAGGCGAGCTCCTCCCACATGTCGTCGCGCCGCTTCTCGGTCTCGGTGTCCAATATCTCGCGGTCGATGGTCTCGCCGTCCTCGCCAGCCTCAGCGTCGAAGCCATCCCTGCCCGCATCGAGGTCATCCTCGATGGCCTCGTCGCCGCGCACGACCGCTGCGTCCGTGATGGCGCGCCTTGTGCCCATCGCAAGCGTGAGCTCTACCCAGTCAGCCATGGCGGCGCGCGTGTCATCCGGCGAGAACACGTCCAGCATGGGTCACCTGTTGGCTTCCTGTGAAGCTTCCCGCATCGCCGTCAAGACCGAGCGCACAGTCCTGGAGATGCTCTCAACTATCTTCTCGAGCTCGTCGTCGCCGCCCTCGTAGTTACCGATGAGAGCGCTGGTGCGACCCGCGGATGTGGAGAGCGCGAAGACTGCATCAGCGAAGAGCTGGCCCTTGTCTTCGACAACAGCGTGCGCTTCATCCAGGTTGCGGTTCGCCCGCAGCATCGCCAAGGCTGTCCGGTTCGGCAGCACCTGCATGAGGCGCTTGAGGTCCGGGTTCTGGCTCCGGATGACCGGCTTGAGGTCCTCGCCACCGTAGAGGAAGCCCATGAGCAGCGTGAGGTTCTCCCGGTGCTTGGCGTCAACGGGGTTCTTCCCGAACAACTCCGCATCGTCCGGGAGCCCGAGGAAGTCCCTGTAGTCGGGACGGGAGAGCGCGGTGTACAGGTGACTGAAGGCAAAACGCCCAGGAATGGCCTCGCGGTCGAAGCCGAGAGCCTCTGCCTGGCGCAGCACGGTGTAGCCGTTGATGAGGCGCGCGACGGTACGGTGCGTATCGCCAAGCCGCCGCGCCACGTGGCGGACGTCCGCCTTCTCCTCCTCGAGCCACATGGCCGCATACCGGGCCTTGGCATACGAGTCCCACTTGAACGGCCCGTTGATGTGCTTGAAGCCGATGAAGTCTCTGGCTTCAGCTCGTGTGTTCACGACCCAGGTGCTGACCGTCTCCGGCTGGGCGTTCTCATGAAGCGGCGTCGGGACGGAGATGCCGAGCGCTTCAGCTCGCTCCGGGTCCCCGATGAGCCGCAGGGCAGCGAGCCGCCGGTTGCCTTCGATGACTTCGTTGGTTTCGCGCAGGACGATGAGCGGCTCAACGTCGACCCAGCCGGACAGCGCGATGGACTGGACGAGCTCCTCCAGGGAGCCGACGTCCACGAGGAACTCGAGGGCTTCTTCCTCGCTGGCGAACTGCTTGTCGGGCATGCGAGGGTTCTTGAGGTCGAGCTTGAGCGACGAGACGAGAAGCTCGTCCTTCGCGAAATTCGGCATCGCAGATCCCCATCCGGCCAGTGTGGGCGGTCGCAAGGACCCTACCGCTCCCTCCGTGCGGTAGCCGGTCAGCCGCTCTACTCGCGATCGCGATGGTTAGAAGGCGCACCTGTACGCGACGCGCCGGTAGGTAGTCGCCGTCGGTGGCACTCAGGTTGCCACGACCGCGCTCATCCAGGACGTGCACGCAGCGAACTTTGGCGTCTACGGCGCGGCGCAAGGTGCACGCCGTACTGCACCGCCAGGGACACCGGGTCGCGCGGTGCACGGTCAAACGACTGATGCGCGTCGCCGGGTTGCGAGGCGTCTCCCGGGCGAAGGGGCAACACACCACGATCCCGGGCGCGGGCCCGAATACCCGCCCGGACCTCGTCCGGCGAAACTTCACTGCCAGTGAACCGAACGGGTTGTGGGTCTGCGACATCACCTAGCTGCCGCACGTTCTCCGGCTGGGCGTATGCCGGGTTCGTCATCGACGTCTACTCCCGCCGCATGGTCGGCTGGCAGCTGGCGAAGTCGCTGCGCACCGACCTCGCTCTGGACGTCCTGAGATGGGCATCTGGCCCGCACCCGCGACGGCGCCGATCTAACCGGCGCACCACAGCGACAAGGGCGTGCAGTACCTCCTTCGCGGTGGTCCTTCTCATCGCGGCAACCACCTGCGTCATGGTCCTGCGGGCGCTCGGACGGGCCCGCTCCAGGACCACCAGCCCGGATACCACCTCCCCCACGATGACCTTCCGCGGGCCTGTCGGCATCTCCCTCGCAGTGCTCGCCGGAATCGGCGCCCTTGGAGCCCTGGCCTTCGCTGCCGAGAACGCCCAGCAGAGCTGGAGCGCGGTCTACCTCGAGGACGAGCTCGCCGCCTCCGCCAGTCTCAGCGCACTCGGTCCCGCCGTCTTCGCCGGCGTCGTCGCCGTCACCCGCTTCGCCGTCAGTCGCATCGACCCCTGTCACGCCCGCACCCACGTACTGGCCGGCGCTGCGACGGCCACCCTCGGCGCCGGTCTACTGTTCCTGACCCCGAACCTGCCCACCGCCCTCGCAGCGCTCGCCCTCGCCGCCGCCGGCACCGCCGTGCTCCTCCCGACCCTCCTCCGCGTCGTCTCCCGCGCCGTCTCCGAAGCGCGCCGCGCCCGGGCCACCTCCACCATCACCGTCATCGCCTACACCGGATTCCTCGCCGGCCCTGCCTACGTCGGACCAACCGCGGACGCCTTCGGTCTCCGCGGTGCCATGCTCGCTGTCGCCGCGCTCACCGCGGTCATGGCCGCTCTCACGCCCCTCGTGCTCCGCGCGGGAAGCCAACGCCGTCGCACTGTCGGCGCCACCGACGTAGGAGTCAGCGCCCCAGCACCAGACGGCGTCGTGTCCCCCGGCACTCAGACGGGCTCGGTGGACCCGCCCGGAAACCATCGTCACTGAACGCGAGCCGGTGCGTGACTCCCGCCAATCTCAGTCAGCGGTGGGTTCAGTCGGCTCCTGACAGCTGCAGATTCTCCGAACCAGCCCGACGGCGCACGGCGGTGGCGTCGATGAGGTTGCCTGGGTTCCAGCCGGCACCGGCGAGGACTCCCCACGGCCGCACCCACGGCCGATCCACCACGTCGGCGACGACACATGTCACGTTGTCGCTGCTCCCACGCTCGAGGGCCAGGGCCACGATGTCGTCGGCCGCTCGCCGCTCCGACGACAGCGCTCGAGCGAGCTCCACCTCGTCGAGGACGTCGCTGACGCCGTCGCTGCAGACGAGGATGCGATCACCGCTGCGCAGCTCGACGGGGACGACAGCGACCTCCAGCTCCCCCTGCTGACCGATCGACTTGGTGATGAGGTTGCGGTAGGCGAAGGCGGCCGCGTCGGCCGGCTGGACCTCGCCGGTGTCGAGCAGGTCCTGGAGGAAGCTGTCGTCCCGGGTCAGCTGGGTCAATCGACCCCGGGCGTAACGGTAGGCACGTGAATCGCCGACGTGCGCGATCGTGACGCTCCGACCGTCGGTCAGCACGGCGGTCGCCGTCGTCGCCATTCCCCACCGCTCAGCGCACGCTTGAGCCTCGTCGAGGATCTGCCGATGCGCGAACCGGAAGGTCTGCAGCAGCAGCTCATCAGGCGCCCAACCCGGAGTCGCCAGCAGGGCGGCGGCGCTCACGACATAGGTGACGCTCGCAGATGCCACCTCGCCCGCTGCAGCGCCTCCCACCCCGTCAGCGACCATGAGCAAGGTCGAACCCGCGAAGGCCGAGTCCTCGTTGTTCGACCGCACTGCGCCGACATCCGAGCGCACCTCGGACTGGAACTGAAGCACCGATGTCCTCCATCCCGCGCTGTGACGTCTCGCCGTCGATGCCCCGGAGGGTAACGCCGCCCAACGGCGGGGCGGAAGGTCATCGCACCGCCGAGGACTCCGTCGGACGCCGGGTGCATCCGCTGCCGGATGCTCGCGTACAGCGACCTCAGAGCGACACCATGTGTTCGCAGTCGAGCGACAACAGGGCACCAGGGGGGCGATGACCGAGGATTCTTCAAGCGGTGAGGTCGTCATCCGGTTGTTCGCCGGCTGGGCAGAGTCGGAGCTGTGGCACGACGGGCCGATCCCCTACGAGGCAGCGCGCCTGGACGCCTCCCTGGTCACTCGGCTGCAGGAGTGGGCGAACGAGCACTACCGCGCCTACGCCGAGCAGGGCGACAGCCCGACCGGCACCCGCGACCGACTGGCTCACCACGGTGTGGCACTGGCCCAAGAGGTGGCGCAGCAGCTGGGCGATGGCTTCATCGTGGAGGTCGACGATCCGACCCACCCGGGAAGGCTCCGGCTTCGAGGGGACGGCCGCCCGGCGAGCCCGGAGGCTGCTGCCGCCCTACGGGCTAGAGCGATCAACGCCCGGGCCCGACAAGAGCAGCTGCGGAAGTCGGCGCAGGACAGGACCTACTACTGGACTGCATCCAGTTCGACCGCAGGACCAGCCGGTGCGGATGATGGCGCTGAGGCCCGACCTGAGTAAAGCCCACTTGTCATGAGTGGCAAGCGCGCTTTACGTTGGGCGCATGTCAACGACACTTGTCACCCCTGCCAAGACCTACCACCGCGATCTTGCGCTGGCGATGGCGGCGTACGTCGTCCTGCTGCTGATCGCAGTCCTGGCACTGCCCGCGCTCGAGACGTCACCCTGGCGGTGGCCGTTGATGGTGCTGCCGGTGCTGCCCGGCCTGGGCGCGGCGTGGGCGTTGCTGCGCTTCATCCGCCGCAGCGACGAGCTGCAGAGCCGGATCGTGGTGGAGTCGCTGGCGATCGGCTTCGCCCTCGGTTCGCTGGCCACGCTCGGCTACGGCTTTCTGCAGCTGGCCGGGGCGCCGCCGCTGTCGTGGATCTTCGTGTGGCCGGTCTACGGGCTGTCCTGGGCGGTCGGCTCCCTGATCGCCCGGCTCCGGTACTGAGGCACCGCGGTGGAGAACATCATCCGGGACCTGCGCCTCGACCGCGGGTGGACCCAGGCCGACCTCGCCGCCCAGCTCGAGGTGTCACGCCAGACCGTGAACTCGCTGGAGAACGGGCGCTACGACCCCAGCCTGCCGCTGGCCTTCACCATCTCCCGCGTGCTCGGCCGCCCGATCGAGCACATCTTCACTCCCGCGGACCACCCGTCCGGCGGTCCCGCCGCGGTGTGACCCGCGCACCTCGCGGCCCTGCTGAGCGCTGGCAGGTCGGCGCGACCGAAGAGCGGTCAGGTCAGCGGGTACCGCCCACCCGGAAGTCAGCGCGTCCAGCCGTGCCGTCGCTCGCGAAGAAGGACGCTTCTTCCCGCATCCATCGCTCCCACAGGCCCCGGTGCTCCTGCCCATCCCGCTGGAGGCCACGGCGCAGGCGGTCCGCAGGTGGAGCTTCGACCCACACCCGGCAGGCGAGGCGACTGGAGACCGCGGCGCGGGTGCAGGTCACCCCCTCGACGACGACCACGGGAGCCCACGGCACGGTCCGCCAGGAGCCCAGGGTGTCGCCGGTCCAGTCGGACCAGTCCCGCTGCTGGTAGCGGACGTCCCGACCGTCGAACAGCGGGTCCAGCACCTGCTGCTCGAAGCGTGGCCACCACCCGGCGAGGTCGTTCCAGGAGACGAAGTCGTCGACCGGGATGAGCGGCGCATCGAGCGCCCGGGCGAGGGGGACGGCCAGGGTGCTCTTCCCGGAACCGGATGGGCCGTCGACTCCAACGATGCGAATGCCGTCGAGGTCTGCGGCGAGGGTGGCGTCGGCGATGGCCGCCACGATCGGGTCGGTCGATCCGGGCATGCGAGCAGGCTAGGTCGGAGGGACGATCAGCCGGTCGCGCGTCCTCGGAAACAGGCGACGCGACGCAGCAGCAGGCCGGCGAGGCCGACCGCCAGAGCCACCAGCACCAGCGGCCACGAGACGCCGGCGGTGCTGAGCGCGGCGCCGAACACCTGCAGGCCGGCGGCGACGGCCTCGGCCGGCTGGCCCAGCAGCACCCGTGAGCCGGTCGCGTAGGAGACCGCGGTCAGCCCGGCAGGGACCACCCACAGCAGCGCCAGGTCGACCAGCCAGGCGACCACCCGGCCGACCGAGGACAGGCCGCACCAGGCCAGCACCAGCCCGACCAGCACCGCGGGCACCCAGCGGGCCCCGCCCAGCAACGTGGTCTGCCAGTCCGACGCGATGCTGCCGAACGGCACCACCAGGGCGTTCAGCCAGATGCCGGCGGCCAGCGCCCCGAACGCCCCGCCGACCGCAGCCCCGGCCGGAGGCGCCACCGCGAGCAGGACCAGCACGACCAGCCCGAGCACGACGGCGACGGCCGTCACCGCGAGCAGGGCGGTGAGGTAGAGGTCGGCCCGCGGGTCGTCGGCCAGACCGTCCGCCACCACCTGCGCGGTCTGTGCCGTGGCGAGGACGGCCGCGCCGAACCAGCCGGACCCGGCGTGCAGTGCCACCCGGGCCCGTTCCCCGCGGACCCGGGCGAGGAGACCGACCACCGCCGCCCCGGTGACGACAAGGCCGAGGACGAGCGTCAGAGCGTACTGGCTGAAGGGGAGCAGGACGCGCGGCATCTGCTCGGGCAGCACCTCCACCGCCCACAGGTTCTGCAGCGGGAGCCGGAGCCCGGTGACCAGCCAGGGCAGCAGCCCCAGGCCGAACCCGGCCACCCCGGCCAGGACGTGCAGGACGGCGACGAGGGGCCCGCGCCGGGGCGCCGGCTGCCCGCGGTCGGATCGGGTGGCGTCCTCGCCGGGGATCGTGCGGCTCACGCGGGCGACCCTACGGCCAGCGCCGGGCGTGGTGCGGGCTCAGCGCTCGAGCGGGTGCGCGTCCAGGTGCTCGAGCAGCAGGCCCGCCAGCTCGTCGGGCCGTTCCTCCGGCACCCAGTGCGAGACGCCGGGCAGCACCACGAACCGGTAGGGGCCGTCGACGAACGCCGCGGTGCCCTCCGCGGCGCGCCGGCCCAGGGCGGTGTCCCGGTCGCTCCACACGTAGAGGGTGGGGACGCCGATCCTGCCGGTGCTCAGCCGCCCGGGCAGCCGGAGGGCGCGGTACCAGTTGACGGCGCCGGTGGCCGTGGCCGGGTCGGTGAGCAGCCGCACCGCCGGCTCCGGGTCCGGCATGCCGGTGCGGGCGAGCATCCGCCGGACCACCTCGCCGCCGCGGGCCCCGAACACCCGCTCGGCCAGCCCGGGCACCTGGAAGGCCAGCGCGTACCAGGAGCGCAGCGCCTGGGTGCCCAGGAAGGCGCGGGACATCGCCGTCGGGTGCGGCACCGAGACGGCGCACAGGGTCGCCACCCGGTCGGGGTGGCGGTGGGCCAGCGTCCAGCCGACCGCGGCGCCCCAGTCGTGACCCACCAGGTGGAAGCGCCGGGCCCCGGCGGCGTCGGCCAGGGCCAGCACGTCGGCCACCAGCCGGGCCAGGTCGTAGCGGGCGACCTCGGCCGGCCGGGCGCCGGGTGAGTACCCCCGCTGGTCCGGTGCGAGCACCCGGTAGCCGGCGGCCACCAGGTTCGGGACGACGCCCGCCCAGCTCGCCGAGGTCTGGGGGAAGCCGTGCAGGGCGATCACGACCGGGCCGTCCAGCGGGCCCTCGTCGCGGACGTCGAAGGTGAGGCCGTCGGCGGTGAAGCGGGTCAGTCGTCCGGGCACCGTGCTAGCGTCGCAGACCTCCGACCGCCGCCGAGGAGCGCCCATGACCCTCCCGCTGATGATCCGCACCGCACTCGCCGCCCTCGCGCTGGCGCTGCTCACCGTGCTGAGCACCTGCGGCGGCGAGGCTCCCGTGGTGCCGCAGACCGAGCAGCAGGAGGACGGCGGCAGCGACGACGGCGGCGACGACGACGGTCAGGACGACGGCGGCGACGACGAGGCTGGTGACGAGGCCGGCCAGGACGACAACGCCGAGGACGACGCCGACGACCAGGGCGACGACTGACCCCGACCGCGAGCCGGTCCGGGCATGACGTCCGTCCCGGCGCGGGGATGAGCGACGCACCGTTCCCGGTGAGCTGAAGCCCTGCCGGCGGCGCCGTCGCGGGCAGAGGCTGGAGCCATGTCCGAGACGCTGCCTCCCTCCTCCCGTCCGCTGCGTGACGTCGGCACGGTCCCCCAGCCGGCGCCCGCTCCCGCCACCCCGTCGGCGCTGCCGACCGGCCCCACCCCGTACCACCACTTCCTGCGCACCCCCCGCAGCCGTTGGTGGCGCGCCGCGCTCTCCATCGTCCTGCTGGTGGTCGCCTACCTGGTGATCAACGTCGCGCTCGGCATGGCGCTGCTGCTCGTCTCGGTGCTGACCGGCCTCGACCTCATGCCCATGGACGGGTCGACGATGACCATGACGCCCGCGCTGTTCCTGGTCAACAACATCTCCCTGGCGCTGCTGATCCCGGTCTCGCTCGGTCTGCAGCGCCTGCTGCACGGCCAGTCCGGACGCTGGCTGCACTCGGTGCACGGTCGCTTCCGCTGGAACCTGGCGCTGCGGCTCGCGGCGGTGCTGCTGCCGCTGTGGGCGGTGTACGCGATCGGGTTCACCCTCTTCGCCCCGGAGATGGCCGGGGCAGGCGGGGCGCCGGCGACCCTGGTCAGCACCACCGTGATGCTGCTGATCACGCTGCTCACCACGCCGCTGCAGGCCGCCGGTGAGGAGTACGCCGCCCGCGGCATCCTGGCCCGCAGCTTCGCCTCCTTCACCAGCCACCCGACCGCGGCGCTCGTGCTCGCCCTGGTGCCGGCCAACCTGCTGTTCATGGTCGCCCACGGCGCCGGCGACTGGACGCTGGCCGTCTACTACTTCGGCTTCGGGCTGGCCTGCTCGTTGGTCACCTGGCGCACCGGCGGCGTCGAGGCGGCCGTGGTGCTGCACGCGGTCAACAACACCACCCTGTTCGCGGTCGCCGCCTTCCTCACCAGCGAGATCGTCATCGACCGCAGCGCCGGCACCGGCGGGCCGATCATGCTGGTCCCGCTCGTGGTCATGGCGCTGGCCACCGCCGGCATCTGGCTGTGGTCGCGCCGTCGCGGTCTGGCCACGTCCGCCGACCCGACCGCTTGACCACCACGCATCGCCCCGGCCCCCGGACGGGTCAGCGCAGGTCGGCGACCAGCCCGGCCCGGTGCAAGCAGTCCGCACCGGGTCCGGGCTCGTCACGGCTGGCGTACCAGAGCGCGGCCTCGACCTCACGGGCCACCACCCACGCCCGCAGCCGCTCGACCGGCTCGCCGGTGAGCCCCGCCAGCAGCTCCAGCCGGGGTACGAGCACGGCCGCCGGGTCGGGGTGCTCGAACGGGTCGTCGACCTGCATCAGCAGCGGCGAGAGGTCGTAGCCGGGGTCGCCGACCATCGGCTTGGCGTCGATCACCAGCCACGGCTCGCGGGTCGACTGCAGCACGTTGCCGGGGTTGAAGTCACCGTGCACGACCACCTCGCAGCCGGCGGTGCCCGGCAGCTCGCGCAGCAGCCGGGCACCGGAGGCGACCAGCCCGGGGTCGTAGGACGGCCGCAGCGTGCGCATCCGCTCCTCCAGCAGGTCGGCCCACTCGGCGGCGACGTCCTCGACCCGCTCGAAGGGGTGGTCCGGCGGCACGCCGTGGCCCCACAGCCGGGACAGCAACCCGGCGGCGATCTCCAGCCGCTGCTCGGCCGGCAGGTCGTGCCGGTCGCTGAGCCGCGTGCCGGGCACGCACGGCTCGAGCAGCAGCGCGTACGGGTCGTCGGGGTCCTCGGCGAGCAGCCGGACCGCGCCGTCGCCGTCCCACCACCGGAGGGCCGCCGCCTCACCGCGCGCCTCGCGGTGCGGCAGCGACACCTTGAGCACGACGTCGACGCCGTCGGCGGTCCGGGCCCGCACCACCCGCGAGGCGGTGCCACCGACGTGGTCCTCCCCGAGCGTCAGCCCCCACCGCTCCACGTACCGGGCGACCAGCCCGGGCACGGTCGCGCGCCAGCTCTCCTCCGTCGGCCACACCGTCGGCAGCGTAGCGACGGGACGGCCGACGGCGTCCGCGGCCCGTTCGGAGGGCGGGGCTAGATTTCCAGACGTCCGTTCCTGCGAGGAGGTCAGAGATGAAGCCCGCACCCACCACCCTCGGCGCGCTCCGGGCGTCCGGGCACACCTTCCGCACCGTCAAGGCCGAGATCGCCGGCAACCTGCTGCGCCGGCTGCGGGCCGGCGACCGGTCGCTGGCCGGGCTGGTCGGTCTCGACGACACGGTGCTGCCCGAGGTCGAGCGGGCGCTGCTCGCCAGCCACGACGTCGTCCTGCTCGGTGAGCGCGGCCAGGGCAAGACCCGGCTGATGCGCACCCTGGCCTCCCTGCTGGACGAGTGGACGCCGGTGATCGCCGGCTCGGAGCTGCACGAGCACCCCTTCGACCCGGTCACCCTCGGCAGCCGCCGGCTGGTCGAGGAGCTCGGTGACGACCTGCCGGTGGACTGGCTGCACCGCGACCAGCGCTACACCGAGAAGCTGGCCACCCCCGACACCAGCATCGGCGACCTCATCGGCGACATCGACCCCACCCGGCTGGCCGAGGGCCGCTCGCTCGGCGACCCCGAGACCGTGCACTACGGGCTGCTGCCCCGGGCCCACCGCGGCATCTTCGGGCTGAACGAGCTGCCCGACCTGGCCGAGCGGATCCAGGTGGGGCTGTTCAACGTGCTGGAGGAGCGCGACATCCAGATCCGCGGGTACGCGCTGCGGCTGCCGCTCGACCTGCTGGTGGTCGCCTCGGCCAACCCCGAGGACTACACCAACCGCGGCCGGATCATCACCCCGCTCAAGGACCGCTTCGGTGCTGAGATCCGCACCCACTACCCGCTCGAGGTCGCCGACGAGGTGGCGCTGATCCGGCAGGAGGCCGAGCTCGCCCGGGCCGTCGACGAGGACGGCACCGAGGTGGTCGGCCAGGTGCCCGAGCACCTGCTCGAGGTCGTCGCCCGGCTGGTGGAGGAGCTGCGCGGCTCGACCGCCATCGACCAGGCCTCCGGCGTCTCCGCCCGCTACGGGGTGGCTGCTGCGGAGGCGCTGTCCGGTGCGGCGCTGCGGCGGGCGGCGATCACCGGCGACCCGCACCCGGTGGCGCGGATCGGCGACCTCTCCGGCGTCCTGCCGGCGCTGCGCGGCAAGCTCGAGTTCGAGATGGGCGAGGAGGGCCACGAGGACGAGGTGGTGGAGCACCTGCTGCGGATGGCCACCGTCACCGTCTACCGCGACCGGCTGGCCGGGCTCGACCTGTCCGGATTCACCGACCGGTTCGCCAACGCCGAGGAGGACGCCGACGTCAGCATCGAGACCGGCGCCCTCGTCACCTCCGGCCAGCTGCTCGACCAGTTCGACCAGGTGCCCGGGCTGGCCCAGGTGCTAACCGCGCTCGGGGTGTCGGAGGACACCGTCTCCCCCGGGCAGGCGGCGGCTGCGGTCGAGCTGGTCTGCGAGGGCCTCTACCTCACCCGCCGGCTCTCCAAGGCCGTTCTCGACAGCGGACCGCGCGCCCGCACCGTCTACGGGGGCTGACGTGGCCCGGCGCGACCGCTGGTCCTACTCGGCCTGGCACGACGGGCCCGACCCGCTCGCGCCGCCCTTCGACCTGCGTCGGGTGGTGGACGAGCTGGGCCAGCGGGTGCTCGGCGGGGAGAGCCTGCGCGACACCCTCGACGACCTCCTGCGGCGCGGGCTGGACCGCACGCCGGGCCTGGACGACCTGCGCCGCCGGATCGCCGAGCGCCGTCGGGAGCTGCGTCGCCGCGGCAACCTCGGCGGCGTCCTCGACCAGGTGCGGGCCGCGCTGGACCAGGCGCTGGCCGCCGAGCGGGACGCGCTGGCCGAGGAGCCCGGGGACGACGCCCGGCTGGCCGAGCTCGACCTGGCCACCCTGCCCGACAGCCCCGCGGCGGCCGTCCAGCAGCTCAAGGACTACCAGTGGCGCTCGCCCAAGGCCCGCGAGACCTACGAGCAGATCACCCGGATGCTGCGCGAGCAGGTGCTGGACCGGCAGTTCGCCGGGCTGAAGCAGGCCCTGCAGGGTCAGGACCCGGCCGCCTCGCAGGCGCTGCGCGACATGCTCACCGACCTCAACGACCTGCTCACCGCCCACGCCCGCGGCGAGGACACCGAGCAGCAGTTCGCCGAGTTCATGGCCGAGCACGGCGACTTCTTCCCCGACGACCCCGCCGACGTGGACGAGCTGATCGAGTCGCTGGCCCGTCAGCAGGCGGCCGCCGAGCGGATGATGCGCTCGCTCACCCCCGAGCAGCGGGCCGAGCTGGGCGAGCTGGTGCAGCAGGCGATGGGCGACAGCGGGCTGGCCGAACAGCTCGAGCAGCTCCGCGACACCCTGCAGAGCCTGCGGCCGGGGATGTTCGGTGGTCGCGGGTTCGACGTGGACGGCGAGGAGGGGCTGGGCTACGGCGAGGCGGTCGGGGTGGTCTCCGACCTCGCCGACCTGGAGTCGCTGCAGGCCCAGCTCGGCCAGGACTACGCCGGCGCCGGCCTGGACGACGTCGACGTGGACGCTGTGGAGCGCCAGCTCGGCGCCGGGGCCGCCCGCGACCTCCAACAGCTGCGCCGGCTGGAGCAGGAGCTGGAGCGGCAGGGCTGGCTGCACCGCGGCGAGGACGGGCTGCAGCTCAGCCCCAAGGCACTGCGCCGGATAGGCCAGACCGCGCTCAAGCAGATCTTCTCCTCCCTCGAGGCGCAGCGCACCGGCGCCCACGAGGACCGCCGCACCGGCGCCGCCGACGAGCGCACCGGCGCCTTCCTGCCCTGGGAGCTGGGTGGCGAGCAGCCGGTCGACGCCGTCCGCACCGTCATCAACGCCGTCGCCCGACGCGCCGGCGAAGACGCCTCCCGCCCCCTACGCCCTGAGCCCGTCGAAGGGCGATCACCCACCGCCGCCCTCACCCTCGCCCCCGAGGACTTCGTCGTCGCCGAGACCGAGCGGCGCACCACCGCCGCGGTGGCGCTGTGCGTGGACCTGTCGTTCTCGATGATCCAGGCCGACCGGTGGGGCCCGATGAAGCAGACCTCGCTGGCGCTCTCGCACCTCATCTCCACCCGCTTCCGCACCGACGCGCTGGAGATCATCGGCTTCAACCTGATGGCCCGCCGGCTCACCCCGCTGCAGCTGGCCCAGGCCGAGCCGGAGTGGGTGCAGGGCACCAACCTCGCCCACGCGCTGATGCTGGCCGGGCGGCACGTCCGTCGCCACCCCGAGGCCGAACCGGTGGTGCTGGTGGTCACCGACGGCGAGCCGACCGCGCACCTGGAGCCCGACGGCACCCCGGTCTTCGACTGGCCCACCAGCCGGGAGACCCTGCGGGCGACGCTGGAGCAGGTCGACCTGCTCACCCGCACCGGGGCAAGCCTCAACTTCTTCCGGCTCGGCGACGACCCCAGCCTCGAGCGCTTCCTGGACGCCGTCGCCCGCCGCTGCGGTGGACGGGTGCTGGCCCCCTCACTGGGCCGGCTCGGTGAGTACGTGGTCAGCGACTACCTGCGCGCCCGTCGCGGCCGGCGCGCTCGCTGAGCCCGTCCCGCGGTGCCGGTGACGTGCGTCACCGGATGCCGTCGGACGCCGGTGGCAGGATGCGTCCGTGAGCACCAGCACGGGCGCCCTGCGGCGCAGCACCGGCCGGTTCGTGCTGTACGTGCACTGGTCGGTGTACTCGATGCTGCTCACCGAGGTGGTCGTCGCCTTCAGCCTGCTGCTGGCCGCGGCCGACAGCGGGTGGCCGCTGGTCACCCTGCTGAGCCTGGTCGTGGTGCACACGGCGACGAACTTCGGCTGGCTGCGGTGGTCGTTGCGGACGCTGCGCCGGCCCGAGCCGCTCCCGCCGAGGCTACGGCCGTGGCTGGTGCTCTGGCTGCTGCTGACCGTGGCCATCGTGATGCTGGCGCCGGTGGTGATGGGCTGGCCGCGCAGCGCCTGGCCGATGGTGGTGCTGGTGGTGACGACCTTCGCGGTCTCCGCCTTCGCGCCGCGGCTGCCCTGGTGGCTCGTGCCGGCCGTCCCCGTGCTCGTCACCGCGGGCATGCTCGCGGTGATCGTGCCCCACAGCGGGGACTCCCTGGTGCCGATCGCCAGCGGGATGGTGATCGCCTGCCTCGGCTTCGCCTTCGTCGCCGCCAGCGTGTGGCTGACCGGCTGGATGCTCGGTGTGGTGTACGCCCTCGACGACGCCCGCGGCCAGTCCGCCCAGCTGGCGATCGCCGAGGAGCGGCTGCGGATCTCCCGCGACCTGCACGACGTCTTCGGACGCACCCTGGCCACGGTGGCGGTGAAGAGCGAGCTGGCCTCGGAGCTGGCCCGCCGGGGACGCGGTGAGCGCGCCGCCGACGAGATGGCCCAGGTGCGCGCCATCGCCGACGACGCCGGCAAGGAGGTGCGCCGGATCGTGGCCGGCGTCCGCGGCAGCGACCTGTCCCAGGAGCTGGTCGGCGCCCGGTCGCTGCTCGAGTCCGCCGGCGTCGAGTCCGTCGTGGTCGACCAGCTGCCGGAGGGCCGGCTGGAGGCCGGCACCGGCGTGGTGCTCGGGGCGGTGGTGCGCGAGGCGGTGACGAACGTGATCCGGCACAGCCGGGCCCGCAGCGCCCGGATCATGCTGCGGCTGCTGTCGGAGGAGGACCCGCCGGCGGTCGAGCTCACGGTGGTCAACGACGGCGTCCGCCCAGGGCCCCCCAGCTCCGAAGGGCACGGGCTGGTCGGGATGGCCGAGCGGCTCGACGCCGTGGGGGGCACGCTGGAGCACCGCCGCGACGGCGGCACCTTCGTCCTCACCGCCCGGGTGCCGTTCGGGGCCGGCGGCGGTCTGGCGGGCGCGCCGACGTCCACGGCCGGAGGTGCGCGGGCGGTCGACCCGGTCGCCACCGGTCCCGCTGCGGAGCCGAGGAGCTGAGGAGGAGCCGATGACCATCCGGGTGCTGCTGGCCGACGACGAGGGTCTGATCCGCGATGCCCTCGCCAGCCTGCTCGACCTCGAGGACGACATCGACGTCGTCGGCCGCGCCGCGCACGGGGAGGAGGCGGTCGTGGTGGCACGCAAGATCCGCCCCGACGTCGCCGTCCTCGACCTGCAGATGCCGAAGCTGGACGGGATCGAGGTGGCGGAGCGGCTGGCCGTCGAGGTGCCGGACTGCCGCTGCGTCATCGTCACCTCCCACGGGCGTCCGGGCTACCTCAAGAACGCCCTGGCCGTCGGCGTCCGCGGGTTCCTGCCGAAGACCGTCAGCGCCCAGACCCTGGCCTCGGTGGTGCGCACCGTCGCCGACGGCGGCCGCTACGTCGACCCCGAGCTGGCCGCCGACGCGATCAGCGCCGGCGACTCCCCGCTCTCGCCGCGGGAGGCCGACGTGCTGGCCCTGGCCGCCGAGGGCAACCCGATCGAGGAGATCGCCCAACGGGCCTCGCTGTCGATCGGGACGGTGCGCAACTACCTGTCCTCGGTGGTCGGCAAGCTCGGCGTCGCGAACCGGCACGAGGCCGTCCACCTGGCCCGCCGCAACGGCTGGATCTGAGCGGTGCCCGCCCCGGATCAGACCGGGGCGATGCCGAAGATCGTCGACATGGTCGGCGTGGTCGCGCCGGTCTCGTCCTCGACCGTGATGGCGAAGGCGTCGGTGCCCCGCAGGCCGTCGAAGAAGACCCGGATGTCCCGGCCGCCGGCGAAGACGTCGTGCGGCTCGACGGTGCCGGCGACCGGCTCCCCGGCCTCGTCCAGCTGCATCGTCCACAGCTGGTAGGCCCGGCCCTCGGGCGGATCCGGCAGCGTCGGAGCGGCGAGCATCACCCGGTCCTGCTCGCGGGAGAGCGCGTAGCTGGCGCGTCCGCCGTCGGGCAGCTCGATGGTGACGACCCGGAGGTCCGGGGCGGCGAGCAGCTCGCTCTCCTCCGCAGCCACCACGGCGGCCTCGTCGAGCTGCTGGCGCAGCACCGCCGCCCAGCCGCCCAGGGTCAGCGCGACCACGACCGCGGCGGCCACCAGGGCGGGCAGCAACCGGCCTCGTCGCCGCGGGCGGCGGGCGGCCAGCTCGTCCTCCGGCGCCTCCGCCTCCGACGGCTCGTCGACCGGGCCGGCCGTCCACCGTGGAGCGGTCACCTCTCCGGGCGTCGCGGGGGCCGGCTCGGTCTCCGGGGGCAGCGGGCGCACCGAGCGGACGGCCCCGAGCACCGCGGCCCGCAGCTCCGGTGGCGGCGGCGTCTCGGTCAGCCGGGCCAGCTCGGCGGTGGTCTCGGCGAACTCGGTGACCTCCCGGGTGCACTGCGGGCAGTGCGGCAGGTGCGCCTCGAAGACCTCCCGCGCGGAGGCGTTCAGGGCGCCCACCGCGTAGGCGCCGACGTCGGCGTGCACGTCGTGGCTCATGTTCCCACCCCCAGGGCGTCGCGCAGTCCGATCAGGCCGTCCCTGATCCTCGTCTTCACCGTGCCGAGCGGCAGCCGAAGCAGCCCGGCGACCTCACGATGGGTGTAACCGCCGAAGAACGCCAGGGTCAACGCCTCGCGCTGGATCTCGGTCAGCGACTCCAGCCCGCGGCGGACCTGCGCCTCCTCCAGGTGCTGCTCGACCCCGCCCCAGACCGTGTCGACCTCGCGGCGCTGGTCGGCGACGCCGTAGTCGTGCTCACGCTGGTGCGAGCTCTGCACCGAGCGCACCCGGTCCACCGCCCGCCGGTGCGCCATCGTGCACATCCAGGCCAGCACGCTGCCCCGGGCGGGGTCGTAGCGGGCGGCGGTGCGCCACACCTCGACGTAGACCTCCTGGGTGACCTCGGCCGCGTGGTCGGGGCTGCGCAGCACCCGGACCGTGATCCCGTGCACCCGGGCCGACGTCAGGTCGTAGAGCTCGGCGAAGGCGTCCTCGTGGCCCCGGGCCGAGCGCCGCAGCAGCTCGACCAGACGCTCGTTGCGCTCCGTCCGCGACGGCGCCTCCCCCTCGCCGGCGCTCGCGGGCGACCTCATGGGCAGCACGTTGTCGTGCCGCTCCTCCTCACCGGCCCCCATGCCGCCCTCCTTCCTCCTGGTCGTCTCCTGTTCGGAGCCGGACCCTCCCCGGATGGCCCGCTCCTGGCGTCTACCCGCCGGGCGACGCGGACCACCCCGGCCGCGTGCTCGCCGGGGTGGCCCGTCCGGGGGGATCCGGTGGTCAGCTGGTGGGCAGCAGGACCTGGTCGATGAGGTAGACGGTGGCGTTCGCGGTCTGCACGTTGCCGCAGACCACCATCGCCTCGCCGTTCACGGTGAACTCCTCACCGCTGCCCTCGACCATCACCAGCTGCTCGCCGTTGAGGGTCTCGTGCTCACCCGCGAGCATCTCGGGCGAGAGCCGCTCCGGCACCACGTGCGCGGTCAGCACATCGGTGAGCAGCCCGGTCGGGTCGCCCATCGCGGCGTCCATCGTCTCGGGGTCGACGGCCCCGAAGGCCTCGTTCGTCGGCGCGAAGACGGTGATCGCCTGCTGGCTGTTCAGCGTGTCGCCCAGCCCCGCCTCGCCCACCGCGGTCACCAGGGTGGAGAGCAGCGGGTTGTTGCTGGCGGCCGTCGCCACCGGGTCGTCGGCCATCCCCTCGACCGAGCCCTCGCCGTCGGTCGGCACCTCCGCGCAGGCGGCGCCGAAGGGCTCCCCACCCATGGCGGCGTCCGTTCGGGGCGAGCTCCCCATGCTCGGCGAGGCCTCCGTGCTGGGGGTGGAGCCCATGCTCGGGGAGCTCTCCGTGCTGGGGGCGGTCGCGGGGCCGGTCTCCTCGCTGCTGCAGGCGGTGGCGGCGAGCGGCAGCAGCAGGGCCGCGCCGAGGGCGGCGAACCGGGTCCGGCGGGTCGTGGTGGTCATCATCGGGTTCCTCCTCGATCGGCGTGGCCGGGTTGTCGGCCGCAGAGGACGGGCGCCTCTGGTCGGTATTCGGCGCGACCGGGAGGACGGATGGGCGGTCAGCCCTCGAGGGTGAACTGGATCTGGTGCCAGCCGGTGGCCCCGGCGGGCACGACCGGACGACGCTGCTCCGGCTGGGTCTCCCCGGTGCCGTCGGTCGCCCGCACCTCCGCGGTGTGGCGTCCGGGCGGGCCGTCGTAGCGGAAGCTCCACTGCCGCCACGTGTCGATGCCGCCGGAGTCGGCCAGGGTCGTCTCCTGCCACTCCCCGCCGTCGATGCGGATCTCGACCTTGTCGATGCCGCGGTGCTGGGCCCAGGCGACGCCGGCGATCACCGGGCTGTCGGGGCTGATGCTGCCGAGGGAGGAGGGGACGTCGATCCGGGACTGGGTGAGCACCGGGCCGCGGTCGGCCCACCCGCGGTCGGTCCAGTAGGCGGTCTGGGCGTCGAAGCGGGTCACCTCCAGCCGGGACAGCCACTTGGTGGCCGAGACGTAGCCGAACAACCCGGGCACCACCATCCGGGCGGGGAAGCCGTTCTTGTCCGGGAGCACCTGCCCGTTCATGCCGACCGCGATCAGCGCGTCCCGGCCGTCGGTGAGGGCCTCCAGCGGGGTGGACGCGGTGAACCCGCCGTCCATCGAGTGCGAGAGCACCATGTCGGCCTCGGCCCGGACGCCAGCCCGCTCCAGCAAGGTGGCGACCGGGACGCCGAGCCAGCGGGCGGTGCCGACCAGCGACCCGCCGACCTCGTTGGAGACGCAGGTCAGGGTGATGTCGCGCTCGACCATGGGCATCGCCAGCAGCTCGTCGTAGCCGATGGTCAGCGGCCGGTCCACCAGACCGTCCACGGTCAGCGTCCACCCCTCGGCCTCGTGCCGCGGGGTGATGAGGGTGATGTCGATCCGGTAGAAGTCCTCGATGGCCGTGGTGAAGGGGGTGCTCCCCGGCACCTGGACGCCCGCGGGCAGCGGCGGGGCGGGTGAGGTCGGCGCCGGCAGGGCGAACGCGCGCCGGGCGGCCGAGCCGGCCTGCACCAGCGCCTGCACGACGCTGCCGCCGGCCGCACCCAGCACCGCCACGGCACTCCCGCCGCCGAGGGCAGCCAGGAACCGCCGGCGCGAGCCGACGGCATCCGCCCCGGTCCCCGCGGCGGCCCGGCCCAGCAGCTGGACGGAGACCAGACCGGCCAGGATCGCCACCCCCGACGGCAGGACCGCCAGCGGCCCGAGGTCGGCGCGGAGCACCGAGAGCACCACCCCGACCAGCCCGATCGCGACGATGCCCAGCTGGGTGAGCCCCGGGCGGCGTCCCCAGGCGGTGCCGAGCAGCGCCCCGAGACCGAGCGTGACGACCACGACCGCAGCGATCAGCAGCGGCTTGTCGGCGGTCCCCACGGCCCGCACCACCACGTCCTTCACCGGGGTGGGGGCGAGGTCGACCAGCTGGGAGCCGACCACCACCGCCGGCGAGGAGCCGGGCCCGGTCAGCGCGCTGACCAGGTGCCCCAGCGCCAGGGCGACGCCGGCGGCGACGAGGCCGACCAGCGCCCCGGCGCTCCTGGTGACCCGGGTGGTCGGCTCGGTGTCGGTGCTCATGGACGGAGTTCGTGCCACGTCGCGGTGCGGATGGCTCAGCGGCCGGGGTCGGCCGGCGGGGACGTCCGCGGCAGCGGGTCGGTGGCCTCGGCCCACAGCTCGGCCTCGGCGGCGGCGCGCCGGTTCTGGCGCACGAGCACGGTGGTGACGACCGCCACCAGCGCGGACAGCAGGATCAGCAGCGGAGCCTTCATGGCGTCGAGCCTATGTCCGAGCCCGGGGCACGGTCGGCGTCCGGCGTGGGACGCTGGCCGGACACGACGGAGGTGCCTCGATGATGACACCGGACTGGATGCTGCCGCGTCCGCCGTGCGTGGACGGTCCCGAGGTCGACGCGGCGGCCGACGCGCTGCTCGCCGCGGTCGCCGACCCGCGGATCACCGAGCCGCCCGGCTCCCCGTACCCCCTGTGGCGGCTGCTGTGCTCCCTCGGGGACCGGGGACGGGTGCTGCTGCACGGCTCCACCACCGGCTCGATCACCGAGCTGGAGCCGAGGTCGGCCGAGGACGTCCTGGAGTTCGGCGCGCAGCGCGGGGTGTACGCCTCCAGCGACGGGATCTGGGCGCTGTACTTCGCCGTGCTCGACCGCAGCCGCTACCCGTACCTGCACCTCAACTCCTGCGTGGAGTGGGGCGATCCGCCGCAGCGGGGCTACTTCTTCTCCCTCGACCGCCGCCGCGTCGGCGAGCCGTGGACGTCCGGCTGGGTGTACCTGCTGCCGACGGACGGCTTCTCCCGCCAGGTGCTGGACGTCCTCGGCGCCGGGCCGGTCCGCTCGGCGCAGTGGGTCAGCCACCAGCCGGTGCGGCCGCTGGGTCGGGTGGCGGTCGGCCCGGAGGACTTCCCCTTTCGCGACCGGGTGCGCAGCCACGACGACGCGGTGGTGGGCGCGCGGGCGGCGGCCGACCCGGAGGGCTTCCCGTGGCTCGACCCGCCCGCACCGGGCCGGACGGAGCACGGCTGAGGCGACGGCACGGGCCCTCCGGGCGGTCGTCCACCTGCTGGGAGATGCGCCTTACTCCTGTCGTCGTGCAGGGCCCCCGCGGCCCGCTCGCCGTCTACCTCTGACCCGCCGCGTCCTGCGGAGGCCCGCGTCGTCAGGGCCGGATCGCGGGCCAGCCGTGCTGCTGCAGCGCCCGCTCGACCGCCTGCGGGTCCCCTGGGACCCTCTGGTGCAACAGCTCGCTGTCGGCGGCGTCGAAGAGCACGAGGTGCTGGTCGCGGACGCCGGCCTCGGCCACCTGCGAGCGCGCCACCCGGGTTCGCTTGTCACCCTTGCGCACGACGATCTCGCGGGCGCTGACCAGCACCTCCGGGTCGTCCAGGGTGCCCAGCACGCCGACCACGACGCCGGCCACCAGACCCAGCGCGGGCAGCACCCAGACCGGGACGTGCTCGGCCACCCGCTGCACCACCTCGGCCTGGCTCTGCATGGGCAGCCAGTCCATCCGCAGCACCGCACCGGCCAGCCAGGGCAGCACCAGCCCGGCGACGAGTCCGAGGGCGCCGAACACCGCGCCGCCGACGACGGCGTCGCTGGTGGCGGGACCGATGCGAACAGGGCTGCCGGACGAGGTCGTCATGTCTCAATGGAACACGCATGTCCCACTTTGGTCAACTGTTGTCCCGGAGGCGTACGCTGCCGGCATGCCCTCCGCCGCCACCACCCGCACCCGGCAGGCAGTCGTCGAGGCGGCCGTCGCGTGCTGGTCGACCGATCCCTCGGCCAGCCTCGGCGAGGTCGCCGCCCGGGCCGGCGTGGGTCGCTCCACTCTGAACCGGCACTTCTCCGGCCGCGCCGAGCTGGTGGCCGCGGTCGACCAGCTGTGCCGCGAGAGGTTCCGGGCGGCAGCCGCGGGCGCCCGGCCCGAGGAGGGCACCGGGTTGGAGGCGCTGCAGCGGCTGGCACTGGCGTTGCTGGAGCTGCGCGACCTGCTCGGGCTGGTCTTCGGCGACGACGCGCCCATCGATCCCGACAGCTGGGAGGACGACGAGCACGCCGAGCTCGAGCAGGTCCTGCGGCGGGGCTACGCCGACGGCTCCCTGGCCGGCGACCTGCCTCCGGAGTGGCTGGCGACGGTGCTGTGGACCACGCTGTTCGGGGCGTGGCTCCTGCTGCGGGAAGGTCGCTTCTCCAGCCACGAGGTCGGCACGCTGATGATCCGCACCCTGGCGCGCGGCGTCGGCTCCGCCTGACGGCCCCGCTCCGGGCTCGAGCCGCGGCGTCCCGTCAACGACCGCCGTCGTCGTCCGAACCGCGGCCGCGGTCGTCGCCCCGTCCGCCGGACCCGCCCTGGGAGCCGCCACCCAGCCGTCGCGAGGAGGGCGGGGTGAAGGCGGTACGCGGCTCGTCCTCCAGCGCCTCGCCCATCACCGGCCGCCAGAGGTGGCGGCCGGCGTCCCCGCCGCCGTCGCCGGTCAGCACCCGGCCGCCCTCCAGCGACAAGCCGGTCAGCGAGCGGCGGTGGTCGTCCCAGTACGAGTGGGTCTTGTCGACCGCGATCGAGGCGCAGCCGGCGATCTCCGGGCTGTAGCCGCAGAACCAGGTGGCGTTGCTGTCGTCCGTGGCACCGGTCTTGCCCGCCAGCGGGTGCCCGTCCCCGGGGTCGGCGGGACGTCCGGTCGCGTCCATCACGCCCTGCAGCAGCTGGTTGACGCCGCGGGCGACCTCCTTGCCGACCACCCGCTCGCACCCGGCCTCCGGCACCGGCAGCTGCCGGCCGTCCCGGTCGGTCACGGAGGCCACCACCACCGGCTCGCAGTGCACGCCGTCGGCGGCGAAGGTGGCGTAGGCCTCGGTCAGCGACAGCGGGGTGATGTCGACAGGGCCCAGCGGCAGGGAGAAGATCGAGGACTGCTCGGCCCACGGCGTGCCGTCGGACAGCTCCACCCCGGTCCGCTCCAGCATGTCGGTGACGTGGCACATGCCGGTGTCGCGACCCAGTTGCAGGTAGTAGGTGTTGACCGACCAGGCGGTGGCGGTGCGCAGGGTCATGTCGTCGCCGGAGCGGGTGGAGTTCTTCGGACGGTAGCCGTCGGGGACGGTCACGGGGCCGTCGCAGGAGCGGAACCGGGTGCCGCTGAAGTCGCGGCGGGCCGGGGCGTCGTAGCGCCGGCTGACCGGGATGCCCTGCTCGAGCGCGGCCGCCGCGACGAAGGTCTTGAACGTCGAGCCCGCCTGGAAGCCCTCCGCACCGCCCAGACGGGCCGGCACCGCGTAGTTGTAGAAGGTCTCGCCGCGCCCGTCGCCCATCTCCGGGCGCGACTGGGCCATCGCCCGGATCAGCCCGGTGCCCGGCTCCACCAGGGTCATCGTCGAGATCACCGGGTCGGTGGGGCTGACGAGGTCCGCGATCGCCTCCTCGGCCTCCCGCTGGGTGCCGGGGTCGATCCGGGTGCGGATGGTCAGCCCGCCGCGCTGCAGCAGCGCCTCCCGCTCGGCCACGGTGCCGCCCCAGGACGCGTCGGCGACCAGGGTGCGGCGGACGTAGTCGCACAGGAACGGGAACTCCGACTCCACGCAGCCGTTGCGCTGGGGACGCACCTCGTCGGGGTCCCACGGCTGCCGGCGGGCCTCGGCGGCGGCCTGCCGGCTGACCAGACCGAGGTCGGCCATCCGGTCGAGGACGACGTCGCGCCGCTCGACCGCGCGTTCGGGGAAGCGCACCGGGTCGGTCGCGGTCGGGTTCTGCACCAGACCGGCGAGCATCGCGGCCTGGGCCAGGTCGAGATCGGCGGCGGTGGTGCCGAAGTAGTGCCAGGCCGCCTGGTTGACCCCGTAGGCGCCGTCGCCGTAGTAGGCGAGGTTGAGGTAGCGCTCGAGGATCTCGTCCTTGCTCAGCCGCTTCTCCAGGCCGATGGCGTAGCGCATCTCCTGGATCTTCCGCGCGTAGGAGCGCTCCTGGGCCGCCCGCACGCCCTCCTCGTCGCCGGCGGCGCGGGCCTTCTCGACCTGCACCATCTTCACGTACTGCTGGGTGATGCTCGACCCGCCCTGGGTGGCCTCCCCGCCGGCGGTGTTCTGCAGCAGGGCCCGCAGCGTCCCGGTCAGGTCCAGCGCACCGTGCTCGTAGAAGCGGTGGTCCTCGATCGCCACCTGGGCCTGCTGCATCACCGGGGCGATGTCCTCGAGCCCGACGTAGACCCGGTCCTGGTCGTAGAAGTCGGCCAGCACCGACCCGTCGGCCATCAGCACCCGCGAGCGCTCCGGCTGCGGCGGCGTCTCCAGGTCGGCCGGCAGCAGCTCGACGCCGGTGGCGGCGGCCCGTCCCCCGATCCCGGCCAGGGCGGCGGCCGGCACCACCAGGCCCGCCGCGAGCAGCCCGGTCACCGCGCTCAGCACCACGAACACCACGCCGGCCCAGACCATCCCGAAGGCCCGTCTCGTCCTCGTCATGGCGTCCAGCCTCCGGCCCGTCTCACTTGCGGACAAAGCATGGAAGGCGCTGATCCATGCCAAGATGGCATGTGTGAGCCGTCCGGTCGACCTGCTGCCCGCCTGCGAGGCGTTCCTGGCCGTGGTCGACCGTGGCAGCTTCACCGTGGGTGCGGCCAGCCTGCAGGTCTCCCAGCCCGTGGTCAGCCGGCGGGTGGCGACGCTGGAGCGCACCCTCGGCGGGCAGCTGCTGCAGCGCTCCACCCGCAGCGTCGCCCTCACCCGCTACGGCCGCGCGGTCCTGCCGGCTGTCCGACGGGTGGTCGAGGCGACCGACGCGCTGCGCGAGCAGGCCGAGCTGCGCCGCGGCGCGCCGCTGCGGATCGCGCTGCCGCTGGAGCTCGGCACGGCCGAGCTGGCCCGGTTCAGCGCCGACGCCACCGCCGCCGGCACCGATGTCGAGGTGCTGCAGGACGTCCCGAGCCGGCGGGCCCAGCTGCTGGCCGACGACCGGACCGACCTGGCCGTCCTGCCGGCCGCCGCCGACGTCGCGCGCTGGCGCGTCCCGCTCGGGCTCGGGTCCCGCGAGGACGGCCTCCCGCTGCACCTGGAGTCGCTGCGTCCCGGCCGCGGCGCCGGCAGCCCGCGGTTGCTCTGGCTGCTGCCCGAGGACGACGTCACCCACGTCCGCGACCCCCTCGAGCGCTACCGCGACCGGCACGGGCTGGCGGCCTCCCAGCTGCGGCGGGCCGGCTCGGTGGTGGCCGCGGTGCACCGGGTGCTCACCCGGGACGACCTGGTGCTCACCACCCGCGCCGACGCCGCCCGCTGCGGGCTGGGCTGGCGACCGCTGGCCGGGCTGACGCTGGTCCGCGGACGGCTGCTGGCCAGCAGCGACCCGGGACGTCCGGCCACCACCGACGCCGACCTGGTCGAGCTGCTGGGGAGGCTGCTGACCGGGCCCGGGGACGCGAGCGAGGGAGACGGACGTGCTGGCTGAGGAGCGCGCGCTGCGGGAGGTGCGCCACGACCTCGCCGCGGCCGGGCTGACGGCGGGGATCTGCGTGCGCGACCTGCGCACCGGACGCGAGCTGGCCCTCGACGCCGACCGACAGCTGCCGCTCGCCTCGGTGGTCAAGGTGCCGCTGGCCGCGGCCGTCCTGCTGCGGGCCGAGGCGCCCGCGGCACCGTTCGCCCTGTCGGACAGCCTCACCGTCACCGAGGAGGACCGCACCCCGGGGCCGAGCGGCCTGTCCCGCTTCCGGCACCGGGCCGAGATCGCGGTGGAGGACCTGCTCTACCTGGCGCTCGGGCTCAGCGACAACACCGCCACCGACCTGCTGTTCCGGCTGGTGCCGCCGGCCACGGTCACCGAGGAGCTGCGCCGGCGCGGCCACGTCGACGTCACCGTCCGCCACCCCATCCAGGCACTGCACGACAGCCTGCTCACCCGGCTCGGTGCCGACCAGGAGCACCTCGCGCTCGCGCTGGCGGCCCGGGCCGCGACCGGTGAGGGCGGCAGCCTGGTGCCCCAGCTGGACGTCTCCCAGGCCAACAGCGGCAGCGCCCGGGGGCTGGTCGGGCTGCTGGCCGACATCTGGTCGAGCACCGGGGCATGGGCGGAGCGGCTGCGCGCGCTGATGGGCACCAACCTGCTGCGGCAACGGCTGGCGCCCGACCTGGAGAGCGACGCCGCACGCTGGAGCTCCAAGACCGGCACCTTCCTCACCCTGCGTCACGAGGCGGGGGTGCTCGAGCACGACGACGGCCAGCGGTTCGCGATCGCCGTGCTCAGCGAGTCCCGGGTCGCCGCCACGGTGCAGCCCGCCGCCGAGGCCGCGCTGGGCGCGGCGGCTCGTCGCCTGCACGACGTGCTCCGCGACGCGGCCTGACCCGCGGGGTTCAGAGCACCGGCAGGTGGACGTCCTCGCTCGGGGTGCGGCCGGTGGCCAGGCGGATCCAGTCCAGGTCGTCGGCCGGTGCAGGGTCGCTGCCGGCGCGTTCCCGGTAGGCCGCGCGGAGGGCGGAGGCGACCTCGGACGCCGCCTGCGGGAGCACCGGCGTCGGCCCGGCGGGGTCGAGGACGCGGTGCAGGTCGTCGGCGTGCACCACCAGCTCGACCAGCCGGGTGCACAGGTAGTCCTCGGCGGTGAGTGGTCCGCGGCGGCCCAGCACCACCGGGGCCAGCCCGCCGCGCGCCGGGTCGGCGGGGTCGAGCACGTCGAACGCCTCGGCGGCCAGCCGGTCGAGCCCGCCCAGCAGGTCGTCCCCGAGCTCGGCCGACAGCTGGACCGAGGCCTCGGCCATGACGGGGGCGGCCGGCTGGTAGGCCGCGACGTAGCGGCCGAAGCTGGTTGGCTGCGCGTCCGGGTCGGGCCGGATCTCGGTGAGCATGTGCAGACCGATCCCCAGGTGCGCCACCAGGTCGCCCACCTGCCACCCGTCCAGGCCCGACGGCCGCTCCCGCTGCGCGGAGACGTCCACGTCGTCCAGCCAGCCCCGCAACCGCTCCCACTGCTCGCGCAGCAGCTCCACCGTCATGCCTCCTCGACGCCGACCCGCGACATCACGGGTGTCGCCGCGACCCCGTGCACCACCACCGAGACCAGGATGGTGAACCCCACCGTCGACCACAGCTCGGGCAGCTGCGGGAAGTGCGCCTGCCCCGCCGCGTAGGCCAGGTAGTACAGCGACCCTATCCCCCGGATGCCGAAGAAGGCGGTGGCCAGCCGCTCCGCGCGACCTAGCGGGCGTCCCCCGACCCGCTCCTCCCGCGGCGCGATCCGCAGCGCCGCCCAGCCGAAGACGGGACGGACCACGAGCACCAGCGCGAGGCCCACCATCGCTCCGCCGAGGGTGAGGTGGTTGAGCAGGCCGTTGGTCAGCGTGATGCCGAGCAGCAGCAGCACCGCCAGGGTCAGCAGCTGCTCCAGCCGCTCCACCACCCCGTGCATCTGGCGGTGGTACCCGTGCCCCCGGTCGACCGCCCGCAGCATCACCGCCGCGACGAAGACCGCCACGAAGCCGTAGCCCTGCGCCACCTCGGCGAGCCCGTAGCACAGCAGCAGCGCCGCGACCGCGAGCAGCGGCTGCCCGCGCTCGGCCACCCGCAGCGACCAGCGGGAGGACTGGAAGGCGATCCGACCCAGTACCCAGCCCGCTGCCGCGCCGACCAGCACCCCGATCACCAGCTTGCCGACCAGGTGGAACCCGACCCAGCTCGCCAGACCGCCGTCACCGACCCAGGCGGCCAGCGAGGGAGCACCGGCCAGCAGCACCGCGGCGTAGACGAACGGGAAGGCCAGCCCGTCGTTCAACCCCGCCTCGGAGGTGACGCCGAAGCGCACCTCGTCGGTCTCGTCGATGTCACCGGTGCGCTCGCTGGGCTGCCCGGGCCCGGAGACCTGCACGTCGCTGGCCAGCACCGGGTCGGTGGGCGCCAGCACCGCGCCGAGCAGCATCGCCGCGGGCAGGGTCAGACCCATCCACCACCAGCCCAGCAGCGCCACCCCGCCGATGCACAGCGGCATCGTGATGCCGAGCAGGCGCCAGGTCACCGACCAGCCGCGCCAGCTGGCGGGCCGCAGCAGGCTGATCGGGCGGTCCAGCGCCAGCCCCACCCCCATCAGCGCGACGATCACCGTCAGCTCGGTGAGGTGCTCGGCGAAGTCGCGGTGCACCAGCGGGGAGAACTGCTCCTCCCCGACCACGGGCAGCAGCCCGATCAGGCACCCGAGGCCGAGCAGCACCACCGGCGAGGACAGCGGCACCCGGCGCAGGGCAGGCGGCAGCACCACCGCGACGAGCAGCGCCGCGCCGAAGATGAGGAAGGTGACGTCCGAGCCCACGACGCCGCTCTACCCAGGACGCGGCGGCGCACCCGCTCCCGCGCCGGTCAGTCCTCGGTCACCGCCGCGACGGCCACGTCGGGGTTGTCGCTGAACAGCTCGTCCATCCCGGCGTCGAGGAACACCTGGATCTCACCGGCCAGGTCGCCGTCGGCGTTCGGGTCGGCCGAGCTCTTGAACTCGGTCGGCAGGAACTGGTTCTCCACCCGGAAGGTCCACCCGACCACGTCGAGGCGGTAGCGGTGGGCGTCGGCGATCGCGGCGGTGGGCTCGCCCAGGGTGCCGTCGGCCTGCCGCGGGATCATCACGTCCTTGCAGTAGCCGACCTTGTCGGCGTAGCGGGAGATCTCCCGCAGCCCGGCCCGGCTGACCAGGTCGGCGTAGGTCCGGTCGTCACCGGCGGCCACCAGGTCGTAGGGGGCACCGGAGCAGTTGATCAGCTGCGACAGCTGCACCGGGGTGCGCCGGGCCAGCTGCTTGAGGTTGGTCGTCTCGAAGCTCTGGATGACCACCGGCGCGTCGGCCTCGTTGAGTCCGGCCGCCTCCAGCTCCTCCACCAGCGGCTCCTCCATGGACAGCCCGATCGAGTCGAAGTAGGTGGGGTGCTTGATCTCCGGCGCGACCCCGACCGGCTCACCGGTGCAGGTGCGCGAGTGCCGGGCCAGGTCGAGCACCTCGGTCAGGGTGGGCACGGGGTAGAGCCCGTCGAAGCGGGTGTTCTCCGGACGCACCTGCGGCAGCCGCTCCTTGGCCCGCAGGGTGCGCAGCTCGCCGAGGGTGAAGTCCTCGGTGAACCAGCCCGTGACCGCGACGCCGTCGATCGTCTTGGTGGTCCGGCGGTCGGCGAACTCGGGGCGGTTCGCCACGTCGGTGGTGCCGCTGATCTCGTTCTCGTGCCGGGCCACCAGGACGCCGTCGCTGGTGGAGACGACGTCGGGCTCGATCACGTCGGCGCACTGCCGGATCGCCAGTGCGTAGGCGGCCAGGGTGTGCTCGGGGCGGCTGCCGCTGGCTCCGCGGTGGGCGATGACCGGGACGGCGTTGACGGCCTGCTCGCGCTCGGCGTCGGGATCGATCATGATCATCTCGGTGTCGTCGGGGATGCCGGGTACCCGCGCGGCGTTGCCGGGGTAGTTGTTGTCGTTGACGAGCATGATCTGCCCGTCCGGCATCGGCACGATCGTCTCGGTGGACTGGAAGCCGAAGGAGTAGGTCTCGCCGGTGCCCCAGCCCGCGCCCGCGCCGATCAGGTCGGGGTTGTCGATCTTGAGCAGGTCGGTGTGCAGGGTCTTGACCAGCGCACCCGACGGCTCGGTCTCGTCCAGGTCGACGGTGTAGATCCGCTTGATCATCGCGGCCTCGCCGTCGAAGTTGTCCCGCTCCAGCACCATCAGCTTCCCGGGCTCGACCATCTGCGCGTCGGCCACCAGGTTGGCGTCGGTGTCGACCCGGTAGTCCCAGCGGCGGTCGGTGTAGGCGCCGGTGGTGGTGTCGAACTCTGCGACCACGCGGCGACGCTGGTCGGCGTCGTCGACCAGCGAGTTCTCCAGGATGGGGTACAGGTAGCGGCCGTCGGGCGAAGCCGCCATCGCCTCGAACCCGCCGCTGGAGCGGACGGTCGGCTGCGCACCACCGAGGTCGTGGTGCTGCGGGGCCCGTCCCACCGGCGAGGACACCGGCGCGGACAGGACCTTGCCGTTGCGCGAGACGTGCAGCAGGTAGGGGCCGAACTCCTCACCGATCCAGAACGAGCCGTCGGCCATCCGCTGGATCGACTCGACGTCGAAGTCGCCGCCGGTGAGCCGGCGGCCGGCGCGGTCCTCGTTGACGATCGGCCAGCTGATGTGGTGGTCGGGGTCGCGCAGCTCGATGTAGTCGAGCACCTGGATCGCGCCGCTGCCGGTCAGCTCGCCCGAGGCGTCGGGCTGCTGCCAGCGCGGGCGCACCTTGTAGATCCGCAGCCGGAAGTCCTCGGAGTTGGCCTTGGTGCCGAAGCCGTTGTCCGGCAACGCCCAGAAGGTGCCGTTGTCGTCGGCCACCGCACCGGAGAACCCCGGGATGACCTGGCCGTCGAAGGGGCCCTCGACGCCGTTGGCCGGGGTGACCTCGCGACCCGACCGGGGGCCCGGGGCCAGGTAGTCCGAGGGGAGGGTGGCGCGGCCGGTGAGACGGGGGGCGGTCACCTCGACGGTGCCGGCGGCCGGCTCGGCCGCGGCGGGCTGGGTCGGCAGCCCGGTGACCAGCCCGGCGGTGACGGCCAGGGACAGCGCCAGCGCGGCGCGGCGGCGGAAGACGGAGGGCATGACATCTCCTGGGTCGGGCGGACGGACGACTCCATCCCACGCCGGCCCGACCCGGCCGACCACCGGATCTGTGCGGCGGTGACGTGAACAGTGGGTGACGGCGAAGGGGTCAGCCTGCCGGAGGCTCCGCGATCACAGCCGGGGGAAGTCGATGCGCATCAGCCGGCTGTCGGCCCAGTCCTCGAGCCGGGTCGGCCGGATGGTGCCGGGGTCGTGGGGCTGGTTGAGGTCCGCGACGATCTCGGCCAGCACGGCTCGGCGTTCGGCTGGGTCGGTGACCGGTGTGGCCCGGGCCGCCAGATCCGCACGGACGCCGTGCTTGAGGTGGAAGGTGAAGCCGGGGTTCGCGCGGAGGTTCGCACACCAGTCGGTGGCACCCCCGCCGGCGCCGCTGCACAGGTAGGTCCGGCCCGCGGCCCGGTAGAAGAAGATCTCGATGCGGCGTGGCCGGCCGGTGCGGCGCCCCACCGTCGTGATGTCGATGATCCGTTCGCTGGTGCCCGCGGCGGGGGTGATCTCGATGGCCCGCCGGATGTGGTCGGGCAGGTGCGCCAGGGACCCGTCGCGTGCGGCGCCGGCCCCTGCGGCCGTGCCCGGGCTCGTCATGCCGTCTCCCTCTGGAGGGCGGGACCGAGCAGGAGCCCACCGTCGACGACGTACTCCGACCCGGTGACGAACGAGGCCTCCGAGGAGCTGAGGAACAGCAGCAGCCCGGTGACGTCGGTCGGCTCCCCCAGCCGGGGGATGGCGAACGGCTCGGGTGAGTAGACGTCGGCGATCGCGGTGGTGGCGCCGGCCGCCGGTTCGTGGATGAACGGGGTCGCGATGACGCCGGGGTGGATGGTGTTCACGCGGATGTCGTCTCGGCCGAGCTCGAGTGCTGCCGTCCGGGTGAGGCCCCGCACGGCCCACTTGCTGGCGACGTACGGCGCGTACTGCGCGGTGCCGCCGAGGGCCATGGTCGAGGCGATGTTGACGATGGCGCCTCCTGCCGCACGACGCAGAGCCGGGACGGCGGCCCTGATGCCGAGGAAGGTCCCGGTGAGGTTGACGTCGAGGATGCGCGACCACGTGGCGGGGTCCGTGCTCTCGATCAGTGCCGGCGGGTTCTGCACGCCGGCGTTGTTGACGAGCACGTGCAGAGAGCCGAAGGCGTCCTCGGCGGCCCGTACGGCGGCCGACCACGAGCTCTCGTCGGTGACGTCGAGGGGGGTGGAGCGGGCGCGGGTGCCGAGCTCGTCGGCGAGGGCGGCGCCGCGGTCGGCGTCGATGCCGGCGATCACCACGTTCGCCCCCTCGGCGTGGAAGGCGCGCACGTGGCTCGATCCCTGACCACCTGCCCCACCGGTCACGAGCACGGTCTGGTCGTCGAAACGGCCCATCGGAGGTCCTCCCAGGAGGGTTATGGCTTGGCATTGTTGGTGAGTCGACTGACTCACCACGCCGACACTAGGCGGCCACTTGTGGTGAGTCAAGCCACTCATCTCGTAGGCTCGACCCATGACCAGGGCCGTGTCGACGTACCACCAGCGCATCGCCCGGGAGAAGCGCGCGCTGATCCTGACGGCCGCGACCTCGCTGTTCCTCGAGCTGGGCTACGACCGGACGTCGCTCGCGCGGGTCGCGGAGCGCTCGGGCGTCTCGCGGGCCACCTTGTTCAAGCAGTTCCCGACCAAGGCCGCCCTGTTCGACGCCATGGTCACCGAGTCCTGGTCGACCGCCGAGGACGAGGACCCTCCGCCGGTGGGCGACGTCCTCGCCGGGCTCAGCACCATCGGCCGCGGCTACGCCGAGCTGCTGGGCCGGCCCCAGATGACCGACCTGTTCCGGATCGTCATCGCGGAGCTGCCGCGGTTCCCCGAGCTCGCCGAGGCGCAGTTCTCGCACGGGAAGATGCCCTACTTCGCCTCCGTCCGCGACTACCTGCTGGCCGAGCACGAGGCGGGGACGGTGCGGGTCGAGGACGCGGACCTCGCCGCCACCCAGTTCCTGGGCATGATCGCCAACTACGTCTTCTGGCCGGCCCTCCTGGTGCCCGGCTGGCAGGTGGGCGCCGGACGCGTCGCCCAGGTGGTCGACGAGGCCGTGCGCACCTTCGCCGCCCGCTACGCCACGACCGGACCGGAATAGCGGTCACGGCCGCCTGGTTCTAGGGGCGCTGTGAGTACAGTGGCGGTCGCCCCGGGGCCGGTAGCCCCGCCCGGCCGCTCCGCACGACCGACGAGGCAGGACGCATGAGCTTTGTTCAGATCGACACCGGATCGACGCAGCCCGACCCCGGACGGGTCCGCGACGTCATCATCGTCGGCTCCGGTCCGGCCGGCTACACCGCCGCGGTCTACGCCGCCCGCGCCGACCTCCAGCCGCTGGTCTTCGAGGGCTCGGTGACCGCCGGTGGCGCGCTGATGAACACCACCGAGGTGGAGAACTTCCCCGGCTTCCCCACCGGGATCATGGGCCCCGACCTCATGCAGCAGATGCGCGACCAGGCCGAGCGGTTCGGCGCCGAGCTGGTCACCGACGACGTCGTCGAGATGGAGCTGACGGCGCCGATCAAGACCGTCACCGACAGCTCCGGAACCACCTACCGCGCCCGTGCGGTGATCCTGGCCATGGGCTCGGGCTACCGCAAGCTCGGCGTGGACGGTGAGGACCGGCTGTCTGGGCACGGCGTGTCCTGGTGCGCGACCTGTGACGGCTTCTTCTTCCGCGACAAGGACATCGCGGTCGTCGGCGGCGGGGACTCCGCGGTCGAGGAGGCCACCTTCCTCACCCGCTTCGCCCGCTCGGTCACCCTGGTGCACCGGCGCGACGAGCTGCGGGCGAGCAAGATCATGGCCGCCCGCGCCCACAACGACCCGAAGATCCGTTTCGCGTGGAACTCCCAGGTCAGCCAGGTCCACGGCGAGGGCAAGCTCGAATCGGTGACGCTGACCGACACCACCACCGGCGAGACCCGTCGGCTGGACGTCGAGGGCCTGTTCATCGCGATCGGCCACGACCCACGCTCGGAGCTGCTGACCGGCCAGGTCGACCTGGACGCCGAGGGCTACGTGCTCACCCAGCCGGGCACCACGAGGACCAACCTCACCGGCGTGTTCGCCTGCGGTGACCTGGTCGACCACACCTACCGCCAGGCGATCACCGCTGCCGGCAGCGGGTGCGCCGCGGCCCTGGACGCCGAGCGCTTCCTGGCCGAGCTCGCCGACGAGGCGCTGGTCGTCTCCGAGCTGGCCAACGCCTGACCGCACCCCATCCGTCCACCCGCCCAGCCGTCCGAGGAGGTCTCCATGGCCGACGTCGTCGAGGTCACCGACGCCACCTTCCGCACGGTGGTGCTCGAGTCGCCGCGCCCGGTGCTGGTGGACTACTGGGCCGACTGGTGCGCGCCGTGCCGCCAGCTCTCGCCGATCATCGAGGAGCTGGCGGCCGAGCACGGTGACAAGGTGACCTTCACCAGGCTCGACACCAACGCCAACCCGGTGACGCCGACCGAGCAGCAGGTGCTCGGGCTGCCGACCCTGCAGATCTACGTCGGCGGCACCCTGGTCAAGCAGTTCCGGGGATCGAAGACGAAGTCGCAGCTGCTGAAGGCGCTCGACGACTACCTGTGAGGAGAGGCCGCGTTGACCGCATCGCCCGACCACCACGAGCACGGACGCCCCGAGGAGCCCCTCGGCCCGGCCGTCGACGGCCCGGGCGGCGGGACCGGTGACGGCGAGGAGCAGCAGGATCGCTCGCCGGGTCCTGGGGCGAAGCCGCTGATCATCGGGATCACGGCTCTCGTGCTGGTGCTGGCCGCGGTGCTCGTCGCGGCGTTCCTCACCTCGCGGATGGGCGCCTCGGGCCAGCCCACCGACTCCCCCACCCCGCCGCCGCCCCCGCTGGCCCTGCCGCTGGCGGCCGGGGAGCTGAGCCGCGACCCCAACGCCACCTCCGATCCCGACACCATCGACACCGACATCGAGACGGTCTCGGCCACCTACCAGCGCAACGCCGTGCCGTCCCTGGTGGTCATCGCCGGACGCCCGGTGAGCGACCCCGCGCGGATGCTCGAGCTGGTGCAGGCCGAGGCGGTCCGCCCGGTGCAGAACGGGCTGTGCGGCCGGGACGCCGAGAGCGGCTACGACGTCTGCGTCGCGGTGCGCGGCAACGTGTCGGCGCTCGGCGTCGGCATCGCCGCCCAGCCGATCACCGACATCATGGACGACACCAACAGCGTCCTCGCCGCGATGGAGGTCTGAGCGGGCCGACCGTCCTCGCGCGGGCGATGCCCCTCAGCCGCCGGTGCGATGGGTGAGCCGGCCGATCGGCTCCGGCGGCGGTGGCGTCCGCACCAGGTCGGTGAGCCGGCTCCAGGCCTCCCGCAGCCCGGACTGCTCCGCGACCGTCCGGTTGAGGTCGAGGCGCATCCACGGGTGCAGCGCCCCGGTCTGGGTGACGACGAAACCGCGCGCGGCCAGCCACACCATCGGCGGCATCCCGCAGTGGCCGGCCCAGCGGTGCGCGTGGGCCTCCACCGCCACCACACCCCGCCGCAGGCTGCGCGCGGCGAGCGTCTCGACGAGCTGCTGGGAGTGCACCCGCACCTCCATCGGGTGCTGGGCGCCGTGGGTGTCCCGGGGGGCGGCTCGCCCGCTCGAGCCGTCGGTGGCGGTGACCGGGTGCAACCGGGTCACCCGGGCGACCACCCCCTCCGCGGTGGTCACCGGGGTGGCCAGCACGTGCGTGCCCATCCGGTCCCCGTCCACCACGGCCAGCCCGCACCAGCCCCACGCCGAGACGGCGGCGCGGACGTCCTCGTCAGCCGGGTCGGTGCTCGGGCAGCCGGCGCAGGTCTCCAGGTCGGGCAGGTCGCGGGGCAGCAGCGGGCGCACCCGCGTCCGCCGTCCGCGCCGGGAACCGTCGCGGGTCACGGCCGCGACACCGTCCGCGGCCGGGCCAGCCCGACCAGGAAGCCGAGGGCCAGCGTGGTCAGCATGCCGGCCAGCAGCAGGGCCACCCAGCGCCAGCGCCGCACCGCGGCGTGGGCCCGGGCCACCGTGACCGCGGACACCGGGGCCCCGGTCCGCACGTCGTCGCGCCCCCGGGCGTCCGCCCCTCCCCGCGCTGGTTCGGCCGTCATGTCGTCATCGTAGGTCGTCGGCCACAACGGCGGGCGCTGCCGGTCCGGGCCCGCTCCCGCGGGTAGCATCGCGGGGGTGAGCCTCCCCGAGCAGAGCCCACGGGCACGCCAGGACACCCGGCTGGACACCTGGGCCGGGCGCTACGCCGCCCGCACCCACGGCACCACCGCCTCGGCCGTGCGCTCGCTCTTCGAGGTCGCCAACCGCCCCGAGGTCGTCTCGCTGGCCGGGGGGATGCCCAACATCGCCGACCTCCCCCTCGACGTCATCGCCGACAACCTCGCCGCCATGATCGGCAAGGAGGGGCCACGGGCCATGCAGTACGGCTCCGGCCAGGGCGAGCCCGCGCTGCGCGAGGCGATCACCGAGGTGATGCGGCTGGAGGGCATCCACGCCCACCGCGACGACGTCACCGTCACCGTCGGCTCCCAGCAGGGTCTCGACCTCATCACCCGGATCTTCTGCGACCCCGGTGACGTCGTGCTGGCCGAGGCGCCGTCCTACGTGGGCGCGCTGGGCACCTTCCGCTCCTACCAGACCGACGTGGTGCACGTGGCGATGGACGAGCACGGGCTGCAGCCCGAGGCCCTGCGCGAGGCGCTGGTGGGGCTGCAGGTGGCCGGACGCCGGGTGAAGTTCCTGTACACGATCCCCAACTTCCAGAACCCGGCGGGCGTCACCCAGCCGCTGGAGCGCCGGGAGGAGATCCTCGAGGTGGCTCGCGAGCACGGCCTGATGGTGGTCGAGGACAACCCGTACGGGCTGCTCAGCTTCTCCGGCGAGCCGATCCCGGCGATGCGCAGCCTGGACGCCGACAACGTGCTCTACCTGGGCAGCTTCTCCAAGACCTTCTCCCCCGGTATGCGGGTGGGCTGGGTGCTGGCCCCGCACGCGGTGCGCGAGAAGCTGGTGCTGGCCCAGGAGTCGGCCACCCTGTGCCCGCCGACGTTCAGCCAGTTCGCCGTCACCACCTACCTCACCACCTGCGACTGGCAGGGCCAGGTGGTCAGCTTCCGCGACATGTACCGCATCCGCCGCGACGCCATGCTCGAGGGATTGGCCGAGTTCATGCCGGCCGGCACCACCTGGACCCGTCCCGACGGCGGGTTCTTCGTCTGGCTCACCCTGCCCGAGGGGCTCGACTCGCAGGCGATGCTGCCCCGCGCGATCACGTCCCGGGTCGCCTACGTGCCGGGCTCGGCGTTCTTCGCCGACGGCTTCGGCGCCCGGCACGTGCGGGTCTCCTACTGCTACCCGCCGCCGGACCGGATCCGCGAGGGCTGCCGCCGCCTCGGCGAGGTGCTGCACCGCGAGCTCGACCTGCACCACACCTTCGGCCTCGACGCCCGCGACGCCACCACCACCCCGCCGCTCACCCGCGGCCCCCGCGCGAACCAGAGCTAGGCGTCCACCCCTGCCCCCCGAGAACGTGTATGTCATCTCCGTCACCGCCGGTGTGTCGCGGCGTGTCGGCGTCCCGCGGCCCGGCTGCGGACACGATCCCAGGGCGCACCACCGAACGAGGAAGGACCTGAGCGACGTGCCCCAGCAGCAGAGCACCCAGCGGCAGAGCACCCAGCAGCGGAGGAGCCGGCCGTGAGCGCACCGGTGATCGTCCTGGCCGGCGGGCTGTCGCACGAGCGCGACGTCTCCCTGCGCTCCGGACGCCGCGTCGCCGAACAGCTGCAGGACGCCGGGGTGGAGGTGCTCGAGCACGACGTCGACCCCCAGCTGATCAGCACGCTGCGCTCCCATCCCGGTTCGGTGGTGCTTCCGCTGCTGCACGGTGAGGCCGGTGAGGACGGCTCCCTGCGCGAGGTGCTGGACCTGCTGGACGTGCCCTACGTCGGCTCCACCGGCGCGGCCTGCCGGGTCGCCTTCGACAAGTCGATCGCCACCCGGGTGGTGGCCGAGGCCGGTATCCGCACCCCGCGGCAGGTGGCGCTGCCGCACGAGATCTTCCGCGAGCTCGGCGCCGCCGCGCTGGTCCGGGCGCTCGGGGAGCAGATCGGCTTCCCGATGATGGTCAAGCCGTCGCGGAGCGGCTCGGCCCTCGGCTGCACCCGGGTGGACCAGCCGGGTGAGCTGTCCTCGGCGATGGTCGCCGCCTACGCCTACGGCTCGGTCGCGGTGGTGGAGACCTTCGTCACCGGCACCGAGGTGGCCGTCGGCGTGGTCGAGGGACCGGACGGGCCGCAGGCGCTGCCGGCGGTGGAGATCCGGCCCGAGTCCGGTGTCTACGACTACGCCGCGCGCTACACCGCCGGGGAGACCCGCTTCCTCTGCCCCGCCGAGATCAGCACCGAGGCCGCCGAGGCGTGCGCCCGGATGGCCCTCGACGTGCACGAGACGCTCGGGCTGGCCCACCTCAGCCGCACCGACATCATCGTCGACGAGCAGGGGCGTCCGACCTTCCTGGAGACCAACGTCGCACCGGGGCTCACCCCGACCTCGACCGTCCCGATCGCGCTGGAGCAGGCCGGTCTGGGGCTGGGCCCGGTGCTGCTGCAGCTGGTCGAGCTGGCCCGCGGCCGCCACCGCCCGTGACCGGTGCGGCTCGCGGCGTGCCCGTGCTGGTGACGCGGCTCAAGCAGGTCGGGGTGGTGCTGCTGGCGCTGGTGATCGCGGGCGCGATGGTCCGCCTCGGCTGGTGGCAGCTCGACGTGTACCGCCAGCAGGCGGAGGGGTTCGCCCTGCAGCGGGCGGCCGAGCCGGCCCGTCCGCTGGGTGAGGTGGCCCCGCCCGGGGAGCTGCCCGAGGACGGCTACGGCCGCACCGTCACCTTCGCCGGGGAGTTCTCGGCGTCGCAGCCGCAGTTCCTCATCCCGGTGCCCGGGGAGCCGGGGCGCTACCGGGTGCTGTCGGCGCTCGTGCAGGACGACGGCAGCACCGTCCCGGTGGTCCGCGGGGTGGCGGCGCTGCCCGACGTCGCCGACCCGCCGGCGCCGCCGTCCGGGCCGCAGCGGCTGAGCGGGATCCTGCTGGCGTCCGAGGCGCGGGTCGAGGGCGCCGAGCCCGAGCCCGGCGAGCTCGCCTCGGTGCGGCTCTCGGAGGTGGCCCAGTCCTGGGACCCGCCGCTGGTCAACGGTTTCGTCACCCTGGACGCCGAGCACGCCGCGGCGCAGGGTCTGGAGCAGGCGGCGGTCACCCTGCCCGAGGGCGAGGGCGAGCTGCGCAACGGCGGCTACGCCCTGCAGTGGTGGGTGTTCGCCGGCTTCGGTCTGGTGCTCGCCGTCCTCATCGCCCGTGACATCGGCCGCAAGGACGGCGCTCGCGACCAGGCGGAGCCGGCGGGCTGAGGCCGCTCACCTCCCTGCTGTCGCGGACGGGAACGCGCGCAGACCCTGCCAGAGGACGAGGACGTCCCACCAGTGCCGTTCGGCCTTCCCCAGCGGCCGGACCGACTCGTAACCCGTCCGCAGCTGCTGCTGGATGGACGCGGGCGTCGGCCCCCAGTCGGTGAACCGGGTCGCCAGGTACACGCTGGCGTGCGCCAGGTCGTGCACGCGACGACCGATCCCCAGCTCGTCGAAGTCGAGGACCCCCACCACCCGGCCGTCGCGGACCAGGAGGTTGGCCGCGCGGTAGTCCTGGTGCACCAGCTGGGGACGGTCGTCCAGCTCCGGTAGGTCGGTCAGCAGCTCGTCCAGCCGTCGCGCGACGTCGTCCGGGAGCCGGTGACCCTCGGCCGTGACCCAGTGCCGGATGTCGGTCGGGGAGGCGGACGTCCGTGCGCCCCGGGGCAGTCGGTCGCCAGAGCAGTCGGCGAGGGCCTCGTGCAACCGCGCCAGACACGCGCCGGCGTCCCGCACCGCCGACTCGTCGGTGATGTCCAGCCAGTCCCCGCTCAGCTCCGGCAGCACGGCGACCGACAGCGGTCCGCGCGGCCCGGTGCGCACCAGCCGGACGCGCCCGCCGACCGCCGGCAGCGGGGCCGCCACCGGCAGGCCGCGGGTGCCGAGCGTGCCGAGCACCACCGTGGTGGCCTCCAGCACCGGGAACAGCGCCTCGGCCCGCGACCACTTCACCACGAGGGCGCCCCGGTCGGTGCTCGCCCACGCGATCGCGTTCTGGTCACTGAGGACGACCCGGCGCACCTCAACGGCCGTGATCGCCCAGCCGTCTCGGAGGGTCGCGATGAGCCACTGCGCGACGGCGTCGAGATCGTCGAACCCGAACCGGTCCCGCAGCGCGTCCTGCGCCTCGACCGTCTCCCACAACATCGACAAGCCCGACGGCAGCACGTCCTCACCGTAGGGGCCGCGGGCGGTTCTCACCGCCAGGCGGGCCCGCCCGAGCTGGCCGCGTGACACCGGACCGAACACCCAGGCCTCAGCGACCGATCAGCCGGAGGAGGTGTGACCAGGCCGCAGCTCCCAGCCGTCGATCCGCCGCCTCGCTCCCTCCGCGTTCCATCCTGGCGCCGCCGACCACCGGGCGCTCACCCGGGAGGATCGTGCGGTGCCCCGCCTCGTCGTCACGCACCACCACCGTCGACAGCCCGTGTCGCTGCCGCCGGGCGACGACGCGGGCAGCATGCTCCTGGCTCGGCCACACCCGGTCGTCACCCCCGGCGACCAGGACGACCTCGGGCACCCGTTCGACGGGAATGGTCGCCGCGGCGATGGTCTCCTTCCCTGCTGCGCCGTACGACTGCCGGTACAGCTCGGTGAAACGAGGCGGGTCCCGGTCGGGTCGCCAGCTCGCGGACAGTGCCACGCATGGCAGCGGTCGCCCGTCGAAGGTCCAGTGGGAGGCGCTCCGGCCGTCGGGAGTGACGCCGGACCACACGACGTCGGACGGGGCGAACGCGGCGACCGCGTCGACCGAGCTCGAGAAGGCTCCGGTCAGCAGGGCAGCCTCGGCGCCGAAGGACGTGCCGCAGACCACCACCCGGTCGCACTCGCGGCGGAGCTCCTCCACCCGCTCGAGGAACAGCTCGACCGGGACGTCCCAGGGGCCCGGGCTCTGCCCCGGACCGCCGAACCAGCGGATCGACTCGGACAGGGCACCCTGCTCGGCGAGCACCCGCGCACGCTCGCCGTCGACCCGTCCGCTGGACCCAGCCAGGGCCAGGACGCCGACCCCGGACGGTTCGTCCGGTCGGTACCGGACGCCGTCCGGTGCGCTGAGTCGCAGGTGACGCACGGGTGCATGATCACATCTGGTCGCCGGCACCGCGGCGGACAACGGGCCACGACGCCCGCACCGATCGGACCGACCAGGCGGCTCAGCCCAGGGACGCCACCGCGGCGCGCACGCCCGAGGGGTCACCGGCGCGGGACGGGTCGGCGGGGAACCGGGCAGCGGCCTCGGCCGCGGCGGGGACGGCCGAGCCGGCCAGCAGCGCGACCAGGGCGATCTTGATCGCGCTCGGGCCACCCTCCCGGTGGATGGTCAGCGCCTCGGTCAGGGCGGCGCGGCAGTCGGCCTCGGGGCGTCCGCTGGCCTGCTCGAGCATCCGCACCGCGCGGGCCCGCAGCTTCTCGTTGGTGGTCAGCACCTCGATCATGAGGTTGGAGTAGGTGCGTCCGCAGCGCACCATCACCGCGGTCGAGAAGGTGTTGATCACCATCTTCTGGGCGGTGGCGGCCTTCATCCGGGTCGACCCGGTGACCACCTCGGGCCCGGTCTCCAGCAGCACCGCGACGTCGGCGAGCTCGGCCAGCGGCGCCCGCGGGTTGGCGGCGACCACCCCGGTCCGCGCTCCGACCTCCGCGGCGCCGAGCAGTGCTCCGCGCACGTAGGGCGTCCGCCCGCTGGCGGCCAGACCGACCACCAGGTCACCGGCGCGGAAGCCCGCGGCGAGCTCGCGGCCGGCCTGCTCGTCGTCCTCGGCGCCCTCGACGGCCTTGAGGAAGGCGCCCGGGCCGCCGGCCAGGTGCGCGGTGACCAGCTCGGGGCCGACGTTGTAGGTGGGGACCAGCTCGACCGCGTCGAGCACGCCGAGACGGCCGGACGTCCCGGAGCCGACGTAGTGGATGGTGCCGCCGCCGGCCAGGCTCTCCACGCCGAGCCGCACCAGCGCCGCGATCTGCGGACGGGCCCGCTCCACCGCCTCCAGCGCGTAGCGGTCCTCCCCGCTGATCACCTCGACCAGCTCGTCGACCTCGAGCTCGTCCAGGTGCAGCGAGCGCGGGTTGCGCTCCTCGGTGGGCATGCCGTCCAGGCGGACCGGTGCGGTCATCGATCGCTCCTCGGGGTGCGGGTTCGGGTGGCTGTCGTTCATCGACTCGGCTCGGCGGGGACGGGCAGCAGCAGCTCGGCCACCGCCTCGGCGTTGGCCCGCCCCACTCCGTGGCAGTCGACCCGGGTCGGGACGTGCGGTGCGACGGCAGGCAGCCCGGTGTGCACGACGACCGCGGACGGGCAGCGCTCCAGCAGGGCGGCGAGCGCGCGGCCCTCCGCCGCCTCCGGGTACGGCTCGCGCGTCAGCACGAGCACCGCGCCGGCCCGGTCGAGGTCGTCCGCGGCGGGGTCCAGGCGGCGGGCGGGCGGCTCACCCAGCCGGCGGAGCCGGTCGTCGAGCGCGCTCTGGAAGGCGGAGGTGGTCCGTCCGGCCGCCAGGTTCTGCCTCCCCCGGAGGTCGACCAGCGCGACGGGCGGCATGAGCACCGGGCTCCCTGTGGTCCGCAGGGCGCGGCGGGCGGCGTCACGGCCGGCCTCGGCCAGCGCGGTCAGCGCGGTGTCGACGTCGACACGGGGCTGCTTCCGGCGTCGGCGGGCGGCTGCCGCGGCCACCGCGACGCGGCGGTCGGCCTCCGCGGTGGCAGCCAGGTCGAGGGTGCCGTCGGCGAACGCGGCGGTCAGGGCGTCCAGCGCCTGACGGAACGCCAGCTCGGCGTCCCGTTCGTGCGGGGCGTCCAGGCAGAGCAGGTCGGCTCCTGCGGCGACCGCCGCGACGGCCGCTCGACCGAGGTCGTCGCCGACCGCACGCATGCCCAGCGCGTCGGTGATGATCAACCCGTCGAACCCGTCGGTGCGCAGCCGCTGCGACGACCACGCCGACAGCGAGGCCGGGTCCGGCCCGAGCTCGGGGACGACCACGTGCGCGGTCATCACCGCCTCGAGCCCCGCTGCCACGGCCGTGCGGAACGGCAGCCCGTCGCGCGCCTCGAGCTCGGCCAGGCCGACGTCGAGCACCGGCAGCCCGGCATGGGAGTCGACCTCGGTGGCGCCGTGGCCCGGGTAGTGCTTGGCGCAGGCGGCGACGCCGCCCTCGGCCATCCCCCGGACGAAGGCGTCCCCGTGCCGGGCGACCAGCTGCGCGTCGGCACCGAAGGAGCGGGTGCCGATCACCGGGTTCCGGGGCTGGCTGGCGACGTCGAGGCACGGGGCCAGGTCGATGTCGATGCCGACCGCGTGCAGCAGCGCGCCGAGCGCCCGACCGACGCGGCCGGTGGTGGCGACGTCGTCCAGCACCCCGAGGGCGGCGTTGCCGGGGATCGACGACCCGGTGACCGCCTCCAGCCGCGAGACGTCCCCACCCTCCTCGTCGACCATGATCAACACGTCGGGGGCGATGGCGTGCAGCTCGTCGCACAGCCGTCGGGTGGTGATCAGGTCGGGGGTGTTCTCGGCGAAGAGGACGACACCGCCGACGCCGTCGAGGAGCGCCTGGCGCACCCACGGCGGCACGGTGGTGCCGGGGAAGCTGGCCAGCAGGCGGCGCAGACCGGCACGGGTGGCGTCTGGAGGTCCGTCGTCGCTGGTCCCGGGCACGGGGGCCATGCAACCACATGGTCTGGACCTCTCGGGGTAGCGTTCGCTGTCGATGAGAGTCGTGGTGGGGGTGGACGCCGGCGGGTCGTCGACCCGGGCGGTGGCGGTGACGGCTGACGGTACGGTCGTCGGTGAACGGCGCACCGGGGGCGGCAACCACCACAGCGTCGGGACGGAGGTCTCCCGGCACTTCCGCGAGGCGGTCTCGGGCGCCCTCGGTGACGTCCCGACGGCCGACGTCGCCGCGGTGGTCGCGGGGATCGCCGGAGCGGCCGCTGCCGCCGGCGCCACCGTCCGGCAGCGGGTCGCCGACGATCTGGCCGCCCTGGGCGTCGCGGCCCCGCACGCCGTGGTCACCGACCTCGACATCGCCTTCCTCGGCGGTGCCCCCGGCGACGACGGTCTGCTGCTGCTGAGCGGGACCGGTGCGGTCGCGGCGCGCTACACCGGACGCCGCCTGGAGGCCCGCTGCGACGGCATGGGATGGCGGCTGGGCGATGAGGGCTCGGGGTGGTGGATCGGCTCGCGGGCGCTGCGGACGGCCGCCGCGGCGCTGGACGGCCGCGCCGCGCCCACCACGCTGGTCCAGCACGTCGGCGCCGCGCTCGGGGTGCAGGACCTGTCGGGCGACCGGCGTCAGGACTGGATCCGCACCGTGGCGCCCCTCACCGCCGGCCAGGTCGCCGCTCTGGTGCCCGCGGTGGTGACCGCCGCCGACAGCGGGGACGCCGCCGCCGCGGCGATCCTGGCCGAGGCCGTCGAGGCGCTGCTCGGCACCTGCAGCGTGGTCACCACCGGCCCGACCGACGTCGTCCTCGCCGGCGGTGTGCTCACCGGCGTCGACGCCGTCCGGCAACCGGTGACACACGCGCTGGAGTCGCTGGGCCACCGCGTGCACCTCGGCGAACGACCGGTCCTCGGCGCCGTACGGCTGGCTGCTGAGCTGGCCGGCTGGGACCGATCCACCGCTCCATAGCGGTAAGGGGCTTTGTCGACACGGCGACATGTTGCTCTCCGTGGGCTCGACTAGGCTCGGGGGGTCAGCTCGTACCAGAGAGGGGAGATCGCGGTGGACGTCCAGGGAGTGCGGGGGGCACTGCTCAGGTACCGGGTAATGGCCTGGGTGGTCGGTGTCCTGCTGGTCGTCCTGGTCTGCGTCGGGTTGCCGCTGAAGTACCTCGGCGGGGACGACACCGTCGTCACCTGGACCGGCGTCCCGCACGGGTGGCTCTACATGGTGCTGCTGATCACCGCATTCGACCTCGGTCGGCGGGTCAGGTGGCCCTGGCGCCGGCTGCTGCTGATCGCCCTCGCTGGCACCGTGCCGTTCCTGTCCTTCGTCGCCGAGCGCTCGGCGACCAAGGACGTCCAGCGCCGCCTCGCGCAGGCCGACGCCGATCACCCCGCATCCAGCAGCGAGGCCGTCGACGCCGAGCAGCCGCCGCTGAAGGATCGTCGGTAGGCCCACAAAGAGTTTTGTCGACTTAGAGACGCACGCCGAGCAGCCCGGCGATCCGCTGGAGGTCCTCCGCCGAGGCGAAGTCGATGACGATGCGGCCGCGACGGGCGCTGCCCTCCACCCGGACGCGGGTGTCCAGCCGGTCGGTCAGCTCCTCGGCCACCTCCTGAGCTCCCGCGGGTAGCTCGCGAGGGCGCCGACGACGAGCGGTACCACCCGGCGTGTCATCCCCCAGGGCTGCCGCCTCCTCAGCCGAGCGGACGGACAGGCCCTCGGCGACGATCCGCTGCGCGAGGCGCTCCTGGGCGGCCGGGTCGCTCAGGGCGAGGATCGCCCGGGCGTGGCCGGCGCTGAGCACGCCAGCGGCGACTCGCCGCTGCACGCTCGCCGGGAGCCGCATCAGGCGGATGGTGTTGGAGATCTGCGGCCGGGACCGGTGGATGCGGCGGGACAGCTCCTCCTGCGTGCAGCCGAAGTCGTCGAGCATCTGCTGGTAGGCCGCGGCCTCCTCGAGCGGGTTGAGCTGGGCGCGGTGCAGGTTCTCCAGCAGCGCGTCCCGGAGCAGGTCGTGGTCCTCGGTGGGGCGGATGATCGCGGGGATGGTGTCCAGGCCCGCCTCCTGGGTGGCCCGCCAGCGCCGTTCACCCATCACCAGTTCGTACCGACCATCCGCGACGGGCCGCACGACGACCGGCTGCAGGAGGCCGATCTCCTTGATCGAGCCGACCAGTTCGGCCAGTGCGTCCTGGTCGAAATCGGTGCGTGGCTGGCGGGGGTTCGGGGCGATCGCCGCGACGGGGAGCTCCTGGAAGGAGGAACCCTCCGGCACGTCCACCAGCTCGGGTCGGGCAGGAGTGTCAGCGCGGTCCGCGGCCGCGCGGGACTGCTCGGCGGTGTCGGTGCTCTGGAACAGCTCGCCCAGACCCCGGCCGAGCGCGCGTCGCTGTGCCTTCGCCATCAGTGCCCTCCTTCGACGCCCCGGCGGGCGATGTCCCTGGCTGCGTTGAGGTAGGCGATGGCGCCTACCGACGTCGGCTGGTACGACAGGACCGTCTGCCCATAGCTGGGCGCCTCGGCGATCCGCACCGAACGGGGGATGACCGTGGGTAGCGTCTGGGTGCGGAAGTGTCCCCGGACCTCGTCGGCCACCTGGCTGGCGAGCCGGGTGCGTCCGTCGAACATCGTCAGCACGATGGTGCTCAGCTCGAGGTCGTCGTTCAGCTGGCCCTTGACCATGTCGATGGTGCGCATCAGCTGCGACACACCTTCGAGGGCGTAGTACTCGCACTGGATGGGGATGAGGATCTCGTCGGCCGCCACCAGGGCGTTGAGGGTGAGCAACCCGAGCGAGGGAGGGCAGTCGAGGAGCACGTAGTCGAGCGGATGGGTCTCGCGGTAGGCGGCGAGAGCCTTCTTGAGCCGTGTTTCACGTGCAACAACCGACACGAGCTCGATCTCGGCGCCCGCGAGGTCGATCGTCGCCGGGAGCACGTGCAGGTTGGGGGCCTCAGGGGAGGCCACCACGTGCTCCTCCACCCGGTCGCCCTCAAGCAGCACCTCATACGTCCCGGCCACGCCGGCATGGTGATCGACGCCGAGCGCGGTGGACGCGTTGCCCTGCGGGTCCAGATCGACCACCAGCACCCGCAGCCCGCCGAGCGCGAGGGCCGCGGCGAGGTTCACCGTGGTCGTCGTCTTCCCGACGCCGCCCTTCTGGTTCGCCACCACGAACGTCCTGGTCGAGCGGGGTCGAGGGAGCTGGGGGAGTGACGCCGCCGCCGGAACTGTCTCCACCTCCACCTCGGGCGCGGGGCCGGCCTCGTCCTCATCGATCATCGCCCGGCGTGGCACACCCACCAGCGCATCTCCTCGTGTCTCGACTCGTCAACCTCGTACCCTGCACCTCGAGCACGGAGGCTCACGGCACCCGGGACACCATACGCCGAGCCGTCGGCCGAGCGCTCGGGCGCGAGCGGCCTGTCCGCAGACACCGGCGGTCCGTTCCACGTGGAACGGTCCCCTCCACGCCGCCCGACGCCACCGCCGCGACCACGTCCACCCGTCAGAGCCGCTCCGCCGCCTCGACCACCTCAGGCTCGGGGCCCCCGACCGTCCCCACCGGCACGGACCAGAGCTCCGACGTGCCCGGCGCCCAGACCCAGACCACGTCGCGGTCCTCCTCGCGCACCGCGATCCAGACCGTCCCCTCCTGCCGGTCGACGTGCGGACGCTGCTGCTGGCACTTCTCGTAGCCGTCCACGAGCAGCACCGCACCAGCCGGTGCCTCCTGCAGCCTGGCGGCCACCTCCGCCCGCGGCAGGCAGCGACCAACCCGGCAAGCTCCTCCGACCGCACGACCCTGCCGGCCCCGCGAGGCACCACGGCCTCGAGTGCAGCTTGCCCGGACTCGCTCTCCGACCACGAAGCCAGCACCCCGACATCGGACACCTCCGCGCTGCACGCCGTGGACGTCACCAGCAGGAGCGTCGCGACCGCCCCCGCCAACGCACGGCCGTTTGCGGTCAGGCTCGACGCAACCGGACCACCGTGGTCGGCTCGCTGCGTGGGTCCGCACGTACCGACAGTACGTCAGCACTGAGTCGCAGCCGCCGCAGCAGCTTCTCCGCCTTGGCCAGCTCCTCCGGTGCCGACGCGCCCTTGAGCAGCAGCATCTCGCCACCATCGTCCAGCAGGGGCTCGCACCACGGCACCAGCTTCGACAGCGCACCCACCGCTCGGGCCGTCACGACGTCGTACACGTCCTCGTGGTCCTCCGCCCGCGCCCGGACGACCCGCACCCGCTCTTCCAGCCCCAGCTCGTCGATGGCCAGCTCGAGGAACTCCGCACGCCGCAGCAGGGGCTCCAACAGCGTCACGCCCAGGTCGGGACGGGCCAGCGCGAGCGGGACGCCCGGCAGACCAGCCCCGCTCCCGACGTCCACGACGTGTGCCCCTTCCGGCATCACGCCACCGGCCGCCGCGCTGTTGAGCACGTGTCGGGACCAGAGCCGTCCGGCCTCGCGCGGACCGAGCAGGCCCCACTCGATACCTCGACTCGACAACATGTCGACATATTGCCTTGTCGACTCGATGCGATCACCGAAGACGGCGGTGGCCTCGGCGGGTTCGGCCTCCACCTCCGCCGGCGTGAAGTCCTCGCTCACCGCTGCCTCAGCCGGGCAGCACGACGACCCGGCGCCGCGGCTCCTCGCCCTCGGACTCGCTGCCCAGACCGGCCTCGGCGACCGCGTCGTGCACGATCTTGCGCTCGAACGGGTTCATCGGCGACAGCCGCACCGCCTCGCCGGTCTCCCTGACCTCCTGCACGGCGTCGCTCGCCAGCTCACGCAGCTCGCGCCGGCGACGGTCGCGGTGCCCGGCGATGTCGAGCATCAACCGGCTGCGACGCCCCGTCTCGGTCATCACCGCGAGCCGGGACAGCTCCTGCAGCGCCTCCAGCACCTCACCGTCGGGGCCGACCAGCACGTCGGTGTCGGTGACCACCGAGACGTGGGCCCGGCCGCCCTCGGTGTAGGTGTCGATGTCGCCGTCCAGGTCGGCGATGTCGAGCAGCTCCTCCAGGTAGTCCGCCGCGACCTCGCCCTCGAGCTCGAGCGGATCAGTGGTCTCCTCCGTCGCCTCGTCCGGGCTGGTCGTCGGCGTGGCGTCGGTCGCCTCGACCTGCTCCTCGGCCGGGCGGTCGCTGACGAGCTCGTCGCTGGTACTCATGGTCGTCCCTCTCGATTCAGGTCCCGGGGCGCACCTGGCCACCCGGGCACGGGCTGGGGTGGCAGGGGCCGGACGGCCGCACCTGCCGGGTCGTCAGTCGGTCCGCGTCTGCGCCTGCCCGGGTGCCCCGGGCTTCTTGCCCCGCTGCGAGCGGGTCTGCCGGCGCGGCTGCTGTCGCTGCACCTGCTGTCGCTGGACGCCGGTGGCCGGGGCGGCCGGCTCGGGCTCACCCTTCTGCCGGCGCGCCTTGTCGGCCTCCTTGGCCGCCTCGACCTTCGGGTCGTGGCCCTTCTGGCGCTGCCGCTCCTCCCAGGCCGCGTAGGCGTCGCTGCCAGGGGCCGGGTTGTTGCGGATGATGTAGAACTGCTGGCCCATGGTCCACAGGTTCGAGGTGAGCCAGTAGATCAGCACGCCGACCGGGAAGTTGATGCCACCGACGGCGAAGATGATGGGGAAGACGTAGAGCAGGATCTTCTGCTGCTGGGCGAAGGGACCCTCCAGGGCCTCCTTCGGCATGTTCTTGCGCATCAGCTGCAGCTGGGTGAAGAACAGCGTCGCGGTCATCAGCAGGATGAGCACGACCGTGAGGACCTTCACCTCCCACAGCGCGGAGGACAGGAAGGTGTCGGAGATCCGGGCGCCGAAGATGGTGCTCTCGCGCAGCGAGTTCACCAGGGTCGGGTCGTCGCGCAGCCAGTTCCCGACGGCGTCGGCCGGGTTGACCGCGTTCGCCGCACCGTTGAGCACCTGGAAGAGGGCGAAGAAGATCGGCATCTGCAGCAGCAGCGGCAGACAGGACGCCATCGGGTTGACGCCCTCCTCCCGGTAGAGCTTCATCGTCTCCTGCCCGAGACGCTCCCGGTCGTGGCCGTACTTCTTCTGCAGCTCCCGCATCTTGGGCTGCACCAGCTGCATGTTCCGCGAGGACCGGATCTGGCGGACGAACAGCGGGATCGTCAGGATCCGCACCACGATCGTCAGGCAGACGATCGACAGCGTCCAGGTCCAGCCGGAGTCGACGCCCAGCAGCGGGGACCACGCCCAGTGGAAGAAGACGAGGATGCCCGAGACCGCCCAGTGCAGCGGGTACATCAGGGTGTTGCCCACGTCGACGAACCAGTCCCAGATGCCCATCACGGACAGCAGGGGGACCAGCGTCGGGATCAGTCCCTCGATCAATTCACACCTCGTGGTCGGGCCCGGACGGGCCACGTCGGTTGGCGGACGTCGTGCCCACGGCGGACACGACGGGGTCGGCATCGACGTCGCCCGACGCCTGTGCGCGCTGCTCGGCCTCCCACTCCGCAGCGGCAGCGGTTCCCGGAACCGGATCGTACCCGCCGGGCGTCCACGGGTGGCAGCGCAGCAGCCGCCGCGCGGCCAGCCAGCTGCCCCGCAGCGAGCCGTGCACGGTGACTGCCTCCAGGGCGTAGGCCGAGCAGGTCGGGTGGTAGCGGCAGACCTGGCCGTAGAGCGGGCTGATCAGCAGCCGGTAGAGCTTGAGCAGGCCGATGAGCAGGTGGCGCACGCCATCACCTCGCCCCGGCCAGCCGTCGGTGCACCCGGCTCAGACCGGTCTGGACGTCCTCGGCGAGCCCGTCCGGCTCAGCCGCGCTGCGCGGCAGCGCCCGGACCACCAGCCGGAGGTCGCCGAGCTCGTCGAGGTGCTGGGCGACCAGGTGGCGCAGCCGTCGCTTGACGCGGTTGCGGGTGACGGCACCGCCCACCGCGCGGGAGACGACGAAGCCCACCCGGGCGCCGTCGCCGGCCTCGCCGGTGCGCGCGTGCATCACGATGCGGGGGCCGCCCACGCGCACACCGGAGCGGATGGTCTCGGCGAACTCGCGCGAGGACCGCATCCGGTGGGTGGCGGGCAGCACACCGGACTCAGGCCGAGAGCTCGGAGCGTCCCTTGCGGCGACGCGCGGCGAGGATGGCGCGGCCGGCGCGGGTCCGCATCCGCAGGCGGAAGCCGTGGCGACGGCTGCGGCGGCGGTTGCTCGGCTGGAACGTGCGCTTGCTCATGGGGTGACTCCCGATTCTCGGCCTGCAGAGGTCTGTTGCCGCCCTCGTCTGGGCACGCACGAACGCTACGCGCCGGTACAGCGACCTGGCTACGATACGCGCCCCGGCACCACCGGTCAAAACGTCGCGAGGGCTCCGCACGGCCCCGGCGGCCCCTGTCCAGGCGACACGCCGACGGCGGTTCACGTCGGTCGCCGGAGGCTTGCCAAGGTCTTGAGCACGTTGTTAGTTTCCCCTGGGTCGGCGCCGCCGACGAGCGGTCCGATCAGTCACGCCCCCTGGGAGATTGTCGCAGCGTGCGGGTTACCCACATCCTGTGGACAACTGTGTGGACCGCTGAGCCGCCGACGCTCGACGACCGGGCCCGACCAGGAGGACAGGGGAGCAGCGCGTGACCGAACCCTCCCCGGAGCTCACGTCGCAGCACGCGATCGCCCAGGCCTGGTCGTACGTCCTCAACACCGCTCCCCGGGCGCAGCGCCCCTGGTTGCGGGCCACCAAGGCGCTCACCCTGCATGGCAGCACCCTGATGGTGGCGGTCCCCAACGACTTCACCCGGGACCAGATCGAGACCAAGCACCGCCACGACATCGAGGAACGGCTGTCGGACCACTACCAGCGTCCGACCCACCTCGCGCTGACCGTCGACACCCAGCTCGCCGACGAGCAGCCGGTCGTGCCGGCCGAGCTCGAGGACGCCCCTTTCCCGCTGGACGGCGCGGCGGAGGAACCGGCACCGGTCAGCGCCTTCGTCACCCGTGAGCCGGCCCCCCTGCACGCGGGCGCGGCCGCCCAGGGCGCGGCGCAGAGCCGGCTCAACCCGCAGTACACCTTCGAGAGCTTCGTCATCGGCTCGTCCAACCGCTTCGCCCACGCGGCGGCGGTGGCGGTGGCCGAGGCCCCGGGCAAGGCCTACAACCCGCTGCTCATCTACGGCGACTCCGGGCTGGGCAAGACCCATCTGCTGCACGCGCTGGGCCACTACGTGCGCAACTACTTCGACCGGGTGCGGGTGCGCTACGTCAGCACCGAGGAGCTGACCAACGACTTCATCAACGCGATCTCGGAGAACCGCACCGCCGAGTTCCGCCGACGCTACCGCGACGTCGACGTGCTGCTGATCGACGACATCCAGTTCCTGGAGAGCAAGATCCAGACCCAGGAGGAGTTCTTCCACACGTTCAACACGCTGCACAACGCGCAGAAGCAGATCGTGATGACCTCGGACCGCCCACCCAAGGCGCTGGAGGCGCTGGAGCCGCGGCTGCGGAGCCGGTTCGAGATGGGCCTGATCACCGACGTCCAGCCGCCCGACCTGGAGACGCGGATCGCGATCCTGCGCAAGAAGGCCTCTCAGGAGCGGCTGACCGCGGGCCCGGACGTGCTGGAGTTCATCGCCAGCCGGATCCAGACCAACATCCGCGAGCTCGAGGGGGCGCTCATCCGGGTCACCGCCTTCGCCAGCCTCAACCGCCAGCCGGTGACGATGGAGCTGGCCGAGGAGGTGCTGCGCGACCTCATCCCGCCCGGCGGGGAGGCCGAGATCTCGATCCAGACCATCATCGCCACCACCGCGGCCTACTTCGACCTGACGGTGGACGACGTCTGCGGGGCCAGCCGCACCCAGCAGCTGGTGATGGCCCGCCAGATCGCGATGTACCTGTGCCGGGAGCTGACGGACTTCTCGCTGCCCAAGATCGGCTCGCAGTTCGGCCGCGACCACACCACGGTGATGCACGCCGACCGCAAGATCCGCACCCAGATGGCCGAGCGGCGCTCGACCTACAACCACGTCACCGAGGTGACCAACCGGATCAAGCAGGCCGCCCACCGCTGAGGCCGCTCCGGCTCAGTCCTCCAGCCGCAGCCCCGCCCCAGCCTCCTCCACGGCCGCGACCAGGTCGTCGCGCTCCTGCGGCACCGCGCTGAACCAGTAGCCGTCGACGTCGGCGTCCACCACCACGATCCGCAGCACCGATCCGGTGGTCCGCAGCCGCGGGTGCTCGAAGGTGATCCGGGCGTCCAGCTGGTACGCCGGGGCGCCGTCGACGCTCACCGCACGCACGCTGCTCTCGGCCACCGCGACGTCCACACTGGTGTAGAAGCTGCTGCTGAGCACGCACTGCAGCAACAGCTCCGGCGCCTGCGCGGGACCGGCGATCGTGCCGAGCACCAGCTCGCCCACCTCGGCCGAGGACTGCCAGGGCAGCTCCTCCTCCGTCATCCGCAGCCTCGTCACCCGGGACGCCCGCCCGTGCGGGAAGCGGACGCTGGTCGTCGGTGCGTCCCACCCGGGGATGACCGGGAACGAGAGCGGGCCGCCGTGCACCCGGCCGGGGTCCAGCGCGGCCGGCGGGGAGCCACCGGTGGCCGGTTCGCACGCCTCCGCCCCCGCAGGGGTGGTCGGACCGGCGTCGGGGTCGGGGACGCCGGCGGGGTGGTGACCTCGTCCCAGGCGCTCACCGTCGGCCGCGGCGCGCTCGCCGACGGCCCCGACGTCCGGGCCCCGAGGGCGAGCAGCAGACCGCCGACCAGTGCCGCCACCAGCACCAGCGCGGCGACGACCGCCAGCTGCGACCGCGCCCGGGCGGGGTGCGGGGGAGTCGGCGCGGGACGGTGCGGGTCGCTGGTGGTGTGGCCGGTCCAGCGCGTCCCGTCGAACCACCGGTAGCCCTGGTTCGGTCGGGAGGGATCGGGATACCAGCCCGGCACAGCCATGCGCGGCACCCTAGTCCTTCGATGTGCCACCTCCTGGTCCCCGGCGAAGCGGTCGGACCAGGCCCCGATGTGGTCTGAATTCCATCCGTGGAACTCTTACCCACAACCTGTGTGCACAGCTGTGGAAAACCCCGGTGACGTCCACATCCGGACGCCGTCACCTGGGGACTCCGGAGAGCACCGGAGGAGCCGGAGCACAGATCCTCCCCGTGTAGTTCGTCGTTCTCCCCACCACCGTCCACGAGCCCGGATCCGCGCTGACCAGGCAGGACAGGCGTTGTCCACAGGATCCACAGCGGTGATGACGAAGACGAACTGATCCATGCTCGAAGGAGTTCGAAGTCTGGGAGCCCGCTCGCTGTGCACAACACCGGCGCGCTCGGAGCGGCTTTCGCCGCGCTCCCGCGCCTCGCTAGAGTCACCTCACGATCTCGGCCCCGGTCGCGTGATCTGCTTGCCTGCGCCTCGGAACACCCGTGATCGACGCGCCTGCGGTTCGAGGAGGACCATGAAGATTCGACTGGAGCGAGACGTTCTCGCCGAAGCCGTGCAGTGGGCTGCGCGCAGCCTGCCCACCCGGCCGAGCGTGCCGATCCTGGCCGGTCTGCTGCTCCGCACCGGAGGCGGTGAGGAGGGCGCCGAGTCGGTGGTGCTGTCCAGCTTCGACTACGAGACCTCCACCCAGGTGCACGCGCGTGCCACCGTCACCGACGAGGGCCAGGCCCTGGTGTCGGGACGTCTGCTGGCCGACATCTGCCGATCGCTGCCCAACAAGCCGGTTGACATCAGCGCCGTCGACTCGCGGATGGAGCTGATCTGCGGGAGCGCCCGGTTCACGCTGCAGACGCTCCCGGTCGCCGACTACCCCAACCTGCCGACGATGCCGGAGCAGACCGGCACCATCGCCAGCGACGAGTTCGCCCGCGCGGTCTCCCAGGTCGTGGTCGCCGCGGGCCGAGACGAGCTGCTCCCGGTCTTCACCGGCGTCCGGATGGAGATCGACGGCGAGACCGTCTCGCTGCTGGCCACCGACCGCTACCGGATGGCGCTCAAGGAGCTCACCTGGTCCCCCGCCAACCCGTCGGCCGGCGGTGCGGCGCTGGTGCCGGCCAAGGTGCTGGCCGACACCGCCCGCTCGATGACCGCCGGCGAGAACGTCTCGATCAGCCTGTCCGCCGCCTCCCAGGGCGACGGCCTGATCGGCTTCCAGGGCACCGGCGCGGGCGGGGAGCGCGAGACCACCACCCGGCTGCTGGACGGTGAGTTCCCCAAGGTCCGGCACCTGATGAGCATCCAGCCGCAGCTCACCGTGCGCGGCAACACCGCCGAGATCATCGACGCCGCCAAGCGCGTCGCACTGGTCGCCGAGCGCAACACCCCGCTGCGGATGCTCATCGGCGACGGCAGCATCACCCTCGAGGCCGCCACCGGCGACCAGGCACAGGCCTCGGAGGCGCTGGAGGCGACCGTCGACCTGCACGGCGCGGCCGAGCCGTCGCTGGACGCCGCCGGGTTCAACCCGAACTACCTGCTGGACGCCCTCGGCGCCCTGGACGCGCCCTACGTCGACTTCGCCTTCACCGCGCCCGGCAAGCCCTGCCTGCTCACCGGGCTGGCCGAGCTCGACGGCGAGCCGCAGACCGACTACCGCCACGTCATCATGCTGATGCGACTGCCGGCGACCCGCTGAGCGCGGGATCTCCGGGTAGGTCCTGACCGATCCACCACCACGATCCGCGACACCACAGGAGCGAGGACGAGACATGCAGCTGGGACTGATCGGCCTGGGCAAGATGGGCGGCAACATGCGCGACCGTCTGCGCGCGGCCGGCCACACCGTGGTCGGCTACGACACCAACCCCGAGATCTCCGACGCCACCACGGTGGCCGACATGGTGGAGCAGCTGACCGAGAGCCCGCGAGTGGTCTGGGTGATGGTCCCGGTCAAGGCGGTGCGCCCGGTGCTGGAGGAGCTGGCGGGTCTGCTCGGTGAGGGTGACGTCGTCATCGAGGGCGGCAACTCCAAGTGGATCAACGACCACCACAACGCCGACCTGCTGGCCGGGCGCGGCATCGGCTACCTCGACTGCGGTGTCTCCGGCGGTGTGTGGGGCAAGGAGCTGGGCTACGCGCTGATGTGCGGCGGCTCCAGCGAGGACGTCGCCAAGGCCCAGCCCATCTTCGACGCGCTGAAGCCGCCGGGGGAGTTCGGCTTCGTGCACGCCGGCGAGGTCGGTGCCGGGCACTTCGCGAAGATGGTCCACAACGGGATCGAGTACGCGATCATGCAGGCCTACGCCGAGGGCTGGGAGCTGCTGGCCGCCTCCGGTGAGGTGACCGACGTCCCCGCGGTCTTCGAGTCGTGGCGCGAGGGCACCGTGATCCGCTCCTGGCTGCTCGACCTGGCCGTCAACGCCCTCAAGGAGGACCCGAACCTCGACAAGATCCGCGGTTACGCCGAGGACTCCGGCGAGGGCCGCTGGACGGTGGAGGCCGCGATCGACCTGGCCGTGCCGGCCCCGGCGATCTCGGCGTCGCTGTTCGCCCGCTTCGCCTCCCGGCAGGACGACTCGCCGGCCATGAAGATGGTCGCCGCGATGCGCAACCAGTTCGGCGGGCACGCGGTGCTGGCCGAGCACGCCGGCCAGGACCCGGACACCCTCACCGACACCAGCGAGTCCGGCCCCGGCGCGCAGGGCGAGAGCCGCACCTGACCCGTGCGGCACGGAGCCCCATCCCGGCGCCCTGAGCCGGTCGGAGGGCGACCACCAGCGCGCCCGGCGCGCTAAGGTCTCGGTCCACGTCCGTACCAGCCCGCGAGGGTCGCGTCGAAGGGGGATCGTGTTCGTCGACCACCTGACCCTCGCCGACTTCCGCTCCTACTCCCACGTCGAGCTCGAGCTGGCGGCCGGCGTGACGACCTTCGTCGGCGCCAACGGGCAGGGCAAGACCAACCTGGTGGAGGCGGTGGAGTACCTGTCCACCCTGTCCTCCCACCGGGTCGCCTCCGACGTCCCGCTGGTGCGCGCCGGGGCGGAGCGGGCCGTGGTCCGGACCCGGGTGCGGGCCGGCGCCGACGACGACCGCGCGCTGGTGCTGGAGCTGGAGATCACCCCGGGCCGGGCGAACAAGGCCCGGCTCAACCGGTCGCCGCTACGGAGCCCGCGCGAGCTGGTCGGGGCGCTGCGGACGGTGGTGTTCAGCCCCGAGGACCTGGCCGTCGTCAAGGGCGACCCGGCCGAGCGGCGCCGGTTCATCGACTCGCTGGTGGTCGGCCGCTGGCCGCGGCTGGCCGGGGTGAAGGCCGACTACGAGCGGGTGCTGCGGCAGCGCAACACCCTGCTCAAGTCGCTCTCGGGCCGCAGCCGGGCGATGGCCGAGGCGGCCGGGACGCTGGAGGTCTGGGACGACAACCTGGTGCGGCTCGGGGCCGAGCTGGTGCACGCGCGGATGCAGTCGCTGGCCGACCTCGCCCCCTTCACCGCCCAGTGGTACGCCGACATCGCCCCCACCAACAACGTCGCGACGGCCCGCTACCAGACGGCCGTGCTGCCGGCCGAGCGCGAACCGGGCGTCCCGGCGCGTGCGGAGCTGGTCGAGGCGATGGCCTCGGAGCTGCGGCGGCGGCGCGGTGACGAGCTGCAGCGCGGGCTGACCCTGGTCGGACCACACCGCGACGACGTGGTGCTCAGCCTGGGCGAGCTGCCGGCGCGCGGGTACGCCAGCCACGGGGAGTCCTGGTCCTACGCGTTGTCGCTGCGGCTGGGTGCGGCGGCGCTGCTGCGCAGCGAGGACGTCCAGCCGGTGCTCATCCTCGACGACGTCTTCGCCGAGCTGGATGCCACCCGGCGCCAGCGGCTGGCGGCCGGGGTCGGCGAGGCCGAGCAGGTGCTGGTCACCGCGGCGGTGGTCGAGGACGTCCCGGCCGAGCTGGACGGTCACCGGTTCCGGGTCGGCGGCGGAGAGGTGGCCGCGGCATGACCGACCCCGAGCACCCGGACGCCGAGCGCCCCGCGCCCGACGCCCGGCGCGGCAAGCTGGGCCCCCAGCGCCCTGAGCCGGACCCCCAGCGCCCTGAGCCGGACCCCCAGCGCCCTGAGCCTGTCGAAGGGCCCAGCACCGATCCCACCCCCGAGGACCACGACGACACCGGTCTCGACCTGGCCCGCAGCATCAGCCGCCAGGTGCGCGGGGTCTCGGGGCCGTCCCGCCGGCGCCGGCCACGCCGCAGACCCACCGACCCGCAGTCCTCCGGGGCCCGACCCGACGGGCGCGACCCCCAGCTGCTCGGTGCGGCGATGGAGGCGCTGTTCGAGCGGCAGGGGTGGACGACCACGGTCAACCTGCACCTGCTGCTCGGCCGCTGGCGCAGCCTGGTCGGCGACGTCAACGCCGAGCACTCCTGGCCCGAGCGCTACGCCGACCAGGTGCTCACCGTGCGCGCGGACTCCACCGCCTGGGCCACCTCGTTGCGCACCATGGCGCCCCAGCTGGTGGCCCGGCTGAACGAGGCGCTCGGCCAGGGGACGGTCACCCGGATCACCGTGCTCGGCCCGGACGTCCCCAGCTGGAAGCACGGCCGGCGCAGCATCCGTGGCGCCCGCGGCCCCCGTGACACCTATGGCTGAGCGCAGGCCAGCCGGATGAGATCGGGGCGGCGGTGAGGACGGTGGCCGAGATCGGGCTCGAGGCGGCCCGGCTGGGTGCGGAGGCCCTGCGCCTCTGGGCACGGCTGTGGCCGCAGCTGCTCGGCGTCCTGCTGCTCGGCTGGGCCGGCCGGCACGCGGCCCTGCTGCTGTCGGCCGAGGTGACCGACGAGTGGCCTTGGCTGGTGGTGCCGACCGTCGCCCTCGGGCTGGTGGCGGTGGCGGCCAGCACCGTGGTCGCGCTGCGCCTGGCGGCCACCTCGCTCGGGGTGGAGCGGCTGCTGCAGGCCGCCGGCGAGGCGGCCGACCCCGACGACCGCGACCGGAGCCCGCTCCGCCTGCTCACCGTGGTGCTGCTGCCCTTCCTGGCCGTCTACACCGCCTTCGGCCACGCCGAGAGCCTGGCCGGCACGCTGGTCAACACCACCCAGCTGGCCCAGGGGCTCGGCGCACCGGTGCTGGTCGCGCTCGACCCGACCGGCAGTGGCTGGACGGTCCTCGGGGTGTCGGTCGTGCTGGTCGGTCTGTTCCTGCTGCGGCGCGTGGTGGACCGGCTCTACCGGCGCACCGGACAGGCGGTGCTGGGACTGCTCACCGTCCTCGTCGAGGCCTGCTTCCTCTTCCTCGTGCTGCTCAGCGGCTTCCGACTCCTGGAGCTGCTGCGGTCGTGGTGGTCCGAGCGCCGGCTGCTCGGCTGGTGGTCCGAGCTCGGGGCCGACCTGGCTGCCGGCTTCGCCGTCCTGCGGGTGGACCTGCCGGCGGTGTGGGACCGGGCGGTCGAGCTGTGGTCGACGCTGCTGTGGCCGGTGGTGTGGGAGCGGCTCAGCGAGCCGGTCGCCTGGTTGGCCCTGGCCGCCCTGGTGTTCGGCTCGCGGGTGCTCAGCCTGGCCGACGTCTGGCAGCGGATGGCGGAGTCCGCCCCCGCCCCGGTGGCCCGTCCCCGCCTGCGTGACCGGCTGCACCGGGCGGCGGCCTCGGCGACCGGCGTCCGCCGGGTGGCGCTGCAGGTGCAGCAGGTGCTCCTCGGCGACGTCGACGACAAGTACCTGCCGACCTGGCAGTCGCTGCGGCTGGTGCTGCGGGCCGGGCTCGGGCTGCTCGGCGGCTACCTGGTGGCTTTCACGGCGCTGCAGCTGCTGGCGCTGCTCCTCGACCACCTGCTGACCTGCCTGGTCGGGCCGTCCGATGTGGGGCTGTGGGCGCTGCTGCAGCCCTTCCTCACCCTCGACAGCGACGTCCTGGTGATGTCGTTGCAGGTGAGCGTGCTGGCGGTGGCCTTCTCCTCCGCGTTGTCGCGGTTCGCGGTCCGGGCCGGCGCGGTCCCGGCCACGCCCGCCGGGGTGCGGCCCTCCATCCGGGTGGGGGCGGCCAGCCGGCTCGGGGTCGCGGTCCTGCTCTGCACCCTCCTCGGGCTGGCCAGCGTGGTGCTGCGGCAGCAGGACGAGGCGCAGCTGGTGCGGGCCGCCGTCGGTGAGACCGCCGACGTCTCCGGCCGGCTGGTGACGGTGTCCGCGCCTCGCTTCGGCCAGCGGCTGCTCCGCGAGGGAGGTCAGGAGGTCGAGGCGACCTCGGAGCTGGCGATCGTGGTGGTCCCGGTCGAGCTGGTGGCGCCCGGGCCCGCGGGAGCACCGATGACGGCGGACCTGGTCAGCGACCGACGCCGCTACGACACCCAGTTCGGCCTCGGTCAGGTCGACGCCGAGGCCGGCTACCGGACCCGTTCCACCTTCGTCTTCGAGATCGACCCCGACGACATCCGACCCGGTCTGGGCATCGAGGTGCGTCCGCTGGAGATCTACCGCGGCTACAACGCCGAGCTCCGGGTCGATCTCGGCCTGGACGCCGGGTCCGCGCAGCAGCTGCGGAGCGACCTGGTCGACGCCCCGGTGGAGTGCCTGCCCGCGCCGCTCACCGAGGGTCTGCGGTGAGCACGCCGCCCGGGCCGCCCGGGGAGGGGGAGGGGGCGGGCGGTCCGACCCTCTGGTCGGAGCCCTCGCTGGAGTGGGCGCCACCGTCCGGTCCGGCGGCCGATGCGGGGACGTCCGACCTGGTTCGGCGACCGTGGCGGCTGCTGCTGGTGGCGCTCTGCCTCGGAGCCCTCACCGGTGCCGGCTGGGTCGGCTGGTACCAGGCCAACAGCGGGTGGCTGGTCCGGCCCGCTCCGCCGGGGGCGAGGGTGCAGGTGGAGGGCAGCACCTACCGGCTGTCGGAGCTCTACAGCACCGACCTGCTGGTCGGTGGTCCGGGCGAGGAGCCGCAGCGGCCCCCGCCGGGCACCGTGTTCGTGGTGGGCCGGGTCCAGGTGGACACCCGCGAGGCGGAGCAGGCGCCGACCGCGGACGGCCCGGTGCAGAGCTGGTGCGACCTGTCGTTGCTGGGCGCCGGGACGATGGTGTGGGACCCGCAGGCCCCGGTCGTGCGACGTCCGCACCCGCCGACCTGCGCCGGACGCGCCGCGCAGACGGTGGAGGTGGTCTACCGGGTGCCGCTCCGCGAGCGCGACCGGATTCGGGGCGTGCTCGTCCGACCCACCCTCGGCCCCGGTACCACCTGGTTGCTGCAGCCACCTGCCTGAGCCGGACCGGGCGTCGCTGGGACCACCGGGACGGGCCGGCAGCACCGGTGGGCTGTCGAGGGTGGGTGGGAGCGGGGCCTCAGCGTCCGGGCCGGACCGACAGCGGGGCGAAGACGGCGAAACAGCGCTCGGTCGGGTTCCACTGCGGTTCGGCGTCGGGGTCGAGCACCCGCCGGTTGCTGAGCTCCGTCTCGCAGACCACGACGAGCAACCGGTCGCTGGGCCGGTAGTCCGGCGGCAGGGTGGCGCTGATGGTGAGCGGCAGGCTGGTGCCGGGCGGGACGTTCGTCCGGTACAGCACCACGCTCGTCGGCCCCCCTGCCTCGACCAGCCCGAGCTCGGCGAGGTGGTCCCCCGGCACGCCGCGGACCGCCAGCTCGCCCGAGGAGCGGTGGGGCAGCGGCTGCGACTCGTCGGTCGGGTTGGCGACCGTGCCCTGCAGGGTGACCGACCAGCGTCCCTCCCCAGACCCCGTCTCGGCCTCGGCGACGGCACGGTCGAAGGTGTAGGCGAGCCGCCCGGCGTCGAGGACGGCACCCGGAGCCATCACGGTGGTGGTGTCGGTGCGGCGCTGGAACCCCCCGGCGCCGAGCAGAGCGACGAGCAGCACCAGCGCCAGCCCGACCGGCAGGCCGACGCGCAGCCACCGGGGTGGGCGGCGCGACGGTGGCGGCGGCCAGTCCCGCGACAGCGGGGCTCCGTCGAGCCAAGGCGCGGCGGGCTGGGTCATGGCCAGCAGCGTAGGAGACCTGGGCCGCGGTGGTCCTAGAGTGCGGTCCGACATGACCACCGTCAGCTCGATGCTCTCCGAGGCCGTCCGGCTCGCCGCCCGCAGCGGCCAGCTGTGGTGGCGGCTGTGGCCGCAGCTGATCGGGCTGATGCTGCTCGGCTGGCTGGCCTACCAGGTGAGCACCTGGGTGACCGTCACCCAGGGCATCGCCCGGCCCTACCTGGTCGTCCCGCTGTTCGCCACGGGGCTGGTCGGGATGCTCGCCGCCACCGTGATCGGGCTGCGGATGGTCGCCACCCAGCTCGGGGTGCGCGAGCTGGTGCGGGGGGCCGAGCCGGACGCCGAGGACGACGACGAGCGCGACACGTCGCTGACCTCGCTGCTGGTGCTCACCCTGCTCCCGTTCCTCGCCGTCTACGCCGCCTTCGGCTACGTCGACGACCTGGCCACCGCGCTGGTGGTCCGCAACGCCGCCGTCCGCGGGCCGTTCGAGAACATCCTGGTCGGGCTCAACCCGCTCAACAGCCGCACCGCCACGGTCGTCACCATCGGGGCGCTGGTGGGGTTGTACGTGCTGCGCCGGGTGCTCGACACCCTCCACGACCGGACCAGGGTCCGGTTGTTCGGCCTGCTCACCGCCTTCGTCGAGGCCTGCTTCCTGCTGCTGTTCCTGCTCAGCGGGTTCCGGCTGGTCGAGCAGGCCAACCTCTGGTTGTCCGACCGACGGCTGATGAGCTGGTGGGATGCGGCGATGGCCGACCTGGCCGCCGGCTTCTCGGTGTTCCGCATCGATCTGCCCGACGTGCTGCTCACCGTCGGTACCTTCGTCGGCGAGGTCGTCTGGCCGGTGTTCTGGAACGGGTTGACCGAGCCGATCGCCTGGCTGGCGATGGCGGCGCTGGTGTTCGGGGCGAAGGTGGTCTCGGTGGCCGACCTGTGGCGCAAGGGTGAGCCGTTGGCCGCCCAGCTGCCCGGGGCCCGGCAGACCCGGTTGGTCCGCCGGCTGGAGACGGCCGGCTCCTCCTCCCGGCTGCGCACCGTGGCGCTGCAGGTCCAGGAGGCCTTCCTCGGCGACATCGACGACAAGTACCTGCCCACCTGGCAGTCGCTGCGGCTGGTGCTGCGGGCTGGCATCGTCTTCCTCGGCGGCTACGTGATCGTCTCGTCGGTGCTGTCGCTGTCCTTCGAGGTGCTCGACCTCGCCATGTACAGCGTCATCGGGGGGCAGAGCGGTGACGTCTGGGCCCGGATCGACCCCTTCCTCGACCTCGTCGACCGGGTGCTGCACCAGAGCCTGCGGGTGGTGCTGCTCGCGGTCGCGTTCACCCGGGCGCTGTCGCTGTTCGCGGGGCAGGCGGCGGGGGCCGAGCAGCTCCCCGGGGCGCAGCCGGCCGGTCCGCGACGGGTCGCCGGTTGGCGGAGCCAGCTCGGGCAGGCCGCGGTGGCGCTGCTGCTGTGCCTCGGTCTGGCCGGGGCGACGGTCGGCATCCAGCAGGTGGAGGACTCCCGCCGGCTGTCGGCCGAGGTCGGGGAGCGGGCCGAGCTGATGGGACGCCAGGTCTCGGTCGGGGAGCCGCGCTACGGACAGGTGCTGGTCGACATCTCCTACAGCGAGCCCACCGAGCTCGACACGACACCGCTGGTCTTCGTCGCGCTCCCGGTGGACCTGGCCATCGAGGGGGAGAGGCCGGTGGGCAACCTCACCGTGACGCTGGTCAACGGCGATCGCTCCTACCCGGCGATGACCAACGACTTGCTCCCCGGCGAGTCGGGCGTGGTCAGCTCGATCGAGATGGTCTACGAGGTCGACCCGGCCGACCTGGACGGTCTGCACGCCGAGCTCGGGGTGGGCGCCTTCATCACCGGGTTCTCCGACGTGGTCGTCGTCGACCTGGGGTTGGACCGGGCTGCGGCGGAGCGGGTGGTGGCCGAGGCCGCCGGGCGGGAGCTGTCGGTCTCCTCGCAGTCGACGACGAGGCCGATCCGGTGACCGGGGTGCGTGGGAGGAGGCGATGGTGAGCTCGGTGGGGCCCACGCTCGGTGAGCGGCTGGCCCGGCAGCGGTGGCCGCTGCTGGTGGTGGCGCTGTGCCTGTGCACCCTGTTCAGCGTCGGCTGGCTGCGCTACTTCGAACGGGCCACCTCGATCACCTACGTGCCGACCGCTCCTGGTGCCTGGGTCGAAGCCGAGGGACTGCGGCAGCGGGTGGTCGAGTGGTACCTGGCCGACAGCCTGAGCGGCTCCGACGACGGGGTACCGGTCACCCCCGATCCCGGCAAGGTGTTCCTCGTCGCCCACCTCGAGGTCGAGACCCTGCTCCCCGACACCTACTGCGGCGGCTCGGTGCTGGTGGGCGAGGACGAGCAGCTCACCGCCGACCTGCTGCCGTCGGGGCTCGAGCGCCCGGTGCCCGACGACTGCCCGGAGTCCGGACGCGGCCTGACCGAGCTGGTCGTGCAGGTGCCGCAGACGCGGACCGACGCCATCAAGGGCGTCACCATGAACGACCTCGAGACCGGGGTCGCGTGGGTGCTGCGCCCGCCGGCCTGATCCCGCTCCACGCCGGGGCCCGCTCGGTCAGTAGACGTCCTCGGCCAGCACCGTCACCGGCAGGTACACCGAGTAGGCCTGGTCGCCCCCGTTCCAGGTCTTCTCCCCACCACCGATGTCGAGCACCGAGTTGTCGGTGAACTCGCTCTCCACCAGCCCGACGTGGATGACGTCGCGCGGGGTGAACTCCTCGGGCAGCACGAACTCCAGCTCGAGCGGGAAGGCCGCCCCGCCGGGTGGCACCGCGCGGCGCACCGAGTCCTCGCCCTCGCCGATGGTGTAGCCCTCGAGCTCGGTGACGGTGGGCAGCGGGTCCCCGGGCACGAGGGCGAGGTTCCCGCTGGGGCCGTCACGCGGACGCAGCGGCTCGTCGTTGGGGTTGCTGACGGTGCCGTGGACGCGGACGGTCCAGGCGATCGAGTCGTCCCACTGGGTGGCGCGCTGCACGGTGGCCGACTGCAGGGTGAACACCAGGTTCTTGCAGTCCACCGGGACGCCGGGGGACACCACCTGCACCTGGTCGCGGCGCTGCTCCAGGCCGCCGAAGCCGACCACCGCCGCCACCAGGGCGACCAGCACCAGCAGCGGCAGGCCGATCCGCGCCCAGCCGGGCACCCGCAGCGGCGGGACCGGTTCGGGCCAGCTCCGCGACAGCGGCCGCTCGTCGAGCCAGACACCGGGTGGTGGCAGGGACATGGCGGCAGCCTAGAGCCGTCCCGTGCCACCACGGGTGGCCGACCGGCTCACCGTGGTGGTGGGCGACCCGACCCTGCTCCGAGGGCCTCCTGGGGCGTCCGGGAGGGTGGATCGCATACCGGCCCCTACGGACGGGGCCAGGAAGGGCTCGAACGGGCCGTCGGAGGCCGGGAAACAACAACCGTCCACAGATCGAGCGGTTCACGACGCGGATCCAGGGCGCCCACCCGGTAGACTGGCCGGGCGCGAAGGCGCTGCCCGGGGAGTGAGGTCTCACCTCCGGGCGTCCTCTGTCTGACAGGAGCCTGTCTCGGTGAGTGACCTCAACCCCCTCGACCCCGCTGACGAGTCCACCGACGGCGCCACCCCCGGCGACCCGGCCGGCACCGACGGAGCCGACGACGGCAGCCACTTCGAGCTGACGGAGTCGACCGGGCACCGGGTCGAGGAGAGCTACGACGCCAGCTCGATCAGCGTCCTGGAAGGTCTGGAGGCGGTCCGCAAGCGCCCCGGCATGTACATCGGCTCCACCGGCGAGCGCGGTCTGCACCACCTGGTGCAGGAGATCGTCGACAACGCGGTGGACGAGGCGATGGCCGGCTACTGCGACACCATCGAGGTGACGCTGCTGCCCGACAACGGCGTCCGCGTCACCGACAACGGTCGCGGCATCCCGGTCGGCATGCACCCCACCGAGGGCATCCCCACCGTCACCCTGGTGCTCACCGTGCTGCACGCCGGCGGCAAGTTCGGCGGCGGCGGCTACAAGGTGTCGGGCGGTCTGCACGGCGTCGGCAGCTCGGTGGTCAACGCGCTGTCGTCCCGGCTCGAGGTCGACGTGCAGCGCGAGGGCCACCACTGGCACCAGTCCTTCTCCCTCGGCGTGCCCGACGGCGAGCTGGTGCAGGGCGAGCCCACCGAGGGCACCGGCACCGCGATCTCGTTCTGGCCGAGCCCCGACATCTTCGAGTCCGTCGACTTCTCCTACCAGACCCTGGCCAACCGGCTGCGCGAGATGGCCTTCCTCAACAAGGGGCTCTCGATCAGCATCCGCGACGAGCGGGCCGGCCACGTCGACGAGGACGGCGAGCAGATCGGCGAGACGTTCAAGTATGACGACGGGCTGGTCGACTACGTCCGCCACCTGTCCTCGGCCAAGGACCCGATCCACGCCTCCGTGATCGGCGTCGAGGCCGAGGCCACCGCCCAGGGGATGAGCCTGGAGGTGGCGATGCAGTGGAACAGCTCCTTCACCGAGGCCGTGCACACCTTCGCCAACGCCATCAACACCCACGAGGGAGGCACCCACGAGGAGGGCTTCCGCTCCGCACTGACCAACACGGTCAACAAGTGGGGCGAGACCTGGGGGATGATCAAGAAGCGCGAGGACCGGGTCTCCGGCGACGACGTCCGCGAGGGCCTCACCGCGATCATCTCGGTCAAGCTGACCGAGCCGCAGTTCGAGGGCCAGACCAAGACCAAGCTCGGCAACACCGAGGCCCGCAGCTTCGTCCAGCGGGTCATCAACGACAAGCTCGGCGACTGGTTCGAGCAGAACGTCAACGAGGGCAAGGACATCGTCCGCAAGTCCCAGGCGGCGGCGCAGGCCCGGGCGGCGGCCCGCAAGGCCCGCGACCTGGCCCGCAACCGCAAGGGTCTGCTGGGCAGCAACACGCTGCCGGGCAAGCTGGCCGACTGCCAGTCCACCGACCCGACCGAGTGCGAGGTGTTCATCGTCGAGGGCGACTCCGCCGGCGGCTCGGCCAAGGGCGGTCGTGACCCGCGGATCCAGGCGATCCTGCCGATCCGGGGCAAGATCCTCAACGTCGAGAAGGCACGGATCGACAAGATCCTGCAGAACCAGGAGGTCCAGGCGATCATCTCCGCCCTGGGTACCGGCATCCAGGAGGACTTCGACCTCGACAAGCTGCGCTACCACAAGATCGTCATGATGGCCGACGCCGACGTCGACGGCGCCCACATCCGCACGCTGCTGCTCACCCTGATGTTCCGGTTCATGAAGCCGCTCATCGAGGCCGGGCACGTCTACCTCGCCCAGCCGCCGCTGTTCCGGCTGCGCTGGACGAACGCCCCGCACGAGCTGGCCTACACCGACGAGGAGCGCGACGGCCTGCGCGACGCCGGTTTCGAGGCCGGCAAGAAGCTGCCCAGCGTCAACCCGATCCAGCGGTACAAGGGTCTGGGGGAGATGAACCCCGAGGACCTGTGGAGCACCACGATGAACCCCGAGCAGCGGGTGCTGCTGCAGGTCACCCTCGACGACGCCGCCCAGGCCGACGAGATGTTCTCCATCCTCATGGGCGAGGACGTCGAGCAGCGCCGCGCGTTCATCCAGCGCAACGCCAAGGACGTCCGCTTCCTCGACATCTGAGCGAGGACGTCCGGGCGGGCCCTCCCGAGCCGCCCGGGGTCCCGCCCAACCCGCCGACCCGGTCCGACGCCTGAGCCCGTCGCAGAGCCGGCCCGCACCCAGAAAGAGAACGCATGACCGACACCCCGATCGAGCCGCCCACCGAGCGGACCGAGCCGATCGACCTGCAGGCCGAGATCCAGCGCTCCTACCTCGACTACGCGATGAGCGTGATCGTGGGACGCGCGCTGCCCGACGTCCGCGACGGGCTGAAGCCGGTGCACCGGCGGGTGCTCTACGCCATGTACGACGGCGGCTACCGGCCCGACCGGGGCTGGAACAAGTGCTCCCGCGTGGTCGGTGAGGTGATGGGTCTGTACCACCCGCACGGCGACGGGGCGATCTACGACACCCTGGTCCGCCTGGCCCAGCCGTGGGTGATGCGGGCACCGCTGGTGGCCGGGCAGGGCAACTTCGGCTCCCCGGGCAACGACAAGGCCGCCGCGATGCGGTACACCGAGTGCCGGATGGCGCCGCTGGCCATGGAGATGGTCCGCGACATCGACGAGGACACCGTCGACTTCAAGCCCAACTACGACAACCGCGACAGCGAGCCGACGGTGCTGCCGGCGCGGTTCCCCAACCTGCTGGTGAACGGCTCCACCGGCATCGCGGTCGGCATGGCCACCAACATCCCGACGCACAACTTGCGCGAGGTGGCCGAGGCGGTGCAGTGGTCGCTGCAGAACCCGGAGGCCTCCAGCGAGGAGCTGCTCGAGGCCGCGATCGAGCGGGTGAAGGGCCCCGACTTCCCCAACGGCGCGCTGATCGTGGGCCGTCAGGGCATCGAGGAGGCCTACCGCACCGGTCGCGGCTCGGTGACCATGCGCGCGGTGATCGACCTCGAGGAGGAGCAGCGCACGGGACGCCAGCTGCTGGTGATCACCGAGCTGCCCTACATGGTGAACCCGGACAACCTGGCGCTGAAGATCGCCGACCTGGTCAACACCGGACGGCTCAACGGCATCGCCGACATCCGCGACGACTCCTCCGCCCGCACCGGCCAGCGCCTGGTGATCGTGCTCAAGCGCGACGCCCAGCCGCGGGTCGTGATGAACAACCTCTACAAGCACACCCAGCTGCAGGACACCTTCGGCTGCAACATGCTGGCGCTGGTCGACGACGTGCCGCGGACGCTGCGGCTGGACCAGTTCATCTCGCACTGGATCACCCACCAGCTCGACGTCATCCAGCGCCGGACGGCCTACCGGCTGGCCGACGCCGAGGCCAAGGCCCACATCTACCGCGGCCTGGTCAAGGCGCTGGACGCCCTCGACGAGGTCATCGCGCTGATCCGGCGCAGCCCCAGCACCGACGAGGCGCGCACCGGGCTGCGTGAGCTGCTCGACATCGACGACCTGCAGGCCAACGCCATCCTCGACATGCAGCTGCGGCGGCTGGCGGCCCTGGAGCGGCAGAAGATCATCGACCAGCTGGCCGAGTACGAGCGGCTGATCGCCGACCTCAAGGACATCCTCGCCACCCCGGCCCGGCAGCGTCAGATCATCTCCGAGGAGCTGGCCGAGATCGTCGACAAGTACGGCGACGAGCGGCGCACCCAGATCATCCGCGCCGACGGCGACCTCTCCGACGAGGACCTCATCCCCGATGAGGACGTGGTGGTCACCATCACCCGCGGCGGCTACGCCAAGCGCACCCGCAGCGACCTCTACCGGGTGCAGAAGCGCGGCGGGAAGGGGGTGCGCGGGGCCACCCTGCGCACCGACGACGAGGTCGAGCACATGTTCGCCACCACCAACCACCACTGGGTGCTGTTCTTCACCAACCTGGGCCGGGTCTACCGGGCCAAGGTGTGGCAGCTGCCCGAGGCCGGCCGGGACGCCCGCGGCGGGCACGTGGCGGGGCTGCTGTCGTTCCTGCCCGAGGAGCGGATCGCCCAGGTGCTCGACATCCGCGGCTACGACGACTCGCCCTACCTGCTGCTGGCCACCCGCCAGGGGCTGGTGAAGAAGACCGCGCTGCAGGCCTACGACTCGCCGCGCCAGGCGGGGCTGATCGCCATCAACTTCCGCTCCGACGACGACGAGCTGATCGGGGCGGCCCGGTGCAGCGAGGACGACGACGTGCTGCTGATCTCGCGCAAGGGCCAGGCGATCCGGTTCTCCGCGAGCGACGACCAGCTGCGGCCGATGGGCCGGGCCACCTCCGGCGTCACCGGGATGAAGTTCCGCCCCGGGGACGAGCTGCTGTCGATGTCGATCATCGGTGCCGACATGCCCGAGGACGACCGCTACGTGTTCACCGTCACCGACGGCGGCTACGGCAAGCGGACCGCGGTCTCGGAGTACCGGGTGCAGGGCCGCGGCGGGCTGGGCATCAAGGCGATGCGGCTGAACGAGGACCGTGGCGAGCTGGTCGGCGGCATCGTGGTGCGCGAGTCCGACCAGGTGCTGGCCATCAAGACCAGCGGCCAGGTGACCCGCAGCGCGGTGTCGGAGGTCGCGGTCAAGGGCCGCGACACCATGGGCGTCCGCTTCGTCGGGGTGCGCGACGGTGACGCGGTCGCCGTGATCGCCATCAACCCGGAGGCGAGCGTGGCCGAGGAGGTCGAGCAGCAGGCCGCGGAGTCGGCCGAGGAGGGTGCCGCGACCGCGGCGGTGCAGGCCGCCGACGCGGTCCTGACCGAGGTCGCCGCGCCGGCCGGGGACGACACCAGCGACGCCGACCTGGCCGCCGACGGTTCGGTTTCGGGTGCCGATGACGATAATGGGGGCTTGACGCCGGACGCGGACGCTCCGGCGACGGACGACGCGCCGTCTCCCGGTGCCGAGGAGGACGACACCCGTGAGTGATCGGACGAAGGTCACGGCCAACCCCGACGACGACACGGTGGTCCAGCCGCGGGTGGAGGGCGGCGACGCGCCGGGCGGCGGCTCCGACGGTGCTCCGACCCGCGCCGACCGGCTGATGGGACGCGCGCCCGAGACGGGCTCCGGCCGTCCCGGCGGCGGCCAGCAGCCGCCGGCCGGGCGACCGGGTCAGGGCGGCAGCCCGGCCGGGGCTGCCTCCGGCGGCGCTGCCCGGGGGGACCGACCCGGCAGGGCTGGCACGGGCGCCGGCGCCCCGGGTCAGCCTGGCGGCCAGGGTCGGCCAGCCGGTGAGGGTGCGGCGAAGGGTGCGGGTGCTGCCGCCGGGGCCGCTGCCGGATCGGCTGCGCCCGCGGCGTCGGGCGGGCAGCCGCAGCGGCCGGTCCGCAACCAGCCCTCCGACGCCTGGAGCAAGACCTCGGCCGACCAGCGTCGCGGCGGGTCGCCCGACGACGAGCCGACCCGGGTCAACCGGCCGGTCGCGTTCCAGCCGCCGCAGGGTGCCGCCGGCGGCGCCCCGGCGGAGGTCGCCGACCGCCCGGCGACCTCGGACGCCTCCGCGCAGCAGACCGCCACGCCGCAGCGTGCCGGGTCGGAGAAGACCGAGGACGGGAGCACCGAGGTGCTGGTCGGCACGGGCGCTCTCACCACGGTGAGCGGCTCGATGAAGGAGCCGGCGGCGACCGAGACCAGCGCCGGCGCGAAGGCGGCCGCGGCGCGCAAGCCCCGGCGTGCCCGGTTGCGGCTCTCCCGCATCGACCCGTGGTCGGTGATGAAGATGTCGTTCCTGTTCTCCATCGCCGCCGGGATCGCGATGTGGGTGGCCGTGGCCTTCGTCTGGTGGGTGCTGCAGACGTCCGGTCTGTTCCAGGGGGTCAACGACGCCGTCACCAGCATGCTCGCCGCCCCGGGTGACGCCGACCCCTTCCGGCTGGAGGAGTACGTCAACGGGCCGCGGGTGCTCGGCGCGACGGCGCTGCTGGCGGTGGTCGACGTGCTGCTGATCACCGCGATCAGCACCGTCGCCTCGTTCCTCTACAACCTCGGCGCCACCATGCTCGGTGGTCTGCAGGTGACGCTGGCCGAGACCGACGACTGAGGTTTGGCGCGTCCGCACCGGTGGGCTAGTATCTCCCCTCGGTGCTGACGCACCTCCCGGGCCTATAGCTCAGACGGTTAGAGCGCTGCCCTGATAAGGCAGAGGTCACTGGTTCAAGTCCAGTTAGGCCCACCCCGGATCCGTCCGCGTGGACGAGGTCGCCCGTTCGCCCGGTGTTCACCCCTGGGTGCTGCCATCGGCCCATGGAGTTGCGCCACCTCGAGGTGTTCCGCGTGCTGGCCGAGGAGCGGCACTTCGGGCGGGCCGCCCAGCGGCTGTACCTCGGGCAGTCCTCGGTCAGCCAGCAGCTGCAGCGCCTGGAGGCCGACGTGGGCGCCCAGCTGGTGCACCGCACGTCCCGCCGGGTGGAGCTGACCGCCGCCGGGGAGGTCTTCCTCGAGGAGGTCGAGCAGGTGCTCGGCCGGCTCGAGCAGGCCGTCCAGCTGGCCCGCCAGGCGGCGAGCGGTCGGCGGGGGACCGTCCGGATCGGCACCAACTACCCTGCCGGTCGGCTGCTGCTGCTCCCCCTCCTCGAGCGGCTGCGTGACCGGCTGCCCGACCTCAGCACCCTGCTCCGCGAGATGGGCACCGACGACCAGCTCCGGGCGCTCGAACGGGGCGACCTCGACCTCGGTCTGGGCTACGGACCCGTGGACTCGTCGCGGGTGGACTCGGTCCACCTGCGGGACGTGCCCGTGGTCGGCACCGTCCGGCACGGGCACCCGCTGGCCGACCGCGACCTCGTCGGCTACCCGGAGCTGGGTCGCCACCGCTACCTCACCGGCGTCCGCGGCAGCGGGTCCCACATCGACCAGGTCGTGCTCCGCACCGCGGCCGCGGCCGGCGTCCGGCTGGTGCCGTCCGACGCCAGCACCGACCTGGCCAGCTACCTGCTCGAGCTGGAGATCACCGACGCGATCGGCTTCTGCTCCGTCCCGCGCGGGGAGCAGAACCGGGCCAGCGGGATGGCGGTGCTCCGCCTCGGCCCGCCCGAGCCGACGCTGCAGCTGCACGCCCTCGTCGCCCGGCCCGCTCCGCCACCGGTCCGGCTGGTGCTCGACCAGCTGGTGGCGCTGGCCGGGCACCCGGGCGGCGTGGACGCCGCCTGAGCGCGCGACCGGCGGGTCGTCGAGCGCCCCTCCCGATCGATCGGCTGGGCCGATCGTCCCTTCGCCAGGTCGACCTTGTTGGCCCGACCGGACACTCCGGACGATGGGAGGGAGGGCCCGGCAGCGGGCCACCTGACGAAGGCAGACGATGCAGCTCCTCCCTCTGGGCCGGATGGCCGGCATGCCGGCCGGCGGCCAGGCCAGCTCCGGCTACCTGGTCAGCTCCGGCGGCACCACCGTGATGCTGGACGCCGGGCCCGGCACCGCGGTCGGCCTCAGCGCCGCCCTGGCCGGGACGCGTCCCGACGCCGTGGTGGTCAGCCACCTGCACACCGACCACCTGCTCGACCTGCTGCCGATCGGCAAGATGGTGCTCAACCAGCGCCTGCACCTCGACCCGACCTCGGGACGGACCGAGCTGGCCGAGGTGCCGCCGGTGCCGCTGCTGGTGCCGAGCGGGGCCACGGCGACGCTGCGGGAGTGGGCCGCGCTCTTCCCCGTCACCAGCAACCCGGTGCTCGACCGCGCCTTCGAGCTCGGGTTCGAGGTGGTGGAGTACCAGCCGGGTGACACCTTCGCGGTCGGCGGGCTGCGGCTGCACTGGCGGCTGCTGGAGCACGTGGCGCCCAACTGCGGCACCCGCCTCGAGGCCCCCGACGGCACCAGCCTCGTCTACAGCGGCGACACGGGCGTCACCCCGGCCCTCGCCGACCTCGCCGCCGACGCCGACCTGCTGCTCTGCGAGAGCACGCTGCGCAGCACCGACCGCAGCGGTCACGGCCACCTCACCTCCACCGAGGCCGGCCAGGCGGCCCAGGAGGCCGGCGTCGGCCGGCTCACCCTCACCCACTTCGCCAGCCCCGACCCCGACCAGCACGAGTGGCACCGCGCGCGGGCGGCGGAGGTCTTCGACGGCCCCGTCGGGGTCGCCCACGTCGGCGAGGTCGTCCCCATCGGTGCGCTGGCCGCGGCCACCGGACCCACCCCGCCCTGACCGGAGGCCACCCTCCTCCTCCCGCCCGTCCCGACCACGACGCACCGCCGACCGACCGAGAGGCACACCATGAGACCCGTCACCCGCGCCCTGACCCCGCTGGCCGCCGGCCTGCTGCTGCTCTCCGCGGCCGCCTGCTCGACCGAGGAGGCGGGCAGCGCCCCCGGCTCGGTCACCATCACCTTCAGCTCCTACAACTACGGCACCCAGGGCGCGGCCGGCACCGGCACCCAGGCGCTGCTGGACCGCTTCGCCGAGCTGCACCCCGAGATCACCGTCGAGCCGCAGGCCGTCCCGGTCGCCGACGTCCTCACCTCCGCCCGGGCCGCCACCGCCGCCGGGGAGCCGCCGGACGTCGTCCAGCTGGGCTACAGCAAGCTGACCGAGGGTCTGGAGACGCTGCCGGTGCAGCCGCTGGACGAGCTCGCCGGAGCCGACTGGGAGCCGCACGTCGCCGGCATCCTGCCCGGACCCGTCCAGACCGGCACCCGCGACGGGCACACCTACGCCCTCCCGTACACGATCTCGATCCCGACGGTGCTCTACAACGCCGACCTCTTCGAGCGGGCCGGGCTGGATCCCGATGCGCCGCCGCAGACGATGGCCGAGATCCGGCAGGCCGCGGAGGCCGTCACCGCCACCGGCGCGGAGGGGGTCTACTTCGGGGTGGCCGACACCGCGAAGTCGGACTACCTCACCCAGTCGGTGATGAACAGCGCCGGCGGCGGCGTGCTCGCCGGGGACGGCACCGTCACCGCCGACTCCCCCGCCTCGGTGGAGGGGCTGCGCCAGGTCGCGGCGCTGACCGCCGACGGCCTCCAGCCCGCGGTCTCGGTCGAGGACGCGCTGGCCGCGTTCTCCACCGGCGACCTCGGGATGCTGGTGATCAGCACCGCCGTGCTCGGCACCGTCCAGCAGGCCGCCCAGGGCAGCTTCGAGCTGCGCACCACCGGGTTCCCCGCCTTCGGGGACGCGCCACCGGCTCCCACCCACTCCGGCGCCTCGCTCGTCGTCCTGAGCGGGACCGAGGCCGAGCAGCAGGCGTCGTGGGAGCTCGTGCGCTTCCTCACCGGCGAGGAGGGCTACCGGATGATCGCGACCGAGATCGGCTACCTGCCCCTGCGCAGCAGCGTGGTGGCCGAGCTCGGCCCGTGGCTGGAGGAGAATCCGCTGCTGGTGCCGACCATCGAGCAGCTCGACCGGATGCAGCCCTACCGCTCCTTCGCCGGGTCGCGGGCCAACCAGGCCACCCAGCTGCTGCAGGACGAGGCGGTCGCGCCGATCGTGCTCCGCGGCGCCGACCCGCAGAGCACGCTCACGGCGACCTCCGACCGGATCCGCGAGCTGGTCGGGACGCCGTGACGGCCGGGGTCGCCGGGACGGTCGCCGCACCGGCCGCCGTGCGGCGTCGCCGGTGGCGCCCCGGAGCCTGGCCCTACCTGCTGCCGCTGCTCGTCCTGGTCGGCGTGTGGGTCTACCTGCCTGTGCTCGGGACGCTCGTGCTGAGCGTGGTCGACTGGGACCTCACCAGCCCCACCGCCGAGCTGGTCGGGCTCGACAACCTGCGCCGTCTGCTCGCCGAGCCCGAGTTCGGGCAGGCGGCGCTGCAGACCCTGGTCTACGCCGTGGCGCTGCTGCCGGCGGCCACGGTGGTGCCGCTGCTGCTGGCGGTGCTGCTCTGGCTGCGGCCCGGGCGGGCGAGCACCGTCTACCGCTCCCTGCTCTTCGTCCCGGCGATGGTGGCCCCGGTCGCGGTGGCGGTGGCCTGGCAGTTCCTGCTCAACCCGCTCAACGGGCTGGCCAACGAGGTGACGGGCTGGTTCGGGCTGCCCCGCGTCAACTGGCTGGGCGACCCGGCGTGGGCGCTGCCGGTGGTGGTCGTCGTCACCTCGGCGCGGGTGGTCGCGTTCAACCTGCTGCTCTTCTGCGCCGCACTGTCCGGCCTGGACCGGCGTCCGGTGGAGGCGGCCCGGCTGGAGGGAGCCACCGACGTGGAGGTGGTGCGCTTCGTCGTGCTGCCCCAGCTGCGCGCCACGGTGGTGCTGCTCGGGCTGCTCAGCCTCGTGCTGGCCGGCCAGTGGACCTTCACCAACGTGTCGGTGCTCACCCAGGGCGGTCCTGACGGCGCCACCGACAACGTCTACCACCGCATCCACACGCTCGGCTTCGTCTACTTCGAGACGGGGATGGCCTCGACGGCCTCGGTGCTGGTGCTCGTGTTCTTCACCGCGGCCGCGCTGGTCGCCGGGCTGGTGCGGGGTCGACGTGGCGAGCGCTGACCCGGGTGTGCGCAGCCAGCTCACCTGGCGCGTGCTGCTGTGGCACCTCGTGCTCTCGGCCACCGTGGTGGTGCTGCTCTTCGCCGTCGCGTGGGCGGTGCTGACCTCCCTGCGTCCGGCGTCGGCGGTCTTCGGGCTCGAGCCGGTGGCCCCCACCCTGGAGCACTACGCCCGGGTGCTGCAGCGCTGGCCGGTCGCCACGCTGGTGGGCAACACCTTCGTGATGGCGGCCGGCGTGGCGCTCGGGCAGGTGGTCATCGGCTGCCTCGCCGCCTACGCCCTGGTCCACCTGGCTCCCCGCGGCCGGCGTCCGGTGCTGGCGCTGATGACGGTCTCGCTGGCCATCCCGCCGCAGGCGCTGATCGTCCCGCAGTACCTGATGGCGACCCGGCTCGGGTGGCTCAACAGCGAGGCGGGCCTGATCGTGCCCCAGCTGGGGTCGTCGGCGCTGGCCGTGCTGGTGCTCGTGCAGCACGTCCGCGCCCTCCCGGTCTCGGCGGCCGAGGCGGCCCGGCTGGACGGTGCGCTGCCGCGGGAGGTGCTGTGGCACGTGGTGCTGCCGGCGCTGCGCCCGGCGATCGCGGCGGTGGCCGTCCTCGTCTTCATCACCACCTGGAACGACTACCTCTGGCCGCTGCTCATCGCCCCGCGCGCGGCCGACACCACCGTGCAGATCGGGCTGAGCCAGTTCACCACCGCCGAGGGCAACGACTACGGCGGGCTGCTGGCCGCGGCGACGCTGACCAGCCTCCCGATCCTGCTGGTCTACCTCGTCGCGTCCCGGCAGATCACCGAGGCGTTCATGCAGAGGGGAGCACGATGAGCACCGCACCCGCCAGCCGTCTGCAGATGCAGGAGCTGACCAAGCGCTACGGCACCACGACAGCCCTCGACCGGGTCGACCTCGACGTCCCGCCCGGCTCGTTCACCGCGGTGGTCGGCCCGTCCGGGTGCGGGAAGACCACCCTGCTCCGGCTGCTGTCGGGGCTGGAGCCGGCGACCTCCGGTGCCCTGCTCGCCGACGGCCGCGACCTGACCCGGGTGCCGGCCGGCGAGCGCGGGGTGGCGATGGTCTTCCAGGACTACGCGCTGTACCCGCACATGGACGTCGCCGCCAACATCTCCTTCGGGCTGCGGCTGCAGGCCCGCCGCCGTCGCGGCGCCGGACCCGACCGCGCCACGATCGCCCGCCGGACGAGGGAGGTGGCCGAGCTGCTGGAGCTGGGCGAGCTGCTCCACCGCCGTCCCGACCAGCTCAGCGGTGGCCAGCGGCAGCGGGTCGCGCTCGCCCGCGCGGTCGTCCGGCGGCCGCCGGTGCTGCTGCTCGACGAGCCGCTGGCCGCCCTCGACGCCCAGCTGCGCGCCTCGGCGCGGGCCGGGCTGCAGCGGCTGCACCGCGAGATCGGCGCGACGGTGGTGATGGTCACCCACGACCAGCACGAGGCGATGACCATGTCGGACCACCTGGTGGTGATGAAGGACGGCCGGGTGGTGCAGGCGGCCCGGCCGCAGGAGGTCTACGCCGCGCCGGTCGACCGGTTCGTCGCCACCTTCGTCGGGTCGCCGCCGATGAACCTGCGGCCCGGGCCCGGCGACGGCGTGCTCGGCTGGCGCGCCGAGGACGGACGGCTGCTGGCGCCCGGCGAGGAGGCCCCGGCCGGTCACCTGCTCGTCGAGGGCACGGCCGAGCTCTGCGAGTTCACGGGCTCGGCCCAGGACGTGGTCTGCCACGACGGCACCACCTCCTTCACCCTCCGCCAGCAGAGCGGCACCCGCTGGCTGCAGGCCGGTGAACCGGTCCGCTGCGCCGTCGCCCCGCAGCGGCTCCACCACTTCGACCGGGACGGCCGCCGCACCGGCTGATCGGGTGGCTCAGCCGGTGACGCCCTCCAGCACCCGGTCCCAGTCGGCGAGGAACCGCTCCAGCCCGTAGTGGGCCAGCGTGTGCTCCCGGGCCGCCAGACCCGCCGCCCGCGCCTCGTCCGGGTCGTCCATCCAGCGCCGCGCGGTCGCGACCAGCGCGTCGACGTCGTTGCTGAGCGTCCCGGCGGCCGGCGGGACCGCCCGCGGGTGCTCGGTGGTGGCCAGCGCGAGCACCGGCATGCCGAGCATCATCGCCTCCAGGAGCGCGAGGCCCAGGCTCGTCCAGCGGTAGGGGTGCAGGTAGGCCCGGTGGGTGGCGATCCGGTCGTGCAGCTCCTGCTGGGAGAGGTTGTGCACCCGTGCGGCTGGCAGGTCGACCCCGTGCTCGGCCGCGGCGGCCGGCAGCAGGTGGGAGTCGATGCCGTGGACGTCGACGTCGAGCTCGCCCGCGATCCGCAGCAGCAGGTCGGTGCCGGCCACGCGCCAGCGGCGGACCGGTTCGTTGACCACGGCGGCCAGCGACGCCCGCTCGCCGGTGTAGCGGTGGCCGGGGTCGATGATCCCGTGCTCGACCACCCGGGTGGGCGCCCGGCCGCAGTCCCAGGCCATCTGGTTGAACCAGGTGACGTGCACGACCGGGATGTCGTCGCGGTCGGCCACCGGATGCCGGCTGCGGACGGCGTGCTCGGTCGGGGCGTTGTGCTCGAGGTAGACCGCCGGCAGGTCGCGTCCCGGACGCCGGCCCGTCCAGCGCTCGACCAGCTCCAGCTCGTGCGGCCGCTGCAGCACGACGACATCCAACGGCTCGTCCCGCAGCCGGTCGGCCGGCACCTCGCGAGCCGACGCCGGCCAGTCCCAGGACCGCGCCCGCCCGCCGCCGTCGGCGCTGCGGTCGGGCAGCAGGGGCACCACGTAGTCGTGCGCACCGGCCACGAACGACGTCGACCAGGACCCGTGCACGTGCCAGTGGAGGATCCTCACCCGCCCGCCTCCGCGGCCGTCCCGCGGACGCCGGCGGGCGGGACGACGCCGACAATGATCCGCATGAGGCCGTCCTACCCATTGCGCGTGACCTCATCCCGCACCGCACCGGGGTCGTCCTGCCCCTGCCTCAGCCGGAGGTCCTCGTCCGACTCCTGCTCGGGGAGTTGCGCAGCACGGTGCCTTGCGGGTCTACTTGCCTCGAGCCACCAGCGCTCGCTGATTCGGGGGAACCAGCAGAACGGGCCATGTCGCCGGCCCCAGCACGCTTTGCTCACGCTCGGAGGATTCCCCATGGGTCTGCGCCCTCGCGTCCCGCTCGCCCTCGCTGCCGTCGCGGCGGTGGTCTCCACCATCGCCCTGATGCCGACAACCAGCCAGGCAGCCGAGGTGGACCGTGCCGAGGCCGAGGGAAGGCTCCTCACCGGTGACGCCGGGGCCCTGGACCTCAACACCATCGCCGACCTGGACGGCGCGTACTTCGCCGACCCGACCACCCCGGGCGCCGGCTTCGAGAACATCGACGCCAGCGTCCTCAGCGGTCTGGTCGACGCCGAGGTCGGCGTACCCCTGTTCGGCACCGAGGGCCTGATCGAGCTCGGCGCCCTCGAGCAGTACGGCCGCAGTGAGACCGGCGGCGATCCCTTCGCCTCCTCCGGTGCGGTCACCGAGTCCGGCGCCATCGACATCGCCGCCGCGGACGACCCGGCCCAGCAGGCCAGCGTGAACCTCACCCCGCTGCTCGACGAGGCCGGCCTGAGCACCCTGCTCGAGGAGGCGAGCCTGGAGCTGGGCGCCGTCTCCGGCCTGGCCACGGTGGACGACGAGGGCAACTACGTCGGCGACTACCAGATCAGCGACGGCACGCTCACCCTCACCAGCCCGGCGACGGAGGCGACGGTCACCAGCCTGAACGGGTTGGTGGGAGACGTCTCCACCGACATCAACGCCATCACCGCCGAGGGCGGGGTGATCGACGACGCCGTCGCACCGTCGCTGGCAGCGATCCGGAACACCGTGAACGCCGCACTGCAGCCGCTGCCGATCGTCCCGCCGCTGGGCGAGGTGGAGGAGCTGGACGTCACGGCGACGCTCGACCTCGACCTGCAGACCGCGCTCGCCAACGTGCTCGCCCAGCCGATCGGCGAGGAGGAGGAAGGCGTCACCATCAACCTGAGCACCGGCGAGATCGTGGTGGATCTCGGCGCCATGGTGACCAGCGGGACGCTGGACGACCTCCCTCCGAACACCGAGCTGCTCGACGGCGAGACGATCGAGGCCATCAACACCCAGATCGCGGCCGTCCTCGACACGGTCCCGGCCCTGGTGGTCGACACGGTGAACGACGCCCTGAACAGCGCCGACCTCACCATCGCCATCACCGGGGACGTCACCCTCGCCGGGCTGCCGGTCGCCGACCTCGCGATCACCCTGGACGGCACGCTCGGAGGATTCACCGGGGCCGAAGGCGCCGAGGAGCCGACGACCGGCGTCGAGCTGGAGCTCGCCGGCTTGAACCTCAGCGCGCTGACCAACGCGCTCGCGCCGCTGCTGACGGGGATCCTCGACGACCTGACCAGCCCTCTGCTCGAAGCGGTGACCGACGCCGGGCTGGCCGAGACGGCCGTCACCCCCGTCGTGAACACCCTCGCCGATGCGCTCGACCCCGTGATCGACGGCGTGGCGACCAGCCTGCTCGCCATCACGGTGAACGTGCAGGAGACGCCGGGCGACTTCGTCGACCCGCGCGCTGAGGACGCGGACTCCTTCACCCAGTCCGCGCTGAGCATCGCGCTGCTCCCCGGCGACCCGCTGGTCGACATCGACCTCGCGTCGGCCACCGTCAAGCTGGCCGCCCCGGCGGGCGACGCCGACGCCAACGCCTCCGCCTCGGCTGCCGCCAGCGCCGCCGCGGACAGCGACGCGAACGCCGCCTCCGAGGCCGCGGCCCAGGCGGCTGCCGACCCGGACGCCGACGACAACACCGACGCCGCCGCAGCGGCCACCGCCGCGGCGGACGCCGATGCCACGGCGGCTGCCGAGGCCGCCGCCCAGGCCGCGTCGACCGCTGACACCGACACCACCGGCTCGACGGACGCCTCCGCCGACAGCTCGGCCGACGTCGACGCCGACCCGGACGCGGCCTCCAGCGCCTCCTCCGAGGCCGCGGCGACCTCCACCGCCGACGCCGACTCGGTGGCGGCTGCCGACGCCTCCGTCGCGGCCTCCGCCGCTGCGGACGCCGACAACGCCTCGGCGGCCGAAGCGGCCTCCGAGGTCGCCGCCGACGCGACCTCCTCCGACGACGCCTCGGCCGACGCCAGCGTCGAGGGCGACATCGACGTCAACGCCAGCGCGTCGGCCAGTGCCTCGGCCGAGGCCGATGCCGACAACGACCCGGCTGCCGAGGCGGCGGCGGAGGCGGCGGCCCTGGCCGACGCCACCACCACGGCCAGCGCCGAGGCCGATGTGGACGCCACCGCGGCGGCTGCTGCGGCAGCGGACGAGGAGGCCTCCAGCGACGCCTCGGCCGACGTGGACGCCGACCCGAACGCGGCTGCGGTCGCGGCGGCTGAGTCGACGTCGGAGGCCGACGCCACGGCCAACGCCGACACGAACGCGGCGGCGACGGCCACGGCGGACGCCGACAACGACGCTGCTGCCCAGGCCGCGGCCTCGGTCGCCGCCGACGCCACCTCCTCGGCGGACGCCTCGGCTGCCGCCAGCGCGTCCGACGACGCCGACTCGACGTCCGACGCCGATGTCGACGGTGACCTCAACGCCAGCGCCTCGGCCGCGGCATCCGCCGAGGCCGACGCCGACAACGACCCGGCCGCCCAGGCGGCGGCGGAGGCCGCGGCGCTCGCCGACGCCACCACCACGGCGAGTGCGGCCTCCGACTCCGACGCCACCGCAGCGGCTGAGGCGGCGGCGACCGACGACGCCTCCAGCGACGCCTCCGCCGACGTGGAGGCCGACCCGAACGCGGCGGCCACGGCGGCGGCGACCTCGACCAGCGACGCCGAGGCGATCGCGAACGCCGACGCGACCAGCGCCAGCTCGGCCGATGCGGACGCCGACAACGCCTCGGCGGCCGAGGCCGCTGCTGCGGTCGCGGCGGATGCCTCCTCCAGCGATGACGCCTCGGCCGATGCGAGCGTCGAGGGTGCGGCTGACGCCGACCCGGACGCGGCAGCCGATCCCGATGCGGCCGCTGATCCCGATGCGGCAGCCGACCCGGATGCGACGGTCGACGCCGATGCCGATGTGAACGCGAGCGCTTCGGCGAGCGCGTCGGCCGACGCCGATGCCGACAACGACCCGGCGGCCCAGGCGGCGGCGGAGGCGGCGGCGCTGGCCGATGCCACCACCACGGCGAGCGCCGAGGCCGATGTCGACGCCACCGCCGCTGCTTCGGCGGCGGCGACCGACGACGCCTCCAGCGACGCCTCGGCCGATGTCGAGGCCGATCCGAACGCGGCTGCGGTCGCGGCGGCCCAGTCGACGTCTGAGGCCGACGCGTCGCTGAACGCCGACGCCACGGCGAGCGCGGCGGCCACCGCCGACGACGACAACGACTCGGCGGCGGAGGCGGCTGCCGCGGCCACGGCGGAGTCCGACTCGTCCTCCGCGGCCTCGGCCGACGCCAGCGCCTCCAACGACGCCGATGGCAGCAACGACGACGAGGCGAACGCCGACCTGAACGCGAGCGCCTCGGCGAGCGCGTCGGCCGACGCCGATGCCGACAACGACCCGGCGGCCCAGGCGGCGGCGGAGTCGGCGGCGCTGGCCGATGCCACCACGACGGCGAGTGCGGCGTCCGACTCCGACGCCACCGCGGCGGCTGAGGCGGCGGCGACCGACGACGCCTCCAGCGACGCCTCGGCCGATGTCGAGGCCGATCCGAACGCGGCTGCGGTCGCGGCGGCCCAGTCGACGTCTGAGGCCGACGCCACCGTGAACGCCGACTCCACCGCGGTCGGGTCCGCGGACGACGACAACAACGCCGCCGCTGAGGCCTCGGCCGCCGTCGCCGCGAACGGGACCTCGTCGGCGCAGGCCTCGGCCACCGCCAGCTCCAACGCCGAGGGCGACGAGGACGGTGAGGAGACCGAGCTGCGGGCGACGGTCCGCTACCGCCAGATCACCCGCGGCACCGGCGTGGTCCAGGAGGCTTACGGCAGCGGCTTCACCGCCGGCGAGCGGGTCACCGCCACGGTGAACTCGACCCCGTTCGACCTGACCGGCACGGCCGACGAGAACGGCGACGTGGTCTTCACCTTCGAGATCGACCCCGATTTCGAGCTCGGCGACCACCAGGTCGACATGGTCGGCGAGGTCTCCGGTCAGGTCCCCGAGGAGAACAACGACACCGCGTTCGTCGTCGTCGACGGTGCTGGGGACGATTCGTCGGCGACCGCGGACGACCAGGGTGGCTCGGACGGCGCCCAGGCCGCCGCGACCGCCGATACCCAGGGCGGCTCGGACGGCGCCCAGGCTGCGGCCAGCGCGGACGACGACGCCGACGGTGGGCCCGGTGTGGGCGACGGCGAGGACAGCCTGCCCGACACCGGCGCCGGGTTCCCGGTCTGGGTGCTGGTCCTCGGTGGCCTGCTGGTGACCGCGGGCGCCGCCGTCCTGGTCGGCCGACGGCTGCGGGGCAGCGGACGTCCGTGAGCGCACCGCACGACACCGACGCGACCGCCGTCCAGGCTGCAGAGCCTGGCGGCGGTCGCCGTCCGTGGTGGGTCCGGCTGGTGGTCGCCCTCGCGGTGGCCTTCACCGCGTTCCACGTGTTCAGCCAGTTCCTGTGGATCGCGCCCGCCTCCGGGCTGCGCCAGCTCTACCCCGACGGCGTCCTGCAGGGCTACATGATCCCCATGTTCGGCCAGAGCTGGAGCGTCTTCGCCCCTGAGCCGATCAACGGCGACTACCGGCTGCAGGTGCGGGCCACGGTCGTCCGGGACGGTGCGGAGGTCACCACCGAGTGGGTGGACGCCACCGCGGCCGAGATCAGCATGATCCAGCACAACCTGGTGCCGCCGCGGGCGGGCATCCAGTCGACCGAGCTGGCCTCCCGCTACCGCGGCACCTGGCAGGAGCTGACGCCAGCGCACCGCGAGGTGGTCGAGCTCGGCTGGTACAAGGACGACTGGCAGCCGCGGCTGGAGACCGCGCTGCTCGACCTGGGTGACGCGGCCGACGTCGAGGACTACCTCGAGGTGGAGCGGGTCATCACCGCCTACTCCACGCAGGTCGCCCACGCCGCCTTCGGGGACGAGGTCGTCGCCGTGCAGTTCCTGGTCAGCCGGCAGAACGTGGTGCCCTTCGCCCGTCGCCACGACGCGAACCCCGAGCGTCCCGCCCCGCAGCCGGTGCCGGTCGGGTTCCGCGGGCCGGTCGAGGAGCCCGGCCAGTCCCGGGAGAACTTCCGCGAGGTGTTCGTCGAGGCGCTCGAGGAGTCCGGGCAGTGAGCAGCTCACCCGGGCGCCGGGTCGGACGGTTCGCCGGCCGGCTGGTGCAGGACCTCGTCGAGCTCGTCGCCCGCATCGTCGGCGGCGTGGTCACCTTCAGCGAGCGGTGGTTGACCGAGGGCAAGCACGCCCGCTACGGGCTGGCCGTCGCCCGGATCGGGCTCGGGCTGACCGCGGTCGGCCTGCTGGCGTCCAACTTCGGCACCCGGCTGTACGCCTTCGGCAGCGGCTCGGCCTGGAACGGCGAGGCCGCCGACCCGATCAGCGACTTCCCCGAGATCTGGCTGTTCAGCCTCTTCCACCGGATCGCGCTCCACGACGTGGCGTTCACCGTGGCCTACCTCCTGCTCGGGGTGCTCGCGGTCGCCTTCACCGTGGGCTGGCGCACCCGGATCGTGCTGCCGGTCTTCTTCGTCGGCTGGGTGAGCTTCATCGAGATGAACGACTCCCTCGGCGACCAGGGCGACAACATGTACCGGATGGTGCTGCTGTACCTGCTGTTCGCCGACCCGGCGATGCGCTGGTCGGTGGACGCCCGCCGCCGCGCCCGGCCGGTGGACCCGTCCCGCGGGTGGTTGGCCCGCAAGTGGGCCGGGGAGCCGCTGCTGCCGTCGTGGCTGACGAGCACCACCCACAACCTGGTGCTGGTCGCCATCACCTGCCACGTCTGCTTCGTCTACGCCTCGGGCGCGCTGTTCAAGGCCGGCGGGACGCCGTGGCAGCAGGGCTACGCCATCTACAACCCGCTGCAGACCGACCGCTTCGGCACCTGGCCCGAGCTGAGCGACCTGTTGACGGCCTGGACGCCGGCCGTGACGATCATGTCGTGGTCCTCGATCATCCTGCAGATGTGCTTCCCCCTCCTGCTGCTCGCCCGCTTCACCCGCATCATCGGGCTGTTCGGGATCACCGCCTTCCACGTCGGGATCGCCGTGCTGATGGGGTTGCCCTGGTTCTCGCTGACGATGATCGCGATCGACTCGATCTTCATCCGCGACGTCACCTGGCTGTCGCTGCGCGACCACCTGCGACGGTCCTGGCGTGAGGCCGCGGCGACCCCGCCCGAGCCGTCCCCGGACGCCCCGACGGAGCCGTCGACGGAGCCGGTCGGGGAGCGTCCGGGCGAGCGGGAGCCGGCGGTCGGCCGCTCCGCCTCCCGTGTCTAGCAGCCGCGCCGGGCGCGGGGTCGTCGACGTCGTCGGCGCCGGGCCCAACGGGCTCGCCGCCGCGATCGTGCTCGGCCGGGCGGGCGTCCGGGTGCGGTTGTGGGAGTCCGCCGAGACCCCCGGCGGCGGGTCGCGAAGCCGTGAGCTGCTCGAGCCCGGCACCTGGCACGACGTCTGCGCCGCGGTGCTGCCCGGGGTGCTGTCCTCGCCGTTCCTGCGCTCGCTGGGCCTCTCCGACCGGCTCGACCTGGTCGTCCCCGAGGTCGCCTACGCCCAGCCGGTCGCCGGGGACCGCAGCGTCTACGCCTGCACCGACCTGGCGGCCACCGTCGAGGGCCTCGGTCGGGACGGCCGGGGCTGGCAGCGGGTCTTCGGGCCCCTGGTCGACCGGGCCGAGGACGTCGCCCGGCTGGTGGGCGGCAACCCGCTGGCCGCGGCCACCCGGCCCGGGCTGGCGCTGCGCTACGGCCTGCCGGCGCTGCGCCAGTGGTCACCGCTGCCGGCGCTGCGGGCGCTCACCGGTGGGGCCGCCGACCTCTTCTCCGGGGTCGCCGCGCACGTGCACCACCGGCTGGACGCCCTGAGCGCACCGCTCACCGGGCTGGCGCTGGCCACCCAGGCGCACGGCTTCGGCTGGCCGGTGGTCGTCGGCGGCTCCCAGCGGGTGGTCGACGTGCTGGTCGAGGAGGCGCGCTCGGTCGGGGTGGAGATCACCTGTGGCGCGCGGATCACCTCCCTGGACCAGCTGCCACCCCGCGACGCCGTGCTGTTCGCCACCTCGGTGCCCGAGCTGCTGCGGATCGGCGGCACCGCCGTGCCGGGGCCGTACCGCGCGCTGGCGCGCCGGGTCCGCCGGGGCGCGGCGGTCGGCAAGGTGGACCTCATCGTCTCCGAGCCCGTCCCGTGGCGCGATCCGGGGCTCCGCCGGGCCTCGACCATCCACCTCGGCGGCAGCGCCGCCGACCTCGCCCGGGCCGAGCGGGACGTCGCCCGCGGCCGCGTCCCCGAGCACCCGGTGGTGCTGGTCTCGGCCCCCACCGACCACGACCCGAGCCGCAGCGCATCCGGGCACCACGTCCTGTGGGCCTACGCGCACCTGCCCAGCGGCTGGGCCGGTGACCCGACCGCACTGGTGCTGGCCGAGATCGAGCGCTGGGCCCCGGGGTTCACCGACACCGTGGTGGCCAGCACCGCCCGCTCGGCGCCGGCGATGGAGCGGGAGAACCCGGCCTACGACGGCGGCGACATCTACAGCGGCGCCCTCACCAGCCAGCAGGCCCTGCTGCGACCCGTCCCTGCCCTCAACCCGTGGCGGGTGGGCCGCAGCGACCTCTACCTCGGCTCGGCCGCCGCCGCTCCCGGCCCCGGGGTGCACGGGATGAACGGCTACCACGCCGCCCGCACGCTGCTGCGCCACACCTACGGGCGTCGCGACGCCGTGGTCGAGGCTCCCTCGACCTAGTCCCGGCACCGTCCGTGCCGACCGCTCGTCTGCGGTCCTGCTGGCGTGAGCAGCGTCACACGCCGGCAGCGTCATGGATCCGTCACCTGCGCGTCCCTTCCCCGGAACAGGTCGACGACGAGTTCGGGGGACCCGTCGTCGGCCAGGTTCCGCACCGCATCTGATCAACAGGGGGAGCACGTCCATGCCACCGTCACCGCGCCCAGGTCCGTCCACCCAGCACTCCGGGGCCGGGGTGCTACGGCGGGTGCTGCTCGTGCTGCTGGCCACCCTGGTCGCTCTCGGCGGCACGATCGCCACGCCGGCGCAGGCGGAGGAGAACCAGGGCTACCTGACGCTGGAGAAGAGCGCGGACGGGCTGGAGGAGGGCGCCACCCTCCAGCCGGGCGACACCTTCGTCTACCGGGTCCAGGTCACCTGCACCAACACCGAGTTCGGTGGCTGCACCAACGCCACCCTCACCGACCCGCTGCCGGAGTGGGTGGAGCGCACCGACGCCGCGGTGACCGTGACCGGCGGCGGCGAGACCGTGGTCACCGACGGGTCGCCGATCACCGTCGAGTTCCGCAACCCGCTGCGCGAGCCCGCCGGCGCCGTCGGCATGGAGGACGCCTCCACCGCCGTCATCCTCATCCCGGTGCGGCTGAGCGAGGACGTCCCGGCTGCGGCCAGCGGCACGGAGCTGGTCAACACCGCCACCGTGACCGCCGACAACGCCGACGAGGTCAGCGACTCCTTCCCGGTCGTGCCCGAGGTGCCGCTGGAGCTGGCCGCCGAGGTGAGCAAGTCCTTCAGCCCGGACGAGGGCGTGCTGTCGCCCGGACAGGCCACCACCCTCACCCTCGAGGCCGGCAACGCCTCGAACCTGGCGGTGGAGACCCTCACCGTGACCGATCCCACCGGGGCCGGTGGAGCCCCCTTCGACAGCCTCGCCCTCACCGCCGCGCCGCAGATGGAGCTGCCCGCCGGGGCCGAGCGGGCCGACGTCGAGTACCGGGTCGACGGCAGCTGGGTCACCGCCGGTGACGGCGGTGCCTTCCCCTCTGGCGTGGACCCCGGTGACGTCACCGGCGTCCGGGTCACCTTCGTCAGCACCGACGAGGACCTGATCGAGGTCGGCGCCGAGGCGCGCATCGAGCTGCCGCTGGAGCAGCGCGAGGACATCCAGACCGGTGTCGTGCCGAACGAGGCCGACGCGGTCGTCGCGGTCGGCGACGTGGAGTCCGAGCCGGCCACCGGGTCGGCCGAGTACACCGTGGTCGAGAGCAGCATCACCGTCGAGGCCAGCAAGACCATCCGCCCGCGCGAGGTCGTGGTCGGTGGCACCGCCACCGTCACCCTGGGCGCCACCAACACCAGCTCCCGCGTGCTGGACACGCTGTCGCTGACCGAGCCCGGCGGGGACGAGAACTTCTTCACCGACCGCGGCTTCACCTTCGAGGGCTTCACCGACGCGGTGGTCTGGCCCCGCGGTGCGCAGACGGCCACCGTGGAGTGGCAGTGCGCCGCCGGTGGTGGGCAGAGCACCTCCACCGACGCGGTGGACACCCTGCCGGAGGCGCCCGAGGGCTGCGAGGTGACCGGCTTCACCGTCACCTTCACCGGCGAGATCGTCGAGGGTGCCGAGGCCACCGTCCCGTTCGACGTCACCGCGCCCACCGGGCAGCAGGTCGACGAGCTGGGCCATGAGAACGAGGTGCTGGTCGAGTCCACCGCGCCGGGCGGCTACACCGGCACCGACACCGCCACCGACCAGATCACCACCATCGTCGAGCGGCTCGCCGTCGAGGTGGGCAAGCGGATCTCGCCCAGCCGGATCCCCGCGGTCCCCGGTGAGACGGCGATCATCCAGCTCAGCGGCCGGATCAGCGACTTCCCGGCCTCCACCGTGCGCGCCACCCGCCTGGTCGTCTCCGACCCGGCCGACGGCGACCCCGACAACGAGTGGTGGCAGACCTTCGACGCCCGCAGCATCATCCAGACCCCGGTCCCGGCCGACGCGGCGGTGACCGTGGAGTACCTGCGGCCCGACGGCAGCTGGGCCGCCATCAGCGGGATGGAGGACATCGCCGGTCCGACCACGTTCACCCGTGAGGTGCCGGGTGACCTGGAGGTCCGCGGGCTGCGCTTCGTCTACACCAGCGAGTCCGGCTTCCCGCCCGGCCAGCAGGTGAACCCCAACATCATGGTGACGCTGTCGCAGGACACGCCGAACGAGGCCGACACGGTGGAGAACTGCGCCGCCAGCGACGCCAGCGCCCCGACCGCCACCGCGGACCGGGCGGGCACGCCGCAGCCGTGCCCGGCGATCGAGCTGGTGCCGGTGGTCCCGGGTGAGGGCGACCTGCTCGAGAAGGACTGGGACGAGCCGAGGACCGTCGGCGAGCGCACCGGTGACGAGGCGGGGCTGACCCTGTCCTGGTCGACCGCCGGCCGCTCCGGGCTGGACGAGGTCGTCATCAGCGACGTTCCCGAGCCCTCCTTCGACCGGGTCGACGAGACCGTCTTCGACGCCTTCGACCTGGTCCGGATCGACCCGATCACCAGCGAGCAGGACCCGCTGCTGCGCTTCGACCGGGTGGAGCGGGTCGAGCTCTTCGACTCCCGCAGCCGACGGTGGGTGGCTGCCAGCGCCGATCCGTGCCCGGAGGCCTGCGACGGCACCTTCCCCGGCCTCGAGCTGACCTCCAGGGAGCGCGCGTCCACCATCGCCGTCCGCCTGGTCTACGCCGAGAGCCCCACCCGCGCCGACCGCATCCAGGGCCTCACCGACCCGGCCGTGGGCAGCGGCGTCGCCCGGACCTTCGAGCACGACCGGCACGTGCACCTGGTGTTCGCGGTCCGTGACGAGCTGCGCTCCGCTCCCGGCGTGCCGGTGCTGAGCGAGGGCACCTACAACGAGGACGAGGCCGGCGAGGTCCGCAACGACGCCCGTGCCAGCGGCTACACCGACGGCCAGCTGGTGGTCAGCGACGACGCCTCCGACGTCATCACCATCGTCGAGGTGAACCTCAGCGTGACCGTGGACAAGACCTGGTCCGGTGGTCCGCTCGGCGTCCCGCCCGCGGGCACCGACCCGGCGGCCTACCCCTCGGGACGGGCCAGCCTGGTGGCGGTCAACACCACGCCGCGCCGGATCGACCGGCTCACGATCACCGAGCCGTCCGGAGGCACCGACCCGTTCGAGGTGTTCGACCTGACCGACTTCAGCACGATCACCGGCCCGGCCTCGATCGGCGCGGACTCGGTGGTGGTGCGGCTGCAGCGGGCCGACGGCACGACCACCGACCTGACCCGCGACCAGGCGCTCGCTGCCGACGCGGCCGCCCTGGCCGACGTCACCGGCTTCACCGTGGTCTACAGCGGACGCATCACCGAGGGCGCACGGGCCCAGGTCACCTTCGACACCCGCCTCCGCCCGACCGGGCGCACCAGCGGCGAAGCGCCGCAGCCCGGCACGGTGGTGGAGAACCACGCCACCGTCCTGGGTGAGGACCTGGTCGGCTACGACGTGCCCACCGAGGAGTTCACCGACACCGACGAGGCCGAGATCGAGCTGCGGGCGCAGGGCATCGGCGTGGTCACCACCAAGACCTTCCAGCCCGACACCCAGACCGAGCCGACCCGCGAGCCGGTGAACCTGACCCTGACCGGTCGCCCCTCCGGCCCCACCCGCACCGCGCAGATGGTGGTCGAGGACACCGACGCCAGCTTCTTCAACCAGTACGACTTCACCGGCTTCGGCGACGGCTTCCGCCTCACCGCGCCGATCGACCGGGTCAAGGTCGACGTGCTGACCGGAGGCACCTTCGGTGTGGGAGGCGAGGACGTGCAGCTGACCGGCGCGACCTGGCAGGAGGGCACCTTCGGGACCGTCCCGACGCTCCCGGCCGGGGTCACCCCCGAGCAGGTGCAGGGTCTGCGGTTCACCTTCGCCCGCGCCGACGGCCGGATCTGGGAGAACCCGTCCACGCCGACCCAGACGATCCCGCTGCGGGTGCAGCGGCGCCTGGAGCTGCACACCGGCGGTCCCGTCCCCTCCACCCTGGCCGGCAGCGTGCCGGCCCCGGGCGAGGACGTGGCCGGCCAGGCCAGCAACGAGATCACCACCACGGTGACCGGTCTCGAGCAGGGTCCGGACGGGCCGCTGAGCGCCAGCTCGACGGCCGAGGACACCATCACCTACCGGCACGCCCGCAACGCCGTCCAGGTCACCAAGACCCCGGCCGGCGGACGCCAGCCGCAGGCCGACATCCCCTTCGAGCTGACCTTCACCAACACCGGCGACGTGCCGATCGTCGACCCGGTGATCACCGACCGGATCCCGACCGACGCCGACGGCCCGATGCTCGAGATCGACCCCGACGCCACGCCGGAGTCCGTCTACGACTTCACGCTGGAGGGGGCCGCGCCGCAGCCCGGCAACGGCCCGGCGATGCCGACCGACCTCGGTCCCGACGGTGTGCAGGCCGTGCTCGACGAGGACGGCGACCTCATCACCTTCACCTTCCCGGCCGGGACGGTGCTGGAGGTCGGGCAGACCTACACCATCGGCGTGCAGATGCGCTTCCGTCCCGGCCTGCCCGGGAACACCCAGGTCACCAACGTCACCGGCATCAGCGGTGAGCGTCCCTGGGACGAGTGCGACGGCACCCCGACCGACGACGGGCAGTGCACCGACGACACCACCGTCCACCCCTTCGTGGGTGGCGCCCTGCGGGGTGACAAGACGGTGCGGGCCGAGCAGGAGCTCGACGTCCTCGACACCCGTGGCACCGGGAGCTGCGAGCCCGACGAGGACGGCTTCCACTCCGGCGGCTGCGTGCCGGTCAGCGCCCCGGGCACCGAGGTGACCTGGCGGATGACCTTCACCAACACCGGCAACCTGCCGCTGCAGACGGTGCGGGCGGTCGACCGGCTGCCCGACCTGGGCGACTTCGCCGCGACCGTGCCGGCACCGCGTGGCTCGCAGTGGCACCCGCTGCTGGAGGACGTGCGGCTGGTGGGCGCCGAGGGCGGCACGGTCAGCGAGCTCCGGGTGTACTGGACCGACCAGGACGTCCTCTGCCTCGACGACCTCCGCGGGGGCACCTGCCCCGAGGGCGAGTGGCAGCTGCTGACCGACGACGTCGACCCGTCCGAGGTCACCGCCCTGATGTTCGAGTTCGACCTCTCCGAGGACCTGCTCGACCCGACCGGGACGGTCACGGTCGACCTGGTCACCACCACCCCGGCCCAGTCGGCCGGTGCGGGTGCGGACACGATCGCCTGGAACACGGTGGCCTCGTCCGCGACCGCGAACGACCAGGGGGCGCTGACCGAGCTGCCGCCGACCGAGGGCAACCGGGTCGGTGCGGCGCTGGCCACCGGGCCGCTGCAGGTCACCAAGGTGGTGGACGGCCCCGACGCCGGCACCGCGCCGGAGGCCTTCCAGCTGCAGGTGGTCTGCACCTCGGTCGGAGAGACGGTCGACCTGGGCGAGCGCGGGCTGCTCACGGTCCGCGCCGGTGAGGTGGTCACGGTGACCGACGTCCCGCACGGGGCCGAGTGCACCGTGGCCGACGACCGAGCCTCCTCCGGGGCGACCTCGTTCGCGGCCACCACGGTGACCGTCGAGCGGGAGCCGGTGACGGTCCCGGTCGTGACGGCGACCAACACCTACGACCTGGAGCCAACGCCGACGCCGACGCCGACGCCTGAGCCGACGCCGACGCCTGAGCCGACGCCGACGCCGACGCCGACGCCTGAGCCGACGCCGACGCCTGAGCCGACGCCGACCCCTGAGCCGACGCCGACCCCTGAGCCGACGCCGACCCCTGAGCCGACGCCGACCCCTGAGCCGACGCCCACGCCTGAGCCGACGCCCACGCCTGAGCCGACGCCGACCCCTGAGCCGACGCCGACCCCTGAGCCGACGCCGACCCCTGAGCCGACGCCGACCCCTGAGCCGACGCCCACGCCTGAGCCGGCTCCGACGCCGGGCCCGGGCGAGGCCACGGCGACACCGACCGCTCCCGCACCCGCCCCGGAGGACCCGTCCCCGGAGTCGGAGCTGGGCGGCACCGATGAGGTCGGCGGGGACGACACCGGCAGCGGGGACGTGGGCGCTGGGGACGGTGCCCAGGGTCCGGAGGAGCCGCTGGCCCAGACCGGCGGTGACGGGCCCGGGGTGCTCGTCCTGGGTGTGCTGGCCCTGGCCCTCGGCAGCGTCGTGGTGCTGCTCGGCCGGAACCGGAGGCAGTCGTCCTGACCGCGAGGACGTGGCAGACCGGGGGACCGGCGGCTCTTGGCCGCCGGTCCCCGCTCTGCCATCATGGTTGCGGCGTCCCCGGGCCATCGGTCCCCCCTGCCCGGGTCCTGTTGTCCCGAGAGGCGGTCTGCTGTGGCTGAGCTGCTGCCCGAGATCAGCGACGCCACCCTGATCGAGGAGATCCGGCGCGGCGGCATGGACGCCGCGGCCGAGCTCTACGTCCGTCACCACGAGTCCGCCTCACGGTTCGCCACCGGGCTGGCCGGCAGGTCCGACGCCGAGGACCTGGTGTCCGAGGCCTTCGCGCGGACGCTGACCCAGCTGCGCGACGGCGGCGGCCCCGACACCGCGTTCCGGCCCTACTTCCTCACCGCCGTCCGCAACACCTGGACGTCGCGGGCCCGCAAGGACGCCCGGGTCACCTGGCTGGAGGACTACCACGGCGTCGAGCAGAGCCCGACCGTCGCGGCCACACCGGAGGAGATGGAGCAGAGCCTCGACCTGGAGGTGCTGCGCCGGGCCTTCAGCGAGCTGCCCGAGCGCTGGCAGCTGGTGCTCTGGCACACCGCCGTGGAAGGTGATCCGCCGGCCACGGTGGCGCGCCTGCTGGGCACCAGCGCGGGAGCCGTCTCCGCGTTGGCCTACCGCGCCCGCAAGGGGCTGGCCGCGGCCTACCTCGAGGCGCTGCTGGACAGCGCGGTGGCGGAGGAGTGCCGGGCGGTCCGACCGCTGCTGCCCGCGCACGAGCGCGACGAGCTGACCACGGACGAGCGGCGACGCGTCGAGCAGCACCTGGCCGAGTGCGACGACTGCTCGGAGTCGCGCGTGCAGGTGCTGGCCCTGCTCGGACGGGGCGCCGGGATCGCCCTCGGGATGGTCGTGCTCGGCTCCGCCGGTGGGCTCGTGCACGCCCTGGCCGGAGCACCCGCCACTCCGGCCGTGGCCGCCCCGGCCGGAACGGAGCCGTCGTCGGGCTCGGGTACCGCGCAGCCGGCCACCGGCGTGGCCCGGGCCGCATCCCGCGTCGGCCGGCTCGCGGCCTCCTCCGCCGGCGTGGCCGCCCTCGTCGTCCTGGTGGCCCTGGTGGTGGCGACGGCGCTGACCCAGCGACCCGCCTCGAGCGCGTCGGAGGGCCCCGCGGTGGTGACCGAGCCGGCTGCCACCGCCCCGGGCGGACCGACCGACCCGTCGTCCGCACCGGCCCCGGCCGACCCGCCCGCCGGCGGCACCGACATCCCCGGTGCTCCGTCGGCCGACGAGCAGCCGGGGCCCGGCCCGGCGGCGGACGGGCTGCCCGCGGCACTGCCGGAACCCTCGACGACCGATCCGACGCCCTCGCCGACGACACCGGACGACCCGCCCGCGACCGGGCCCGCCGCGGCACCGACGACCGTGTCGCGGCCACCCGCCGGACCGGACCAGCCGGCTCCCGGCTCCGGCGGGCCGGCCGCGCCGGCACCAGGCCCGTCGGTGGCGCCCGCACCGACCGACCCGACCACCGGTCCGAGCGCCGGCCCGACGGGCGTGCCGTCCCCGGATCCCACGCCGACCCCGGATCCCACGCCGACCCCGGACCCGACGCCGACCCCGGATCCCACGCCGACCCCGGACCCGACGCCGACCCCGGACCCGACGCCGACCCCGGACCCGACGCCGACCCCGGACCCGACGCCGACCACGGACCCGACGCCGACCCCGGACCCGACGCCGACCCCGGACCCGACGCCGACCCCGGATCCCACGCCGACCCCGGACCCCACGGCGACGGCGGACCCCCGCCTCGGCGCGCCGCAGGTGTCTTCCGGGGTGCTCAGCTGGTGGGTGACGATCCCGGTGCACGACGTCGGTGCTGGCAGCGTGCTCGAGCTGTCGGTCGCCAACCTGGCCGGCTTCTCCGGCCCCGCCGGTTGCACCGTCGACGGTGAGACGGTCACCTGCACCCTGCCGGCGACCGAGCAGAGCGACGTCCGTGTGCACCTGTGGACGCTGCCCCACGAGCTCAGCGGCACGGCTCGGCTGACCGACCCCTCGGTCGAGGACACGGACCCGACGAACAACACCGCCGTCCTCTCCTCCTGAGCCGACGTCCCGGCGGCGCCGGAGCGGTCCGAACGCGGAGGACACGCGCGAGGCGACTCCGTAGACTGCGCCCTTGTGAACCGCGTCCCGGAGAAGCCCGTCCTCGAAGGCCTGGAGGCCGCCTGGTCCACCCGCTGGGAGGACCAGGGCACCTACCGCTTCGGAGGTTCGACCGACCGCGCACAGGTGTTCTCCATCGACACCCCGCCGCCCACCGTCTCCGGCTCGCTGCACGTCGGCCACGTCTTCAGCTACACCCACACCGACGTCATCGCCCGCTACCAGCGGATGCGCGGCAAGGACGTCTTCTACCCGATGGGCTGGGACGACAACGGCCTGCCCACCGAGCGCCGGGTGCAGAACTACTTCGGCGTCCGCTGCGACCCGTCGCTGCCCTACGACCCCGACTTCACCCCGCCGGAGAAGCCGGACGCGAAGCGGCAGCTGCCGATCAGCCGGCGCAACTTCATCGAGCTGTGCAACCAGCTGGTGGAGGAGGACGAGAAGGTCTTCGAGTCGCTGTGGCGCACCCTCGGGCTCTCGGTCGACTGGTCGCAGAGCTACACGACCATCGGCACCGAGGCCCAGCGGGTCTCCCAGCGCGCCTTCCTGCGCAACCTGGCCCGCGGCGAGGCCTACCAGCAGGACGCCCCCACGCTGTGGGACGTCACCTACCAGACCGCGGTCGCCCAGGCCGAGCTGGAGGCCCGCGACTACCCCGGCGCCTTCCACCGGATCGCCTTCCACCCGACCGCCGACAGCCCTGCCGAGGGGCCGGTCCACATCGAGACCACCCGGCCCGAGCTGCTGCCGGCCTGCGTCGCCCTCATCACCCACCCCGAGGACCAGCGCTACGCCCACCTCGTCGGCTCCACGGTCACCTCGCCGCTGTTCGGCGTCGAGGTCGAGGTCCGGGCCTCCGAGGCCGCGGACCCGGAGAAGGGCTCGGGCATCCTCATGTGCTGCGCCTTCGGCGACCTCACCGACGTCCAGTGGTGGCGCGAGATGCAGCTGCCCACCCGCACCATCATCGGCCGTGACGGCCGGATCCAGCGCGAGACCCCCGAGTGGATCCCCGCCGCCGGCGAGGAGGCCTTCCAGCAGCTGGCCGGCAAGACCGTCTTCTCCGCCCGCGAGGCCGTCGTCGAGCTGCTGCGCGCCAGCGGCGACCTCGACGGCGAGCCGAAGCCGACCCAGCGGATGGCCAACTTCTACGAGCGCGGTGACAAGCCGCTGGAGATCATCTCCACCCGCCAGTGGTACCTGCGCAACGGCGGCCGCGACGCGGAGCTGGCGAAGACGCTGATCGAGCGCGGCGGGGAGCTGGAGTGGGTGCCGCAGCACATGCGCGCCCGGCTGACCAACTGGATCGACGGTCTCAACGGCGACTGGCTGGTCTCGCGCCAGCGCTTCTTCGGCATCCCCTTCCCGGTCTGGTACCGGCTGGACGCCGAGGGCGAGCCCGTCTACGACGAGCCGATCCTCGCCAGCGAGGACGAGCTGCCCGTCGACCCCGCCTCCCAGGCCCCGCGCGGGTTCGACGAGAGCCAGCGCAACCAGCCCGGCGGGTTCATGGCCGACCCGGACGTCCTCGACACCTGGGCGACGTCCTCGCTGTCCCCGGAGCTGGTCTGCGGCTGGGAGCGCGACCCCGCCCTGTTCGCCGCCACCTTCCCGATGGACCTGCGCCCGCAGGGCCACGACATCATCCGCACCTGGCTGTTCGCCACGCTGGTCCGCTCCCACCTGGAGTTCGGCACCCTGCCCTGGCGGGTCGCCGCGCTCTCGGGCTGGGTCCTCGACCCCGACCGCAAGAAGATGAGCAAGTCCAAGGGCAACGTCGTCGTCCCCGACGACATCCTCGCCAGGTACGGCTCGGACGCCGTCCGCTGGCGGGCCGCAGCCGCCCGCCCCGGCGTCGACTCGGCCTTCGACGAGGCCCAGATGAAGGTCGGCCGGCGGCTGGCCATGAAGGTGCTCAACGCGTCGAAGTTCGTGCTCGCCGCGCCGGAGGCCTACGGGCTGGGGGCCGATGCCTCGCTGCTCGACCCGGCCCTGGTCACCGAGCCGATCGACCGCGCCCTGCTGACCCGGCTGCGCGGGGTGGTCGAGGAGGCCACCGAGGCGCTGGAGCGCTTCGACTACACCACCGCGCTGGAGACGACCGAGCGGTTCTTCTGGGACTTCTGCGACGACTACCTCGAGCTGGTCAAGTCCCGGGCCCGCGGTGAGGACGCCGCCGCCACCTCGGCCCGGGCTGCGTTCGTGCTGGCGCTGTCGACCCAGCTGCGGCTGCTCGCCCCGTTCCTGCCCTTCGTCACCGAGGAGGTCTGGTCGTGGTGGCAGGACGGGTCGATCCACCGCGCGTCCTGGCCGACCGTCGACGAGCTCGCCGTCGAGACCGGTGACCTGGCCGTGCTCACCACCGCCAGCGAGGTGATGGCCCAGATCCGCGGCAGCAAGTCCACGGCGAAGGTCAGCCAGCGCACCGAGGTCACCGCGCTGGAGATCACCGCGAGCGAGGAGGCGCTCGCCGCGCTCACCCTCGCCCTGGACGACCTGCGCGCCGCCGGCAACGTCACCGGCGAGGTGACCACCCAGCCGGCCTCGGCCGCCGACGCCCCGCTGGTCGAGGCCACCCTCGCCGGCTGAGCCACCCCGGAACCGACGAGCAGGCGGTGGTCAGTCGCGGCCGCCGAGGGTGGTGACGTCCTCCTCGCCGAAGGCGCGCCGCCCGCGCTCCAGCGACACCGCGACCGAGGCCGCGCTGAAGGAGTCGGAGCTGCTCTGCCGGGCCACCTCCCGGACCTCCTCACGCAGCCGGCTGGTCGCGGCGTCGAGGGCGTCGAGGTCGGGGGGCTCGGTGTCGGTGCCGATCCGGTCCAGGGCGTCGGCGTAGGCGCCGAGGGCGTCCGCCACCACGGTGCGCAGCCGCGGGCCGAGGGCCGGCTCCTGGGCGTCGCGGGTCTCCTGCTCGGTGACGGTGAGGGTGAGCACGTCGACCACCCGGGCGTGGATCTCCAGCCGGTGCGCCAGGTCGGTCTGCCGGGTGCTGCGCTCGGCCCACCAGCGGGCCAGCCAGTTGCCCCGGCGCGCCTCCTGGGTGGTGGCCACCGACTCCCGCGCCCGGCCGACCACCGGTTCGAGCTCGAGCCGGCGGTCCTGCCACTCCTCCGCGGTGGGCAGCTGCTCGGCGCCGAGGCCGTCGGCCAACCGGCGCAGCTGGTCGGCCAGCACCCCGCCGAGGGAGGTGAGCTCCCGCTCCGAGACCGACAGCGGCAGCGGCGGCAGCAGCAGGTTGACGCCGATGCCGACCAGCGCCCCGAGCGCGATCAGCCCCGCGTAGGCGCCGACGTAGGCCTGGGGGTCGGCGTTGCCGAGGATGAGGACGAAGATCGCCGAGGTCGCCACCCACGTCCCGGTCCCCGCCACCGCACGCCACCCCGCCAGCACGGTGGAGACGGCCACCACCACCCCGAGCGCCAGCACCCCCGGTCCGAGCCACAGGTCGACCAGGGCGGCGACCCCGGCGCCGAGCAGCACCGCCAGCACCGTCCGGACGGCCTCGCGCACCGAGCTCACCACCGTGAACCCGGTGGAGATCACCGCGCCGAGCGGGGCGTAGTAGGGGTAGTCGGCCAGCGGCGGCGGCACCAGCTGTCCCAGCAGCCAGGCGACCACGGCCGCCACGGCCGTCCGCACCGAGAGCGACAGCCGCGGGTGCAGCCACCAGGCGGCGACTACCCGCTGCGGGAGGCTCAGCCCTTCACCCCCACCGAGGCGACCCCCTCGACGAAGTAGCGCTGGCCGAAGGCGAACACCGCGATCATCGGCAGCGTCACCAGCAGCGAGGCCACCATGACGTACTGGTAGTCACCCTGCCCGCCGTTGGTGGGGCTGTAGATGCTCATCGCGTGGGCGATCCCCAGCGGCACGGTGAAGTTCTCGACCCCGGTCGCGTTGAGGTAGATCAGCGGACCGGTGAAGTTGTTCCAGGCGGCCTGGAACTCGAAGATGAAGACGATCACCGAGGCGGGCAGCGCCAGCGGGAAGGCGATCCGGGTGAACAGGCCCAGCGCGGAGCAGCCGTCGACCCGGGCCGCCTCGAACAGCTCCCTGGGTAGCGACAGGTAGAACTGGCGCATCAGGAAGATGTAGAAGCCCGAGCCGAACAGCGCCGCCCCCCACAGCGGTACCGACGTCCCCAGCCAGCCCAGGTAGCGCCAGATCAGGTAGTTCGGGATCAGCGTCACCGCACCGGGCAGCATCATCGAGGCCAGCAGCAGCCGGAACAGCCAGGCCCGCCCGGGGAAGCGGAAGTAGGCGAAGCCGAAGGCCACCAGCGAGCTGGAGATCGTCATCAGCCCGGCCGAGAGCAGGGCGATGACCACCGAGTTCCACAGCCAGGCCAGCAGCGGCAGCTGGTGGAACACCTCGACGTAGTTGTCCCAGACGACGGTGTGCGGGATCAGGCGGTTGTCGAAGATCTCCCCGCGCGGCTTGAGGCTGGCCGACAGCAGCCAGGCGAAGGGGTAGAGGAACAGCAGCGAGAACCCGCCGAGCAGCGTCCAGCGCACCACCTGGCCGGCGAGGGCCAGCACCCGGTGCTTCGGCGGCCCGGCCCACTGGGTGCTCTCGGCCTCCGCGCTGCGGCGGACCGGGGCGACGATGCGCTCCGAGGAGATGTCGGTGGCCATCAGCGTCCTCCCTCGTAGTGCACGGTGCGGTTGCCGACGAGCATCTGCACGGCGGTGATGCCGAGGATGATGACGAACAGCAGCCACGCCATCGCCGCGGCCAAGCCGAAGTTGAACTGCTGGAAGGCCTGCTGGAACAGGTACACCCCGTAGAACAGGGCGGCGTCGGGGGCGTTGCTGTTCCCGTCGCGGTAGAAGAGCAGGTACGCCTGGTCGAACACCTGCAGCGCCGCGATGGTGTTGACCACCACCACGAAGAACACCGTGGGCGAGATCATCGGCACGGTGATGCTGAAGAAGCGCCGGGCCGTGCTCGCCCCGTCCACCGCCGCCGCCTCGTGCAGCTCCTTGGGGACGTTGCGCAGCGCCGCCAGCAGCAGGACCATCGAGCCGCCGACGCCCCACAGACCCATCACGACGATGGACGGCTTGACCCAGCTCGGGTCCGACAGCCACTGCGGACCGGGGATGCCGAAGAACTCCAGCACCGCGTTGATGGCCCCCTCGTTGCCGTTGAGCAGCAGCAGGAACACCGCGGCGGTGGCCACCGCCGGGGTCATCTTGGGCAGGTAGAGCAGAGTGCGGAACAGCCCCGAACCGCGTCGGACGGTGTTGAGCAGCAGGGCCAGCACCATCGCCAGCACCAGCTCCAGCGGCACCGAGAGCACCACGAAGACGAAGGTGTTGAGCAGCGAGGTGACGACCTTGGGGTCCTCGACCACCAGCCGGTAGTTGTCCAGCCCGGCCGGGGTCTGCGAGCCGGTGGCGAGGTTGTAGTCGGTGAAGGAGAGCACCAGGCTCCAGGTCATCGAGATCACCGTGAAGGTGAGGAACCCGATCAACCAGGGGCTGATGAAGAGGTAGCCGGCCAGCGACTCCCGCCAGCTGTACTTCTCCCTGACCTTGCGGCGACGCCCGCGCGGGGTGCGCGGGGCGGGGGTGTCGGTGAGCTCGGCCGCCGCCCTCGGGCCGGTGGCCCCGCTCCCCGTCACGCCCACCGTGTGGGCCGAGCTCACGAACCGGCCCTCGACTGCTCCCAGGCCCGGGTCGAGGAGGCCTGCGCCTCGGTCAGCGCGGTCTGCGGGTCGGTCTCCCCGGAGAGGGTGACGACCACCGCGTTCTCCAGGTCGTTGCCGATCTGCTCACCGACCGCGGAGGCGCCGCGGGTGCGCGGGTTGGACAGCACCTGGTAGTAGGTGTCGATGACCTGGTCGAACTGCTCGTTGCCGGAGGTGGTGACGAAGGCCTCGCGGACGGCCTGGTCGGCCACCGGGGACCCGGTGAACAGCCCGGTGTTGATGCTGCCCTCCTCCTCGACCGTGGCGGCACGGGCCTCACCGGCGGCCATCCAGGCGTCGGTGGAGGTGGCCTCGATCGCCCAGGCGCAGGCGGCCGCCGGGTTCTTCGCGGCGGTGGGGATGGCGAAGGCGCTGCCGCCGGCCCACGCGAAGGGCTGCCCCGAGGCGTCGGTGATCGGCACCGCGGCCAGCTCGATGTCGTCGGCGTAGTCCGACAGCACGTTGACGTACCACTGGGCCCAGGTGGCCACCGCGACCTCGTCGGCCACGTAGGGGTTGGCGTCGCCGAAGACGTCCTGGGAGTCCTTGAAGCTCTTGATCGAGGGGTAGCCGCCCTGGGCGTCCATCAGCTCCTTCATCCAGGTGAGCGTGGCGACGTTCTCGGGGGTGTCCAGGGTGGGACGTCCGTCGGGCGCCTGCACCGCACCGCCGCGCAGGGTCATCCACATCGCGGCCGAGCCGGGGATGTCGGCGTCGAAGCCGAGCCGCGTCGGGTTGTCCCCGTCCAGCTCGGTGAGCCGCTCGCCGAGCTCGACCACCGCCTGCGGGTCGGAGGTCGACACCTCCTCCAGGGACACCCCGGCCTCCTCCAGCACCCGGGTGTTGACCAGCAGGGCGGAGGGCTGGAAGAACTCGGGCACGCCGTAGACCGCGCCGTCGTAGGTCACGTCGTCGACCGTGGCCGGGTAGAAGTACTCCCGGGGTGCCACCTGGTGGGCGGCGAAGCACTCGTCGATCGGCTGGACCAGCTCCTGGTCGGCCAGCGTGGCGACGAGGTTGCGGTCGGCGCGGATGAGGTCGGGCACGTCGCCCGAGGCCGCCTGGGCGGCGAACTTCTGGGTGTCGAAGCTGGTGGTGTCCAGGCTGATCTCGACGTCGGCCAGCTGCGCCTCGGCGTGGTCGGCGCGGGACTGGGCCACTTCGTCCGACGGGTTGTAGCCGCTGATCAGCAGGCTGCCGGTGGGGGCGCTGGCGAAGTCGGTGCCGCCCTCCTCAGGGGCTGGCGCGGGGTTCTGCGCGGCGGGGTTGCAGGCGGCGGTGCCGAGCAGCCCGAGGCCGAGGACGCCGGCGGCGAGACCGCGCCGGAGGCGCTGCTGTGGGGTCCGTCGGAGGCGGTGCAGCCCGTCGAGCGTCGTCGATCGATGTGTTGCAGTCATGTGCCACCTCCTGATCGGGTCCGGCACGTGCGCGCCGGAACTTCGCTGTACCCGGAGAAGTGATTCATACGCTGACTTCTCCTCCGCCCTCGGGATTGAACCGCCGGTGTCGCGCCGCACCTAGACTGGCCGCCATGTCCGACCCCGCGGGTACCCAGGTCGACCGTCCGGCGCGGGGCGAGGTCGTCCACGGGTGGGCGACCGTCCCCAACGCGATCACGCTGGCCCGGCTGGTGGTGTTCGTGCCGCTGGTGGTGTGGCTCGTGCTCGGCACCGACGCGCGGCTGGCCGCCACGGTGGCCCTGGTCGTCTTCGGCGCCACCGACTGGGTGGACGGGTTCCTGGCCCGCCGCACGCACACCGTGTCCGACGTCGGGATCTGGCTCGACCCGGTGGCCGACCGGCTCGGCATCCTCATCATCCTGGTGACGATGACGGTGGCCGGGCTGGTGCCGTGGTGGGTGCTGGCGCTGATCGTGGTGACCGACGTGGTGGTGCTGCTGGCCGGGCTGCGGTTCCGCTCCCGGATCGAGCGGATGCGGGCCTCGTGGGCCGGCAAGGTGCGGACGGCCCTCATCATGGTGGCGATGCCGGCCGCCCTGCTGGGGGACGCCGCGATCCCGGGCGCCGGCGCCTTCACCCTGGTCGGGCTGGTCGCCTTCGGTGCCGGCGCGGTGCTGCACGTGCTCGCCGGTGCCGGCTACGTGCTGCGGCTGGCCGGCCGTCTGGAGGCCGACCCCGACGCCCGCACGGCCATCTTCTGAGGTCGCCGTGGCGGCGCGGGCGGTGCTGGTGGTGGATGCCGCCAACGTCGTCGGCTCGCGCCCGGACGGCTGGTGGCGCGACCGGGCCGGGGCGGCGCGCCGGCTGCTCGAGCGGCTGACCGCGGCCGACCTCGGCGCGGATGTCGTCCTGGTGCTGGAGGGCCGGGCCCGCGGGGGCGCGCCGGCGGGCCGCAGCGGCGCCGTGGAGGTGGTGCACGCCTCCGGGGAGGGGGACGACGCCGTCGTGCGTGAGGTGGTGGCCGCCGCGGAGGCCGACGTCACGGTGGTCACCGCCGACCGGGGCCTGCGGGCCCGGGTGCTCGCGGCCGGCGCCGCGGTGCAGGGCCCGGGATGGCTGCTCGACCGGCTGTGAGCCCCGCGCCTCAGCCCGGGCCGCCGGGAGCGGCCCCGCTGCGCTGGTAACGGCCGGGCGTGGTCTGCAGCAGCCGCCGGAAGTGCCGGGTCAGGTGGGACTGGTCGTGGAAGCCGGTGCCGACCGCCACCTCGGCCGGGGCCTGACCGGCCAGCAGCGCGCGGCGGGCGAGGTCGAGCCGGCGACCGACGAGGTAGCGGTGCGGCGGCAACCCGTAGGTGCGGGTGAAGGACCGGATCAGGTGGGTGCTGCTGACCTCGAGCAGCCGGGCGATCTCGGTCAGCGGCGGTGCGCCGACGGGGTCGGCGTCCAGCAGCGTGCGCAGCTGCCGGGCCACCGCCGGAGCGGGACGCTGCCGACCGGTGGCCGGTCGTCCGTGGAGGTGCCAGCCGAGGCGCTCGACCACCAGCGCCAGGGTGGCCTCGGCCGTCCACGGGTCGCCGGAGAGCAGCGTGTGGTGCAGCCGGGCGAGCTGGTCGCGCAGCGTGCGGTCCACCACCAGCGGCTGGTCGACGGCACGCCCGACCAGCCGCGGGTCGAGGACGTCCTGCTCGAGGTAGAGGACCCGTTTGCCGAATCCGGCCGGGGTCACCGTGCGGCCGTCGTGGGGCACGTGCGGGGGCAGCACCGTGATCGCAGACCCCAGCACCGCGTGCTGGTGGCGGTCCAGGCCGAACCCGATCAGGCCGTCGTCGACCAGCAGCACCGTCCAGGTGTCGTGGGTGTGGGCGGGGTAGGCGTGCCGGTGCCAGCGGGCGTGCAGCACCTCGGCCACCCCGGGCAGCCGGGGTCGCCAGGCGGTGACCTGGTCGGTCGGCGGCACGGCCGGCGGCATGGCGAGGAACGTACAAGACCGGTCCGCACGGGCGCGGCCACCCTGGACCCATGGCCTTCGAGAGACCCAAGATCGTGGTCGTCGTCCGCGACGACCTGCTCGCCTGGCAGGAGCTGAACGTGACCGCGTTCCTGGTCAGCGGGCTGACTGCCGCCGCCCCCGACCTGGTCGGCGAGCCCTACGTCGACGCCGACGGGCAGTCCTACCTGCCCATGCTCGGCCACCCGGTCAGCGTGCTGTCCGGGGACGCCGCCACGCTGACGGCCGCCCGGGCGCGGGCGGCCGGCCGGGGGATGGCGGTGAGCATCTACACCGCCCAGCTCTTCGCCACCGGCAACGACGCCGACAACCGGGCCGAGGTCGCCGCGGTCGGCTCGGACGACCTCGACCTGGTCGGGGTCGGGGTGGTCGGCGAGCGCAACGCCGTCGACCGGGTGGTCAAGGGGGCGCGGCTGCACGGGTGACCTTCCGACAGGCTCAGGGCGCTGTGGCCGGGGATCAGGGGGCGGCGGCGCGGAGCTTCTCCAGCAGCGGCTCGGCGGCCTCGTCGAGGAAGCGCTGCTGGGCCTCGTCGCCGATCTGCACCAGCGCGATGTCGGTGAAGCCGGCCTCCCAGTACGGCTTCACGGCCTCCACCACGGCGTCCAGGTCGGGGCCGCAGGGGATCGAGGAGGCGACGTCCTCGGGGCGGACGAACTGGGTCGCCGCGGCGAACCCGGCCGTGGTCGGCAGGTCGGCGTTCACGCCCCAGCCGCCGGCGAACCAGCGGAACTGCTCGTGCGCCCGCTCGACCGCCCGGTCGGCGTCGGGGTCCCAGCTGATCGGGATCTGCCCGATCGCCCGGCTCGGCTCCTCCACCCCGGCCCCGCGGCGGGCCTCCTCCCAGCCCGACACCAGGTCGGCCTGCGGCTCGACCGCGATCAGGTGGTGGCCGAGCGGGGCGAAGCGCTGCACCGACTTCTCCCCCGAGACCGCCAGCCCCAGCGGGACGCCCTCGTCGGGGACGTCCCAGATGCGGGCGGAGTCGACGCGGAAGTACTCCCCGTCGTAGGTGATGAGGTCGCCGGTGTGCAGCTCGGAGATGATCTCGACCGCCTCGGCGAACATCTCCTGGCGGGCGTCCAGGGAGGGCCAGCCCTGCCCGACGACGTGCTCGTTGAGGTTCTCCCCGCTGCCCAGGCCCAGGGTGAACCGGCCGCCGCTGAGCACCTGCAGGGTGGCGGCCTTCTGGGCCACCACGGCCGGGTGGTAGCGCAGGATCGGGCAGGTGACGTAGGTCATCAGCTCGACCCGCTCGGTGACCTGGCTGACCGCTCCGAGGACCGACCACGCGTAGGGGGCGTGGCCCTGGGCGGACAGCCACGGCGAGTAGTGGTCGCTGCTCACCTCGAAGTCGAAGCCGCGGCGCTCGGCGTCCGCGGCGTAGCCGACGAGCTCGCGGGGTCCGGACTGCTCGGTCATCAGGGTGTAGCCGAAGTTCGTCATGCCCGGGCACTACCCCCTGGGCGCGGCCCTCACGCGTCGGTGCCGGACCCTCCGGTCAGCAGCTCGGAGTGGCGCATCCACAGCTGCACCGACCGGGGCAGCAGCCCGGCCTCCTGGTAGCCCAGCGCGGCGCGGCGGCAGGCCGCGGCCTCCTCGGCCCGGTCGCCGGCGGCCGCGGCGAGATCGGCCCGCAGCACCTCCAGCTCGGCGCGGGAGTACGGCGAGCGGGCGACCTCCTCCTCGCCGGCGCAGAACTCGACCAGCTGGCGGGCCCGGACGGTGTCGCCACGGAGCAGCCGGAGCCGGGCCTCGGCCAGCCGCAGCCCGGTCAGGTCACTGGGCGCGCCGACGATGCGCAGCGCCGACCCGGCCTCCTCGAGCAGCTCGTCCGCCTCGTCGGTGATGCCCAGCTGGACGCGGACGGTGGCGGCCGCCTTGCGGAACCGGCCCCAGGTGCCGAGGTCGACCGCGGGGTTGATCAGCCGACGGGCGTCGCGGTGGCGCTCCATCGCCTCCTCGGTGGCGCCGGTGAGCAGCCGGACGTTGCCGACCACCCACTGCGCGATCCCGCGGACGTGGGCGGTGGGGACGTCGTCCAGGACGGCGGCCAGCGCGTCGGAGGCCTCGATCGCCTCCTCGGTGTGGCCCAGCTCCATCAGGCAGCCGATCCGCACGGCCTCGGCCTCGGCCCGCAGGTCGGGCACCGGACGCGACGAGCTGGTCCGGGCCGCCCGCTCGGCGGAGTCCAGCGCCGCCGCCGGGTCGCCGGCCGCCCGTGCGGCGCGGGCGGCGAGCAGCAGCGCCTCGATGGCCAGGGTCGGCTGCTCGAGCGCCAGCGGGTGCTCCGCGCAGCCGGTCGCGACCTCAACCGCCTCGTCGTACCGGTCGTCCTCGAACAGGGCGCGGGCACGCAGCAGGGACAGCGACCAGACGTCGGCCACGGCCCCGCGCTGCTGCGCCTCGCGGATCGCCTCGGCGGCGGACCGCGCGGCCGTGGCGAAGCGGTGCTGGGCGAGCGCCCGCTCCACCTCGTGGCGGGCGGCGGTGCCGGCCGCGACCTCGGCGGTCGGCGCGGGCATCACGCCGTCGCGCAGCTCCTCGGGGCTGACACCGAGGCGGCCGGCGAAGAAGTCGATGACCTCGTCGGTCAGCGGGCGCCGGCCCGTCTCCAGGTGGGAGACGTAGCTCGCGGAGAAGCGTCCGCCGCCGAGCTCGTGCTGGGAGAGCCGCCGGCCCTCGCGCAGTCGGCGGAGCCGGGCACCGCGCCCGTTGCCGACCTGGTCGGCCACCACTGCACCTGCCACGGCTGCTCCTCACCTACCGTGCCGCGTCCTTGCAATCTCCGACAGTGCCGACCAGTCTTTCCGCGAGGTCTTGACGACTGCGACTGCGAGTCAACAGCGCGCGGCGCCGTAGGTCAAGACGCGTGGCCAACCGGTCCGGTCGGGTCCTCCGACGCCGCGGTCGCGCATCCGAGTCGCACCCGGGGAGTGGGCCGGGTGGTCTGGTGATCTCGGGCGGCAGCACGCGCACGCGGCGGCCGGGACCGGCACCATCCGTCTCGACCGACCAGAAGGAACGACCTCTCATGACCATCTCCACCAAGAAGACCGCCGCCGCCTCCCTCGCCGCCGCCGCCCTGCTCATCGGTGCTGGTGCCTCCGGCTCCGTCGCCGAGCTCGCCGACCGCGGCATCTGGTACTCCAGCGGCACCTCGGCCGGCCAGGGCTCCGGCGTCGAGTCCGCCGACCGGGGCATCTGGTACTCCGCCCCCCGCACCGTCGAGTCCGCTGACCGCGGCATCTGGTACTGACCGGCCCGACCGGGGCGGGAGCTCACGCGGCGATCCCGCGACCGGCAGGAGGGGGCGGACCGGAGGGTCCGTCCTCTCCTGCCGGTGCGGTCGCCAGGCTCAGGCCTGCCCGCCCTCGCGCAGCCGCTCGATGTGCTCCGACGCCTGCGCCTTGGTCAGGTCGGCCGGCAGCTCCTCACCGGCCCGCTTGGCCAGGGTGTCGAGGTAGCTGCGCTGGGCCTCGGTCATCGGGTCGTCACCGCTGACCCAGTCCTGCGGGTCGCGCTCCAGCGACTCGTCCTGACCCGGGCTGGAGGCGCCGATGGTCTCGCCGGCGGAGGTGCTCTGCTCGTCCTGCGGCTGTTCGCTCATGCCCCCACCGTAGGTCGGACCTCCGACAGCCCGCCGACGGTGGGCCCGGGCGCCGGCTCAGCGGCGCCCGCCGGCGTCCTCGGCCCGCTCCTGCCGGCTCTGGGCCGGCAGCTGCGCGACCTGCTCCGGTGAGGGCACGTCGAGGTCGGGACGCCGCTCGTCGGCCAGCGCGTGCGCCTGGCGCAGCAGCTCCATCAACCCGCTCTCGTCGCGGATCCACTGGCGGCGCTTCGCCGGCAGCCGGCTGATCGACTCCTCCTCGCGCAGCAGGGCGCGGAAGACCCTCTCCCGCTCCTCGGCGTCGGTGGTGTAGTCGAGGTCGAGGTAGGCCTTGGCGTGCCGGCGTGCGTTGGCGATGTCGGTCTGGGCGCGTCCGCGCGGGCTGAGCAGCGAGGCCACCACCGTCACCACGAGCACCCCGAGGATGACGGCGAGGGAGAGCCCGGTGGAGACCTCGAAGACGTCGACCGGCTCGCCGTCGTTGATGAACGGCACGTTGTTCTCGTGCAGCGCGTGCAGCACCAGCTTGACGCCGATGAAGGCCAGGATCACCGCCAGCCCGAACTTGAGGTAGATGAGGCGGTCGAGCAGGCCGTCGATGAGGAAGTAGAGCTGGCGCAGGCCCAGCAGCGAGAAGGCGGTGGCGGTGAAGACCAGGAAGATCTCCTGGGTGAGGCCGAAGATCGCCGGGATGGAGTCGAGGGCGAAGAGGATGTCGGTGCCGCCGATCGCCACCATCACCAGCAGCATCGGGGTCAGCACGCGGCGCCCGTCGACGGTGGTGACGAGCTTGTCGCCGTCGTACTCCTCGCTGGTCTTGAGGAAGCGCCGGGCCAGCCGGACCACGACGTTGTCGGCCTCGTCGGTGTCGGAGCTCTCCGGCTTGAGCAGGTTGCCCGCGGTGATCAGCAGGATGAGGCCGAACAGGTAGAACACCCAGGCGAAGGTGTTGATCAGCGCGGCGCCGAGGAAGATGAAGCCGGTGCGGGCGATCAGGGAGAAGACGATGCCGAACAGCAGCACCTTCTGCTGGTCCTCCCGCGGCACCCTGAAGCTGCTGATGATCACGAGGAAGACGAACAGGTTGTCCACCGACAACGCCTTCTCGGTGACGTAGCCGGCGAAGTACTCCTGGCCGAAGCGGGACCCGCCGAAGAAGAGGACGGCGACGCCGAAGAGCAGTGCGATCCCGACGTAGAGGGCCGACCAGACCGCGGCCTCGCGCAGGGTCGGCACGTGCGCCTTGCGGACGTGGAAGATGAAGTCGAAGAGGAGCAGCCCGACGATGAAGACGATCGTGAGCACCCACACCAGCGGACTGACGTCCATCGTGCACCTCCCGGTCGAACCCGGGCTGGCGCGGGGCCAGCCACCTCGGCGCGGGGACGCGGCATCGGCCGGGACACAGGGTGCCGTCCCCGGGCCCCGAGTCTAGGAGGAGGTCCCGAAGGTCCGGCGCCGAGGCCGGTGCTCCGGGGCGGGTGCCGGTGGCGGCGGTCAGCCGGTGCGGTGCTCGGCGTGCGGGACGGTGGGCCGGCGGGGGACGTTGATGCCGTAGGTGCCCCGGTTGGTCCGCTCCAGCGAGGCGGCGATGGCGGCGGCCCGCTCGCGGGTCGTCTCGCCCTCGGCGCGGCGCTGCACCTCGGCCTCCACGGTGCCCAGCATCCGGCGCAGGACGTCGGCGGGCACCGGTTCGGCGGAGGCGTCGGCGAGCCAGTCCGGCAGCGGTGCGTCGGCGTCGTGCTCGCTCACCCGCGTCTCCCGTCCGTCGCCGTCGCTGCTGGTCGTCCCCGACCCCCCGGGTCCGCGCCTGTGACGGCCGACGGGCTCCGGTGGTTCCCCCAGGGTACGTGCCGGCCGGTCCGCGGCCACCGCCGTCGGGCCCTCACCGCTCGATCAGTCCTCTCGAGCGCACCACGTCGAGGGTGCGGGCGGTGCCGCGGTCGAGCGGGACGCCGGGGTTGCCCTCGAGCAGCCAGTCGAAGAAGACCGAGTGCCCGCGCCGCACCCGCGAGGCCGGGACGAACACCGTCCGCCCGCCGACGTCCAGCCGGAAGTCCGGACCCTGGCTGCTGAGCCGCTGCCGCACCCCGGTGACCTCCTCCGCGCGCACCCGGTGCACGGCCGACCAGCGCCGCACGGTGAGCACGCCGCCGTCGACCGCCATCCGGGCGCGGGTGCGCAGCCAGACCAGCAGCAGGTAGCCGGCGAGCAGCAGCAGCACCAGCGCCACCACGGCGGGCCAGCCCGGGGCGCCGCCGCGCGCCAGCAGACCCGACAGCACCACCGCGGCCACGCTGGCCACGACGACGTGCGGCTGCCAGCGCTGGTTGCTGTCCAGCTCACCCGGCCAGCGCTCCTCCGCGCTCACGTGCGGTCCTGCTCGTGCGCCCGCAGGGGGGCCAGCAGCGGTGCCAGCCTGGCCCGACCCCGGAAGCAGCGGCTCTTCACCGTCCCGGGCGCGCAGCCCAGGATGGTGGCGGCCTCCTCGACGGAGTAGCCCTCCATGTCGACCAGCACCAGGGCGGCCCGCTGGTCGGCGTTGAGCTGGCGCAGCGCCTGCAGCACCGCCACCCGGCGCAGCCCGGCCTCGGTCTCGGCCTCGGGGTCGTCGGTGGCGGGCAGCACCCGCTCGGCGTGCTCGGGCAGCGGATCGGTGCGGCGCACCTGGTTGCGGCGGATCCGGTCCAGGCAGGCGTTGACCACCACCCGGTGCAGCCAGGTGGTGACCGCGGCGTCGCCGCGGAAGGTGTCGGCGCGGCGGAAGGCCGAGACCAGCGCCTCCTGGAGGGCGTCCTCGGCGTCCTGGCGGTTGTGCATGGTGCGCAGCGCGAGCGTCCAGAGCCGGTCGGAGTGGCGGCGCACCAGCTCGGCGAAGGCGGTGTCGTCGCCGGCGACGTGGGCGGCGAGCAGCTCCCGGTCGGTGCGGGTGCCGTCGGCGCCGGACGGAGGGAGGGCGCTCACCCGCTCACCCCGACCTCGTAGATGCTGCCGCGGTAGGAGTCGCCGGCGGGCGGCAGCGAGGTGAGGTAGACCAGCACGAACCGGGTGCTGGTGGTCTCGGCCAGGGCCAGCTCGGTCTGCCCGGTGGCCGACCCGTCCTCGGCGACGACCTCCCAGCTCTCGTCGGAGTCCAGCGGGGCCTCGGCGGTGGTGCGGTCGGTCGGGGCCAGCACCTCCAGCGCGGTCGCCTCCTCCGGCAGCAGCACGCTGACACCGGTGACGTCGCGGACCTCCCCGAGGTCGAGCACCAGCCCGACACCGCGTTTCAGACCACCGAGCTCGGGGTTGCCGCGGTAGTACACGGTCTGCCAGGCCGTCTCGGGGTCGCCGTCGACGGCCAGCGGTGCCTGCTCGTTGTTCTCCTCACCGGGCGGGTCGCCCTCGGGGTCGAAGACGGTCACCGACCGCACCTGCACCGGGCCGGGCGTCGGCGCGCCGGTCGGGGCCGGCGCGTCGCCGGCGAACCGGGCCTGGCTCTGCACGAACACCGTCACCAGGGCACCGATCAGCGCCAGCACCAGCAGCAGCACCAGGACCGCCAGCCAGCGGCGCTGCCGCGGGGCACCGGTGTGCACCACCCGCACCGAGCCGGGTCGCTCCGGGTCGGCGCTGGCCGCGCTGCTGGGGCTGGTGTGGGTGGCGTGGACGATCTCGGGCGGCACCGGACCGACGACGGCGTCCGGATCGCCCGAGCCCACCACCGGGACCGGCTGGCGCACCCGGCGCTCGAGGTCGTGGGACGCGTCGGCGGTGCCGAGCACGCGGGTGAGCGCGGCGCTGACCTCGGCCGCGGTGGTGAGCCGGGGCTCGTGGCCGCGGGGGACTGGGGAGAGGATCTGGTCGCAGATGCGGTCCAGCGCCGGGGAGACGCCGTGCTGGACCTGCCGGGGCGTCAGCAGCCGCTCCCCGTGCACCGGCGCGCGCTCCAGCCCGAACCGGTGCCCACCGGGCCAGCGGCAGACCAGGGCGGCGTACAGCAGGCGACCGAGGTCCTCGACGTCGCGGGCCTCCCCGTCCTCGGTCCGGACGCCGGTCGGCTCGGCGCCCGGGTCGTCGTCGACGTCGTCGCTGATCGCGGCGTCGAGCAGGAAGCCGGTGATCTTGAGGTTGCCGGCGGGGGTGACGGTGACCGCGTCCGGTCCGAGGTGGCGGTGGTGCAGGCCCATCGCGTGCACGCCGGTCAGGGCGTCCGCAGCCTCGCGCACCAGCCAGGCCGCCTCGAGGGCCGAGAGCGGGCCCTGGGAGAGCAGCACCTCCAGGGTCTGGCCGGAGGCGTACTCGGTGACGATGTAGGGGCCGACGTCGGGGGCGTCGCCGGGCACCGCGTCGAGCACCCGCAGGAAGCGGGAGTCGGTGGCGGCGGCCGAGGCGCGGGCGGCCTCGAGCAGGGCCGGTGAGCGCGGGTCGTCCGGCGGCAGCACCTGCACCAGAACCGAGCGCGAGAGCACCTGGTCGAAGGCGCGCCAGGTGTGGGTGTCGGAGCGTCCGGCCACGATCTCCTGCAACCGGTACCGCCGGCCCAGCAGGTCACCCGCGCGCTGGGTCGCGGCGGAGCCGTCCGGCGGGGTGTCCTCGGCATCCGGGCGCGCGGCGTCCGGCTGGATCGGGTTCCGGCGGGTGGCGTCGGGGTCGGTGGGGTCGTCGGGCAGGGCGGCGCGGACCGTCGGCGGGAGCGCCGGGGACGCCGGGGTGGGCCGGTCCACCGCGTCGAGCGGGGCGGTGTCGGCGTCGGACGACACGGGCGCGGGACGGGCGTCGGCAGCCGGGTCGGGACGACCCTCCTCCTCCGCGTCGGGCACCTCGTCCTCCGTCCGCCTCGCCGGCTCGTGACCCCCATCCTCCCGGGTGCCGACCGCGCCGTCAGGCCGGGTGCCGTCGACGGCCTCCGCCGGGGCACCGCCCGACCCGCGGCGCAGCAGCGTGCCGACGATGTCGTCGACCTCGCGCAGGTGCAGCACCCGGGCCATCACCACGTACACCGCGACGGCCAGCACCCCGGCCAGCGCCAGCGCCAGCGCCGAGACCAGCCGGCCGTCGCCGAGCACCCCGAGGCCCCAGGTCACCAGCCAGGCGACCAGCGCGCTGGGCGCGATGGCGACCACCACCCGGACCAGGTGGCGGACCAGCGCCCGCAGGCCGAGCCCGGGCAGCCGGGCCCGCAGCCGCAGCAGCGCCACCACCACCGCCAGCAGGTAGGCCAGCGAGTACGACAGCGCGAGCGCGGCGGCCACCAGCCGGGGGTTGTCCACCAGCTGCACCAGCAGCACCGCCAGACCGGCGTTGAGTCCGGCGACCAGCGCCTGCAGCAGGAACGGGGTGCGGGTGTCCTCCAGGGAGTAGAAGGCGCGGGTGCACAGGTAGAACAGGGTGAACGGCACGAGCCCGAGGGCGAAGGCGGCCAGCGCCCAGCCCACCAGCGGGTAGTCCGCCGCCCCCTCCCCGAAGCCGAAGGCCAGCCGCGCCACCGGCTGGGAGAGCACCGCGAACGCGACCGCCGCCGGCAGCAGCACCGTGCTGGCCAGCTTCATCGTCCGGGTGGTCTCGCGGGCGACCCCGCGCAGGTCGCCCTGGGCGGCGAGGTCGGAGGCCGAGGTCACCATCGCGGTGGCCAGCGAGACGGTGATCACCGAGTGCGGCAGGATCCAGATCAGGTAGGCGTTCTGGTAGACGAGCAGGCCGCCGCCGGTCTCGCTGTCGGTGGTGGCGGTGCTGGCCAGCCGGTTGACCACCACCAGGGCCAGCTGGGTCATCACCACGAACCCGAGGGTCCACTTGGCCAGCGAGAACGTCCGGCCCAGCCCGACGCCGCGCAGGTCGAACCGCGGCCGGTAGACGAACCCGGCCCGGCGCAGGAAGGGCAGCAGCACGGCGGCCTGGACGGCGATGCCGAGGGTGGAGCCGATGCCGAGCAGCAGCTCCTGCCCGGTGGTGAAGGCCTGGGAGCGGTCGCCGCCGGTGCCGAAGACCAGCAGGTAGCCGACGAAGATCGCGATCGAGACGAGGTTGTTGACGATCGGCGCCCACATCATCGGGCCGAACCGGCCCCGGGCGTTGAGCACCTGGCCGGCCAGGAAGAAGGCGCCGTAGAAGAAGATCTGCGGCAGGCACAGGTAGGTCAGGGTGAGCATGGAGCGGTACTGCTCCGACAGGGCCGGGTCGCGCCAGCCCGCGTCGGTGTAGATGCGCAGCACCAGCGGCGCCAGCAGGATGACCACCACCGTGACCACGGCGATGATCGCCAGGAAGGCGGTCATGATCCGGTTGGTGTAGGCCTCGCCCTCGTCCTCGTCGTGGCGGGTGGCCCGCACGATCTGCGGCACCAGCACCGAGTTGAGCGCCCCGCCGGCGAAGAGGATGTAGAGGCTGTTGGGGACGGTGTTGGCGAAGGTGAAGATCTCGCCCTGGCGGGTGGCGTTGCCGAGCACGGTCGCGATCAGCACGGCGCGGACGAAGCCGAGCACGCGGGAGACCATCGTGCCCGAGGCCATCAGGGCGCTCGAGGAGATCAGCGACCGGCTCGCGACGTCGGTGCTCATCGGCGGGTCTCCTCCTCGGCGGACTGCGGCACGTCCCCGCCGCGTTCGGCGTTCCCCGGGTCCGTGGTGGCGGCGCGCTGCGAGGCGCGGACCTGCCGCACGCGCAGCACGGTGCCACCGACCAGCACGATGCCTGAGGCGATGACGATCACCCAGCCGGCGCGCCCGACCTGGGTGGCCCGGATCCGCACGTCCTCGATCTCGCCGAAGGCGCGGCCGGAGGGCGTCGCGAGCTGGGCGCGGGCGGTCAGCGCCCCGTTCACGCGGGCCCGGGGGGACGCCGTCGTGGTGACGGTCTGGCCCGGTGCCAGCTCGATGCCGGTGACCGGGGGCACGGTGAGGCGCTGGGCGTTCTCGCTGGTGAACAGCACCTGGACGCGGACGGCCCGTTCGAGCCGGTTGGTCACCGTCACCGGGAAGGAGCCGGAGCGGGCCGACATCTCCACGTCGTCGGGCACCGACAGCGCGATCGCCTCACCGTCGAGCAGCGAGTCGAGGAAGGCGCGGCGGGGTGCGATCCAGCGCTGCCGGCCCGCCTGGTCGGCCGCGCCGGCCCGCCACCAGCTGCTGACGGCGGTGGAGGTGACGCGGTCGGCGTCCTCGGTGACGGTGGGGTCGACCAGCAGCTCGGCCGCCGCGACGGTGGCGGAGCGGAGCCGGACGGCGTCGGCGAGCACGTCGGGGGCCAGCTGGTCCGCGGCGCCGGCGGCCGGTCCGGTCAGCTGGTCGGTGAGCGGGTCGGCGAGGGTGGTCAGCCACTCCTGCAGCGGGACGCGGCGCTGCCATTCTGCGCCCGCGTCGGCCTGCTCCTCGGCCCGGGCGCGGTCGGCGGTGTCGACCACCCGCACCACGGCTTGCTCGCCCTGCAGGGCGGCCATCAGGGTGCGGGTGCGCAGGTGCTGCACGACCTGCGGCGGGGTGTCGAGCGGTTCGGGCCCGATCGTCGGGGTGAACGCGGCGGCGTCGACGTCGCCGAGCGCGGCCCCGTCCTCGTGCTCGAGCACCGCCGAGCCCTCCGCACCGGAGACGAGCACCACCGCCGGGTCCATCCGCTCCACCAGCGCCAGTCCCTCGGCGTCCAGCCCGCCGCCGACCGGGATCACCAGCAGCGGCAGCTCGGCGACGCGGCCGAGCTGCTCGGTGGCGGCCAGGGCGTCGGGACGCTGGGCGGCGACCACCGCGTCGGTGAGGGCGGCGTCGTCGTGCGAGGCGACCGCGAGCAGGTCGGGGGTGCCCCAGGGCAGCCGGTAGCCGGTCTCGGCCGGCAGCGCCTCCAGCCGGGACAGCCACCGCCGGGCCGCCTCGGCGTGCTCCCCGGGCCGTGCCTCGTCGCCGGCCACCCGGTAGCCGTCGGCCAGGTCGGCGACCTCGGCGACCAGCAGCGGGTCGACCGCCCAGCTCACCCCCTCCCGGGAGGCGCTGGTGAGCAGGGTGTCGAGGCGTCCGCCCTCGGTGAGGTCGCTGCCCAGGCCGTCGTCGGCGAAGAGGTCGGGCGCGAGCCGGGACGGGGCAGCGTCCAGCTGCACCACCGAGACGAGGTCGACGGGGTCCGGGTCGGTGCCGACCACCGGCACCAGGGTGCGGACCCGGCCGACGGTCTGGCTGCCGTTCTCGCGCGCGTGCACACCGACCAGGGCGGCCCCGGTGCCGGCTGGCAGCCCCAGCTGGTCGACGGTGGCGCTGAGCTCGAACGGCACGCTCTGGCCGGGCTCGAGCACCGGGGGCAGGTCGGTGGTGTAGGCGGTCTCCACCTCGAACACGCGGGCGCCGACCGGCAGCGTGGCCGGGGCCAGCGCGAGGTCGGTGAGCTGGTCCTCGGCGGTGTAGAGGGTGCCCTGGTCGCGCCACAGCATCAGCTGCAGGTTGCGCACCGGCGTCTCCCGGGTGTTGGTCGCCGTCCCGCGCAGGGTGAGGGTGGTGTCGCCGGCGGCGTCCAGCACGCCCGGGGTGACCGCCTCCAACCGCAGCGACACCTCCTGCGGCTCGGCGGCGACCGCGGCCGGTGCGGCCGGCAGCGCCCCGAGCAGGGCGGCCAGCAGCGCCAGCGCCACCGCACACCGGGTCACCACACCCCGCAGCCGGGGTCGGCGCGGTGGCGGAGCGGTCACCCGGTCATCCTACGGTCGGCGTCCGGCCCGGCGGGGCTCCCGCGCTGCGTGGCCGGTCGGGCGGCGGATCGCCACCGGCGTCCGCGCTCGGTAGTCTGGACGGTCGTGCCCAGCCTGAACCGAGCCCAGACGAACGCCGTCGGCGAGATGCTGCGGATCACACCGGTGGTGGGACGTCTGGGACGCCTGTTCGCCGACGCCGGCCACGAGCTCTACCTCGTCGGTGGCTCGGTCCGCGACGCCCTGCTGGGCCAGCTCGGCCACGACCTCGACCTCACCACCTCCGCCCGGCCAGACGACATCGAGCGGCTGCTGCGCGGGTTCGGCTCCGCGGTCTGGACGGTGGGCAAGGCGTTCGGGACCATCGGCTGCAAGGTCGAGTCAGCCGTTCCGGGGGCGGGAGTGGAGGAGTGGGTGGTCGAGGTGACCACCTTCCGCAGCGACGCCTACCGCTCCGACAGCCGCAAGCCCGAGGTGTCGTTCGGCGACTCGCTGACCGAGGACCTGGTGCGGCGGGACTTCCGGGTCAACGCGATGGCGATCGACGTCACCGTGCCCGGCGGCACCTTCGTCGACCCGTACGACGGCCTGGACGACCTGGCCGCCGGCGTGATCCGCACCCCGGGCACGGCCGAGCAGTCGTTCAGCGACGACCCGCTGCGGATGATGCGGGCGGCCCGGTTCGCCAGCCAGCTCGGCTTCACCGTCAGCGAGGACGTGGCGGCGGCGATGACGGCGATGGCGGACCGGATCGACATCATCTCCGCCGAGCGGGTCCGCGACGAGCTGACCAAGCTGCTGCTGACGTCCTCGCCGCGGGCGGGGCTGGACCTGCTGGTGCGCACCGGGATCGCCGACCGGGTGCTGCCCGAGCTGCCGGCGCTGCGGCTGGAGCGCGACGAGCACCACCGGCACAAGGACGTCTACCAGCACAGCCTCACGGTGCTGGAGCAGGCGATCGAGCTGGAGCACCGGCTGGAGCGGCGTCCCGACCTGGTCAACCGGCTGGCCGCGTTGCTGCACGACATCGGCAAGCCGGCCACCCGCCGGTTCGAGCCGGGCGGGAAGGTGTCGTTCCACCACCACGACGTGGTCGGGGCCAAGCTCACCCGGAGGCGGATGAAGGAGCTGCGGTTCTCGGCGGAGGAGACCAAGGCGGTGAGCCGGCTGGTGGAGCTGCACCTGCGCTTCCACGGCTACCGCGACGGGCAGTGGACCGACTCCGCGGTGCGCCGCTACGTCCGCGACGCCGGGGACCAGCTGGAGCGGCTGCACATCCTCACCCGCGCCGACTGCACCACCCGCAACCAGCGCAAGGCGGCCCGGCTCCGGCAGGCCTACGACGACCTGGAGCGCCGCATCGGCGAGCTGGCCGAGCAGGAGGAGCTGGAGGCCATCCGCCCCGACCTGGACGGCAACCAGATCATGGCCCTGCTCGACCTGCCGCCCGGCCCGGAGGTGGGCCAGGCCTACCGGCACCTGCTCGACTTCCGGATGGAGCACGGCCCGGCCACCCCGGAGGAGGCCGAGGCCGAGCTGCGCCGCTGGTGGGCCGAGCGCTCCGCCTGAGCGTCCCCGGCCCCGGCGCCCTGAGCGTGTCGAGGGGCGATCAGTGTCGAGGGGCGGTCAGCCGAAGAGAAGTACAGGACCGGCACGGTGGTCGCCTCGCGGCGGGTGGCGCACTCGCGGCCCCGTCGGACGGGTTCCGCGACGGCTCTGGTTGGGGCCCGGGGACTCGGTCCGTGCCGGTCACCTGGTCCAACCGGCGGGTCCGGCAGATCATTCCCGCCCGCGGACCACGGCCCGGGCCGACCCACTAGCATCCTCAGCAGCCGGCCACCGGGGGCTGCGCAGGTCCCGGGAGGCGGCTCGCACCGACGTCCCCGTCCCAGGAGCACCGATGTCCCACGCCTGGTCCGCACGCTTCGTCACTCCCGCCACCGAGCTCGACGGGGCCCCGCTGCTCCGCGGCGACGTCCGGCTCGACCCCGGGCACGGAGCGGTGGCCTCGGCGACGCTGCGGTGGTCCGCGCTCGGGGTGGTCGAGGCCTGGCTGGGCGGTCGTCCGGTCGCCGCCGACGTCCTCACCCCCGGGTGGTCGGCCTACGAGTGGCGGCTGCGCTACGCCGAGCACGACGTCACCGCCCTGCTCGCCGACGGCACCGACACGGTGCTCGCGGTCGCGCTGGGTGACGGCTGGTGGCGCGGACGGCTGGGCTGGGCCCCCCGGTGCGCGCCCTACGGCGAGCAGCTGGCGGCGATCGCCGAGCTGACCGTGTGCTTCGCCGACGGGCACGTGCAGGTGATCGGCACCGACGAGAGCTGGCGGGCCGCGGCCGGGCCGACGACGTCGGACTCGCTCTACGACGGGCAGAGCATCGACGCGCGCCGGTACGACCCGAGGTGGGCCCAGCCCGGCTTCGACGACAGCGGCTGGCAGGCGGTGCGGGTGGTCGGGCACGACCTGGCCCGGCTCGAGCCGTACGTCGGCCCGCCGGTGCGTCGGATCACCGAGCTGTCGCCGGAGCGGGTCTGGACCAGCCCGTCGGGACGGGTGCTCGTCGACTTCGGGCAGAACCTGGTCGGCTGGGTGCGGGTCCGGGTGCAGGGTGAGGCCGGCAGCACGGTCACCCTGCGCCACGCCGAGGTGCTGGAGCACGAGGAGCTCGGCACCCGCCCACTGCGCTCCGCGCAGGCGACGGACCGCTTCACCCTCTCCGGCGGGGCGGACGTCTTCGAGCCCACCTTCACCTTCCACGGCTTCCGCTACGTCGAGGTGGACGGCTGGCCGGGCGGCGTGGACGCGATCGGAGCGGACGCGCTGACCGCGGTGGTGGTCAGCTCCGACCTGCGCCGGATCGGGTACTTCGACTGCTCCGAGCCGCTGCTCTCGCGGTTGCACGAGAACGTGGTGTGGGGGATGCGCGGCAACTTCCTCGACGTCCCCACCGACTGCCCGCAGCGCGACGAGCGCCTGGGCTGGACCGGTGACATCGCCGCCTTCGCCCCCACGGCCGTCCGGCTGTTCGACGCCGAGGACTTCCTGCGCGACTGGCTGCGCGACCTCGACCTCGAGCAGCGCCACCAGGACGGGCTGGTGCCCTACGTGGTGCCCGACCTGATCCGGCGGATGCCGAACCCGCCCGACTTCGTGCCGGTGGACAGCACCGCGGTGTGGAGCGACGCGGCGGTGTGGGTGCCGATGGCGGTGTGGCGGGCCTACGGCGACCCGACGGTGCTGGCCGAGAGCTTCGAGTCGATGGCCGCCCACGTCCGGCGGGTGCGCTCGCGGCTGTCCGACGACGGCCTGTGGGACAGCGGGTTCCAGTTCGGGGACTGGCTCGACCCCGACGCCGACCCCCACCACCCCGCCGACGCGAAGGCCGACCGGTACGTGGTGGCCACCGCCTGCATCGCCCGCAGCGCCCGGATGGTGGCCGAGGCGGCCACCGCGCTGGGACGCACCGAGGAGGTGGCCGAGTTCGCCACCCTGGCCGAGGAGCTGCGGACCGCGTTCAACCGGGCCTACGTGCGCGACGGCAGGGTGAAGAGCGACTGCACCACGGTGTACTCGCTGGCCCTGGTGTTCGACCTGCTCGACCCGGCCGACCGCGAACGCGCCGGGAAGCGGCTGGCCGAGCTGGTCGCCGAGAGCGGCTACCACATCTCGACGGGATTCGCCGGGACGCCGTTCATCGCCGACGCGCTCAGCAGCACCGGTCACCTCGAGGAGGCCTACCGGCTGCTGCTGCAGACCGAGTGCCCGTCGTGGCTCTACCCGGTGACGATGGGGGCGACGACGATCTGGGAGCGCTGGGACTCGATGCTGCCCGACGGCTCGATCAACCCCGGGGAGATGACGAGCTTCAACCACTACGCCCTCGGTGCGGTGGCCGACTGGGTGCACCGCGTGGTCGGCGGCCTGGCCGCGCTCGAACCGGGCTACCGGCGCCTGCTGGTGGCGCCGCGTCCCGGTGGCGGGCTGACCTGGGCCGAGACCTCGCTGGAGACCCCGCACGGGCTGGCCCGGGTGCGCTGGGACGTCGCCGACGGCCAGCTCGACGTCCGGGTCACCGTGCCGGAGGGGACGTCCGCGCTGGTCCGGCTGCCCGGCGCGGAGGAGCAGGAGCTCGAGCCCGGCGAGCACACCCTCACCGCCACCGCCCCCTGACCCCACCACCGCCCCCGGCCCACGCCCGCCCCCGCCCAGCCCGCGAGTGTGGCGGAATCGTCGGTTCCCCGGGGTCCGGACCGACGGTTCGGCCACACTCGCGGGGGTGGGGCGGTGTGGACGGGCGGCCCTCCCGGCCCCTCCCGGCCCGCGACTGTGGCCAGATCGTCGGTTCCCTGCGGTTCGACCGACGGTTCGGCCACACTCGCGGAGGGGAGGGGAGGGTTGGTCGGCTGGGCGTGGGTGGCAGGGTGGGGGCATGCTCGTCGCGTTCAGCATCAGCCCAGCCGCCGGGGACGACACCGGCGGGGTCTCCGAGGCCGTCGCGGAGGCGGTCCGCATCGTCCGGGCGTCCGGTCTGCCCAACGAGACCAACGCCATGTTCACCAACATCGAGGGCGAGTGGGACGAGGTGATGGCGGTGGTCAAGCAGTGCGTGGACGCCCTGGCCGCGCGCTCGCCGCGGGTCAGCCTCGTGCTCAAGGCCGACATCCGTCCCGGCCACACCGGGCAGCTCACCGCCAAGGTGCAGCGGGTGGAGGACCTGCTCTGAGACCCCTCCGGGGCCGGGTTCAGAGCACGACGAGGATGCCGACCGGGCTGGCGACCAGCACCGCGGCCAGCGCGTAGACCGCGACCGACAACGCCCGGTGCTCCCGGTCGTCCGAGAGCCGTCGCACCCGTTCCACCAGACCCGGACCGGCGGCGCCGAGGGCCTCGGTCGGCACCGGGCTGCCGGCCATCCGCACCAGCGCCCGGGCCACCGGCACCGAGCCGACCTCGCGCCGGGCGGCGTCGTCGGCCAGCATCTCCACCAGCAGCCGGCCCTCGTCCAGGGCGACGTCGCTGCGGACCACGTGCGGGAAGGCGCGGTGCACCGAGGCGAACCAGTCGAGGACCACGTCGTGCCGGGCCCGCAGGTGCGCCCGCTCGTGCGCGAGCACCGCCTCCAGCTCGTCGCCGTGCAGCTGCTCCAGGGTGCCGGTGCTCACCACCAGCCGGGACTGGCGCACGCCGGGCAGGCAGTAGGCCATCGGCATCGCCTCGGCGAGCACCCGGACGCGGTCGGCCGCGATCCCGCGGACGGTCGGCGCGGCGGCGTCCACCCGGGCGAGCAGGTCGACCGAGCGGCGGTGCCGGATCCGGCGGGTGGTGCTCTGCCGGGTCACCACGACCACCCCCCAGACCAGCCGCACCACCACGTTGAGCGCGAAGGCGGCGGCGGCCACCATCAGCACCGCCACCACCGGGTGGCCCTCACCGAGGTGCCACAGCTGCCAGGCCGCGACCCCGCCGGCGCCGACCGTGGCGATCAGGGCGCTCAGCGTGCCGGCCTGCCAGAGCACGGTCGCCGGCCGCGGCACCAGGTGCAGGAAGCGCCACCGGCGCACCCAGGACGGGCCGGGCTTCACCAGCACCAGCGCCAGCCCGGCCAGCACCGGCGCGACCAGCCAGCCGCTGGGCAGCCAGGGGAGGTCGAGCAGGGGGCCGCCCACGCCGGGTCAGTCCTGTCGGGAGCTGTGGCGTTCCTCGACCTGGCCGAGGGCGTCACGCAGCAGGGCCATCTCGTCGGGGGAGACCCGGTTGACGAAGGCCATCAGCGCCGCGCTGCGGTCGACCTCCTGCTCGACGAGAGCGGAGTGCATCACCTCGGCCACCATCGCCTCGCGGGTGCTCGTCGGCCGGTACATCCAGGCCCGTCCGACCCGCTCGCGGCTGACGACGTCCTTCTTGGCCAGGCGGTCGAGCACCGTCATCACGGTGGTGTAGGCGAGCTCGCGCTCGCTGCCGAGCGCCTGGTGCACCTCGCGCACGCTGAGCGGGGAGTCGGCAGCCCACAGCTGCTCCATCACCGCCCGCTCGAGCTCACCCAGGGTCGCCACGCCGTCGATAGTACTACGACGCCGTGTAGGACGTGCTCCGTCCGTGCCCGTTCCCCGACCCCGGCCGGCCCTTTCCCGCTGGCCGTGTGAGCATCACGACATGTCGTAGTACGACGATGCGTAGTAGATTGAGGTCCATGGAAGCCGTCGACCTCGCGCGGTGGCAGTTCGCGATCACCACCGTCTACCACTTCTTCTTCGTCCCGCTGACGATCGGCCTGTCCGCGCTGGTCGCGGTGATGCAGACCGTCTGGGTGCGCACCGGGAACGAGCGGTGGCTGCGGCTCACCCGCTTCTTCGGCAAGCTCTTCCTCATCAACTTCATCCTCGGTGTGGTCACCGGGATCGTGCAGGAGTTCCAGTTCGGCCTGAACTGGTCGGAGTACTCCCGCTTCGTCGGCGACATCTTCGGCGCGCCGCTCGCGCTGGAGGGTCTGGTCGCCTTCTTCCTGGAGTCGACCTTCCTCGGGCTGTGGATCTTCGGCTGGGACCGGCTGCCGCGCCGGCTGCACCTGATGACCATCTGGCTCGCCTCGACCGGCACGGTGTTCAGCGCCTACTTCATCCTCGCCGCCAACTCGTTCATGCAGAACCCGGTCGGGTTCACGGTCAACGCCGAGCGCGGTCGGGCCGAGCTGACCGACATCGGTGCGGTGCTGACCAACCCGGTGGTGCTGGTCACCTTCCCCCACCAGATCTTCGCCTGCTTCATGGTGGCCGGCGCCTTCGTCGCCGCCGTGGCCGGCTGGCACCTGCTGCGGTCGTCCCGCCGGGCGGCCGAGGGTGTGGAGGAGGACGAGGTCCGCACCTGGCGCTCGGCCATGCGGCTCGGCGCGGTGGTGCTGCTCGTCGCCGGGCTGGGCGTGCTGATCTCGGGCGACCTGCAGGCCAAGGTGATGTACGACGTCCAGCCGATGAAGATGGCCGCGGCCGAGGCGGCCTACGAGACCGAGCAGCCGGCGAGCTTCTCCGTCATCACCATCGGCTCCCTCGACGGCGAGCGCGAGCTGTTCTCGATCAAGGTGCCGTACCTGCTGAGCTTCCTCGCCACCGGCGACCCGACCGCCGAGGTGGAGGGCATCCGCGACCTGCAGGAGGCCTACGAGGCGACCTGGGGGCCGGGCAGCTACGCGCCCAACATCCCGCTGGCCTACTGGACGTTCCGGCTGATGATCGGGCTCGGGGTGGCGGCGATGGGGGTCGGCGCGGCGATGCTCTGGCTGACCCGGCGCGGCCGCGTCCCGCAGGGGTGGTGGACGACGCCGGCGCTGGTGGTGCTCCCGCTGCTGCCGCTGCTGGCCAACTCCTTCGGCTGGATCTTCACCGAGACCGGGCGGCAGCCCTGGCTGGTGTTCGGGCTGATGCCGACCGCCGCCGGCGTCTCGCCCTCGACCACGGTGCTCGAGGTGGTCGTCTCGCTGGTCGCCTTCACCGCCGTGTACACCGTGCTCGCGGTGGTCGAGGTGCGGCTGATGCTGACCTGGATCCGCAAGGGCCTCGACGACGCCCCGCCGCCCAAGGTGCTCGAGGACGACGAGCCCCTCACCTTCGCCTACTGACCTGACCCGAGGAGGAGATGATCATGGACCTGCGGGTGCTGTGGTTCGGCCTGGTGGCCGTGCTGTGGACGGGCTACCTGGTGCTCGAGGGCTTCGACTTCGGCGTCGGGATGCTGCTGCCGGCCGCCCGCGACCGCGCCGAGCGCCGCGTCATGATCAACACGGTCGGCCCGGTGTTCGACGCCAACGAGGTCTGGCTGATCACCGCGGTCGGCGCCACCTTCGCCGCCTTCCCCGACTGGTACGCCACGCTCTTCTCCGGCTTCTACCTGCCGATGCTGCTGGTGCTGCTGGCCCTGATCGTGCGCAACGTGGGCTTCGAGTTCCGGCACAAGCGCGACGACCTCACCTGGCAGCGACGCTGGGAGTGGGCGATCGTCCTCGGCTCGGCCGTGCCCGCGGCGCTGTGGGGGCTGGTGCTGTCCAGCCTGGTCGGCGGCGTCCCGGTCAACGCGGAGGGTGAGGTGGTCGGCAGCGTGCTGACCCCGTACGGGCTGCTCGGCGCGCTGCTCACCACCAGCCTCTTCCTCACCCACGGCGCGCTGTTCGTCGGGCTCAAGACGGTGGGTGACATCCGCGTCCGTGCCCGCCGCTGGGCGCTGGCGAGCGGGCTGCTGACGGTGGCCGTCGCCGCCGTCTTCCTGGCCTGGACGGTGCTCGGGCAGGCCACCAGCCCGTGGCCGGCGGTGCCGGCGTTGCTCGTCCTGGTCGGGCTCGTCGGGGGTCTGGTCGCCGCCCGGGACGGCCGGGAGGGCTGGGCGTTCGCCGGGACGGCCCTGGCCACCGCCGCGCTGGTGGCGACCCTGTTCGTCACGCTCTTCCCGCGGGTGATGGTCTCCTCGCTCGACCCCGCCTGGAGCCTGACCGTAAGCGGCTCCTCCTCCACCGACTACACGCTCGGCATCATGACGGTCGCCGCGATCGTGGTGACGCCGGTGGTGATCGGCTACCAGTGCTGGACCTACTGGGTCTTCCGCAAGCGGCTCGGCACCCACCACATGCCGGACGCCCAGCTGGTCGCCGCCGGGAGGCGTTGATGGCCTCCCGGGCACCGGTCGACCCCCGTCTGCTGCGCCGCAGCCGCGCCACCCGCGGGGCCGTCGCGCTGCTGGTCGTCCTCGGCACCGCGCAGGCCGTGGCCACCGTGGCCGGGGCGTGGCTGCTGGCCGGTCTGGTCGCCGGGCTGGTCGCCGGCGACCCGGCCGATCCCCGGGCCACGCTCGGGCTGGCGGGCGTCCTGGCGTCCCGCGGGTTGCTGGCGGCCGCCCAGCAGTGGGCTGCACACCGGGCGTCCGCGGCGGCGAAGACCCAGCTGCGGGAGGAGCTGCTGGCCGCGCGGCTGGCCCGTCCGGGTGAGCTCGGGGACGGTTCGGAGACCTCCGGCGGCGCGCTGGTCGGGCTGGTGACCCGCGGGGTGGAGGCGCTGGACGCCTGGTTCTCGGGCTACCTGCCGCAGCTGGTGCTCGCCGTGGTGGTGCCGGTGGTGGTCGGGGTGGCGATCGGGCTGGCCGACCTCACCTCGCTGGTGGTGGTCGTGGTGACGCTGCCGCTGATCCCGTTGTTCATGGTGCTGGTGGGTCTGGTCACCCGCGACCGGCTGGACGCCCGCTGGCGTGCCCGGTCGCGGCTGGCGCACCACTTCGCCGACCTGGTCGCCGGGCTGGGCACCCTGCAGGTGTTCGGCCGGGCCCGCAACCAGGTGGCCGGGCTGCGCCGGGTCGAGCAGCGCCACGAGCAGGCGACCCTGCAGACGCTGCGGGTGGCCTTCCTCTCCGCGCTGGTGCTGGAGCTGCTGGCGACCCTCTCGGTGGCGCTGGTGGCGGTGGGCATCGGCCTGCGCCTGGTCGACGGCGAGCTGAGCCTGTTCACCGGGCTGCTGGTGCTCGTGCTCGCCCCGGAGGTGTACGCGCCACTGCGCCAGGTGGGCGCCCGCTACCACGACGCCGCCGACGGGATGGCTGCCGCCGAGCAGGCCTTCGCCCTCCTCGACGAGGCGCCGGCCGCTACCGGGGAGCCTTCTGCACCGAGTTCGGTGCACCACCCTCCCCGCGACGACGACGACCGGCGGGTGGCACCGGTGGAGCTGCGCGACGTGACCGTGCGGCGGGGTGGCGTGCCGGTGGTGAGGGGGTTGTCGCTCACCCTGGGGCGCGGTGAGGTGGTGGCGCTCAGCGGGCCGAGCGGGTCGGGCAAGTCGACGCTGCTGACGGCACTGCTGGGGCACCTGCGGCCGACCTCCGGTGCCGTGCTCGTCGACGGGGTGCCGCTGGAGCAGGTGGACGCCGCGTCCTGGCGGCGTCGGGTGGCCTGGGTGGGGCAGGTGCCGGATCTCTGGCCGTCCACCGTCGGTGACAACGTCGCGCTCGGGGCCCGGGGTGCTCCGCTGACCCGGGTCCGGGCCGCGCTCGACCGGGCCGGCGCTCCCGACATCGGGCTCGACCGCAGGGTCGCCGCTGACGGCTCCGGGCTGTCGGCCGGCGAGCAGCGCCGGATCGCGCTGGCCCGCGCCCTGCTCGCCCTCGACTGCGGGGGTGCCGAGCTGCTGCTCCTCGACGAGCCCACCGCCGGCCTGGACGCCGACACCGAGGCCACGGTCATCTCCGAGCTGCGTCGCCTCGGCGTCACCGTCCTCGTCGTCTCCCACCGCCCCGCCGTGCTCGCCGCCGCCGACCGCGTCGTCGAGCTCCCCCGTCCGCTCCGCGAGTCCGCCGACCCGGTCGCTTCCTCGGGCTCCGACAGGCTCAGCCCGCTGGGGTCGGGTGAGGCGGTCGGGCCGCAGGTGGCTGTGCTCGACGAGTTCCCTCCGCCCCTCCGCGCGAGAGGCGCAGACACGCAGCGTGACGGCGGTGGCGCCCCGCCGAGCGCGGCGGCTGCGGCCGCTCACGACCACCAATCGACGGCGACCGCTGAAGGTGGGGGCTGGCGGACGGGGTCGGGGCGTGGCGGGCGGGACCCCGTCCCCCAGCCCCCACCGTCACCCACCCGGCCGACGACGGTTGCCACGATCACGGCCGCAGCCGCCGCGCTCGGCACCGGCGCCGCCGCCGTGGCGCTGATGGCCACCTCCGCGTGGCTCATCGCCCGCGCCGCCGAGCAGCCGCCGGTGCTGCACCTGCTGGTGGCCGTCACCGCGGTCCGCTTCTTCGGGCTCAGCCGCGGGGTGCTGCGCTACCTCGACCGGCTCGCCGCGCACCGGCTGGGGCTGCGCCACCAGGCCCGTGCCCGGCTGGACAGCTACGCCGCGCTCGCCGACCAGCCGATGGTCGGACGCCGGCTGGGCGACCTGGTGGCCCGGCTGGTGCTCGACACCGAGGCCGCCCAGGACCGGGTGGTCCGGGTCCGGATGCCGGTGCTGACCGCGTTCGGCGTCGGGGCCCTCGCGGTGACCGGGTTCGCCCTCCTGGTGCCGGCGGCCGCGGTCGTGCTCGCCGGCTACCTGCTGCTGGCCGGCCTCGTGGTCCCGCGGCTCGCCGGGCACGTCTCCGCCCGCCTGGACGCCCGGATCGCCCCGCTCGGCGGTGAGCTGGCCGAGGCGGTCTTGCGGCTGCACCGGCACACCGTCCTGCTGCACCTCACCGGCCAGGAGGCCCGCGGGCTCGAGCCGGCACGGGCCGCGGCCGCCCGGCTGCGGGAGGCCGAGCAGCGTGCGGCGACCGCCCGCGGGCTGGGCCAGCTCGGGGCGTGGCTGGCGCTGGCCGTCACGGTGGTGGCCCTGCTCGGGGTCGGTGGGACGGCCGTCGCCGCCGGCCAGCTGTCCGGGCCCGCGCTGGCGGTGCTCGCGCTCACCCCGCTGGCCCTGCACGAGCTGCTGCTGCCGCTGGTGGACGCCGAGCAGGCGCGCCGGCGCACCGCCGCCGCCCTCGCGCGTCTCGACGGCCTGCAGCGCCCCGTCCCCTTCCCCGTTCGAGGTGATACCGCGTCCGCTAGGCAGCGCGATTACCTCAAACCGGCAGGAGAGCGCGCGGCCGTCCGCACGGTTCGAGGTGATACCGGAGCTCCCGGCGTGCGCGATGACCTCGAACCGGCGGAGGAGTGGGCGGGGGAGCCGGGGGTCGTGCTGGACGGGCTGGTCGTCGGGCGGACGTCCGACCTCACCGAGCCGGTGTCGTTGCGGGTGCGCCCGGGCCGCCGGGTGGTGCTGGTGGGCCCGAGCGGGGTCGGCAAGTCGACCCTGCTGGCGACCCTGCTCGGCCAGCTCGCCCCACGGGCGGGCACGGTCGCGGTGGGCGGTCCGGTCGGCTGCCTCACCCAGGACGCCCACCTCTTCGACACCACGGTGGCGGAGAACCTCCGGCTGGGACGTCCCGACGCCACCGACGCCGAGCTCCTCGAGGCGCTGCGCCGCGTCCGGCTCGACCTCCCGCTGGAGCGCCACGTCGGCGAGCACGGCACCCGGCTGTCCGGTGGTGAGGCGCGGCGGGTCGCGCTGGCCCGCGTGCTGCTGGCTGCCCCGGCCACCGTGGTGCTGGACGAGCCGACCGAGCACCTGGACGCCGAGACCGCGCGGGCCCTGCTCCGCGACGTCGACACCCTCTTCGCCGGCGCGCCGGTGCTGGTCGTCAGCCACCAGCCCGAGCTGCTGCGGCAGGAGTGGAGCGATGTCGAGGTGGTGCACCTCTCCGCCCGGGCCGGGCGCGCCCCCTCCGACCCGCTCCCCGACCCCGTCCGGACCCCGTGAAAGACGAGCAGCGCACTGCAGTTGGCAGGGCTTTCGTACGGATGATGCCGGGCCCGGGGCGATCAGAGGCGCGAACGGGGCGCTGGGAATCAGCGGCTGCCTGGCGTCAGGCGTGGTGAGCTGGCTCGTGTGCGCGGTGTCCTTCGGGTTCGAGCTCGAAGGTGCAGTGGTCGATGTCGAAGTCCGCGCCCAGGCACTCACCCAGGCGGTCCAGCACGATGCCGGTCTGGCCGCCGGCGATGCAGTCGTCGTCGACGATGACGTGGGCGGACAGGACCGGGACGCCGCTGGTGATGGTCCAGGCGTGGAGGTCGTGCACGTCGACCACTCCGGGGATCTCGCGGATGTGGCGGCGGACCTCGGCGAGGTCGACCCCGCGGGGGTGGCCTCGAGCAGGACGTCGACGACCTCGCGCAGCAGCCCCCAGGCCCGGGGGGATGAGGAGGACGAAGATGGCCAGGGAGGCCAGGTTCGCCAGCGCACCGAACACGGCCACGGCCAGCATCAGGCTGGAGGAGATTTCCACCGGCTCGTTCCACCGGTCGATGGCGCTGATCAGCACCCACACCGCGATCGCCACCAGCAGCAGCCCGTTGGCGAAGGCTGCGAGGATCTCCACCCGCCGCAACCCGAAGGTCCGCGCTGCGGTGGCCGGCCGGGCGGCGAGCCCGGTGGCGATCAGAGCGATCACCAGACCGGTGGAGTCGGCGAGCACGTGCCCGGCATCGGCGACCAGCGACAGCGACCCCGACACCAACCCGCCTACGATCTGGGCGATGAGCACCGAGGTGGTGATCGCTACCGCGATCACCAGCCGGCGCCGGTGCTCACCGGTGGCGGTGCTGGGGGCGTGGCTGTGGGAGTGCCCGCTCACTGCTGGTCTCGCTGCCCGACGCCGGAGGTGGGGCAGAGGGCGACCGCGTCCCCGGTGGCGGCCAGCAGCCGCTCAGCGGCCGCCAGCACCCCCATCAGCTCGGCGGGGACGGCGAGGGAGTACATCGAGGCCCGCCCGACGGTACGCGAGCTCACCAGGCCGCAGTCGCGCAGGCAGGCCAGGTGGGCCGAGGAGGTGCTCTGGCCCAGACCAAGGTGAGCGGTGAGGTCGACCACCCGGTGCTCGCCCAGGGCGAGGTGGCGCAGGATGGTCAACCGGGCCGGGTCGGCCAGGGACTGGAACTGGCACACCGCCGCCATCGGCGCGGCCTCAGAGATCCGCTCCGCCTCGTGAACGGCCCCCGTAGGAGCGCCGCCAATCCGATTGATCGCCAGGATGGTGGTCAGAACGTAGCGGTCCACCAGCCCAGTCCGGTCAGCAAATCTAGACGTGTACGAGAGGCCTGCTTAGTGTTAGCGGCCGGTCACCCAGCACGACCAGACGGACGGTCGCGCTGCTGCACGCGCTGGGCGACACGGAACTCCCGTGGTGACGTCCCGACGACGCGCCGGAAAGCGGTACTGAAGGCACTCTCGGACTGGTACCCGATGGCCGCTGCGATGGCCGTCAGGGAGGCGTCCGTGCGCAATGCGGCACGCGCTAGCTGCATCCGCCACTCGATCAGGTAGTCCCGGGGCGGTCTTCCCACTCTCCTGCGGAAGGTGGCGGCGAAGGCCGACCTCGACATCATCGCGGTCCCGGCGAGCTCCTCGAGCGTCCAGCGACGGGCGGGATCGGCGTGAACGGCTCGCAACGCCGCCCCGATGCCGTCGTCGGTGACTGAGGCGAGCCAGCCCAGTGGCTCGGGGGAGGAACCGGCGTGCGACCGCAGCATGTGCACCAAGAGGATCTGGGCCAGGTGCTCGAGGACGAGCGATCGGCCGACCCGCTGTGTCTCCATCTCGTTGACCAGCAGCGTCGCGATGTTCCACAGCAGTTTCCCGTCGGGCTCGTGCGCCTTGACGAGGACAGCTGGGGGGATCGGCGCGAACAGGATCGACGCCTCGGAGTCCTGGAACTCGAAGTCGACGCTGCACGTGTACGTGACGGAGCCCAGCGAGAGCGCGCTCGCATCCGCCTCCTCGGGGAGCAGCTCGTCCGCGCCGTGGCCCCGGGCCAACTCGATCGAGCTCCCGAGGCCGTAGGGAGGTGGGTTGCCGAGGAGGTAGAAGTCGCCCGTGCGCAGGAGCAGGGGTTCTAGACCGTCGACGCACAGCCAGCACCCGCCCTCCACCACGACACCGAGCTTGATGTGCGGGAAGGGGGAGAACCGGGCCCTCCACGGTGACGTCGCGTGCAGCGGGACCGGAGCGACGGCGCGGGGGCGGGCCAGCGCAAGGGCATCGCGGAAGGGGTCGTGCGCCTCGAGGGCGACGACGTCGTTGGTGGACGATCGGTAAGCACTGCTGGACGGCACGTTATGGACTGTACGCCGAACCACGGGGACGATGGTGATTGGCGCCTGCAGGGGATCGAGAAGGTGCTGCGCGGGAACGACGGGAGGAGTGGAGGACGAATGCAGTACCGGTTTCTCGGAAGATCGGGGTTGCGGGTGTCGGAGCTGTCGCTGGGGACGGGCAACTTCGGCACGGGCTGGGGGCACGGGGCGCACGCCGCGGAGGCTCGGGCGATGTACGACACCTACAGGGAAGCGGGCGGGAACTTCATCGACACCGCCTCCAACTACCAGTCCGGGGAGGCGGAGGAGCACCTCTCCGACATCATCTCCTCCGACCGCGATGACATCGTCCTGGCGACGAAGTACACCATGGGGTCCTCAGCAGGCAGCGGCCTGCAGGTCACCGGGAACAGCCGTAGAGCCATGGTCCAGTCCCTTGAGCAGAGCCTGCGTCGACTGCATACGGACCGCGTGGACGTGCTCTGGGCCCATGTGGCCGACGGGTCCACACCGATGGAGGAGGTGGTGCGGGCCTTTGATGACCTGACCCGCGCCGGCAAGATCCTGTATGCCGGTCTCTGCAACTTTCCTGCCTGGCGTGTGGCCACGGGCGTCACGCTGGCTAGACAGCAGGGCTGGGCCCCTCCGGTGGCCATCCAGGTCGAGTACAGCCTCGTCGAGCGCAGCGCCGACCGGGAACTGGTGCCGATGGCGGAGGCGTTCGGCCTGGGTGTCCTCGGGTTTTCCCCCCTCGGTGGTGGCCTGCTGACCGGCAAGTACCGGCGGGGCGCCACAGGCCGCGCGCAGAGCTCGATCAGACGGTTCCTCCATACGGAGGAGGACCCCGCCAAGTCCGAGGTCCTGGATGCCGTGGAGAGTATCGCCACGGACCTCGACACGACTCCTGAGCAAGTGGCGATCAGTTGGTCGATGTCGAAGGGGGTCATTCCCGTAGTTGGACCGAGGAACGTGGACCACCTCAGATCCTACCTGGCGGCCACCGAGCTCGAGGTCCCGGCGCGTCAGCTGAGGCGGCTCGACGAGATCAGCGCGCCCCGACTGGGATACCCCCACGAGTTGTGGTCCGAGCACGACCGGGTCCAACAGTTGCGACTGGCCCAGCCCTGAGGATCACCCGGCGCGAGAAGCACCCACCAGCACTCAACGAGAACTGCATCGAGAGGACGATATGAAGGCCACGATCGGAAACCGGGTCATCGCCACCGCTGACGCCGAGGACCTCGTCATGATCGAGGGGAACTGGTACTTCCCTCCGAGCTCCGTCAGATGGTCGGAGCTGGCGCCGAGCGCCACTCCGTACACGTGCCCTTGGAAGGGACCGGCCAGTTACTACTCCCTCGTCGACGGCCCGGAGGACGTCGCCTGGGCCTATGTCACCCCTGGCGCAACTGCCGTCGAGCGTGTCGGCAAGGACTTCGCCGGGTTCGTCGCCTTCGATCGTGCCGTCGTCATCAGCGAGTGAGTGCCTGGTCGCGGGAGGACGCCGCCCTCGCGATGTACCTCCTTCCGTGAACTGTCGTGAGAGGGCGCGACGGCGTGCTCATCGTCTGTGCCGCGCTCGAGAGTGCTCGACGGTACCGGGCCGGGTGCCTGTCCGCCGCAACATCCGCCCATGATCGAGCTGATCAATGACGCGTACGCTTCACCTGCCCACCGGTGCGAGAGGGGCGTGCGGTCCTGCACGACGTGGGCCTGCGACGCCGAGCCGACTGGATCCGGTCGCGATCCGGCGCGCGCTTGCGTCCGTCGACATCGATGGACTCTCCGAATTGGGCACCTTAAAAGAACAGCCAGTTCGAGCGCAGCGTCGAGGTGGCCGCGCACACCTGCCGCGGAATGAACGACTGGGTCCGGCCATGGACTCTCACGTATTCTTCATCGCTAGTTCATCTACCCAGCGCGACGCCGCCTCACGCCCGTCGTAGATCGACTCGTTGAACGCAATCGCGGCGTCAGGTGCGTGCAGCCGTATGAGATTGACGATGCGTTCGAACGTCTCAGTCGGGACCACACCGACTCGGACGCCCTGGCCGATCATGACGCACCGCCATCGGCGCGCGCTGAGACGTCGAGTCAGCTCGATGTCGAGATCGTCGTCCGGCCCGAACAGCCACAGTTCCACCGTCCCCGGTGGGAAACGGTCCACGGCGCGCTCGACCACATCCATGAGGCGACTGGCGTCCCGGTAACCTGGGAATCGGTAAGGGTCGATTCCAACCCACAGAACGATCGGCTCGCTCTTCTCCTGATCCACACCGGCGAGTTTAGTGGCGACGCGGGCGTGGGTTGCTTGTACCGACTGGTGCTGCGAGCTTTTTGCGCCGACACCAGTCCCTGCGCGGGATCCGGGGCCCCGGACCGCTACGGTGAACACCGATGAGCCCACTGAACACCGACACGGCACGGGCTCTGCCGTGCGACGTCGTGCCCTCCGGGGACGACCCGGCTCCGGCCGGGTCGTCGCGTCGCGTGTCGGCATCTCCGAGGAAAAGGATCACCAGATGAGCAAGAAGAACATCGTCGCCGCCGTCGCGCAGACCACCGGCACGACCCAGTCCGAGGCCGACAAGGCCGTCTCCGCCGTGCTGGACGCCATCGCCGGCGAGCTGGCCAAGGGCGAGAAGGTCTCGCTGCCCGGTTTCGGCACCTTCGAGGTGCGCGAGCGCGCCGCCCGCACCGGCCGCAACCCGCAGACCGGCGAGGAGATCCAGATCGCCGCGTCGAAGGTCCCCGCCTTCAAGGCCGGCACCCAGCTGAAGAAGCAGGTCGGCTGACCCAGCCGTCTCCTCGCCGGGGGCCCGCCCGCGGAGGTCGACACCTCCTCGGGGACGGGCCCTCGTCGGCGTCCGGAGGTGTTTCGCCGTCGTCGGCCCCGGGAAACCCACCACCGAGGCCCGGCCCCGACCCCCGAGGAGCACCATGAGCACGACCGTCGCCGACTTCGTCCTCCAGCGGCTGCGGGAGTGGGACGTCGAGCACGTCTTCGGCTACGCCGGGGACGGCATCAACGGGCTGCTGGGCGCCTGGCAGAAGGCCGGGAACCAGCCGCAGTTCGTCCAGACCCGGCACGAGGAGATGGCCGCGTTCGCCGCCTGCGGCTACGCCAAGCTGAGCGGCCGGGTGGGGGTCTGCACGGCCACCAGCGGCCCGGGCGCGATCCACCTGCTCAACGGCCTCTACGACGCCAAGATGGACCACGTCCCGGTGGTGGCGGTCGTCGGGCAGACCGAGCGCTCGGCGATGGGCGGGTCCTACCAGCAGGAGGTCGACCTGCTGACCCTGTTCAAGGACGTCGCGAGCCAGTTCTGCCAGATGGTGACGGTGCCCGAGCAGCTGCCCAACGTGCTCGACCGGGCGATGCGGATCGCCGCCAGCGAGCGCACCGTGACCGCGGTGATCATCCCCTCCGACGTGCAGGAGCTGGACTACAGCCCGCCCACCCACGCCTTCAAGATGGTCCCCTCCAGCCTCGACCAGACGTGGGCCGCGCCGGTGCCGGCCGCCGACGACGTGGCTCGGGCCGCGGAGGTGCTCAACGCCGGGGAGAAGGTCGCCGTGCTCATCGGCCAGGGCGCCCGCGGTGCGGTGGCCGAGGTCACCGAGCTCGCCGACGTGCTCGGGGCCGGCGTGGCCAAGGCCCTGCTCGGCAAGGACGTCCTCTCCGACGAGCTGCCCTGGGTGACCGGCTCGATCGGGCTGCTCGGCACCCGTCCGTCCTACGAGCTGATGATGGAGTGCGACACCCTGCTGGTGGTCGGCTCGAGCTTCCCCTACACCCAGTTCCTGCCGCCGTTCTCCGACGGCGAGCCGAAGGTGCGGGCGGTGCAGATCGACGTCGACCCCACCATGATCGGGCTGCGCTACCCCTTCGAGGTCAACCTCGTCGGCGACGCCTCGCTCGCCCTGCAGCGGCTGCTGCCGCTGCTGCACCGCAAGGAGGACCGCCGCTGGCGGGAGAAGATCGAGGCCGACGTCGAGCGCTGGGACGGGGTGCTGCAGACCCGCGCCTCCGTCGACGCCGACCCGGTCAACCCCGAACGGGTGTTCGCCGAGCTGTCCCCGCGGCTGCCCGACGACGCGATCGTCACCGCCGACTCCGGCTCGGGCACCAACTGGTACGCCCGGCACGTGAAGCTGCGCGGCCGGATGCGCGGCACCCTGTCCGGGACGCTGGCGACCATGGGGTGCGCGGTGCCCTACGCCCTCGGTGCCAAGTACGCCCACCCCGACCGTCCGGTGTACGCCCTGGTCGGCGACGGCGCGATGCAGATGAACGGCAACGGCGAGCTCATCACCATCGCGCACTACTGGCAGGAGTGGGCCGACCCGCGGCTGGTGGTGCTCGTGCTGCGCAACGACGACCTCAACCAGGTGACCTGGGAGCTGCGCGCGATGGGCGGCTCGCCGCAGTTCCTGCCGTCGCAGCACCTGCCGGCCTTCCCCTACGCCGGCTACGCCCGCAGCCTCGGCCTGCACGGCATCGAGGTGACCGAGCCCGACCAGCTCGGGCCGGCCTGGGACGAGGCCATCGCGGCCCGACGTCCCTGTGTGGTCGAGGTGCACGCCGACCCGGCCGTGCCGCCGATCCCGCCGCACGCCAGCTGGGACCAGATGGTCAGCACGGCACGGTCGGTCCTCGCGGGTGACAGCGACCGGGTGGGCATGGTCAAGCAGGGCGTGAAGAGCAAGCTCGCCGAGGTCTTCCCCGGCCGCGGCGACTGATCCCGGAGCCCCCGCGAAGAGCTCAGCGGCGGGCGACGTCCGGCGCCGGATCGGTGGCCGGGGTGCCGAGCAGGTCCTCGGTGCCCTTCTCGAACAGCGCCGGGCCGATCCGGGCGCTGCTCCGCGCGAACAGGACGGCCACCGCGAGGATCCACACCCCGATGCCCACGTACACCGGCACCGACACCCCGCTGGCCGGCAGCAGCGCCGCCGCCAGCACCGCCGCGCCGACCTGGGTGGTGTTGAAGATCATGTCGTAGACGACGAACACCCGGCCCTTGTACGCCTCGTCGACGTGGGCCTGGACGAGGGTGTCGACACCGATCTTCAGCGACTGGGCGGCCACCCCGAGCAGGAAGCCGGCCACCACCAGGGTGGGCTGGGTGATGATGCTGCCGGGCACCACCTGCAGGACGCCGGCGGCCACCAGCACGGTGACGATCCAGCGGCGCAGCCCGATCCGGGCCACGAAGAACGGGGTGACCGCGCCGGAGAGCACGAAGCCGACCGCGGTGGCCCCCGCCCACAGCCCGAAGGCGGCGGTGGCGGCGTCCACGTCGGCGACGTCGTAGAAGGTGTTGCGGTAGACGAGGATGGCGGCCACCATCACCATCCCGTAGCCGATCCGCTGCAGGGCGATGGTCAGCAGCCCGAGCGCGGCCGGACGCCGGTGCACGGTGTGGCGGACCGCGTCGGCCAGCCCGGTGACCACGCCGACCACCTCCGCGCGCACCGAGGTGCGCCGTGCGGCCAGCTGGCGGGCGGCGTCGGGGCCGAGCGCACCGCGGGGGATCCGCAGCGCCAGCACGACGGTGAGGGCGAACCCGGCGGCGCACACCACGAAGATCAGCGCGTCGGCGGCCTGGGTGCCCTGCCACGGCCCCACCAGCGTGCGGATCGCGAACGCCGCGCCGCCGCCGATGACGACCCCGGCCGGCCCGACCGTCGGCATCACCGAGCTGGCGAGCAGGTACTCGTCCTCGTCGACGGTGTGCGCCAGCGCCGCCGACATCCCCGCCAGCGCGAACCGGTTGAGGCTCATGGTCAGCAGTGCGGCGAGGTAGAACAGCCCGAGCGTCAGCGCGGTCCCGGTGCCGACCACCACCAGCGCGGCCATCCCGAGGGACAGCCCGATCCGGATGACGTCGGTGACGATGACGGCCTGCCGGCGGTTCCAGCGGTCGAGCACTCCGCTGACGAAGGGGCCGACGACGGAGAACGGCAGGAACATGATGGCCATCACGGCCACGATGTCGGCGCCGGTGGTCTGGAATCGCGGGTCGAGCAGCAGGTAGGCCGCCATCCCCACCTGGACCATGCCGTCGGTGGCCTGCACGGCGATCCGGACGGCGACCAGCCGCCGGAAGAGCTGGTGGCGCCAGAGCCGGCGCAGTGCCTTGACGAACTCCACGGACCCCACCACTCGTCGCACCCGTACGGGCTGCCGAACCGCCCGTCCTCCGGGTGCGGAGCCGGTCAGGCGGGCGGGGACCCGGTCCGGATCCGCGTCGATGCTACGTGACCCGCACCCCGGTCCCACCCGTTCGCGGTCGGGTGGGGCATCGGAGCGGGACGGGGGTCAGTCGCCGGGCCAGGTGCCGGTGATCCGCTTGAACCCCACCGCTCCGGCCCGGTCGACCAGCGTCTTGACCACCGCGAAGACCATCCCCTGCAGCGCCGAGGCCAGCAGGATGTGCTTCAGCGAGTACTCCGACTGCAGCGCGGTCGGCGGGTCGTCCTCGTCGGCGATGCGCTTCCAGATCTGCCTGAACACCAGACCCGACAGCGCACCGGCGGCCAGGCCGCTGGCGAGGCCGACCGGGCGGTAGGCCATCTTGGCGAGGGCCGGCATGGTGTCTCCTCTCGTCGGTCGTTCTCCTCCCACTCTCCCATCCGGCTGGCGGCCGAACCGACCGGCCCTGCCAGGATGGGGTCATGGAGGACACCGACCGTTGTGTGCAGTGGCTCCGTGAGCTCGCCGACGTCCTCCCCGAGGACACGACCGGACTGCGACGTCCCGAGCTGCTGCAGCTGCTGCAGGACCTGACCGGCACCTTCGTCGAGCTGCCGGAGGAGGGGCGACGCCGGGTCAGCCGGGCGATGACGGTGCCGGTGGGCTCGGCGCTCAAGGTGCTGGCCACGCACGTCCTCGAGCAGGCGCTGGACGAGCAGCGTCCCGAGCTGCTGCGGACGGCGGTCCGCGCCCACGTGGTGGAGGGGTTCCAGATCGAGGCCGAGGACAGCGTGCGGCACCTGGCGATGCTGGCCGAGGCCTGCCGCCGGCTGGACGTCGACCTCGACGAGCTGGTGCAGGAGGTGCTGCCGGTGGCCGGGGACGAGGCGCGCGAGGGCCTGACCGAGTTCACCCGGCGTCCCCGCGCCGACCGGCTGCTCACCGGTTTCGGGCTGCGGCTGGAGCAGGGTGAGGACGGCTGGCGGTTCCGGGCGCTGCGTCCGGGCCGGCAGGGCTGACGTTCAGCCGCGACCGAGCAACCAGTCGACGCCGCGGACCAGCAGCTCACGGTGCGCGGGGGAGTCGTAGGAGCGCGTGTCGTGGCCCAGCCCGCTGTAGAGCACCCGGGCCGGTCCGGCCGTGCGGGCCCACACCACAGGGTGCTGCTCCTCGTCGTGCTCGTGCTCGCACAGCACGGTGACGTCGGGCCCGGTCTCCAGCCAGCTGTAGCGCTCGTCGACGAGCTCGGTCGGGCCCAGGCCGGCGGCGACGGGGTGGTCGACGTCGACCGGCTCGACCCGGGCCGGCCCGATCGGCGGGTGCATGGTGCGGCCGCGGACCCAGCGTCCACCGAGCAGCGAGGCGTAGGTCGGGGAGGTGGGCAGCGCGGTGGTCGCCGAGTGCACGCCGAGCAGCGCACCGCCGCGCTCCAGGTGCTGCTGCAGCGAGGTCTCGATGGCCGCGACCACCTCCGGGCCGGGCCGCTCGGGGAGGTCGGGCAGGTCGGGGTCGGGGCCCTCGGTGTTGCCGATGTTGAGCACCAGCAGGTCGACCGCCGGCAGCCCGGTCAGCGCGTCCTCGACGTCGTCGCGGACCGTCACCTCCAGACCGCAGCCGGTGAGCACCTGGCGCAACCGCTCCGAGGTCTGCTCGAAGGGGTGCCAGGGGTCGGCCCAGCGGCCGCTGCCGCTGACGACGAGGGCGGTGGACATGGTCATCTCCTCGGGTTCGGGGCGGCGGTGGAGTCGCGGGGCACCAGGACGCTGCTCACGGTGCGGCGCCGGGGTCGGCCGGTGTGCGGGCGGAGCACCAGGTCCAGCGCCTTGCGCCCCATCTCGGTCAGCGGGAAGCGGACCGTGGTCAGGCCGGGGGAGAGCTGGGCGGCGATCCGGATGTCGTCGAAGCCGGTGACGGAGAGGTCATCGGGGACGCGCAGGCCGCGGCGGCGCAGGACGTCCAGGGCCCCGGTCGCCATCTGGTCGCTGAGGGTGACCAGGGCGGTGGTCCCGGGGTGGGCGTCCAGCGCGGTCGCGGTGGCGGCGGTGGCGCCGTCGGCGCTGAACTCGCACGGCTCCAGGTGCCAGGTGACGTCCGGGTCGGCGTCGAGCACCGAGGCCAGCCCGGCGATCCGGTCCTGCACGGTGGTCAACCCACCCAGCCCGCCGAGCACCACGATCCGGCGGTGGCCGAGCTCGACCAGGTGCCGGGCGATGGTGGCACCGGCGCCGACGTTGTCGGGCAGCACCGCGTCGGCCTTCAGCCCCCGGCGTCCGATCACCGCGACCTGGCCGCCGCGGGCCACGAACCCCTGCAGCACCTGGGCGGTCGGCTGCTCCAGCGCCGGGTCGAGGTGGCCCGATCCCGCCAGCACGATGGCCCGGACGTGGTGGGCCACCAGGGTGCGCACCTGCTTCAGCTCGCGCTCGGGGTCGCGGCCGGCGTGGCAGACCTGCACCAGCAGGCCGTGCTCCTCGGCGGCGTCCACCATGGCGGCGGCGATCTCGGTGAAGTAGGGGTCGACGATCTCGTGCACCACCAGGCCCAGCACCGAGGTCGGGCCGCCCGCGAGCGTCCGGGCGTGCACGTTGGCCACGTAGCCCATCTCGGCCGCGGTGCGGCGGACCCGTTCGGCCATCTCCCGGCTCACCCCGGGTTTGCCGCTGAGCGCGCGGGACACCGTCGCGCCGGAGACGCCGAGCGCCCGGGCGACGTCCTCGAGCCGGGTGGTCGCCGCGACGACCTCCGGTCGACCCGCAGCGGGTCGGACGTCGCTCGACATGACCCTCCTCCGTGGTGGCGCCTGCCCTCGGTGGGCCGGCTCCTCGGTGCGATCCGCCTCGCTGCGGCGCACGCCGGACATCCTGCCACCTGTTGCCATCGGGACGTCGGCGGTACTACCGTAACGCAAGCGCTTGCGTAAGCGGTTGAGCAAAGGAGCGGAGATGGCTGAACGCACGACCCGGATCGTCATGAACGGGATCACCGGACGGATGGGCTACCGCCAGCACCTGCTGCGGTCCATCCTCGCGATCCGCGACGAGGGGGGTCTGGTGCTGCCGGGCGGCGACCGGCTGCAGGTCGAGCCGGTGATCGTGGGCCGCAGCGCGGACAAGCTCAGCCGGATCGCCAAGGAGCACGGCATCGCGGACTGGACGACCGACCTGGGCGAGGCCCTGGCCGACCCGACCGCGAGCATCTACTTCGACGCCCAGGTCACCTCCGGGCGCAAGGACGCCATCCTGGCCGCGGTCGCCGCCGGCAAGCACGTGTTCACGGAGAAGCCGATCGCGGAGTCGGTGGCCGACGGGATCGAGCTGGTCCGCGCCGCCGAGGCCGCGGGTGTGCGCACCGGTGTGGTGCACGACAAGCTCTACCTGCCCGGCCTGCTCAAGCTGAAGCGGCTCATCGACTCCGGGTTCTTCGGGCGCATCCTCTCGGTGCGCGGGGAGTTCGGCTACTGGGTGTTCGAGGGCGACCTCATCCCCGCCCAGCGGCCCAGCTGGAACTACCGCGCCGAGGACGGCGGCGGCATGGTGCTCGACATGTTCTGCCACTGGAACTACGTGATGGAGAACCTGTTCGGCAAGGTCGAGGCGGTCACCGCCAAGGCCGTCACCCACATCGACGAGCGGTGGGACGAGCAGGGCGAGCGCTACACCGCCACCGCCGACGACGCCGCCTACGGCATCTTCGAGCTCGACGGCGGGATCATCGCCCAGATCAACTCCTCCTGGGCCGTCCGCGTGGACCGCAAGGAGCTCGTCGAGTTCCAGGTCGACGGCACCCACGGCTCGGCCGTGGCCGGGCTGTTCGGCTGCCGGATCCAGCCCCGCGTGCGCACCCCGAAACCGGTGTGGAACCCCGATCTGCCGACCACCGAGGACTTCCGCGGCCAGTGGGACGAGGTGCCGGACAACCAGGAGTTCACCAACGGCTTCCGCGCCCAGTGGGAGCAGTTCCTCACCGACGTCGACGCCGGTCGCCCGCACCCCTACGACCTGGCCGCCGGCGTCCGCGGGCTGCAGCTGGTCGACGCCGGGCTGACGTCGTCCACCGAGGGCCGCCGCGTCGAGATCGAGCACTTCCAGGCGGGCGCATGAGCACCGCCACCCGCACCGAGGAGGTGCCCGGCACCGGCACGACGATCCGGCTGCCCGCGGTCGACGGCGGCTGGCACGACGTCGAGCTGGCCGAGCCGCGGGCCTGGGCCCCGCACCCGCAGCCGCACACCGCCCGGGTCGCCTTCGCCGCCGCCCACGTCATCGTCGACCCGCGCGGGGAGAACGTGCCCGGCGCGCCCGCGGTGGTCGACTGGGACGCCACGCTGGCCTTCCGCCGCCACCTGTTCGCCCACGGGCTCGGGGTGGCCGAGGCGATGGACACCGCCCAGCGCAACATGGGCCTGGACTGGGCCGCGGCCGCGGAGCTCATCACCCGCAGCGCCGCCCAGGCCAAGGAGCACGGGGCACGGATCGCCTCCGGCGCCGGCACCGACCACCTCACCGTCGCCCCGCACCAGCTGGCCGCGACCGAGGTGGGCGCCTCCGCTCTGGAGCAGGTCACCACCGCCTACCTCGAGCAGGTCGCCCACGTCGAGGGCGCCGGCTCGCAGGTGATCGTGATGGCCTCCCGCCACCTGGCCGCGGCGGCCCGCGGCTTCGACGACTACCTGCGGGTGTACGAGACGATCCTCACCCAGGTCGCCGAGCCGGTCGTGCTGCACTGGCTGGGCGAGGCCTTCGACCCGCAGCTGGCCGGCTACTGGGGCAGCCGCGACGTGGCCGAGGCGACGGAGAACTTCCTCTCCCTGGTCCGTGCCCACGCCGACAAGGTCGACGGGGTCAAGGTGTCGCTGCTGTCGGCCGAGCACGAGCGCGGTCTGCGCGCGGCGCTGCCCGAGGGCGTCCGGCTCTACACCGGTGACGACTTCAACTACCCCGAGCTGATCGAGGGCGACGGCGAGCACCACTCCGACGCCCTGCTCGGCGCCTTCGCGGCGATCGCGCCGGCCGCCTCGGCCGCCTTCTCCGCGCTCGAGGCCGGCGACGTGGAGGCCTACCGGGCCGAGATGGCGCCCACCCTGCCGCTGTCGCGGACGATCTTCGAGGCGCCGACCTTCCACTACAAGACCGGCGTCGCCTTCGTGTCGTGGCTCTCGGGCCTGCAGGACGGGTTCACCATGGTCGGCGGCATGCAGTCGGCCCGCTCGCCGCTGCACCTGGCCCGCGTGTTCGAGCTGGCCAACACCGCCCGCCTGCTGCCCGACCCCGAGCTGGCCGCCGCCCGGATGCAGCTCGTCCTCGACACCGCCGGCCTCCGCCCATGACCCGCCGACCCGCACCCGCCCCGGCGCCGGCCCCCGCCCCCGCCCCTGCCCGCGAGTGTGGCGATCGCGTCGCTCTGGCACCGGTCGAACCGACGGGACGTCCACACCCGCGTCCGGGCGCCGGGTGCGGCGGCCGGAACGGAGGGGTGGCATGAGCGTCCTGGACGTCCCGAGCGGGGAGGCCGCCCGGGTCGAGACGCCGACGGCGGGCGACCCGCGGCTGGCCCGGCTCTCGCTCAACCAGCGCACGACCGCGGAGTGGTCGCTGCGGGAGGCGGTGGACGGGTGCGTCGCCGCCGGGCTGCCGAGCATCGGGCTGTGGCGCGAGCCGGTGGCCGAGGTGGGGCTCGAGACCGCGGTCGCGATGGTGCGGGACGCCGGGCTGCGGGTGTCGTCGCTGTGCCGCGGCGGGTTCTTCACCGTGTCCGAGCCGGACGCCGTCGAGCGCGCGCACGCCGAGAACGTCCGGGCCCTGGACGAGGCCGCTGCACTCGGTGCCCCGACGCTGGTGCTCGTCCCGGGCGGACTGCCCGCGGGCGACCGCGACCTGGTGGCTGCCCGCGAGCGCGCCGCCGCCGCGGTGGAGCGGCTGGTGCCCGAGGCCGAGCAGCGCGGGGTGGTCCTCGGCATCGAGCCGATGAACCCGATCTACGCCGCCGACCGCGGGGTTGTCTCCACGCTGGCCCAGGCCCTCGACATCGCCGAGCGGTTCACCCCGAAGCAGGTGGGCGTCGTGGTCGACACCTTCCACCTGTGGTGGGAGCCGGGGGTGCGCGAGCAGATCCTGCGGGCGGGCGAGCGGATCGTCAGCTACCAGGTCTGCGACTGGATCACCCCGCTGCCGGCCGACACCCTGCTGGCTCGCGGGATGATGGGCGACGGCCACGTCGACTTCGCCGCGTTCACGCGCTGGGTGGCCGAGGCCGGCTACACCGGTGACGTCGAGGTGGAGATCTTCAACGCCGACGTCTGGGCGGCGCCCGGTGCCGACACGGTCGCCACCCTGGCCCGTCGCTACATCGAGCTGGTCCAGCCCCACCTCTGAGTCGTCGAGTGTCACGCTCCCGGGCGTCTGGGACCCGTCCCAGCCCGGGAACGTGCCACTCGGCGCGCGGTCAGAGCAGACCGGCGAGGAGCAGCGCGATCAGCTGGCTGACCGCGTTGTTGACCACGTGCACGACCACCCCGGGCCACACCGACCCGCTGCGCCGGCGCAGCTCACCGGCCACCAGGCCCACGACGAGGGCGGAGAAGGAGACCGCGTTGATCCCGTGCATCAGCGCGAACACGACCGCGCTGCCGACCACGCCCACCACCGCGCCGTAGCGGAGCAGCACCGTGGTCACCACCCCGCGGAAGAGCAGCTCCTCACCCAGCGGGGTGAGCAGGGCCAGGAACAGCAGCGACAGCACCACCGACCACACCCCGGCGCTGCCCGCCTCGGTGTAGGGCTGCTGGATGTTCTCGGGCTGGATGCCGAGCAGCAGCGTGATCACCCCGATGATGCGGGCGACCACCAGCGCGACCAGTCCGCCGAGGGCGCCGAGCAGCAGCCAGCGGACGGTGGTGCCGCGGACGCCGAACGCCTCGGGCCGTCGCACCCGCAGCGCCAGCGCGACGAGGAAGGCGATGATCCCGGCCACGCCCGACAGCGCGCCGAGCGCGAGCCCGCGCGCCACCCCCTCCAGGCCGAGCGGGGTGAGCACGAGCGGTGCGGTGCCGTAGGCGACCAGGGCGAGCACCGCGAGCCCGACGAGCAGCTCGGGCCAGCCGGGGGCGGTGCGGGGACGGTCGGGGGCGGCGGAGGTGCTCATCGGGACTCCTCGGGGCGGGTGGGCGTATCCGGACGGCGCCCCGGGTCATCGGACACCGTGCCCTCGGGACAGGGTCAAGACCCGCCCGGCCGGGCGCTCCGTGGACGCCGACCGGGCTCGGTGACTCCTACCGACGCGAAGACGCAGGCCCCGGTCGCACGCTGGCCAGGCGCTGCGTGCGCCACCGGCCGCCGACCCACCGGCCCGCCGGCGACCACCTCGAGGAGCCGCGATGCCCACCGCCGTCCGCACCGGTTCCACCGACGGGTGAACGTCTTCGTCCTCGGGGCCAGCGGCCGGACCGGCAGGCTCCTGGCGCGCACGCTCCTCGCCCGCGGTGATCGCGTCTCCGGGCTGGTGCGGCGCGAGGAGCAGCGGGCCGAGCTCGCGGCCCTCGGTGTCGACGCCTCCGTCGGCGCGCTCGCCGGGGCGACCGCGGAGACGCTGGCGCCGCTGCTCCGCGGCGCCGACGCGGTCGTCTTCGCGGCCGGGTCCAACGCCGGTGCCCGCGAGGTGACGGCCGCGGTCGACGGGCAGGCGGTGGTCGAGACGCTGGCGGCAGCCCGGCTGGCCGACGTCGACCGGTTCCTGCTGCTGTCGGTGCTCCCCGAGGCGGGACGCGGGCAGCGCCCCGACGAGGACGAGGAGTTCTACTTCGCGGTGAAGAAGCTCGTCGACGTCACCGTCACCCTGAGCGACCTCGACTGGGTGGTGCTGCGCCCCTCGCTGCTGGTCGACCGCCCCGGGACCGGGCAGGTGGCGCTCGGGCCGGCCCAACCCGATGACGAGATCCCGCGGGCCGACGTCGCCGCCACGCTGGCCGAGCTGCTGCACGAGCCGCGGGTCCGTCGGCAGCTGCTCGAGGTCACCCAGGGCTCGACCCCGGTGGCGCAGGCGGTGCGGGCCACGATCCGCTGACGTCGTGGCCGCGGCGGACGGCCCTGGGGCCGGCTTGACCCGGTCGTGGGCACACGGCCTCGACTGGTCCCCGAGCCCGGCGCTTGCCCGGCCGGCACCCCGTCACACGCCAGGAAGACGACCGATGACCATCCAGCCCGTCCCCACCACACCCGCCCGCCGCTCGGTGCTGCGGGCGCTCGTCGCCTTCGTCGCCCTCGGCACCGCACTCACGCTCCTCGCCTGCGCCACGAACCCCGACGCGGACGGGCCTCCGCCGCTGCAGGACCCGCCGGACGTCGTGGGGGCGGTCGACCGCCTCGTCCGGTCCGGCCTCCCACCCGCCTGACCCGGCTGGTCCGCCACGTCCGGCCGGCCACCCTCCGACGGTGCCGCGGACGCACCGGCCCGCGGTCAGGGCAGATCGAGTGCCCGCAGCTGGCGGCGGGAGGTGATGCCGAGCTTGCGGAAGATGTTGCGCAGGTGCGCCTCGATCGTGCGCGGGCTGAGGAACAGCTGGGCGGCCACCTCCCGCGATGTCGCCCCGGTGGCGACCAGCCGGGCGATGTGCAGCTCCTGGGCGGTCAGCTCGTCGGCGGGTTGCGCGGTGCGGCGGCGTGGGTGCTCCCCGGTGGCGCGCAGCTCGCGGGCGGCGCGGGCGGCGAACGCCTCCGCCCCCATCTCCGAGAGGCGCCGGTGGGCCGTGCGCAGCACCTCGCGGGACTCCGCGCGGCGGCCCTCGCGCCGCAACCACTCGCCGTGCAGCAGGTGCGCCCGGGCGGCCTCAGCCCCCATCCGCGACTCCTCCAGCCGGGCGACGGCCTCGCGGTGCAGCTCCTCGGCCCGGGCTCCGCTGCTGGTCAGCGCTCGCGAGCGGGCCTCCAGCCCGAGCGCCCAGGACGTCCCGCAGGCCCGGGCCCGCGCGCTCAACCGCTCCAGCGCCGCACCGGCCCGGCGGGTGTCACCGGTCCGGGCCGCGGCCTCGACGAGCTCAGGCAGCAGGGCCGTGCTGAGCGAGAGCTCCGGAGACGCCTCCGCCCGTCCCGCCGCCTCCAGCGCGGTCGGGTAGTCCCCGAGCCCGTTGTGCAGGACGGCCATCGCGTACCGGGCCGAACCGGCCTCGGCGCCGTCGTCGGGGTAGCGGGTGTCGCGCATGGTCACCGTGTAGAGCTCCGAGGCCAGCGCACGGTCACCCCGCCAGGAGGCGAGGATGACCTGCGCGTGCCGCAGCGGTACGACGCCGATCGAGTCCGAGATCGCCGCCGCCTCAGCCGCGACCTCGCCGGCGCGGGTCAGCTGGCCACCGATCACCAGGACGTTGGAGAGCAGGCTCAGTGCAGCTGGCAGCCCGGCGAGGGAACCGGCGGCCCGGGCGGCCCGGACGTGCTCCTCGGCCAGCTCGAAGGCCAGCTCGTCGTCGAGGACGCCGACGGCGATGCGTCCGGCCAGCAGCAGCCACGGCTCGCACCCACCGGCCCGGTCGGGGTCCGCGCACGCGTCCCGCAGCGCCCGGGCCACCTCCCGCAGCCCGGGCACGCCCTGCTCGAACCCCTCGGCCAGGGTGACCGCGAGCGCGTCCAGCAGCAGGTCCGAGGGCCGTGGCGGCACCGGGGCCGGCGGGGCGGCGGCGACGGTCGCAGCGATCCGCGACGCCACGGTGGCGTTGTTGATCATCGCCGCGTCCAGCGCGTGCAGGTGGATGTCGCGGGACATCGCGGGATCGATCGGGGCCATGGCCCGCGCCGCGTCCACGAGCAGGTCGGGCTCGTCGCCGCCGCGACGGAGGGCGAAGGCGATCTGGGCGCGGAGCAGGCGGGTGCGCACCTCCTGGGCAGGGTCGAGAGGGCCGCCCTCGGCCACCACCAGCAGCTCCAGGGCCGCCTCCGACGCGCCCGCCTGCTGCTTGTCGTGGGCCGCCTCCAGGGCGCGCCGTGCCCGGTCGGCGGGGTCGGCGGTCAGCTCGACCGCCTGCTGCAGGAAGGCCGCCGAGGCGGCGAACCCACCGCGGGAACGGGCCCGTCCTGCCGAGCGCTCGAGCTCTGCCGCAGCCTCCTCGTCGGTGCCCTGCACCGAGCGCCCGCGGTGCCAGGCGAACCGGTCCGGCTCGGCGTCGGCGTCGGTGGCCGCCGCCAGGGCGCCGTGCACCCGCCGGCGCTCGGACGGTGGGGCCGCCCGGTACACCGCGGAGCGGGCCAGCGGGTGCCGGAACCGCACGCGCGAGCCGACCTCCACCAGCCCGGCCGACTCGGCCGGCGCCGCCGCCTCCCGCGGGACGCCCAGGTGCGCCAGCGCCCGCCACAGCAGCGCGACGTCGCCGGTCGGCTCGGCCGCGGCCACCAGCAGCAGCTGCTGGGTCGCGGCAGGCAGGTCACCGGACCGGCGACGGAAGCTGTCCTCCACGCGACGCGGGACGTCCGCGACGTCCGGCCAGCCGAACCCGCCACCCAGCTGCGCCGGCTGCACCCCCAGCGGGAGCTCCAGCAGCGCGAGCGGGTTGCCCCGCGCCTCCGCCACGACGACGTCGCGCACCCCGTCGTCGAGGGGTCCGGGCAGGGCCGCGGCCAGCAGCGCACGGGCGTCGGCCTCCCCGAGACCACCCAGACGCAGCTCGGGCAGCCCGGCGAAGAGCCGGACGTCGCCCTCGGCGGAGTCGCGCAGCGCGAACAGCATCGCCACCCGCTCCGCCGACAGCCGCCGGGCGACGAAGGCGAGCACCTGCGCGGACGGCTGGTCGAGCCACTGCGCGTCGTCGACCAGGCAGACCAGCGGCTGCTCCTCCGACACCTCCGCCATCAGGTTGAGCACCGCCAGGCCGACCATGAACGGGTCGGGAGCCGGCCCGCTCCGCTCCCCGAAGGCGACGGCCAGGGCGGCGGCCTGCGGCTCGGGCAGGGCCGCGCCGCGGTCGAGGAACAGGGCGCACAGCTGGTGCAGACCGGCGAAGGCGAGCTGCGCCTCCGCCTCCACCCCCGTCGAGGACGAGACCTGGGACCCCGACCGCTCGGCCAGCGCGCGGGCCTCCTCGAGCAGCGCCGTCTTCCCGATCCCCGCCTCGCCCCGCAAGACCAGCGTGGCGCTGCGGCCGGCCCGGGCGCGGGCGAGCAGCTGCTCGATCGTCCGGCGCTCGGCGTCCCGACCGAGGAGGTCATGCATGACGGCTCCGATCTGCGGCCCCAGGGCGTCCCGGGTGTGTGGCGGGCACCATCATCCACGAGCCCGACCCCGCCCTCCAGCGCTGCAAGACCAATCGCCGGCCCCGGCGAGAGCCACCTAGCCCTCCAGGTGACCCCGGTGGCCCGCTGCGGGGGTTCTACCGACGCGAAGCCGGCGCGGCCCGCGCGAGCCTGGGCGCAGGCTGCCGGGCCGGACCGGCCGCCACCAGGACACTGCCGGAAGGGCACGGACATGGGACAGATCAGGGTCGGTACGGAGAACAGCACGCCGGTCGAGCTCTACTACGAGGACCAGGGCGCGGGCCAGCCCGTCGTGCTCATCCACGGCTACCCGCTCGATGGGCACAGCTGGGAGCTGCAGACCCGCGAGCTGCTCGCCGCCGGCTACCGGGTCATCACCTACGACCGCCGCGGGTTCGGCCGCTCCTCCAAGGTCGGCACCGGCTACGACTACGACACCTTCGCCGCCGACCTCGACACCCTGCTGCGGACCCTCGATCTGCGCGACGTCGTCCTCGTCGGCTTCTCGATGGGCACCGGCGAGCTGGCCCGCTACGTCGCCCGGTACGGGGCCGACCGCGTGGCGAAGCTGGCGTTCCTGGCCTCCCTGGAGCCGTTCCTGCTCGGCGGCGAGGACAACCCCGAGGGCGTGGGCCCCGACGTCTTCGACGGCATCACCGCGGCCGCGCTCGCCGACCGCTACGCCTGGTTCACCGACTTCTTCGCGAACTTCTACAACCTCGACGAGACGCTCGGCTCGCGGATCAGCCAGGCCGCGGTGGACGCCAGCTGGGCCGTCGCCATCACCAGCGCCCCGGTCGCCGCCTCTGCGGTGGTACCCGCATGGCTGGAGGACTTCCGCGCCGACGTCGAGGCCGTCCGCGCCAGCGGGAGGCCGGCGCTCATCCTGCACGGCACCGCCGACCGCATCCTGCCGTCGACGCCACCGCGCGTCGCTTCCGCCAGCTGCTGCCCGAGGCCACCTACGTCGAGGTCGAGGGTGCCCCGCACGGCCTGCTGTGGACCCACCGCGACGAGGTCAACCGGGCGCTGCTCGGTTTCCTCGGCGCCTGACCCGGCCGGCACCCGCCGCCCGCACCCGCGAGGAGATCCCGATGAGCACCACCCACCACCCGGTGAGACCGCCCGGCCGGACGGCGCCACGGCACGACATCCCGGTGGCGGCCCCGACGCGGACCGGGGACGCCGACGCGGCCCCGGTCGCCCTGCCCGTCACCGTCAGCCTGGCCGCCGTCCTGGGCAGCACCCTGGTCGGTCTGCAGCACGGGGCACCGCGGACGGTCGGCGCCCCGACCACCCCGCGCCGCCGGGTGGCGATGGGCCGGGCGCGGTGAGCCGCCGGGGACCGGCCGGGGGTCGGCTGAGATGACCTGGAGCACCCGCGAGCTCGCCGAGCTCGCCGGGACGACCGTCAACACGGTCCGCCACTACCACCGGATCGGTCTGCTGGAGGAGCCCGGACGGCGCTGGAACGGCTACAAGCAGTACGGCGTGCGCGACCTCGTGCGGCTGCTGCGGATCCGCCGGCTCGCCGAGCTCGGGGTGCCGCTCTCGGCCGTCGGGGAGGTGGGTGCGGGCTGCGACGGTGCGTCGGAGGCGCTCCGGGCGCTGGAGGCGGAGCTGACGGCCAGCATCGAACGCTGGCAGCGGGCCCGGTCCGCGATCGCGGCGATCCTGCGCGCCGACGCCCCCGCCGACACCCCCGCCGGCTTCGAGCCGGTGGCCGCCCACCTGTCGGAGTCCGACCGCGCGATCATCCACATCTACGCCCAGCTCTACGACGCCGAGGCCATGGCCGACCTGCGCACCATGGTCGAGGTGGACGCCGAGACGGGAGCGCTGGGGGCGCAGCTCACGCGGCTGGCGCCCGACGCCGACGAGGCCATCCGCCGGGAGCTGGCCGAGCGGCTCGCCCCGGCGCTGGCGCAGACCCTGCGGGACTACCCGTGGCTGGGCTGCCCGCAGGGGCGGCTGTCGAAGAGCGAGGCGGTCACCCGGCGGACCTTCGCCGAGGCGGTCGCCGAGCTCTACAACCCCGCCCAGCTCGACGTCCTGGCGCGCGCCGGCGTGCTCGCCCAGGAGCAGCTGGCCGCCGATCCCACGAGCGGGGACGAGTGCCCCCGGGCGGCCGCGCCGGCGGCGTCTTGACCGTGTCCCAGGGACACGGTCTTCCATGGCTGCGAGGCCGGGACGTCCCCGGCCGCCGCCGGCGGAAGGAGCCACGGTGAACCCCGTGGAACAGCTCATCAGCAGGTTCCAGGACCTCGTCGCCCAGGTCCCCGACCTCGTCCAACCCCTCATCGTGCTGCTGGCCGGCGCCGTCCCCTTCGTCGAGGGCGAGGGTGGCGCCGTGGTCGGCGTGCTCGGCGGGCTGCACCCCGTCGTCGCCGCCGTCGCCGCCGGCACCGGCAACCTCCTCTGCGTGCTGGGTGTCGTGGTGCTCACCTCCCGGGCCCGTGCCGCCGTGGTCACCCGGCGCTCCGACCGGGTCGCCGTCGGGGCCGGTGCCGCGGCGCCGGAGGGCGAGGAGGGGACAAACCTCGCGGCCCCTGCCGGAGCGGGCGCCAAGCCGAAGTCGAATGGACGTCAGCGCTTCGACCGCTGGCTGGTCCGCTTCGGCGTGCCCGGCGCCAGCCTGCTCGGCCCGCTCGCCGTCCCCACCCCCTTCACCGCCGCGCTCCTGGTCGGCAGCGGCACGCCGCGGGGCTGGGTGCTGCTCTGGCAGGCGGTGGCGATCGTGCTGTGGACGACCGTCGCCACCGTGTCGGCCTGGCTCGCGCTCCAGGTCGTCACCCTCGTCTGACCCCCGCCCCACCCCCGGAAGGACGCACCGGTGACCCAGCCCGACGACCACCCCGACCGACCCGGCGGACCCCGTCCCGACGCGGCCCCCACCCTGGCCGAGGACCTCCTGCTGCTGCTGTTCAAACCGCGCTCCGGCACCATCGCCGCCGAGGGCACGCTCTACTACGCCCTGGCCGGCGCCCTGCTGGCCGACCTGGCGCTGGACGGACGGGTGCGCACGTCGACCCGGTGGTCGGGCGCCGTCGAGGTGGCGGCCGTCCCGGGCACCGAACCCGACGACGAGCTGCTGCGGACGGCGTGGCGGTACGTCGCCGACCGCACCCGCGGCGTCCAGACGGTGCTGGCCGCCATCGGGCCGACGCTGCGCCAGCCGGTCCTCGACCGACTGGTGGCCCGCGGGGACGTCCGGCAGGAGCGGCGTCGGGCGCTCGGGCTGATCCCCACCACGGCCCTGCTCGACGGCGGCACCGGCCGCCGGGACGGCCTGCTCGCCGACGTCCGCGCGGTGCTGGTCGACGGCGTCGAGCCGGCACCACGGACCGCGGCGCTGACCGCCCTGGTCTGGGCCGGCGGCACCCTGCCCGAGCTGCACCCGGTGATCCCGTGGGGCGCCCCGGTGATCACCCGCGCCCGCGAGCTCGAGCGCGGCAGCTGGGGTGCGGCCGCCGTCGGCGAGGCGGTCACCCGCACCACCATCGCGGTCGTCACCGCCGTCGCCGCCACCGCGGTCGCCCAGGCCGCGTCCTCGGGCAGCTAGCCCGATGACGCCGGTGGGCCGGGCTAGGGTCGGGAGCCGTGGACGGCGCGGAGCACCTGGCGGACGTCTTCGTCTGCCCGCTCTGCGCCGGGGCCTTCGGCGTCCGCGACGGCCGCACCCTGGTCTGCCCGGCGGGGCACGCCTTCGACGTCGCCCGGGAGGGCTACGCCAACCTGGTGCCGGCGCAGAGCCGGCGCTCCAAGGAGCCGGGCTACAACAGCGAGCTGATGACCGCCCGGCACCGCTTCTTCGCCTCCGGTGGGTACCGGCCGGTGGCCGAGGCGGTCGCCGGGCTCGCCGCGGGTGCTGCCGGCCCGGGCGCGCGGCTGCTCGACGCCGGCTGCGGCGAGGGCTACTACCTGCGGGTCCTGCGCGAGCGCGCCCCGGGGCTCGACCTCCTCGGCACCGACGTCTCCCGCCCGGGGGTGCGGACGGCGTCGCGGGCCGATCCCGCCGGGGCCTATGCCGTGGCCAGCTCCTACGCGCTGCCGGTGCCCGACGCCTCGCTCGACGTGCTGGTCAGCCACTTCTCGCCCAACCCGGTCGAGGAGTTCGCCCGGGTGCTGCGGCCCGGGGGGACGCTGCTGGTCGGCGGGCCCGGCGCGGACCACCTGTTCTCGCTCAAGGCCGCCGTCTACGACCACCCCCGGCGCCACGACGAGGACAAGCACGTCCTCACCGACCCCCGGTTCACCCCGGCCGGGCGGGAGGTGGTGCGCTACGAGCTGCCGGTCGGCGACCCGGGCACGCTGGCCGCGCTGTTCACCATGACGCCCTACTCCTACGGCGCCACCGACGCCGACCGCCTGCTCGGCCGCTCCGGTGGGGCGTTCGGCACCGAGGTGCACGTGGTCCTCGACCGGTACGTGCGGACGTCCTGACCGTCGGCGGCCGGCCGCACTACGGTGGGCACCGCGCACCACCGTCCACTCCGAGGAGGACAGATGCGCTCGATGGTCCCCGACTACCTGGCCGACGCGCTGGCCGACGTCGAGCCCGACACCTCCGGTGCGCTGGCCGACTACATCCCCGAGCTCGCGGCCGCCGACCCGGGACGGCTCGGCGCGGCCTTCGCCACCGTCGACGGCGAGGTCTACGGGGCCGGTGACGTCGACGTCGAGCTGACCATCCAGTCGATCTCCAAGCCGTTCGCCTACGCGCTCGCGCTGGCCGACCGCGGGTTCGACGCCGTGCTGGCCAAGGTGGGGGTCGAGCCGTCGGGGGAGGCCTTCAACGAGATCTCGCTGGAGCCCGCAACCGGACGTCCCCGCAACCCGATGATCAACGCCGGCGCGATCACCACGCACGCGCTGGCCGGCGTCGCCGGGCTCGGCCCGGCCGGACGGGTCGAGCGGGTGCTCGACGGGCTGTCGGCCTTCGCCGGCCGGCGGCTGCGGGTGGACGAGGGTGTGTGCGCCTCGGAGCTGGAGCACGCGCACCGCAACCTCGCGATCGGCCACCTGCTGCGCAGCCACGGCGTCCTCACCGAGGACCCGGACGCCGTCGTCGAGGGCTACACCCGGCAGTGCTCGGTGCTCGTCACCACCCGCGACCTGGCCCTGATGGCGGCGACGCTGGCCAACCGCGGGGTCAACCCGCGCACCGGCGAGCGGGTGGTGCCCGAGCCGGTGGTGCGCCAGGTGCTCAGCGTGATGGCGACCTGCGGCATGTACGACGCCGCCGGCGACTGGGCCACCCAGGTCGGCATCCCGGCCAAGAGCGGGGTGGCCGGCGGGCTGATCGGCGCGCTGCCGGGCCAGATCGGCATCGCCACCTTCTCCCCGCGGCTCGACCAGCACGGCAACAGCGTCCGCGGGGTGTCGCTGTTCGGACGGTTCTCCGCCGACATGGGCCTGCACGTGATGGAGGTGCCGCCGCCCGCGCTCGGGGTGGTCCGCGCCCACACGGTTGTCGGCAGCGGGGCGGAGGCGGTCCGGGTGGTGCAGCTGCAGGGCGGTCTCGGCTTCGCCGCGCTGGAGCGGGTGGTGCGTGAGGTCGCGGCCACCGACATGCCCGAGACGACGGTGGCCCTCGACCTCAGCACCGTCTACTCGGTCGACGACGTGGCGCGGCGGATGCTGCTGGAGGTGGTGCGCCGGCTCACCCTCGACGGCCACGACGTCCACCTCGTCGACCCGGAGGTGCTGGTGCCCGCCCCCGACCCCGGTGACGGCGGACGGGTCACCGTCGTCGGCTCCGTGGACGACGTGCTCGCCGCCCGCCGGCATCGCGCGGCGGAGAGCGGGGCCGTGCGATGACCAACCCCGAGCCCCGCCCGGCCGAGGGTGTCCTCGGCGACCAGCCGCCCGCCGCCGGCACGGAGGTGCTGGAGCCGCGGCTGGTGCCGCTCGGCGGGCTGCGGGCGATGACCGTCCACCGGACGCTGCCGCAGCGGCAGCGCTCCCTGGTGGGGGCGTGGTGCTTCCTCGACCACTACGGGCCCGACGACGTCGCGGCCACCGGTGGCATGCAGGTGGCCCGGCACCCGCACACCGGGCTGGCGACGGTGTCCTGGCTGTTCAGCGGCCGGATCGAGCACCTCGACTCCGGCGGCAACGCGGCCACCGTCCGGCCGGGTGAGCTCAACCTGATGATCGCCGGGCGCGGCATCACCCACCAGGAGCTCAGCGACCGCAGCACCAGCACCCTGCACGGCGTCCAGCTCTGGTACGCGCTGCCGGAGGCCACCCGGTTCAGCGAGAACGGGTTCGTCCACCACGTGCCCGAACCGGTGCACCGGCCCGGGCTCACCGCCCGCGTCTTCATCGGCGCCCTGCTCGGCTCGGTGTCACCGGTCGACACCCGCACCCCGGACCTGCTCGGTGCGGAGCTGCTGCTCGAGGCCGGTGCCACCGCCCGGCTCCCGGTCCGGGCCGACTGCGAGCACGCCGTACTGGCCGAGGACCGCGACGTCACGGTCGGCGGGACGCCGGTGGCGCACCGCTCGCTGGCCTACGTCCCACCGGGCACCGAGGAGCTGGTGCTCGGCGCCGGCGACGCGCCCACCCGCGTCGTCCTGCTCGGCGGGGTGCCGCTGGGTGAGCAGGTGGTCATGTGGTGGAACTTCGTCGGCCGTGACCACGACGAGGTCGTGGAGTACCGACGCCGCTACCAGGCCGAGCTCGGGTTCGAGCCGGCCGACCCGCGGGACGCCGGCAAGCCGGCGCTCTTCGGCGACTTCCCGTCCGGTCAGCCGGCACCCCTGCCCGCGCCGCCGCTGCCGGGGTCCCGGCTGGTGCCGCGCGGCTGAGCCGCGCTCCGCCGCTCAGACGACGTCGTCGGCCTCGCCGGTCGCCTGCTCGGAGTCGTCGATGCTCCACCTCAGCTGGAGCTCGACCTCCTCCTCCCCGTCGCCGCGCTCGTGCTCGACGGAGAACCGCGCCCGGGCCGGCACCCGGAACCGCTCGCCGGCGATCTGGATCCGGAAGGGCCTGCCGCTCTCGAGGGCGTCGGCCAGCCGGCGCAGCTTGGCGACGGCCTCCGCGGTGGAGGGGATCGTCTCGACGTCACGGTCGTCCTCGGGCATGTCGCCAACCTAGGGACCCGGTGGCCCACGTCGTCCCCGCCGCCCGACGGACGCGCTCTGTGAAAGTTCTTGTCAACCTCTTGCCACCTGGGCGTCCCCCCCTGACACTCTTTGTCATGTCGACCACGACGGCCTCCCGCCCACCGCTCGTGCTGGCCGAGCTGCGGCGCCTGCTGCCGACGCTCCCCGCCTCGGTGCAGCGGACGGCCGAGACGGTGATCGCCGACCCCGTCGGCAGCGTGTCGGGCACCATCGGCGAGCTCGCCGCGGCCAGCGGCACCTCCACCTCGGCGGTCTCCCGGCTGTGCCGGCGGCTCGGCGTGGACGGCTACCCGGCGCTGCGGCTGGCCGTGCTGGCTGACTCGGCCCGCGAGCAGCCCTCGGCCTGGGAGTCCGACGTCTCGCGCACCATCACCGCCGACGACCCGCTCGAGGACGTCGCCGCCGTGCTCGGGGCGGCGCAGTCCCGCGCCGTCGCCGACACCCTGGCCGGGCTCGACCTCGACGCGGTGCGCACCGTCGCCCGCCAGATCAGCACCGCCCGCCGGGTGCTCGTCCTCGGCGTCAGCGGCAGTGCGGTGATGGCCGCGGAGCTGCAGCTGCGGCTGCAGCGGATCGGCGTCGCGGTCTGGGCCCACTCCGACGTCCACGAGGGGCTGACCGCGGCGGCGCTGCTGGACGAGCGCGACGTCGCCGTCGCCATCTCCTGCACCGGGGCCACCGTGGAGACCGTCGACATGCTGCGCTGCGCCGCCGAGCACGGCGCCGCCACCGCGGCCATCACCGGCGCGCGGACCTCCCCGCTCGCCGAGCACGCCGACTCCCTGCTGCTCACCGTCACCGAGGAGACCACCTTCCGGGAGGGCCCGCTGGCCGCCCGCTTCTCCGAGCTGACCGTGGTCGAGCTGCTCTACCTCGCCGTCGCCCAGCTCGGCGGCGAGCGCACCACCGATCTGCTCGCCGCCACCGCCCGCGCCGTCCGCGGCCACCAGGTGGCTCCCCGCACCACCCGTCCTGCCCGCACGCCCCGCACGACCGCACGTCCCCCCGCACCGACCCACGCCATCGCCGCCCGCGGCGAGGAGGAGCAACGATGACCGACCACCCGGTGTCCCGCAAGGGCTTCCTCGGCCTGGGAGCCGCCCTCGGCGGCGCCCTGGGCGTCCCGGCGAGCGGCTGGGCCGCCGCCGCCCCCGCGCACGCCCGCACCCCGCAGCCGACCGCCACCGGCACCGGTGGCCCGCTGCTCGACGGCTCCCGCTTCCCGATCGGCGTGTTCTGGCCGCCGCCGCCGCTGGAGACCACCGTCGAGCGCTACCAGCAGATGGCTGATGCCGGCTTCACCTACCTGCACACCGGTAACTACGGCTGGGCCGACGTCCAGATCGCCACCTGGTCGCTGCGCACCGCCGACCAGGTCGGGCTCAAGGTGCTCGTCGACGACCCCGACATCCGCTGGCTCACCCGCAGCGTCTCGATCTCCGAGGACGGTGGGCCGTTCACCCTCACCCGCGCCGAGGCCGAGACCAAGCTCCGCGAGATCATCGCCCGCTACCGTCCGGTGCGCTGGTGGGAGGTCACCGACGGCCGGCTGCTCATCACCGGCGGCACCGGCGACGGCTCGATCGGGATCAGCCGCGACAGCGCCGGCTGGACCGACTACACCCTCTCCTTCAGCACCAGCCCGCGGGCCACCGGCGCCGGCGGCTACGCCCAGTCCGGGTGGGCCTTTCGCGCCCGCGACGAGCGCAACGCCTACGTCTGGCTGCTCAACAACCAGTCCGGCCCGGGCAACCTCACCAAGGCGGTCTTCGTCGACGGCGCACCCCGGGTCACCGTGGTGCCGCTCGGCTTCGACGTGGTGGCCGGGGAGACCTACCGGGTCGAGACCGTGGTCGAGGGCGACACCTTCACCACCTCGGTCAACGGCCGGGTGGTCGACACCACCACCGACACCACCTTCGCCAGCGGCGGCGTCGGGTTCCGCCAGGCCGGCGGGGAGTCGGCCTACTACGACGACGTGCGGGTGGTGGACGCCGGCGGCCGGCTGTTGCTCGCCGAGGACTTCTCCGGCGGGCTGGGCCAGTGGGACGTCCCCGACGGCGGCGGCTTCGACAGCTTCGCCGGCATCCACCTCTACGACGAGCCGACCGTGCCGAAGCTGGCCGACCTCGGCGCGCTGGCCGACATCATCCGCTCCATCGACCCCGACGTGCTGCCCTACATCAACCACTTCCCGGGCTTCGACTACCGCGCCGCGGTGGAGCAGACCTCGCCGGAGGTGCTCTCCTTCGACCGCTACCCGATCCTCTCCTCGGGCGAGGACGTCGGCTACTTCCAGAACTGGGCCGACGTCCGGGCGGCCGCGCTGCCCACCGGCATCCCCACCTGGGCCTTCGTGCAGTCGGTCGGCTACACCGCCCACGCCGTCCCGACCAAGGCCGACCTGCTCTGGCAGATCAACATCAGCCTCGCCTACGGCTGCAAGGGCATCCAGTACTTCACCTACTGGACGCCCGACCCGGCCCGCGGGGAGAACTTCCACGACGGCATCGTGCTGGTCGACGGCACCCTCACCCCGCTGTACGAGGCCACCCAGGAGGTCAACACCACCTGGTTGCAGCAGGTCGGGCTGCAGGTGCTGCCGCTGACCTCCACCGCCGTCCAGGCGGCCAACCTCGCCTCGGTGCCGGGCGGGCTCGAGCCGTTCGAGGCCGACGACGAGATCGCCGAGCTCACCGGCGACGCCCTGGTGCTCGGCCGCTTCGACGGGCCCGACGGGCGTCACCTGCTGCTGGTCAACCACTCCCGCACCGAGGACGCCCGTGGCGTGCTGCGCTGGGGCCCGGCGGTGCAGCGGGCCTCGGCCTTCGACCCCGCCAGCGAGCGCTACCGCAGCCGCGGCCGGGCCCCGTTCCGCGTCGACCTCGGCCCGGGCGAGGCGACGCTGCTCCGGCTGGAGACCGCGTGAGCGCGGACGCGTCCGGAAGTGGCGGCACGGCGTGGCTAGGGTCGGCCCATGAGCTCTGACGCGTCCGCCTTCCTCCAGACCATGACCGCCACGATGCAGGAGGTGGCGCAGAGCCAGCGCGAGGGCGTCAGCGCCGGTGCCGCGCTGCTGCGGCGGTGCCTGGACGACGGCGGGGTGGTGCAGGCGTTCGGCACCGGTCACTCCGAGGCCTTCGCGATGGAGATCGCCGGGCGGGCCGGCGGGCTGGTGCCCACCAACAGGCTCACCCTGCGCGACCCCGTCATCGTGGGCGAGGCCGGGGCGGACTACCTGGCCGACCCGCTGCTGGAGCGCAACCCCGAGACCGCGCACGCCATCTACCGGCTGATCCCGCAGGTGCACCCGGCCGACGTGTTCGTCGTCGCCTCCAACTCCGGTGCCAACGGCAGCGTGGTGGAGTTCGCCTCGCTGGTGAAGGAGAAGGGTCACGCCCTGATCGCGGTCACCTCGATGCAGCACACCACCCAGGTGCCCTCGCGGCACCCGGGCGGCAAGAAGCTGTACGAGCTGGCCGACGTGGTGCTCGACAACGGCGCCCCCTACGGCGACGCGGTGCTGCCACTGCCCGGCGGCGGCGCGGCCTGCGGGATCTCCTCGCTGACCGCGGCGATGCTGGCCCAGATGATGGTGGCTGAGGTGATCGACGGGATGGTCGCCGACGGGCTCACCCCGCCGGTCTACCTCTCGGCCAACATCCCCGGCGGCGACGAGCACAACCAGGCCCTGGAGGACCGCTACGCCGGTCGGCTGCGCCGGCTGCCCTGAGCCGTGCCTGCTGACCCCGTGACGGCACGGGCCGTGCTGGGCCTGGACGCCGGCGGCACCAGCACCCGCTGCCTGGTCGCCGACCGCGACGGCGTCGTGCTCGGCCACGGTCGCGCCGGCGGCGGCAACCCGGTCTCCCGACCGCCGGCCGAGGCGGCCGCCCAGATCCGGGCGGCCGTCGCGCAGGCGCTGGAGGCCGCACCCGGCGTCGACGTCGGCGCGGCGGTGTTCGGCGTGGCCGGGTTCGCCGAGGACCCGGCGGCGGCGCTCGTGCTGCAGGACTCCCTGGCCGGGCTGGGGCTGCACTGCCCGCTGCAGGTGCGCGGGGACGCCGAGATCGCCTTCGCTGCCGGCACCCCGGCACCGGACGGCACCGCGCTGATCGCCGGCACCGGGGCGGCGGCCAGCCGGATCGAGGCGGGCCGGGAGGTGCGCGCCGCGGACGGCTGGGGCTGGCTGCTCGGCGACGAGGGCTCCGGGTTCTGGATCGGACGCGAGGCCGTCCGCACCGCACTGCGCCACGACCGGCCGCCGCACGGGCCGCTGGTCGCCGGCGTGCTGGCCGCGCTCGGTCACCCGGTCGGTCGGGCCGGGCTGATCTACCGGGTGCACGAGTCGCCGCCGGTGGCGCTGGCCCGGCTCGCTCCCGTCGTGCTCGAGGCCGCCGCCGCGGGCGACGCGCTGGCCGCCGACGTCCTGGCCCGGGCGGCCGACCTGCTGGTCGCGGCGGTCGAGACGGTCCGCCGGCCCGACGAGCGCACCCCGGTGGTGCTGGCCGGCGGGATCGCCGGAACCGTGCTGGTCGGGGACCGGGTGACCGAGCGGGTGGGTCGCCGCTGGCCCGACGCCGAGCTGCGCCGGGTGACCAGCTCCGAGGCCGGGGCCGCCTGGTTGGCGGCCCGCAGCATCTGGCCCGAGCTGGGCACCGACGTGCACACCCGGCTCTGCCGCCCGGCCGCGCTGACCTGACCCCCGGCCGACGCCCGTCCCGCCCCCGACGCGGGAGTGCCGGCGTCCCCGCCGGTGTTGCGGTGGTCGTGGAGCGGACGGATGTGGTGGTGGTCGGAGCCGGGCAGGCGGGACTGTCCAGCGCGTACCACCTGCGCCGGCTGGGCGTCGAGCACGTCGTGCTGGACGCCAACCCCGCCCCGGGCGGTGCCTGGCAGCACCGCTGGCCGACGCTGCGCATGGCGACCGTGCACGGCATCTTCGGGCTGCCCGGGATGGATTTCACCGCACCCGACCCCTCGCTCCGGGCCAACGAGGCCGTGCCGGCCTACTTCGCCGCCTACGAGCAGCGGATGGGGCTGCACGTGCGGCGTCCCGTCACCGTCTCCGCCGTCCGCGACCTCGGGCCCGAGCTGCTGGTCCAGACCGACCACGGACCGCTGCGCACCCGTGGGCTGGTCAACGCCACCGGCACCTGGACCCGGCCGTTCTGGCCGTCCTATCCCGGTCGGGAGACCTTCGGCGGACGGCAGCTGCACGCCGCGCAGTACCGCGGACCGGACGAGCTGGCCGGGCACCGGGTCGTGGTGGTCGGCGGCGGGTCCACCGCCGTCCAGCTGCTGCCCGAGATCGCCGCGGTGGCCGAGACGTTGTGGGTGACCCGCCGTCAGCCGCGGTTCCGCGACGACGACTTCACCCCCGAGATCGGCCGCGAGGTGGTGTCGCGGGTCGAGGACCGGGTCCGTCGCGGCCTGCCGCCGGAGAGCGTGGTCTCGGTGACCGGGCTGGTCCGCACCCCGCAGGTGGCGGCGGCCCAGGCCGCCGGGGTGCTGGAGCGGCACCCGGTCTTCGACCGGATCACCCCCGACGGCGTCGCCTGGTCCGACGGACGCACCTGGGAGGCCGACGTCATCCTGTGGTGCACCGGCTGGCGCTCGGCGCTGGACCACCTGGCCCCGCTGCGGCTGCGCGGACCGGGCGGGGGCATCCGGATGGACGGCACCCGGGTGGCGGCCGACCCGCGGATCCACCTCGTCGGCTACGGCCCCTCGGCCAGCACCGTCGGGGCCAACCGGGCCGGACGGAGCGCCGCCGCCGAGCTGCGCGACCTGCTCGGCACCTCCGAGCGCTCGACCGCCTGACCGCCGCGGCTACGGGATACTGGCCCGGTGGAGGACACGGGCGCGGACGACACGACCACCGACCACCGGACGGGCCGGACGCGCCCCGTGGCGGCGCCGGCTGCCCGCCGTTGGCCTCCGGTGCTGCTCGTCCCGGCCGTCGCGGGTCTGGCCACGCTGGTGGTGATGGTCGTGCGGGCGCTCGGTTCCGGGGCCGACGACGCCGCCCCGACGGCCGCGCTGTTCGTCGTCTGGAACCTGCTGCCCTGGGTGGCGGCGGCCGTCCTGGTGCTCGTCGTGCACCGGCGGGAACCGCTGACCGCGCCGGTGCTGTGGTTCGGCACCGTGCTGCTGGCCGTGCTGGCCGGCGGGCTCATCACGGCGGCACTGGTCTCCGGCGACGCGCAGGCCGGCATCGTCTTCGTGGTGCTGCCGGTCTACCTGCTGCTCGGTCTGGTGCTGCTGCTCGCGCTCGCGCTGGTCATCGGGGTGGGTCGCCGGCGCGGCCGCGCGCGCTGACGCTGCTGCGGAAGGCCTCAGAAGACGCAGAACGGGTGGCCGTCGGGGTCGAGCCGCACCCGGACGTCCTCCTGCGGCCGGTGCCCCGCCAGCACCGCCCCCAGCTCCCTCGGGGCGGGGGAGCTGATGGTCAGCGACGTCAGCTCGATCCCCGGTCCGCTATGGGGACCTCCTTGTCCTTCCATCGTGTCCAACATGGGCTGTGATGGGTAGGTTGGGTGACCGGGACGGAGCGACGCCGAGGAGGTGCAGCATGCCCGAGGACCTGGCGGACGTGATGGCGCGGGTGGCCGAGACCCTGCACGAGCAGCGGTCGACCGAGGAGACCCTGGAGGCGATCGTCCACGGGGTGCGGGCGACCGTGCCCGGGGTGCAGCACGTCGGCATCTCCGTCGCCCGGAAGGACTCGATCCAGACGATGGCGGCCACCGACGAGCTGGTGTACCGGATCGACGCGATCCAGTTCGAGCTGCGCGAGGGACCGTGCGTGGACTCCCTGCTCGGGCGCACCCGGACCGTCGCCAACGACATCGTCGGCGATGGGCGCTGGCCCAGCTTCGGCCCGAAGGCGGTCGAGCTGGGCATCCGCTCCCAGTTCGGGGTCGACCTCTTCGCCGAGGCGGGCAGCGTCGGCGGGCTCAACCTCTACGCCGGCGAGATCGACGTCTTCGACGACGACGCCGTGCACGTGGCCACCCTCTTCGCCAACCACGCCGCCCACGCGCTGGGCAAGTCGATGCGCGAGGAGCAGCTGCAGGAGGCCCTGCGGAGCCGCCGCCAGATCGGCCAGGCGATCGGCATCGTCATGGAGCGCTACCGCGTCGACGAGCAGCGCGCCTTCGACTACCTCGCCCGGGTCTCCCAGCACGGCAACATCAAGCTCCGGGACGTCGCCGCCCAGCTGGTCGAGCAGGGCAACGGTCTCCGCCAGCAGCGCCCGGGCGTGCCCGACGCCACCGACGCCGGGCGCAGCTGAGCCGAACCGGGTGACAGGGCGTGACGGGGGACGGCTCCCTCTCCTAGATTGACCGCGGGGCACGGAGGGGAGGCGCGATGTCGTTCATCAACAGCGGGTTCACCGGTCGCCGCGGTCGGCGGGACGAGCGGCTGCCACCCGGGCAGACGCTGGTGGAGGACTGGCCGGTCCTCTCCGCGGGCCCGACCCCACAGGTGTCCACCGCCGACTGGACCTTCACCATCACCACCGAGGACGGCGCGGAGCACCGCTGGACCTGGGACGACCTGACCGCTCTCGGGATCGAGGACGTCACCACCGACATCCACTGCGTCACCCACTGGTCGAAGCTGGCGATGCCCTGGCGCGGCGTCCCGCTCGACGCCTTCTTCGCCGACGTCGACACCTCCGCCGACTACGCGATGGCCCACTGCCACGGCGGCTACACCACCAACGTCCCGCTGGAGGACCTGCTCGACGGCAAGGCCTGGGTCGCGGTGGAGGCCGAGGGCGAGCCGCTCACCCCCGAGCACGGCGGACCCGCCCGGCTGCTCGTGCCGCACCTGTACTTCTGGAAGAGCGCCAAGTGGCTCCGCGGGCTGCAGCTGATGCCGGACAACGACCCCGGCTTCTGGGAGCAGCACGGCTACCACCTCCGCGGCGACCCGTGGCAGGAGGAGCGGTACTGGTGACCCTCCGGCGGACCGCCTGGCACCGGGCCACGGTCGTCTCCGTCGCCGCCGAGACCGCCACCGCACGCCGGATCGAGCTGGAGGTGCCGACCTGGCCGGGCAACGACGCCGGGTCCCACGTCGACATCCGGCTCACCGCCCCGGACGGCTACCAGGCCACCCGGTCGTACTCGGTGGCCTCCTCCGGACCGGGGACGCGCCTGGTCCTCGCGGTCGACGAGGTGGCCGACGGTGAGGTCTCGCCGTTCCTGGTGCGGGTGCTGGCCGTCGGCGACCCGGTCGAGGTGCACGGCCCGCTCGGCCGGTTCTTCGTCTGGACGCCCTCGGCCGACCCCGACCCCGCTCCCGTGCAGCTGGTCGCCGGCGGCTCCGGCGTCGTGCCGCTGTACGCGATGGCCGCCGCGCACGAGCGCAGCGACGACGGCAGCGAGTTCCGGCTGCTCTACTCGGTGCGGACCCCCGACGACGTGTTCTTCCGCCGCGAGCTGGCGGCCCTGCGCCGCACCCGGGTCGACCTCGTCCACACCCGCTCCGCGCCCGAGGGTGACCGCCGGCCCCCGCGGCGGCTGGTGCGCGAGGAGCTGGACCGGCTGACGCTGGGCCCCGCGCTCGCGCCGAGGATCTTCGTCTGCGGGTCGACGCCGTTCGTGGAGACGGTGTCCCGGTGGTTGCTGGAGGCCGGGCACGCGCCCGCGGCGGTCCGCACCGAACGGTTCGGAGGCAGCGCATGACCCACCTGGACGGGAACGCCTGCGCCGGCGCGCTGAGCGACCTCTTCGGCGACGACGTGACGCTGGCGCTGGGTCGCTGCGCGGGCTGCGGGCACGACGCCGTCCTGGCGGAGGTGGTCGCCTACGTGACCGCGATGGGCACGGTGCTGCGCTGCGCACCCTGCCAGGCGGTGCTGGCCGTGCTGGTCACCACCGCCTCGGAGCGCGTGGTCGACCTGACGGGACTGTCCTCGCTGCGGCTCGCCGCTCCGGCCGACGGCGGCTGACCCCGGCGTCGAAGGAGGGTTTCAGGCCCCGCGGCGGCGCAGGGGGCCGGCGGCCATCAGACCGCCGTCCACCGGGAGCACCACCCCGCTGATCCAGGACGCGTCGTCGGAGGCGAGGAAGGCGACCGCGGCAGCGATGTCCTCCGGTTCGCCGGCCCGGCCCAGCGGGTAGGCGGCGGTGAGCTCGGCCAGCGACTCCGGCTGGTCGTCCCAGACCCGGGTGCGCACGGTGCCCGGCATCACCAGGTTGACCCGCACCCCCGCGGGACCGTGGGCGGTCGACAGGTTCGCGGTGAGGTTGACCAGCGCCGCCTTGGCCGCGGAGTAGGGCTCGCTGCCGAAGCTGCCCAGCCCGTTGACCGAGCCGATGCTGACGACGTTGCCGCGCCGCGGCAGCAGGTGCGGCAGGCTGGCCCGCACCACCCGGACGACGCCCATGAGGTTGAGCTCGAGGTTGGCCAGCCAGTCCTCGTCGGAGGTGCCGGGCAGCGGCGGGTGGGAGAACGTGCCACCGGCGCAGCTGACCAGCACGTCCAGACCGCCGAAGGCGTCCACCGCCCCGGCGACGGCCCGGTCGACCGACTCCGCCGAGGTGACGTCCATCGCCACCGCCAGTGCCCGGGCACCGGTGCCGGTGAGCTCGTCGGCGACCGCGCCGGCGGCCGCCTCGTCCAGGTCGGCCACCACCACCGTCGCCCCCTCGGCCGACAGCCGCCGGGCGCAGGCCCGTCCGATCCCGTTCCCAGCCCCGGTCACCAGCGCCACCCGGTCGGCGAACCTGCCCTGATCAGTCGTCACGGACCGCATCATGGGCCCTGGCCGCCGGCGGCGTCGAGCCGGCCCCGGCAGGATGGGGGGATGACGCTGCGCGAGTTCCTGCTGGCCCGGATCGGCGAGGACGAGGACGCCGCACGGGCCGCCGCCGGGCCGCGCTGGGTGCCCGCGGTGGCCCCCGACGACGAGGGCGGCGTCGGCGCCTGGCTGGTGACGCTGCCGCACCGGGGCGACCCGCGCGGACCGGGCCCGCGGGTGGCCACCACCAGCGGGCACCCCGAGCAGGAGCACGTGGTGCGGTGGGACCCGGCCCGGGTGCTGGCCGAGTGCGCGGTGAAGCGGCAGCTGGTGGACACGGGCTCGGAGGAGGTGCTGCGGACGCTGGCCGCACCGTGGTCGCACCACCCGGACGCCGACGGGCTCGGCTGACGGGCTTCGGCCAGGCTCAGCCGTCCGCGCCGTCGCCGCCGGAGAAGACCGCCTCGACGTTGTTGCCGTCGGGGTCGCGGACGAAGGCGGCGAAGTAGCGCTCGTGGTACTCCGGCCACAGCCGCGGCGCGTGCAGGCTCTCCGCGCCGGCCGCGAGCGCGGCGGCGTGGAAGCGGCGCACCTGGTCGGGGTCGGCGGCGGTGAAGGCGATGTGGGTCTCCCGTCTGGCGACCTCGCCCTCGGCGCGCGCCAGCCAGAAGCGCGGGTGGTCGCTGCCGTAGCCGGCGGCGACGCCGTGGTCGAGCAGCCGGCGGCAGCCCAGCTCGGCCAGCACCCGGTCGTAGAAGTCCTCGGCGCGGGCCAGGTCGGCGCAGACGATGCCGAAGTGGTCGATCATGGTCGTGTCCTCCTGTGGTCGGGTTCAGGCGCCGGTGCTGAGGCTGTGCAGCGCCCGGTCCAGGGTGCTGAAGACGACGTCGGAGTCGTCGGCCGGGTCGGCCTGGCCGGGAGCGGGGGCATAGAGCCACCACAGGTTGTCCCAGGGGTCGAGCACCCGGGCCAGCGAGGTCTCCCCCCAGAACGGGGTCGGCTCGGTGACGGTCTCGGCCCCGCGCTCGGCCGCCCGCCGCAGCACGAGGTCGAGGTCGCGCACCCACACCTGCAGCAGGGCGGGACGGGCCGGCCACCCGTCGAGCCGGTCGGCGCACATCAGCTGCACGGTGCCCATCTGCACCTGGGCGTGGATGAGCCTGCCGTCGGGCAGCGGCGTGCGGGCCTCGAGCACCTCGGGGGCGTCGAAGACCTCGGTCACGAAGGTGACCCAGCCGGCGGCGTCGTCGAGGATCGCGAAGGGGTTGAGGACGGCCTCCCCGGTGGGGACCGCCTCGGCGCGGAGCAGCGTGTCGTTGGTCATGGCGACGACGCTAGGGAGGCTTCCGGCCAGGTCGTGACCGGAGAGCGACGGCGGCCGGGGCAGGGGCCGGGCACTAGTCTGCGTCCATGGTCGAGGCCGTGCCGTCGCGCTACGAGCTGCGACGGGTGATCGCCGAGGGCGGGATGGGCACGGTGTGGCTCGCCCGCGACCACAAGCTCGGGGCGGACGTGGCAGCCAAGGTCCTGCGCGGGTCCGAGGCGTCGGCGGTGCTGCGGTTCGTCCGCGAGCAGGGCCTGCGGGTGCGCCACCGCCACGTCGTCAGCCCGCAGGGGTGGTCCGCCGACGACGACCACGTGGTGATGTCGATGCCGCTGGTCCGGGGTGGCTCGCTGCAGACGCTGTCCCGCGACCACGGGCCGCTGCCGGAGCCGTACGTGGCGGTGCTGGTGGACCAGCTGCTCGACGGTCTGGCCGAGATCCACCGGCACGGGGTGGTGCACCGCGACCTCAAGCCGGCCAACGTGCTGCTCGAGCCGACCGGCTCCGGCTGGCCCTGCGTGCGGATCGGTGACTTCGGCATCGCCGCGGTGGTGGGGGAACCGCGGTTCACCGTCGTCGGGCAGTCGCTGGGCACCCTGGGGTTCATGGCCCCGGAGCAGGCCCGCGGTGCCGAGCCCGACCCCCGGCAGGACCTGTTCGCGGTCGGCGTCCTGGGGCGCTGCCTGCTCACCGGCCTGCCGCCGGGTCAGCTGCCGACCGACCCGGCCGGGGCGGCACCCGGTGCCGGTGGGCTGTGGCCCTTCCTGCAGTGGCTCAGCAGCGACGACCCGGCCCGGCGACCGGCCTCGGCCGAGGACGCCCGGGAGGAGCTGCGGCGGCGGCACCTGCTGCCACCGGGCCCGGTCTGGCAGCAGTGGCCCGACCCGCCCGAGGTGTTCGACCAGATCGCCGAGCTGGAGGAGCCCGACGACCCGGGCCCGCAGCCGGTCCCTCCCCAGGCAGGCGTCGTCACCCAGCGACCGGCCGGGCCGACGTCACCCGTCCCGGCACGGAGCGAGCCCGACCCGTCCGCCCCGACCCGGCCCGACCAGGGCCGACCCAGGGCCCGGCCGCAGCTGCTGCGAGCGGTCATGGTGGTGAGCTTCGTGCTGGCCGGGCTGTCCGCGGTGCTGCTGCTCCTCGCGCTGCTGGGCTGAGGCTCGCCCGGTGCTCCGGACGGGCGGTCAGCCGCGCCGGAGCAACCGCCAGGCCAGCACGCCGAGACCGCCGAAGAGCACCACCCCGGTGGCGGCGCCACCGAGCAGCCAGCCACGCCCGATGCCGTCCTGCTCGGGCTCGTCCGGCTGGTCCTGGCCGGCCGCCGCGGTGCTGCTCGGCGCCGGGTCGGATGGTGCCGGAGCCGACGGGCTGGACGGCGTGGCCGAGGGCGTCGGGGTCGGCTCGGTGGAGCGGTAGGTCGGCGCACCGTTCCCGGCCTCGCCGAAGACCCCCAGCTGCAGCTCGAGGGCGCGTTGCTCCGTGGTGGGGCGGCTGGCGTCGTCGGTGTAGGACACCGCCACCAGGTAGTCCCCCGGGAGCGCGGCGTTCTCGGTGCGGGGGTTCTCGCGGTTCGCCCACAGCACGGTCGGGGTACCGGCCGCCGCCTGAGCCGCTCCACCGCCACTCATCGCGCCGGTCTGGCCGTCTGGTGGGTCGGTGGGCCCACCTCCGTCGGCGTCCCCGGCCACCGGGCTGAGCACCTGGACGTGGAGGAACCGGTGCCCACGGGCGTAGCCGGCCGCCTCGGGCAGCACGGCCCGGGCCTGCAGCCGCTGGCCGAAGTCCAGCGGCACCCGGAAGAACTGGATCTCCCCGGGGACGATGTCAGCGGTGACGGTGCCCTCGCCCACCTCGGGCGCGTCGTCCATCGAGCTCCCGCCCTGCACCCGCTGCCGCGGGCCCTCGCCGAGGTCCTGCCAGGCCGGCCGGTCGTCGGCCCGGGCGCCGGTCTGCTCCACCGGCGGCTCCTCGGTCACGATCAGCTGGTAGGGCTGGCCGGGCACCGGGTCACCGAACCCGGAGTGGGCCACGCGCAGCACCAGGTCCCCCTCGACGCACTCCTCGTCGTCCTCGGACGCCACGGCGTTGGCCAGCAGCCACCCTCGTTCGCCGCCGTACTTGGTGAGCACCTGGGCGGTGGCCGACCCGCAGCTCTCGCTGGCGGTGGTCAGCAGGTCGACGTCGAGCTGGGTCATCCCCGTCTCCGGACGCATGAACACCCCGGCCCACAGCGTCGAACCGGGGATCTGCCGCTCGATCCGGTAGTGCCGCGGCTCCTCGCCCTCGCCGGCCTCGTCCACCCAGCTGCCCGGCCCGATCGCCGGGGCGTCGACCCCCTGCACCGTGCCCTGCACCGGCCGGCCGTTGACCTCCAGCTCGTTCACCGCCCGCTCCTGCACCTGGCGCAGGGTCTCGGTGAGCTCGTCGGTGTCCTCGGCGTCGTAGTAGGTGCCGCGACCACGGTCGGCGATGCAGGTCAGCTGCTCCCGGGCCTTGCCGGTCACCCGCAGGCCGACCACGTCGATCCGCAGGTCGATCCCGGCGGCGGCGATCCGTTCGGCCACCGGGCAGGGGTCGGGGACGCAGGTCTCCTCGCCGTCGGAGACGAGCAGGATGGAGCGCCGACCGCTGTCGCCGACGTCCTCGGCCGCCCGCTCCAGGGCGTAGGCGATCGGCGTCTCGCCGTAGGGCTGGTAGCTCTCGACCTCCGCCCGCAGCTGCTCCCGGTTGTCGGTGCCGATCTCCACCGCCAGCCGGCTGTCCTCACACGCCCCGGGGTCGGAGCGGTCGAAGACCTCCGAGCCGTACACCCGCATCCCCACCGGGGCGTCGTCAGGGAGGGTGTCGATGACCTCACCGAGGGCGGTCTTGGCGGCCTCGATCTTGGTCCGGCCGTCACCGGCGGGTTCGGCCATGGAGCCCGAGGAGTCCATCACCAGGAGCAGCCGGCCCGGTTCGTCGGCGTGCGCGGGTGCGGCCGGGAGCAGCAGCACAGCGGTGGTGATGATCAGCGAGAGGGTTGCAGCAGCGAGACGTCGCATGTGGCCATCCTCGGGTCGAATCGGCTAATGTCCAATAGGAAACAACCACAGTTTCCGATTGTCAATACCGGTTGTGGACGGGGACAGCATGTCGGAGCAGGCGGCCAACCGCCGACGCCAGGAGGAGCTCTACGGCGAGCCGTTGGCCGGCCTGGTCGCCGGGATCTGCGACGCCTTGGGGATCAACCAGACGGCGGTCGCCCGGGTGCTCGGTCTGTCCACCCCGATGCTGTCCCACCTGGTCGCCGGACGACGGGTCAAGATCGGCAGCCCGCTCGCCCACGCCCGGCTGGTCCAGCTGCGCCAGCTCGCCGCCGACGTCTCCGCGGGCCGGACGTCGCCCGCGCAGGCCGCGGAGGAGGTCGCGCGGATCGCCGCCTCGCAGGACTCCTGGGCGACCACCGCGCCGACGACCGAGCCCGCGGCCCTGCAGCAGCAGCTGCTCAGCGTGGCACCGGCCGAGGAGTGGGTGCAGATCGCCGCGGAGATCGCCGAGCGGCACCCGGGTGCGGCGGCGCTGCTGCACCAGCTGGCGGCGCGTCCGGCGCAGGGGGGCGGTGTGGACCGGGTGGGCTGATGCTGGTCGTCCCGCGTGCCGGGTCTGCGTCCGGGTCAGCGCTGCGCGAGACGTTCCAGCGTCATGGCGAGGAACTCCCGCAGGTCGCCGGTCTCGCCGTCGCGTCCGCCGCGCCCGACCTGCAACGGGGGTGGGGTCGGCTGCAGCTTCACGCCGCGCAGCCGCTCCACCATCCCGCCGGGCACGGTGAGCACGTAGTAGCCGCCGTCCTCACCGATCGCCAGGGACTGGTTCTTGCGCAGGTACCAGCCGCGCTTGTCGGTGCGCACGGTGCGACCTGACAGCAGCTGGGCCATCAACGGCTGCGGCTCGTGGCCGCGGGCGCGCGCCTCGCGGACGAACTCGTCGACCAGCTGCTGGGCGCGGGTGGACTCGTGCCGGGAGGCGGCGTCGGAGAGCGCGATCCGGTGCGCGGCGGCCTCGGCGCGGCTGGGTGGTCGCTCGGTCATGGTGCAGCCAGGCTACGTCGCCTCCCGCCGTGGTGCGCGGCGGGTTCGCCACCACAGGACGGGTCGGGACAGCAGGCGCCGCACCTCGGACAACACCTGCGGCAACAGCGCCCGACCAGCGTGGATCCCGTCGGAGCGACGGGAGGAGCGGGGCATGGCACAGGCGGCGGGAGAGGCGGGACGGGACGTCCGGCGCGGGCTGCACGAGGAGTGGGCCGAGCTCGGGGCGCAGCCGTCACCGGCGGTGATCGGGTGGGCCGAGGGCTGCGGGGAGCTGACCGGGGCCAGCACGCCGGGGGACGTGCTGGAGCGGGTCGGGGGCGCGCCGGACGCCGTGCTGGGCTTCCTGGTGGGGCGGGCCCAGCACGGCGGCGGCGACGCCCAGCTGGCCGGACGGGTGGTGGTCCAGGCGATGCTCGGCAAGCTGGTCCGGCTGGCCCGGGCCGACGCCGGCGCGGAGCTGGGCGACTACGTGGCGCAGCTGTGGTGCACGATCGCCGGCTACCCGCTCGCCCGCCGCCCGCGCAGCGTCGCGGCCAACCTGTGGATGGACACCCGCAAGGCCGTCCGGCGCGAGCAGGGCCGCCCGACCGCGGCCCTGGCCGTGCCGGACGCCGTCCTCGACGAGCTGTGGACCTCCAGCCGTCCGCCCGCCGACGAGCTGAGCGTGCACCGGGTGGTGCGCCACGCCCGGGCCCTCGGGCTGGTCGACGAGCCGACGGCGGCGGTGCTGCTCAGCGTCTACGCCGACGGCCTCACCTCGGCCGCAGCCGGCGAGCGCCACCGGATGAGCACCGACGTGGTCCGCTGGCGGTGCTCCCGGGCGCGGCGACGGCTGGCCGAGCACGCGCTGGTCCTGGCCGCCGCGTGAGCGACTGGCGCGACCACGACGCTGACGTCATCCAACGCGCTCACACGGCCCAACGCCCTGAGCGTGTCGAAGGGCAATCAGCAGAGGCGGTCGCCCACCCAGGCGTCCGGCTCGGGATCCCGCCCGTCGACAGGCTCAGGGCGCTGTGGGGGGTCAGCGCAGGCGGACCGGGCCGGCACCGATCGGCGTCCGGAACAGCACGTAGGGGTAGCGGCGCCTGTCCTCCCCGCCCTGGTACTTCGCCTGCCGGTAGAGCTGGTTGGCGGTGACGTAGAGGTGCTGGTCGGCGGCCACCGACAACGTGTCCGGCCACAGCAGCCGGGAGTCGTGCACCACGGTCTCCCAGCGGCCGTCGGGCAGGCGGCGGTGGATGGCGTCGTGGTCGCCGTCGGTGACGTAGAGCCGTCCCTGGTCGTCGGTCTCCAGGCCGTCGCTGATGCAGCCCTTGTCGCCCTCGTCGCGGACGGTGGCGGCCACGTCCGCGTCGCGACGGGTCCGGTCGGCCAGGGCGTCGGTGTCGACGGAGTACCAGTGCCGGCCCGCCAGCGGGCAGTAGAAGAGCCGCCGGCCGTCGGCGCTGAGAGCGATGCCGTCCGAACCCATCAGCACCGGCGAGACCGTGCCGTCCTCGGCGCGCTCGGCGAACTCCGCACCCTCCACCACCATCCGCAGCTCCGGCGGCGGCACCGCCTTGGTGCTCGGGTGGTCGTGCAGCCGGCGCCACGCCTGCCCGCTGGCCAGGTCGACCACGATGATCCCGTTCGGTCCCTGGTCGGAGGAGTCGGTGACGAAGGCCACGCCGGCCTCGCCCCGGCGCAGGTCGAAACGCACGTCGTTGAGGTAGGTGGTCGGCAGCGCGACCTCCGGGTCGAAGGTGATGACCTGTGCGACGGTGTCGGTGGCGAGGTCGACGCAGACCAGCTTGGGCCCGCCCGGCTGCGTCGGCTCGAACAGCGGGCTGCCGGTGTCGAGCACCCACAGCCGGTCGGCGGGGTCCACCACGATGCTCTGCACCGAGACGAAGGCGCCCTCGTCGTCCTGCCCGGACGGGCTGTTCCACGCCTCGTCGGGGTAGGGGACGGCGCGGCCGTCGCGCAGCTCGACCACGGTGGCTGGGACGTCGTCGCCCCACAGCGGGAAGTTGACGAACACCCGGCCCGAGTCGGAGACGCTGACGCCGGTCGGCATCGGCCCTGACTCGAACAGGTGCACGACCTCCAGGGAGCCGATCGGCTCGTCGGTCGGAGGTGTTCCGGCGGTGCTGGTCACAGGGCTCCTCCCGTCCCGGGTCAGCGGCGACGGCGGCGGGCCATGTCGAGGACGCCGGCCGGCCCGCGCTGCTGCTCGCCGTGGATGGTCCCGATGACCACCAGCGCGCCGGTCAGCACGGGGAGGAGCCACTGCGCCGCCTTGAGCTGGCGCTGCGCCGAGGCGAGCTCGTCGCTGGAGCCCGACCCGGGCTCGGTGGCGCCCTGGGCGCCCTCCTGCGAGCGCCGGGCGACCGTGCTGCCCTGCAGACCCGCCCAGGCGGTGACGCCCATCGCCGCGGCGGTCACCACGATCTTGGCGATGGAGGCACTCCTGGCCTCGCTCTGCACCGCCACCCGCCGCCGGTTGCCGACGAGGACGCCGATGCCGCCGATGGTGTGGGCGACGATCGCGGCCACCTGCCAGGGCGTCCAGCGGGCCCAGCCGATCGAGGACAGCCGGGTCCGCTCCTGCGGGTCCTTCGCGGCCGCGGCCGCCCCGTTGACGCCGACCGCGCCCATCAGCGAGCCACCGAACCAGGCGGCGGCGCCCAGGTCGTGGAGGGCACGGACGACGGTGTTGCGCTCGGACATGAGGGGTCCTCCCACGAGAGTGTGCTGGGATCGGGACGTACCCAGCCGCGCTGCACCCATGCCGGCGGCCGGGACGGATTCCCGCCGGGAGGAGGGCCGCCCGTGGTGACCAGGGTGACGATCGAGGACGTCGCGCGCCGCGCCGGGGTGTCCAACATGACGGTCTCCAACGTCATCAACCAGCGCCCCGGCCGGGTCGGGGAGGAGACCCGCGCCCGCGTGCTGCAGGCGATCGACGAGCTCGGCTACCGGGTCAACCTGACCGCCCGCCAGCTCCGCTCCGGGCGCACCGGGACGATCGGGCTGGCGGTGCCCGACCTGCAGTCGGAGTACCACACCGCCCTCGCCGACCGGCTGGTCGACCGGCTCGAGCGGCACGGCCTGCGGCTGGTGCTGGAGCGGACGGCCGCCCGGCTCTCGGCCGAGCTCGACTCGCTCAGCGCTCCCCGCCTGGACGCCTACGACGGGTTCGTGCTCAGCGTGGTCGCCGGCGACGCGGAGGCGCTGGCGGCCGTCCGGCCCCGCACGCCGGTGGTCCTCATCGGCGAGCAGACCGTGCCCGACCGCTTCGACCACGTGCTGATGGACAACGTCGGCGGGGCCCGGCTCGCCACCGCCACGCTGCTCCGCTCCGGCGCCCGCCGGATCGCGCTGCTCGGCGGCGGGGACGACCCCGAGCACTCCATGCCGCACCTGCGCACGCAGGGTTACCGGGCCGCGCACGCCGAGGCGGGGGTGGAGGTGGTGGAGGAACTGGTGCGGCCGTCATCCTTCACCCGCCGCGACGGCCACCGCCTGGTCGAGGAGCTGGTCGCGGCCGGGGAGCCGTTCGACGCGGTGTTCGCCCTCACCGACAGCGCCGCGCTCGGGGCGCTGCGCGCGCTGGCCGACGCCGGGCTGCGGGTGCCCGAGGACGTCCAGGTGATCGGCTTCGACGACCTCGACGCCGGCCGGTGGAGCGTCCCGCGGCTCTCGACGGTCGACCCGGGCAACGACGCCATGGCCGACGCGGTCTGCGAGCTGCTGCTGGCCCGGATCGAGGGCGGGCCCGACCCCCGCCCGACCAGGGTCGTGATGCCGCCGCCGCGGCTGGTCGAGCGGGGGTCGACGCGTCTCAGCTGAGCGTCAGCTCGCAGGTGGCGAAGCTGTGCGGCGGCAGGGTCACCTGCAGCGTCGACCCGTCCAGCCGGACGTCCAGCGCCTCCGGCCGCACCCGGTCGGGGTGCTCGGCGCTGTTGTGGGCCTGCGGCTCGTCGGCGGTCAGCACCCGCGCCCGATCGCAGGCGAAGCCGAGCCCGCGCAGGTCGAGCGCGACCTCCTGGGCGGCGTCGAGGGAGAGGTTGCTCAGCGAGACCAGCGCCGTGCCGTCCTTGGCGCTGGCCGAGACCGACAGCAGCTCCAGCGAGTGCTGCTCGCTCTCGTGGCGTGGGCCGTCCAGCACGTGCACCGGCAGCCGGCGGGCCGACTGGTGGCCCTTGTTCATCTCGAACACGTGGTAGCTCGGTGTCAGCACCAGGGCCTCGGTGTCGGGGTCGGTGAGCAGCATCGCCTGCAGCACGTTGACGGTCTGGGCGATGTTGGCCATCACCAGCCGCTCGGCGTGGCGGTGGAAGATGTCGAGGTGGGTGCTGGCTACCAGGGCGTCCCGCACGGTGTTCTGCTGGTAGAGGAAGCCGGGGTTGGTGCCCTCCTCGACCGACCACCAGGTGCCCCACTCGTCGCAGACCAGACCGATCTGGCGGTCGGGGTCGTAGGCGTCCATCACCGCGGAGTGGCCGCGGATCACCCGGTCGATGTCGAGCCCCTTCTGCAGGGTGCCGTACCACTGCTCGGCGCTGAACTCGGTCGCCGGCGTCTTCGCGATCGCGTCTCCGGCGTGCGTGTAGTAGTGGAACGACACCGCCTGGAAGCGGGTCTTCGCCGACAGCCGGCAGCCGAGCCCACCGATGGCCTTCATCAGCGCCTCGGTCCAGGCCAGGTCGTCGTCGGCCGCGCCGGCGGCGATCCGGTAGAGCTGGTGGTCGCCGTGGTCACGGCAGTAGGTGGCGTACTGGCGGGCCAGGTCGGCGTAGGCCTCGGCGCGCATGTGGCCGCCGCAGCCCCAGGTCTCGTTGCCCAGCCCCCAGAACGGCACCTTCCACGGCTCGTCGCGGCCGTTCTGCCGCCGCAGCGCCACCATCGGCGAGTCGCCGGCGCGGGTGAGGTACTCCACCCACTCACTCATCTCCTGCGCCGTGCCCGAGCCGACGTTGCCGCTGACGTAGGGTCGGCGCCCAGCAGCTCGCACAGCGCCATGAACTCGTGGGTGCCGAAGGAGTTGTCCTCGACCACGTCGCCCCAGTGGCTGTTGACCATCGAGGGACGCTGCTCGCGCGGGCCGATGCCGTCGCGCCAGTGGTAGTCGTCGGCGAAGCAGCCGCCGGGCCAGCGCAGGTTGGGGATGTCGAGGGCCCGCAGGGCCTCCACCACGTCGAGGCGGATCCCGCCCTCGTTCGGGATGTCGGAGTCCTCACCCACCCAGAAGCCGCCGTAGATGCAGCGGCCGAGGTGCTCGGCGAAGTGGCCGTAGAGGTGGCGGTTGATGGTCGGGCCGGGGACGTCGAGGTCGATGACGACCTTGGTGGGCGTGCTCATCGGCGAGCTCCTGTCCAGAGGGGGACGCGGTCGGGTTTGACGTTACACCGATGCGCCGCTGCGCGACCAGCAGATCCGGGCGATGAGTCCCGGCAGGCGGGCCCGGTCGGTACCGGGAGCAGCGACGACCGACGACGCAGGAGGACACCATGACCGCGCGGGCGCTGCAGGTCTGGTTCGACTCCCGCGCCGAGGGGCCGGGCAGAGAGGTGCACGAGGTGCGGCCTGGGCCGACGGCGCCCTCGGCTGCATCAGCTCCGGCGGGACGGCACCGGTCGTCGGTGCCGCCCCGCGTACCGGTTTCACTCGACCGCGAGCGCGGCCACCGGCGGGGCGGTCGCGGCCCGGCGTCCGGGCAGCACGGAGGCCAGCGCGGCGGCGACCAGTGCGACCGCGGCCACGCCGAGGGTCTGCGGCCAGGACACGGCGAGCTCGGCCTCCTCCTGGCCCAGCACGCCCATCAGCGCGCTGGCGCCCAGCCAGCCGAGGAACCCGCCGGCCAGGACGCCGACGACCGCGCTCACCACCGCCACGGTGAGCGCCTCCAGCAGCAGCATCAGCCGCAGCTGGCGGCGTTGCAGACCGAGCGCCCGCAGCAGCGCCGACTCCCGGGTCCGCTCGATCACCGACAGCGCCAGCGTGTTGCCCACCCCGACCAGGGAGATCAGCACCGCGGCTCCGAGCAGACCGGTGGCGATCAGCACCAGGGTGTCGAGCACCTGGGTGTAGCCGGTGGCCTGCTGGTAGACGCCGGCGTCGCGGTAGTCGGTGCTGCCCGCGACCGAGCTGACGTCGGCGGTCACCTGCGCGGCGTCGGCGGCAGGGTCGGCGTCCAGCCAGAGCCCGGCCGCGTTCGTCTGGCCGAACAGGTCGGTGAAGGCCTGCTCGGTGAGCAGCGCGCCCCCGTGGGCGGCGTGGCTGATGACGGCGGTGTAGGTGGCGGTGCGGCCCTCGGTGCCGTCGGCGGGGTCGAGGACGGTCACGGCCACCTCGTCGCCGGCGTCCAGCCCCTCCTGCGGGGACAGCACCACCGAGCGGTCGTCGAGGGCGGGCAGCGGCTCGGGCAGGAACGCGTCGGCCTGGGCCGGGTCGACGGCGTAGACGGTGCGGACGTAGCCGTCGCCGGTGTCGGCCTGCCCGGCCGGCAGCACGAGCGTCCGCTCGACGCCGTCCACGGCGCGCAGCCGCTCGACCGTCTCCGGCGGCACGTCGGCGCCGTCGTAGCGGGTGAGCGAGAAGTCGACGGGGAAGCGCTCCTCGATGTCGCCGAGCAGGGTGCGCGACGTGGTCGCCGCGCCGGTCTGCAGGGTGACGGTGACGCCGACCGCGAGCATCAGCGCCACGCAGGTGGCGGCGGTGCGGGCCGGGTTGCGGCTCATCTGCGCCGTGGTCATCCGCCCCACCGGGCCGAGGACGCGGGTGAGCAGCCCGACACCGCGCACCAGCGTCGGCACGTACAGCGGCGCCGCGCCGAGCACGGCCAGCGACAGCGCCGCGGCCCCGAGGATCGCCACGGCCAGCACCGGCTCACCGGCGAGACCGACCACCGACGGGTGGAGCGCGACGGCGGCGAGCCCGCCACCGACGACCGCGAGCAGCCCGCAGACGACGACGCGGACCACGGTGGCCCGGCGTCCCTGGGCCGGGGTGGCGACGGGGCGCAGCGCCTCCATCGGGCTGATCGCGGTGGCCCGTCCGATGGCGGCCAGCGAGGCGAGCACGGTGACGAGGACGCCGGCCAGCACCGGGCCGACCACGCCCACCACCGGCAGCTGCAGCCCGGTGGCGAGGGAGCCGGTCCAGGCCGCGACGGCGGCGGTGACCCCGACGCCGAGGGCGACCCCGAGCACCGCGCCGACCAGTCCGACCAGCGCGGCCTCGGCGAGCAGCCCGGCGCGCAGCTGGGCGGTGGATCCGCCGACCGCCCGGAGCAGCCCGATCTGGCGCCGCCGCTGGGCGATGAGGATGGCGAAGGTGTTGGCGATGATGAGCGCGCCGACCAGCAGCGCGATCGAGGCGAACACCATCAGCAGCACGGTCAGCACGTCGGCGCCGTCGGTGGCCGAGGAGACCGAGGCGGCGACGGCCTCGGCGGTGGTCTGCACCGAGGCGGAGGTGCCCGGCTCGGCCACGACGGCATCGGTGGCCTGCTGCAGCGGCGCGACCAGCGAGGCCGGGTCGACGCCGGGGTCGGCCAGCACCAGGTAGGTGCCGGCGCCGGTCTCCGCGCTCGCCGCGGCCTCGAACCACGCCGGCGCGGCGTGCAGCTGCAGGCTCCCGCCGCCCATCAGGCCGGCCCCGGCGTCGGTGCGTCCGACCACGGTGACGGGCTGCGCGCCGTTGCCGGCGTCCAGCACCAGCTCACCGCCCAGCCCGGTGTCGAGGGCCTCGATCGCGGCGTCGTCGACGGTGACCTCCGAGGGACCGGTGGGCCAGCGGCCCTCGACGAGGTCGGCCGGCCGCAGCCGCGGGTCGGGGCCGACGGTGGTGACGACGGCGGTCGAGCTGCGCCCGTCCGCCTCGACCCGGGCGCCGACACGGTACGAGGGCTCGACCAGCTCGACCCCGGGGACGGCCTCGAGGGCGGCGCGGACGTCCGCGGTCGGGGCGGTGTACTCCTCGACCACGAGGTCGGAGCCGGCGAGCTGGCGGGTCATCGCGACGCCGGTGGCGTGGAACTCGGTGCGCACCACGGCGACGCTGGCCACCATGAACCCGACGCTGATGGCGACCGCCACCACCACCGCCAGCGGCCGGGTCGGACGGGTGCGCAGCTCGGCCAGGGCGAGTCGCAGGCTGGTCACGAACCCACCTCGTCGGCGCGCTCGTCGACGGCGTGACGGGCGCGGCCACCGGCCGTGGCGGCCAGCAGCTGCTCGGGGGTCGGGCGGTCGAGGTCGTCGACCAGCCGGCCGTCGCCCATCACCAGCACCCGGTCGGCGACCGAGGCCGCCTGCGGGTCGTGGGTGACCATCACCACGGTCTGGCCCAGCCGGGTGACCGAGTCGCGCAGCAGCCCGAGCACCTCCTCGGCGGTGGCGGAGTCCAGCGCACCGGTCGGCTCGTCGGCGAAGACCACCGCCGGACGGGTCAGCAGCGCGCGGGCGATCGCCACCCGCTGCTGCTGGCCGCCGGACAGCTCGCTCGGCCGGTGTCCCAGACGGTCGGCCAGGCCGAGGGCGTCCACCACCTCCCGCAGGTGGTCCGGGTCGGGACGCCGGCCGGCGAGGTCGAGCGGCAGCAGCATGTTCTCCCGTGCGGTCAGGGTCGGCAGCAGGTTGAAGGACTGGAAGACGAAACCGACCTGGTCGCGGCGGACCCGGGTGAGCCGGCGGTCGTCCAGCGCGCTGAGCTCCTGACCGGCGAGGAACACCTTGCCGCCGGTGGTGCGGTCGAGCCCGGCGAGGCAGTGCATGAGGGTGGACTTGCCCGACCCGGACGGTCCCATGATCGCGGTGAAGGTGCCGCGGTGGATGTTCACGCTGACCCCGTCGACGGCCCGGACGGCGGTGCTGCCCGAGCCGTACACCTTGCTCAGGTCGAGGGCGCTGGCCACCACCGTGCTGGTGGGGGCGTCGGGCGGGGCGGGCCGGGTCGCGGTGCTCATGGGCGTCCTGTCGTCGGAGGCTGGGGACGCCCTCGACGCTAGAGCCGTAGCGACCTCGTCCTCGTGCCGCTACGGGCCTTGGCGACCGCGACCGTGGGCACTCGGTGAGCGTCGCCCGTCCGACCGTGGGCGTCCACGCTCCGACCGCGGTCCCGGACCAGGGCCCCGCACCACCTGCTCCTCCGGAGGCCGTCGCCGCGCGTGTGGCCGGACCGTCGTTCCCAGCGGAGGCGTACCGACGATCCGTCCACCCTCGTCGGCACGTCGCGTACCGCAGGACCTGATATGTGTGCACACGTGGACGCTGGGGGCGTCTCCCGACCCGGCCCGGACCGACCGACGGCGGCTCAGAAGTAGGTGCGGACGGCGCCCACGACGCGGTCGTCGTCGAGCAGCGGGATCAGCGGCCAGCGGTCGAGGGTGGTGCAGGGGTGGGAGATGCCGAAGCGGACCCGCTCGCCCACCCGCCACGGCGCGTCCTCCTCGGAGCGGACGAAGGCGTGCTGGTCGTTGAGCCCGGTGACGACCACGCCCGGGCCGGCGTCCAGCGGCACCGGCAGGTCGATGTCGAAGGAGGCGTCCCGCTTGCCGAAGCCGACCAGGCTCAGCCCCGGCTCGGGCACCGACAGCACCGCGGCGTGCACCTCCAGCGCCGGGCGCAGCTCGCGGAACGGGGAGACCCGGGCGAGCATGCCGTGGTCGTGGAAGAGGTAGCCGCCAGAGCGCACCACCCGCCGCACCGGCACCGACAGGGTCGGCAGGCCGGCCCAGCTGGCCACCACCAGGTCGGGGTAGGAGGAGCCGCCGGCGGTGATGACGGCCTCCTCCTGCAGCAGGCCCTCGGCGTCCAGCGTGGACAGCAGCTCGCCCAGCAGGTCGACCATCGCGCTCACCGCGGCGGACGCGGACGCGCTGCGGTCGCCCGGGTGCACGCCCTCGAAGCACTCCACCCCGGCCAGCCGCAGCCCCGGTGCCGCCTCGACCGCGCGGGCGACGGTCAGCGCCTCCTCGACGCTCCGCGACCCGGTGCGCCCTCCGGGCACGCCGAGCTCGAGCAGCACCGGCAGCGGACGCCCGGGCGTCCCGGCCGCGGCCAGCAGCTCCACCCCGGCGACGCTGTCGGCCAGCACCAGCAGCTCCAGCCCCGGGTCGCTGCGCTGCGTGTGCCCGAGCCAGGCCAGCCCGGCGCGGTCGGTGACCTGGTTGGCCAGCAGCACCCGCGGCACACCCCACTCCCGCATCGCCCGCGCCTGCCCGACGGTGGCGGCGGTGATCGCCCAGGCCCCGTCGGCGAGCTGGTCGGCGACCAGCTGCGGGCTCATCGAGGTCTTGCCGTGCGGGGCGAAGTCGACCCCGTGCCCGGCGCACCAGTCGGCGAACAGCCGGCCGTTGTGCCGCAGCGCGGACGCCCGCAGGGTCGCGCTGGGCAGCAGCAGGTCGTCCAGGTGCCAGCCGGCGCCGGCCACCCCGCCGACCGTGCCGGCGCGCGCGAGCAGCTCCGGGTCGACGGGCAGGTTGCGGAACCGGGCGTCGAGCGGCTCGTCCAGGCCGTACCGGCGGACGTCCTCAGCAGGGGTCATGAGCGGTCTCCTCGGGGCGGGGGAACTGCTCGCTCAGCTCGTGCGGCTCGAGCAGCGGACGGGTGAGCTCGGCGCGCAGCCGCTGCTCGCGGGCGTCCAGGGCGGCCCGCTGGCGGTCGTTGAGCGGGATCCACGACGGCACCGGCTCGGGCCAGCGCGGGGCGAGCGGACGGCCGTCCAGCAGGGTCATCCGGTTGACCAGCCGCACCGAGCCGGTGCGGGTCACGCCGTGCGCGTCGCCGAAGACGTGCTCGCCCTCGTCCAGGTCGAACACCGCGATGTCGGCCGGGGCGCCGACCGCCAGCGTGCCGGCGTCCAGCCCGAGCACCCGGGCGGGGGTGACGGTGGCGGCGGCGACCACGTCGACCAGGTCCATCCCGGCCGCCAGCACGGTGCCCATCGTGGTCGGCAGGTCGAAGACCGGGCCGTGCAGCGAGCGCGCGTGGAGGTCGGAGGAGACGGTGGCCGGCGGCAGCCCGGCGGCCAGCAGGGCGTCCAGCACCGGGTAGGAGAACCCGCCCGAGCCGTGCCCGAGGTCGAGCACCACCCCGCGGGCGGCTGCCTCGACCAGGGCCGGCTCGGGGCGTCCGTCGCGGACCAGCCCCTCGGCCACCCCGGTCGCGCAGTGGGTGAGGACGTCGCCGGGGCGCAGCAGCGCCACCACGTCGGAGGCCGACGGCGGGCCGTAGCCGATGTGGGCCATCAGCGGACGCCCGGTCGCCTCGGCCACCTCCAGCCCGCGGCGCAGCGGCTCCAGCCCGTGGGGGCCGACGGTGTGCCGGTCGACGCGCACCTTGATCCCGCGGACCAGGGCGGGGTGCTCGCGGATCGCGGCGACGGCGGCGTCCACGTCGCAGTGCTCGAGCAGCAGTGACTCACCGGTGGAGCCGGTCAGCCCGATCCCGGACACGTTGAGCAGCGCGTGCACCCGGACGCCGGTGGCCGCGACCTGGCGGGCCAGCGCCCGCACCGCGTACGCCCCGGCAGACCCGGCGTCCACCCAGGTGGTGACACCGGTGCTCCAGGCGAGCGGGTCCGGCGCGACACCCCAGAAACCGGCACCGGCGAAGACGTGGGTGTGCAGGTCGACCAGCCCCGGGGTGACCAGCGCGCCGGAGACGTCGATCGTCCGGCTCGCCCCGGCACCGACCCCCGGACCGACGGCGGCGACCCGTCCGTCGCTGATCGCCACGTCGCCGACCAGGTCGGTCCCGGAGGCGGGGTCGAGCACCCGACTGTTGAGCAGTGCGAGATCGGGTTCCACGGGAGCGATCGTGCCAGTCCCCGCCGGCCGGGGGTTCCCGGTCTCGCCACCCACCCCGGCCCGGCGCCCGCGGATGTGGCCGAACCGTCGCTCCGAGCTGGTCGGGTCCGACGGAACGCCCACACCCGCGGGAAGGGGTCAGGCCTCGGGGCGGCCGGGGGTGGAGGGGGTCAGCGGGGCTGCACGGTGTCGAGGGGGTTGTCCTCGACCAGGTTGAGGGTGTGCTGGCCGTCCTCGACGACGTAGCGGGCGCGGGTGAAGGCCGGGGCGCCCTGCTCCTCGACGTAGGGCAGGCAGCGGAAGCTGACGTCCATGCTGTCGGGGGTGATGACGGTGGAGACGTAGCCGCGCAGCTGGTTCTGGAACTTGATGTGCTCGTTCCACTCCTGCCACGGGTAGCTGCCGATCTCCAGGTCCTGGCCGTTCCCGCCGGAGGTGATCGAGGAGGTCACCAGCTCGGTACCGACGCTCGGACCCTCTGGCTCGTCCCAGTCGGCCTTGAGCTCGTTGGCCCAGTGGGTGTGCACGTCGCCGGTGAGCACCACCGGGTTGCGCACGCCGGCGTCCAGCCAGCCCTCGGTGATCCGCCGGCGGGAGGCGGCGTAGCCGTCCCAGGCGTCCATCGAGACGGCCTCCGCCGGGCTCTCGTCGCGGTCCCGGACGGCGAAGAAGACCTGCTGGCCGAGCAGGTCCCAGCGGGCGTCGGACTCGCGGAAGCCGTCCAGCAGCCAGGCCTCCTGGGCGGCGCCGGTGATGCTGCGGGACGGGTCGTCGGCGGCGGCGCAGTCGGTGGCGAAGCCGTCCCCGCAGGCCTGGTCGGAGCGGTACTGGCGGGTGTCGAGCATGTGGAAGCTGGCCAGCCGGCCCCACCGGACCCGCCGGTAGAGCTGCAGGTCGATCCCGCTGGGCGCCGAGGACGGCCGCAGCGGCATGTTCTCGTAGTAGGCGCGGAAGGCCGCCTCACGGCGAGCCAGGAAGCCGGGCTGCTCCTCGGGCTTCTCCGGCATCTCGTCGGCCCAGTTGTTGTCGAGCTCGTGGTCGTCCCAGGTGACCAGCCACGGCGCGACCGCGTGCGCGGCCTGCAGGTCCGGGTCGGTCTTGTACTGGGCGTGGCGCTGCCGGTAGTTCGCCAGCGTCATGGTCTCCGGGCCCTCGATCCCGCGGACGTTGCCCTCCGGGCCGGCCTGGTACTCGTAGAAGTAGTCGCCCAGGTGCAGCACGACGTCGGGACGCTCGGCGGCGAGGTGGCGGTAGGCGGTGAACCAGCCGTCCTCCCAGCGGGCGCAGGAGGCGAAGGCCATCGCCAGCGCGGAGGGCATCTCGCCGGCCCGCGGGGTGGTGCGGGTGCGGCCCACGGGGGAGAGGTGGCGGCCGAGACGGAAGCGGTACCAGTACTCGCGGTCCGGACGCAGCCCGCTGGCCTCGACGTGCACCGCGTGCCCGAACTCCGGCTTGGCCAGGGCGCGGCCACGGCGGACGACGCGGCGGAACCGCTCGTCCTCGGCGACCTCCCAGCGCAGCTGATAGGTGCCCGACGCCATCCCGCCGCGGCCGTCGTCGGCCAGCGGGTCGAGGGCGAGCCGGGTCCACAGGATGACGCTGGTCGCGTCCGGGTCGCCGGAGGCGATGCCGAGGGTGAAGGGGTCCTGCCGCGGCGTGGGGGCGGCGAAGGCGGTGGTGGGCGTCGTGATCGCGGGAGCGGCGACGGCGGCGGTGCCGACGAGACCGGCGGTGAGCACGGTCCGACGGTTGGGGGTGGGGGTGAGGTTCATGACGTCGACGCTGGCCCTCCCAGGCGACATCGGGACGACGACGAGGTGACACCTGCCCCAACTCGACGGCACCGGACGTCCCGGCACGCCGCCGCCCACCCCCGGGCACACACCTTCGCACGACGGCACCCATGCTGCAGCGTGGGTGGGGCCCGACGAACGTGTGTGCCGTGGGCGGCGGGGCAGGGGTCAGCCGGTGGGGGTGACGCGGAGGAGCTGGTCGTCCGAGCCGTTGGAGGTGGTGATGAGCAGCGAGCCGTCGGCGGCCTGGGTGACCGAGCGGAGGCGTCCGTACTCCGTGAGGACGTCGGGGGTGCGGGTGTCGGTGACGGTGCCGTCCTCGTCCAGGCTCATGAAGACCACCTCGCTGGCCTTGAGCGCGGCGACCGCGAGCCCACCGGCGTAGCTGCCCCACTGCGGCCCCTCGACCGCGCTCATCCCCGAGATGGCCAGCGTCGGGTCGCCGGAGCTCCACACCGCCTCGACCTGCTCCCCGGGCAGGTCCTGGTCGGTCATCGGCACCGACTCGTCGTAGCCCGGCACCGGGTCCCAGCCGTAGTTGCCGCCGGGCTGGAGGAGGTTGACCTCGTCGTCGACGTCGGGGCCGTGCTCGGCGGTGAACACCTGGTCGTCGCGGAAGGCGATGCCCTGCACGTTGCGGTGGCCGTAGGTGTAGACCAGCCGCTCGTCGGGGTCCTCCGCGTCGATGAACGGGTTGTCGGCCAGCGGCTCGCCGGTGGCCGGGTCGGCCCGCAGCACCTTGCCGTTGAGGCTGGTGCGGTCCTGCGGGTTCTCGCCCACCGCCGCGTCGCCGGTGCCGACGAACAGCTCGCCCTTGGCGGAGATCTCCAGCCGGCAGCCGCCGTGGCGCCCGGTGGTGCTGCCGATCCCGCTGATCAACGCGTCGCCCTCGGTCGCCTCGGTGCGCTCCTCGTCCAGGGTCCACCCGACCACCCGGACGTCGGTCTCGCCGTCGTCGCGGTGCCCGTGGCAGGTGAGGAAGCGGTCGTCGTCCTCGGGGTCGAGCGCCAGCGACATGAACCCGGTCTCGTTGCTGGACCACAGCCCGGACGGCCCGTCGGAGAGCACCCGCTGCTCCGTGCCGTCGAGGAGCAGCAGCCGGCCGCTCTCCTTCTCGGTGACCAGCAGCTCGCCGCCGGCCAGCTCGGCCACGTCCCAGGGCAGCTCGAGGTCGTCGGCCAGCACCTCCACCTCGAGCCCGGGCTCGGTGTCGGGCGTGGGGGTCGGGGTGGGCGACGGCGTCGGCGTCGGAGTGGGCGTCGGCGAGGGGGAGGTGGCCGCGGAGGTGGGTGGCGGTGGGGCGTCCTCCGCGCCGGCGTCCGGATCGCCGCCGCAGGCGGCCACCACGGAGAGGAGGACGAGCAGGCCGACCGCGGCGCGTCTCATGCGGCCACTGTGCCACCGCGCGGCAAGGTCGGCGCCGGGGTGCGACGGCCCGCCCGACCGGGCGGGACGGGGCACCGGGTGCCAGGCTGGGGACGTGATGGGTCGTCGGGTGTCGGTGCTGGTGCTGGGTCTGGGCCCGGCCGGACGCGCCCTGACCCACCGGCTCGCGGCGGCCGGGGTCGAGGTGGTCGCCGTCGACCCGGCACCGGAACGCCCCTGGACGCCGACCTACGCGGCCTGGGCCGACGAGCTGCCCGGCTGGCTGGCGCCCGAGGCGGTCAGCACCCGGTTCGAGCCCTGGGTGCACACCGGCACCGCCCGTCGGGTGCCGCGCGAGTACGTGGTGCTGAGCACCCCCCGGCTGCAGCGGAGCCTGACCCTGGACGGCGCGCAGCTGCTCACCGGCACGGTCGCCGAGGCCGACGCCACCCGCGTCCTGCTGCGTGACGGCACCCGGCTGACCGCGAGCTGCGTGCTCGACGCCCGCGGCGCCCCGCTCGACCCGGCCCGGGCGCAGCAGACCGCGGTCGGGGTGGTGGTCTCGCGCCGGCGGGCCGAGGAGGTGCTCGGCGGGCCGTGGCTGATGGACTGGCGCCGCCACGACCATGCCACCGCCGGCCAGAGCGCGTCCGAGGGCCCGGCCAACTTCCTCTACGCGCTGCCGCTCGATGCCGACGACGCCCTGCTCGAGGAGACCTGCCTGGTCGGACGTCCCGCGCTGGGGATGCGCGAGCTGCGCGAGCGGCTGGAGACCCGGCTGGCCGGGCACGGCCTCACGCTGTCGGGCTACGAGCGCACCGAGCACGTGCGATTCGCCGTCGAACCCGACCCGGCGGCCGGACGCCGACCCGGGCCGGTGCCGTTCGGCGCGCGGGGCGGGCTGATGCACCCCGGCACCGGCTACAGCGTGGCCGTCTCGCTCCGGCTGGCCGACGTGGTGGTCGCGGCGGTGCGCGCCGGCCGCGACCCGCGCCGGGCGCTGTGGACGCCGGCCGCGCAGGCCACCCGCCGGCTGCGGCAGGCCGGGCTGCGCACCCTGCTCGGGCTCGACGCCGCGGGCACCGTCCGCTTCTTCGACGCCTTCTTCGCGCTCCCGGTCTCCCTGCAGCGCAGCTACCTGTCGGCCTGGGACGACCCCCGCGGCACGCTGGCGGCGATGGTCGCGATGGCCGGACGCCTACCGCCGCGGCTGACCTCGGTGGCGGTCCGCTCCACGGCGGCCGAGGTGGTCGCCCCGGTGGGGCGGCGGCTCAGGCCCCCACCTCGTCGAGCCGGGTGACGATCCGGTCGGCCGCCTCCCGCAGCATGCGCTGCCCGGCGGGGGAGAGGTCGTCGAAGACGAGGCGCCGCACCAGGGCGACATGGGCCGGGGCCACCGCGACCAGCAGCCGGTGCCCCTCCTCGGTGAGGACCGCCCGGGTGGAGCGGCGGTCGTCGGGGTCGGGCTCGCGCCGGACCAGACCGCGGCGCTCGAGCCGGCTGATCAGGTGGGACAGCCGGGACAGCTCGCAGTGGGCCAGCTCGGCGAGCCGGCTGATCCGGATGGTGCGCCCGGGCTGGTCCGAGAGCCCGGCCAGCACGTAGTACTCCATGTAGCCGAGCCCGGCGTCGCGCTCGAGCTGGGCCTCCAGGGCGCGGGGCAGCCGGGTGAGGACGCGGTCGAGGGCGCGCCAGGTCGCCATCTCGTCCTCGGTCAGCCACGGGTCCTCCGCCACAGGACGAGCCTACGATGGTTGAACATTCACGTATCGGGTGGGAGGCTGGTGCTGTCGCCCACCGGTCGAGGAGAGCAGATGAGCACCATCGACGTGCAGCACCGTCCCCAGCAGCAGCGCTACGAGGCCCGCATCGACGACGAGGTCGCCGGGTTCGCGGAGTACATCCGCACCGACGAGCTCCTCGTCTTCACCCACACCGAGGTCGACCCCCGCTTCGAGGGCCACGGCGTCGGCTCGGCGATCGCCCGCTTCGCCCTCGACGACGTCCGCGCGACGGGCACCCACCGGGTGCTGCCGCTGTGCCCGTTCATCAAGGGCTGGATCGGCCGGCACCGTGACTACGCACCGCTCGTCTACGGCGTGCCCGCGACGACGGCGAAGGACTGACCATGGCCGCGAAGGTGTACACCGGTCCGGTCCTCGACGTGTCCTTCGACGGCGAGGTCTGCCGTCACGCCGCCGAGTGCGTCCGCGGCATGCCCGAGGTGTTCGACGTCGCTGCCCGGCCCTGGATCGACCCGAACGTCGCCGCCACCGAGGCGTCCGCGCAGCAGCTGCGGGACGTGGTCGGGCGCTGCCCCTCCGGCGCCCTGCAGATCGTCGAGCACTGAGCGGGCCGAGCGCTCAGCCACGACCCCGTCAGGGCCTCAGAGCTCGACGAGCCGGGTCTCGAAGGCGAACAGCACCAGCCCCACCCGGTCGCGGATCTCCAGCTTGGCCAGCAGCCGTCCGATGTGGGTCTTGACCGTCCCCTCGGCCATGTAGAGGGTGCGGGCGATCTCGCTGTTGGTGGCGCCCCGCGCGATCTCGACCAGCACCTCCTGCTCGCGGTCGGTGAGCACGCCCAGCCGCGGGTCGGGCCCCTTGTCGGTGGGCGAGGAGGGCAGCGTGGGCACCACGTGCTCGAGCAGCCGGCGGGTCACGCTGGGCGACATCACGGCGTCCCCGGCGGCCACGTCGCGGATGGCGGCCAGCAGCTCCTCGGGCCGGGCGTCCTTGAGCAGGAACCCGCTGGCGCCGGCCTTGAGCGCGGCGAAGACGTACTCGTCGAGATCGAAGGTGGTGAGCACCAGCACCTTGGTCGGGTTGCCCGAGTGCACCAGCCGGTGGGTGGCCTCGACACCGTCCATCACGGGCATCCGGATGTCCATCAGCACCACGTCGGCCGGACGGTTCGCCAGCGCGCGGACGGCCGAGGCGCCGTCGGAGGCCTCGCCGACCACCGCCATGTCGTCCTCGGCCTCGATCAGCATCCGGAACCCGCCGCGGACCAGGGACTGGTCGTCGGCGAGGAAGACTCGGGTCGGGCTCACGGGCGGCTCCTCGGGGGCTCGCGTCGTCCCGGGTCCGCGGGCCGGTCGGTGCCGGGGGTGCGGGGGAGGACGCTGGTCTCGGTGTGGTCGGGGTCCATCCTGACGGTCGGCTGGGTGTCCAGGCTGACCGTGAGCTCCTCGGCGGACGTGTCGGGACGCGGCCCGCGCGGGGCCGGCGTGCCCGGCTGCTCCGGGGTGGGCGTCGGCCGGGCCGCGGCGGCCCGGTCGCGGTGGGGCCCGGCGCCGGCGGCCGGACGGGGGTGCTGCGCCGGTCGGCCCGTGGGGTCGGCGCGCGGGTAGCGCGGCAGCGGGACCGCCGGCTCCTCCGCGCCGGGACGGGACGGACGGCCGGACCGATCGGCCGCGGCCGCGGGCTGGCCGGGGAGGGCGTCCGGGTCGGCGTGCAGCGGGCGCCAGGCGTCGCGGCGTGCCGGGGCGGCGGGGCCGGGACGCACGACGGGACGGTCACCGCTGGTGGGGCGGTCGCCGCTGGTGGGGCGGTCGCCGCTGGTGGGGCGGTCGCCGCCGGTGGGGCGGTCGCGGGCCGGTGGGCGGGGACGCCCGGCCGACGGCGGGGTCGGAGGCTGCGAGGCCGGGCCGGGCTGGTCCTGCCGGACGGGTGTGGGCCGCGGTCCGGTCGGCTGGACGGGAGCCGGTCGGGCGGGGGCGAGCGGGAAGCGGGCGCGGACCTCGAACCCGCCCTCGGGGTGCGGCCCGGTGCGCACCTGGCCGCCGACCAGGTGGACCCGCTCGTGCATCCCGCGCAGGCCGTGACCGCGACCGTCCGTGCCGGCCCGGGCGCCGACGCCGTCGTCGCGGACCACCAGCTCGACCGCCGACGGGGAGGTGCAGTCGAGCAGCACCCGCGCACGGGCGTCCGGGCCGGCGTGCTTGAGCACGTTGGTCAGCGCCTCCTGGACGACGCGGTAGACCGTGAGGCCGACGGTCTGGCTGACCTGGGGCAGCGCCCCGCGGACCTCCAGGGTCGCCCGGTCCGACGTCCGCTGGACCAGGTCGGCGAGGTCGCCCAGCCCCGGGGCGGGTTTCCAGTCGGCGGGTGCGTTGTCGGGGCCGTGCCGCAGCACGCCGACGATCCGGCGCATCTCGGTCAGCGCGTCCCGCGAGGTCTCGGCGATGGTGTCGAGGACGTCCCCCGCCAGCTCGGGCTTCTTGGCCGCCAGCGCGCGCCCGCCCTCGGCCTGGACGACGATCACCGACAGCGAGTGGGCGACGATGTCGTGCAGCTCCCGGGCGATCCGGTTGCGCTCGTTCACCTCTGCGGCGCGCGCCCGCTGCTCGCTGGCGGCCAGCTGCATCCGCAGCGTGGTCTCCTCGGCCTGGCGGCGCTCGTCGACGGAGCGGATCGACTCGTGCCGGCGGCGTCCGAACACGTAGGCGGCCAGCACGCAGACCAGGCAGGTGAAGGCGTAGACCGCCAGCAACGACGGCCCGCCGTAGTAGGAGTCGTCGGTGGTCCAGCGCACCGGGCCGAGGATCGAGCCGATCAGCCCGATGATCACCGAGAGCCGAGCGGCCGCAGGCGGTGCCACCCAGCGTGCCACGTTGTAGACCACGAACGGCACCACCACGACGCTGGCCTGGATGTTCGGCAGCACCAGCTGCACCAGTGCACCGAGGGTGCTGCCGTAGAGCATCAGCATCGGGTAGTGCCGGCGGAAGACCAGCGGCAGCGCGACCAGGGTGGAGAGGAACCCGGCCCCGAGGCCGAAGGCGACGCCGGTGACGTAGGCGAACAGGACGAACACCAGCGTGATGACGGCGTCGCGCGACCACGCGTTCTCCGGTGCCGGCTCCCGCGGGGCCTGCAGCGGGTGGTAGACGTCCAGCTGGCTCACGCCCCTCTCCTGCACCCGCGCCTCCTGCACCGTCCCGGCCGCACCCCGCGGCCACCGGCCCAAGCCTAGGAGCGACGCCCGGGCCGCCCATGGGGCCGTGGTCCCAACGTCGACAGGGCCGGCCCCGACCACGGTGGCACTCGTGGGCCCGCCGCCGCCCGCACGGCGGGGCCGCCATCCTGGATCGGTGAGCGGAACGGACGAGGGGTCGGACGGCGCGCGGACGCCCTCGACCGTTCCCCTCGGCGGGCGGTCGGGGGCGTCTGACCCTGTTGCGGTGTCGGTGGTCGGGCTTAGCCTGACGGCACCCCACCCCTCCTCACCCCAGGAGCACCCGAATGAACCTCCGTCCCCTGCTGCCGGTGCTGGCCGGCGCGGTGCTGGTCGGCGCCACCCTGGTGCCGGCCCCCGCCACGGCCGCCCCGATCCCCACCCCCGACGACCCCGTCACCTCCGAGGAGAACCCGCGGGTGCCCGAGGGTGCGGCCTGGACCGAGCACTACCTGCCCTCCACCGACGGCGTCGAGCTGCACGCCGACGTGCTGCGCCCGGCCGACCTGCCTGCCGACGCGCAGACGCCGGTGATCCTGTCGGTCGGGCCCTACTTCGCCCACGCCGGCCAGACCGGCGACGACGGCTTCGAGCACACCGGCCCGTCCGAGCGCTTCTTCGACCTGGTCGAGGGCGCGGACCTGATGGCCGAGGGCTACACCTTCGTGATGGTCGACCTGCGCGGCTTCGGCGGCAGCACCGGCTGCCTGGACTGGGTCGGCCCCGGTGAGCAGGCCGATGTCGAGGCGGCCGTGGAATGGGCCGCCAGCCAGCCGTGGTCGAACGGGCGGGTGGGGCTGTACGGCAAGTCCTACGACGCCTCCACCGGGCTGGTCGGTGCCAACCTCGAACCTGAGGGCCTGGACGCCGTGGTGGCCCAGGAGCCGGTCTGGGACATGTACAACTACCTCTTCTCCAACGGCGTGCGCCGGCCCAACCACCTCGGCACGCCGCGCGCCTACAACTCGATCGCCTCCATCCAGGGGATGGCCGACGACTCCGAGCGGTACCGGGCCAACGCCGCCTACGAGCGGTCGCACCCCGAGTGCTTCGCCGACAACCTCACCGACACGCAGGACCCCGACGAGGAGTCGGCCTACTGGCAGGCCCGCGACCTGGCCGCCCAGGCCGAGGGCTCCCAGGTGCCGGTCTTCGTCACCCAGGGCTTCATCGAGCCGAACACCAAGCCCGAGGACATGCAGGCCTACCTGGAGAACCACGACGGCGAGCAGCGCGGCTGGCTCGGCCAGTGGGAGCACGTGCGTGGTAACGACCGCGGCCCGGACGGCGTCCTGCGGATGGGTCGTGAGGGCTGGTTCGAGGAGGTGCTGCGCTTCTACGACGAGCACCTCAAGGACGTCGAGCCCGAGGTCGAGGACCCGGCGTTCGTGGTCGAGGACAACACCGGCCGGTGGCGCGCCGAGGACACCTGGCCGGTGGTGACGCGCTCCACCACGGTCCGTCTGCAGCGCGACGACTACGTCGACGACGGCGGCGCGGGCGACGCCCGGCTGGCGGCGGCCGGCGCGGACACGGCGTGGGACATGGAGCACGCCCCCGACCCGGTGGTGCAGAGCAGGGTCGCCCGCGGGCCGCGCACCACCGAGGACGCCGACGGCTACCAGACCTGGTCGCGGCCGGTCCGCGTCGACACCCGCGTCACCGGCACCCCGCGGGTGCTCCTGGACGTCGAGGGCAGCGGCAACGTGCTGGTGCGGCTGTGGGACGTCGCGCCCGACGGCACCGCGGTGATGTTCGACGAGCAGATGTCGCTGGTCGAGGACGGCTCGGTCGCCTTCGACCTCAAGTCGACCGACTGGACGCTCCGTGAGGGTCACCAGCTTGCCGTCGGGATCGGCACCAACACCTCGTGGTCGTGGGCCGACACCCCGTCCGGGGAGACGATCACGATCACCCGCGCCCGGCTCGAGCTGGACCTGCAGAACACCGACGACGAGCCCACCGACGGCGCCCGCTCGCCCTACCTCGACGACTACCTGGCCGCCTACACCACCACCTGGGACGACCGCGCCGACGGCACCTTCACCCTGACGGTCCCACCCCGGGGCTGACCCCGACGACCCCAGCGCGCCACCACCCGGGCGCGTTGGGGTCGCCCGTCCCCGCCCCGCACACCGCCCCACCGCGACCGAACGCACCTGACGCCCGGCGGCGTAGGGTCGACGCCGTGCTGACCCCGACGTCCGACCTGCCCCGCGAGACGCTGCTGGCGGAGCTGGCCGGCGCCGTCACCGAGCCGGCGCGGGTCCGCTCGCGGGCCCTCGACGTCCACGCCCTCGGCCCGGACGCGTCGCACTTCCAGCTGACCCCGCAGGCCGTGGTGGTGGCCCGCGACGCCGCCGAGGTCGGCGCGCTGTTCCGCACCAGCGCCCGCACCGGCGTCCCGGTCACCCTGCGCAGCGGCGGCACCAGCCTGTCCGGGCAGGGCGTCACCGACGGCGTGCTGGTCGACGTCCGCCAGCACTTCACCGACCTCACCGTGCTCGACGGCGGCGCGCGGGTGCGGGTGCAGCCGGGGGTCACGGTGCGCCGGCTCAACGCCCACCTGGCCGCCTACGGCCGCAAGTTCGGCCCCGACCCGGCCAGCGAGATCGCCTGCACCGTCGGCGGCGTCATCGCCGACAACTCCTCCGGCATGGCCTGCGGCACCACCGAGAACAGCTACCGCACGCTGGAGTCGCTGGTGGTGGTGCTGGCCTCGGGCACGGTCGTCGACACCGGCGCCCCGGACGCCGACGCGCTGCTCCGCGCCCGCGAGCCGGACCTGCACGCCGGCCTGCTGCGGCTACGCGACCGGGTGCGCGCCAACCCGTCCTCGCTGGCCACCATCGAGCAGCAGTACGCGATGAAGAACACGATGGGCTACGGGCTCAACTCCTTCGTCGACGCCGACACCGTGCCGGAGCTGCTGACCCGGCTGATGGTCGGCAGCGAGGGCACGCTCGGCTTCGTCGCCGAGGCCACCTTCCGCACGGTCCCGCTGCGCCCGCACGCGGCGTCGGCGCTGCTGGTCTTCGACGACCTCGCCACCGCGAACCGCTCGCTGCCCGCCCTGGTGGGCACCGGTGCCGCGACGCTGGAGCTGATGGACGCCGTGTCGCTGCGGGTGGGCCAGTCGCTGGCCGAGGTGCCGCCCGAGCTGGCCGCCCTGGACGTCGACCGGCAGGCCGCCCTGCTGCTGGAGTACCAGGCCGACGACCCCGACCAGCTCGCCGCGCTCACCGCCGACGCCGCCCCGGTGCTGGCCGACCTGGCGCTCGCCGGCCCGGCCCCGCTGACCACCGACGCCCGCGCCCGGGCCGCGCTGTGGAAGCTGCGCAAGGGGCTGTTCACCGCGGTCTCCTGGGCCCGCCCCTCGGGCACCACCGCGCTGCTGGAGGACATCGCCGTCCCGGTGCCGGCCCTGGCCGAGACCTGCACCGCGCTGACCGCGCTGTTCGAGGAGTACCGCTACGGCGACTCGGTGATCTTCGGCCACGCGCGCGACGGCAACGTCCACTTCATGATCACCGACCGCTTCGCCGAGCCGGAGCCGCTGCGCCGCTACGCCGCCTTCACCGAGGCGATGGTCGACCTGGTGCTCGGCCACGGCGGCACGCTCAAGGCCGAGCACGGCACCGGACGGGTGATGGCCCCGTTCGTGCGGCGCCAGTTCGGCGAGGAGCTGTACGAGGTGATGCGCGAGACCAAGCGGCTGCTCGACCCCGCCGGCACCCTCAACCCGGGGGTGCTGCTCACCGACGACGACGAGGTGCACCTGCGCCACATCAAGGTGACGCCGACGGTGGAGGAGGAGGTCGACCGCTGTGTGGAGTGCGGCTACTGCGAGCCGGTCTGCCCCTCCCGCGACCTGACGACCACCCCGCGGCAGCGGATCGTGGTCCGCCGCGCGCGGGCCCGCGCCCGGGCGGCCGGGGACGACGCGCTGGTCGCCGAGCTCGACGACCAGTACGCCTACGACGCGGTGCAGACCTGCGCGGCCGACGGGATGTGCCAGACCGCCTGCCCGGTGCTCATCAACACCGGCGACCTGGTCAAGCGGCTCCGCACCGACGACCACCCCGCACCCGAGCGGGCCGCCTGGCGCACCGCCGCCGGCCACTGGGACACCGTCGGACGCCTCGGCTCGACCGCGCTGTCGGTGGCCGGTGCCGCTCCCGGCCCGGTGGTGCGCGGGCTCAACCGGGTGGCCCGGGCCGTCGCCGGCGCGGAGACGGTGCCGCTGTGGTCGCCGGAGCTGCCGGCGGGCGGGACGGCCCGCAGCACGGTGGCCGGCGAGCTCGCCCGGCGTCCGGGCCCGGTGGTCGACGCGGTCTTCCTGCCCTCCTGCACCGGCGCCCTGTTCGGCCCGGCCGAGGTCGACGGACGTCCCACGCCCGGGGTGCAGTGGAGCGTGCAGGAGCTGTGCGCGCGAGCGGGGGTCCGGCTCGCGGTGCCGAGCACGGTGGACGGGCTGTGCTGCGGGACGCCCTGGACGTCCAAGGGCCTGCCCGAGGGGCACGCGGCGATGGTGGCCAGGCTGCAGCTGGCCGTCCGGGCGGCGACCTCCGACGGCGCGGTGCCGCTGGTCTGCGACGCCACCAGCTGCACCGAGGGGCTGCGGCACGCGCTGGAGGGCACCGGGGTGGAGGTGGTGGACGCGCTGACCTTCGTCGCCGACGTGGTGCTGCCGCGGCTGCCCGAGGCCGACCGGGTCGCCCGCCTCACGGTCCACCCGACCTGCTCCTCCCGCCGGCTCGGCCTGGACGCCGACCTGGCCCGGGTGGCGTCGGCGGTCGCCGAGGACGTCCACGTGCCGGTCGACTGGGGCTGCTGCGCCTTCGCCGGTGACCGGGGGTTGCTGCATCCCGAGCTCACCGCCGCCGCGACCGCCCCCGAGGCCGCCGAGGTGGCGCGGGTGGGTGGCGACGCGTACGCGTCCTGCAACCGCACCTGCGAGCTCGGGATGACCCGTGCCACCGGCGCGTCCTACCAGCACGTGCTCGAGCTGCTGGCCGCCCGGCTGCCCGGCTGAGCCCCACCCGCTGGCCCAGGAGCCGCCGCGGTGCGACCATCCCCGGGTGCTGACCACCGACGAGGACTCCGTCGCCCGGGCCCGGGAGACGGCCCGGGACGCCGCGGCGCTGCTGGCGCGGCACCAGGTGCCGGGGGAGCTGGTGCTCACCGGGGGCAGCAGCCTGCCCGGTCTGCTCACCCAGGGCGATGTCGACCTGCACCTGCGGGTCGGCCCCGGCGAGCTCGACGTGGCGGTGGAGCGGTTGCACCGGGTGGCCGAGCCGGTGCACCGCCACCTCTGGACCGACGAGTTCGCGACCTTCGAGCGCCCCGTGCCCCCGGTGGTCGGGATCGCGGTGACCGTCGTCGGAGGTGAGCACGACACCCGCTTCGTCCGGGGTTGGGCGCGGCTGCGCGACGACCCGGTGGCGCGCGACCGGTACCACGAGCTCAAGCGCGGCACCGGTGTCGAGGCCGCCAAGTCGGCGTCTTCGACGCCCTGGCCGACGACTGGGACCCGTTCGCTGAGGGCGAACGCGACGACTAGCACTCTCTCCCTTCGAGTGCTAAAAATGGAGGTGCACAGCTCCAGTGGTCCCGGCCACGGTGGCCGGGCCGGTCGCACATGTGGGAGGTGATCGCTGTGCTTCGTTTCGACCCGTTCTCCGACTTCGACGCGATGGCCAAGCAGCTCCTGGGCATGAGCGGTGACACGTCTCGGGTGCCCCGGTTCATGCCGGTCGACCTGTTCCGCGCGGGTGACCACTACGTGCTGCTCGCCGACCTGCCGGGGGTGGACCCGGGCTCGGTCGACGTCAGCGTCCACGAGGGCACCCTGACCCTCACCGCCGAGCGCACCGCGCGCAGCGACGAGGGCGTCCAGTGGCTGACCTCCGAGCGCTTCGGCGGCAAGTTCCGTCGCCAGCTCTCCCTGGGCGAGGGCATCGACACCGAGCGCATCTCGGCCAGCTACGACAACGGTGTGCTGACCGTGACCATCCCGGTGGCCGAGCGCGCCAAGCCGCGCAAGATCGAGGTGCTCAGCTCCACGGAGGGCACCACGCCCAGCATCGAGGCCAAGGCCTGATCGCGGCGTCCGCACACGGGACCACGAGAGCCCCGTCACCGCTCCGGTGGCGGGGCTCCCGTCTGCCTGGGGTCAGTCGTTGCCGTGCTCCCGCTTGATCTCGGCGAGCTCCGCCTCGTCCTCGGCGCCGAGCTCGTGCAGCGTGCCGGCCTTGCGGTCGCGCAGGTAGGCCGTCATCTCCCGCCGCACCACCGGCAGCAGGATGACCAGACCGATGATGTTGATGAAGGCGCACAGGAACAGGGCCGCGTCGGCCATGGTGACCACGCTGGACAGGGCCGCCAGGCAACCGATGACGACGAACCCGCAGAGCAGCACCCGGAAGACGATGTCGCTCCAGCGGCGCTTGCCGAACAGGTGGTGCCAGGCCTTCAGGCCGTAGTAGGACCAGGTGAGGATCGTGGAGAAGGCGAACAGCGCCACCGCGATGGCCAGCAGCACCGGGAACCACGGCAGCACCGTGGCGAAGGCGTCGGAGGTGAGGGTGACGCCGCCGACCTCGGTCTGGTCGGTGCGGTAGGCCTCCTGCGCCGCGCTGTAGGACGGGGTGTCGGCGATGATGATCGTCAGCGCCGTCATGGTGCAGATGATGACGGTGTCGATGAACGGCTCGAGCAGGGCGACGAAGCCCTCCGAGACCGGACGCCGGGTCTTCACCGCGGAGTGCGCGATGGCGGCCGAGCCGATACCGGCCTCGTTGGAGAACGCCGAGCGCTGGAAGCCGACGATCATCACGCCGACCACGCCGCCGGCGATGCCGACCGGGTTGAACGCGCCGTCGACGATCGCGGCGAAGGCGGACGGGATCTGGTCGACGTTGATGATGAGCACCAGCAGGCAGGCCACCACGTAGAAGAGCGCCATCGCCGGGACCAGCTTGCTGGTGACGGTGGCGATCGAGCGGATGCCGCCGATGATGACGAGGGCGACCAGCCCGGCGAAGATGAGGCCGACCACCAGCTTGGCCGTCGTGCTGCTGAGCAGGCCGTCCTCGGCGCCGCCGGTGATCGACTGCAGCTGCTGGAAGGTCTGGTTGGACTGGAACATGCCGGCGCCGGCGACCCCGAAGATCAGGATGGAGACGGCGAAGACGCCGGTGAGGACGCGGGAGACGACCTTGAGCGCGGGGTGCTTGCGCTCACCGAAGGCGATCGGCAGGTACTTGAAGGGGCCGCCGGAGACCTGTCCGTCCTCGTCGATGTCGCGGTACTTCACCCCGAGGGTGCACTCGACGAACTTGGTGCACATGCCGAGCAGGCCGGCGACGATCATCCAGAAGGTGGCACCGGGACCGCCGATCGTCACCGCGACGCCCACGCCGGCGATGTTGCCGAGCCCGACGGTGCCCGACAGCGCCGAGGCGAGCGCCTGGAAGTGGGTGACCTCACCGGGGTCGTCGGCTTTGGAGAACTTGCCGCGGACGACGTCGAGGGCCACCTTCGCGCCGCGGAACTGGATGAAGCCGAAGTAGATCGTGAAGCCGAGGGCGGCCAGGATCAGCCAGGCCACCACGACCGGGAAGCTGACCGGGCCGAACGTCACCTCGGCGAAGACGAGGTTGGCGAACCCGGTGCTGAACGGGTCCAGGAAGCTGTTGATCGCCTCTTCGAGATTCATGCGGTCCTTCCCTGTGGGGATGTCGGCGGGACGGACACCCCCCGGTGGGACGGCGTCGACCGATCCCACAGGCAACCTCGCGGTGCGCACCGACCGCAAGCCCCTCGGCGACCGGACCGCATTCGTGATCTTTTCGTTACCTGGCGCGGGTCGTCGGGCACCCAGGCGTCCGGCGGCGTAGCGTGACCGCCATGACCGACGGCGACGCGCCCCTGACCTACCTGCTCGTCGACGGGGAGAACCTCGACGCCACCCTCGGTCAGTCGATCCTGCGGCGCCGTCCGCTGCCCCAGGAGCGTCCGCGCTGGGAGCGGCTGCTGCAGTTCGTCGAGGCCCGCTGGAGCCAGCCGGTGAAGGGGTTGTTCTTCCTCGCGGTGCCCGGAGAGCTGCCGATGCCGTTCGTGCAGGCGCTGACCGCGATCGGCTTCGTCACCGTCCCGCTGTCGGGGGCACCGGATGAGAAGGTCGTCGACATCGCCATCCAGCGCACCCTGGAGGAGATCGGACGCCGGCGCGGCGACGTCGTGCTGGCCAGCCACGACGGCGACTTCCTGCCGCAGATGTCGGCGCTGGTCGGCGAGCGTCGGACGGCCCTGGTCGGGTTCTCGGAGTTCCGCAACTCCGGCTTCACCGCGCTGGCCGAGCGCGGGATGGAGCTGATCGACCTGGAGCTCGACGTCAAGGCGTTCAACGAGCGGCTGCCGCGGCTGCGGGTCATCCCGATCGAGGAGTTCGACCCGGCGCAGTTCCTCTGAGCGCCACGCCCGTGGTGACGCCGCGCCGCCCTCCGGTCGCGGAACTGACGCCCGGATGGCCTCCATCGGCACTAGCGTCTGCGCCATGACACAGCCGCAGTACGACCCGCAGGCCTCCGGGCCCTCCCAGGGCGTCCCCTCCCAGCCGTACGGCCAGCCCAACCCCTACGGCCAGCCCGCTCCCTACGGCCAGGGCCCGTCGTCGGGTGACCCGCTGACGCAGCCCCTCTACGGCGCCTCCTTCGGGCAGGCGATCGGCCGGTTCTTCAAGAAGTACGCCCAGTTCAACGGCCGCGCCAGCCGCAGCGAGTTCCTGTGGGCGACGCTGTTCAACGTCATCGTCGTCGCCGTGCTCTACGTGATCGCGATCGCCATCGTGGCGGCGACCGCCGGCAGCGCCTCCGACCCGTCCCAGGTCAGCTCGGGCGCCGGCGCCGGTCTGGGCATCATCGGTCTGATCATCGGCCTGTACGGGCTGGCGATCATCGTGCCGAGCATCGCCCTGCAGGTGCGGCGGCTGCACGACACCGGCCAGTCCGGGTTCCTCGTGCTGCTGAACCTCATCCCCTCGATCGGTGGCCTGATCGTCTTCATCATGTGCTGCCTGCCGACCTCGCCGAACGGGGACCGCTACAACGTCTGACCGCGACGCCTCCGTCGAGGCGCCGCACACGCCGAGCTGTGCCGACGGGCCCGCTGACCTCGGGGTCAGCGGGCCCGGTCGCGTACCAGCAGGCCCGCCCCGGCCAGGGTGCCGAGCAGGGCCTCGGTGGTGACCTCGATCGGCACGGAGCCGTCGGGTTGCGGGCGCCGGGTCAGGTAGGACGGCGAGCTGGAGTGGGTGTACGGGCCGATCTCGGTGGTGGTGATGCGTCCCTCCCGCTTGGCCCGGTTCCACGAGGAGTCCCGCGACGTCGGCCAGCGCGACGGGAACAGCAGCGCACCCAGCCGGTGCACCCGGTCCCGGGAGCCGTGGAGGTGCCACAGGTGGCGCACCCGGTCCAGGCCGGGATCGGAGGAGAGCACGCCGCCGAGGCTGAGCACGTAGACCGGCGCCCCCTGGTCGGCCAGGTACCAGGACGCCCCGAGGCAGATCTGCCCGCCGCCGGACCAGCCGAGCAGCACCACCGGGTCGCCGCTGCCGGACTGGTAGCCCGCCGCCCGCAGCCGTCCCCAGATGGTGCGGGCCATCGCCAGGCTGAAGAAGGGCCCGTAGCGGCGGTCGGCCGAGACCAGCACCTGGAAGACGTTGTAGAGGTTGATCAGCAGCGGCAGCACCGGCCACTTGCGCCGCTGCATCCGGTCCAGCACCCGCCACAGCCAGGACAGGTCGCGATCGGTGGTGAGGCCGTGGTCGAGGACGGAGTACGGGAAGACCCCGGTGACCAGGACGGCCTCGTCGCCGAGGCGGTTGCGCAGCCGGTCCAGCAGCGGCTGCTCGGGACGGCTGGACTCCGAGGAGGCGGTGCCGACACCGGCCAGGTAGACGATCCAGGTGGTGCCCTGCGTGGGAGCCGGGCCGACCTCGCGCGGGGCACGGCGCTGCACCGGCTCCTCCTGCTGCGACCACCACCACAGCGCCTCGAACGGGGCGGTCATCAGCAGCAGCAGGAGCAGCGCGACGGCCCCCACGACGATCTCGGCGAGGGGGAACCCGGCGATCACCGGCGCTCACCCACGACACCGTCGTCGAGCAGCCCGGGCAGCTGCAGCAGCTCCGCGCTGGAGCGACGCATCGGACGTCCGGTGATGGCCGTCCAGATCCGGTCGCGGACGCGCACCAGCGGCGGTCCGCCGAAGTGGCTGGCTGCCAGCCCGGTGAGCCCGGCGGTGGCGGCGACGAGCAGCGCGAGCCCCTCGCCCACGGCGAACACCGACGCGGTGGCCGCCCACAGCACCAGGAACCCCCAGGCCGACAGCAGGCGTCCCAGGAAGGGGCCGAAGCCGGGCACGATCTGGATGAACGACAGCAGCTTCGGCGACGCCGCGAGCAGGGTGGCGTAGGCGAGCACCAGCCAGTCGGTGGGCTGGCCGATGGCGATGCCCAGCACCCACAGCAGGCTCGCCTGGGTGAGGTAGAGCAGCAGCACGCCGGTGGCCGTCATCGCGAGGGTGAGCCAGTAGGCGAGCCCGCGGACCCGGTTGATGGCCAGCAGCGCGCTCTCGCCGGCGAGCATCGAGACCGCCACCAGCACCGCGAGCACCGCACCCACCAGCACCTGGTCGCCCGCGCCGACACCGCTGACGTGCGGCTGCAGCGTCAGCGCCGCCCCCACCTCGGCGAGGACCAGCTGGAACAGGTCCGACAGCACGGACCCATCCAACCGTGTCGCCGGTGCGACCAGAAGGGGAGATGCCCCGGGGTGACCCTGGCTCAGAACAGGGTGGCCTGCAGGTCGACCGGACGGGTGGGCAGCGGCGGGAGGGTCTGCCGCGAGCGCCACTCCGCGCGGGCGTCCCAGGGCAGGGAGTCGACCACGGGGTCACCGGGGACGGGCGGTCCGGGATGGCACGGCTCCAGCCCGGACAGGCAGCGCTCGGCGACCTTGGCGGTGCCGGGCAGCCCGTGGCCGACCAGCACCCGCCGCACCACGTCCGGCGACAGCGGCAGCCGGCCCGGCCGGCGGTCGGGGTGGAGGCCGAGCTCGACGTCGCAGACGTTGGCCATCACGGCCCGGTTGAGCTCCCAGCAGGCGCGGGCCTGCGGGTCGGCCAACCGGTCGCGGGTGCCCGGGCCGACCAGCCCGGCCACCCGGGCGCCGCCGGCGGCGACGTCGTCGAAGACCGCCTCCGCGGTGCCGAACGCGGCCAGCAGGCGGGCGGCCCGCTTCGGCCCGATCCCGGAGACCCCGGGCAGGTTGTCCGACGGGTCGCCGCGCAGGGCGGCGAAGTCGCGGTACTGGTGCGGACGGACGCCGAGCAGCAGCTCCAGCCGGTCCGGGGTCATCAGCGGGGAGGCGTCCACGCCGCCGTTGATGACCCGCAGCACGCTGGTGCGCTCGTCGATGAGGGCGAAGGCGTCCCGGTCGGAGGTGACCAGCACGGTGCGTCCGCCGGCGGCGGCGGTGCGGGCGGCGGCGGTGGCGAGGACGTCGTCAGCCTCCAGGCCGTCCGGGGTGACGACGTGCACGCCGAGCTCGCGCAGCACCGCCGCGGCGAGCCGCAGCTGGGAGACCAGCGTGGGCAGCTTGTCGGCGCGCTGGGCCTTGTACTGCGGCCAGCGGGTGCGCCGCCGGCTGTGCTCGGGGTCGTCGAAGCCGACCAGCACCAGGGACGGCCCCACCCGGTCGGCGGCCGCCACCACCTGGGTGAGCAGCCCGCGGACCGCCCACACCGGCTCCCCGGTCACCGTCCGCGCCCCCGTCCCGGCCAGCGCGTGGTAGCTGCGGTGCAGCAACGAGTTGCCGTCGACGGCCAGCAGCACGGGTGGAGCACTCACCCGTCCATCATGCGCCACGCCACCGACACCGAACCCCGTCCGACCTGCCTCCCACGCCCTGAGCCTGTCGAAGCGTCGTCCTGAGCTGTCGAAGGGGGCGAGCACCGCCCGCTGACCGCTGCCCGCGGCCGGGCGGACTTCCTAGACTGCGGCCGTGTCCGTCTCCGAGCTGAGCGCCAGCGCCCAGAACTACCTCAAGGCGATCTGGACGCTGTCGGAGTGGTCGGAGGCGCCCGTGACGACGACGGTGCTGGCCGAGCGGACCGGGCTGCGGGCGTCCTCGGTCTCGGACGGGGTCCGCCGCCTGGCCGAGCAGGGCCTGGTCGACCACGTCCGCTACGGCGCGGTCGAGCTGACCGCCGAGGGGCGGCGTCTGGCGCTGGCGATGGTGCGCCGGCACCGGCTGATCGAGGCGTTCCTGGTGGAGTCGCTGCACTACTCCTGGGACGAGGTGCACGACGAGGCCGAGACGCTGGAGCACGCCGTCTCCGACCTGATGGTCGACCGGATCGACGCCGTCCTCGGCTTTCCCCGCCGCGACCCCCACGGCGATCCGATCCCCAGCGCCGACGGCACCGTGGAGCTGCCGACGGCGGTGGTGCTCACCACCGTCGAGCCGGGGTCGCGGGTGCGGGTGGAGCGGATCAGCGACACCGACCCCGGTCTGCTGCAGTTCCTCGCCGACCGCGGCGTCCGGATCGGCACCGTGGTCGAGGTGCGCGAACCGACTCCCTATGCCGGCACCCTGGAGCTCGCCGTGGACCGCACGCCGCTCAGCCTGGGTGCCGCCGCGGCCGAGTCGATCTGGGTCTCAGGGATGTGAGCGCCGCGTCTCGACCTGCTGCCGCCATCAGCGACGACGGACCCCGCACCTCAGTAGGGTCGGCCGTGTCGAGGAGGTGAGCACGTGGCAGATCTGACGGACCGCTTCGCCGACGCGTACGCGCAGTGGCAGGAGGAGCTGGCCGAGCGGGCCCAGGACCCGGAGTGGGTCGAGTGGGCCTCGTTCATGCGGGCGTCGCTGCACTCGTTCTTCACCGAGGTCGTCCCCGACATGCCGGACGACCCGTGGGGTGAGGAGGGGCTGCGGCACGCCGAGCAGGCGGCGCTGCGCCTCTACCCCGACATCCGCTCCGCGGAGCCGAGCGCCACACCGCAGAACTTCGCCACGTCCGATCCGATGCACCGCTACCTCGGTGAGGTGTTCATCCGGCGTCTGGACGGCAGGTGGGTCAACCTCGACGCCGACGACGGGCACGGTCCGGACCCGGCGGTGGGGCTGCCGTACACGGCCGAGGCCACGTCGGTCCGGGTGCTGCTCAACCAGGCCGCCGACCAGCGGACCGGGGACGTGTGGCTGACCGAGTACCGCCGCCACGTCGAGCAGCACGGCGCCTGGGTGGCGGCCGGCCGGCCCGGCTACCTGGACTGGGTGCGGGTGCACGGGGACCCGATCGCGGGCCTCACGCCGGAGGACGTCGGGGCCGGAGACGACGCGGAGGACACAGGAGGCGGGATGACGCAGGACGAGCGCGAGTACGCGGAGCTGCAGCGCCACTACGCCGAGCTGGAGGCTGATCCGGTGTGGCAGGAGTGGCTGGCCGGGATGGAGGCCGGGCTGGACCGGTTCTTCGCCGAGGTGGTCCCCGACATGCCGGCGGACCGCTTCGGCCTCGAGGGTGTGCGGCACGCCGAGGCGGCGGCGCTGCGGATCTTCCCCGACATGGACGCTGCCAACCCCCGGACGTCACCGCAGGACGCGGGGACGATCGACGCCTTCCACCGCTACCTGGGCGAGGTGTTCGTGCGGAACTTCGAGGGCCGGTGGCGCTACGCCGACGTGTCCGACACCTACGGCCGGCTCCCGGTGGTGGAGCTGCCCTACGACCTGGAGCCGGTGACGCTGCTGACCCTGCTCACCTCGGTCGTCGGCCGGCGCACCGGCGAGGAGCTGTCGACGACCTTCGGGTACCAGCAGGAGACCTACGGGCAGTGGGTCGAGGCCGGGCGTCCGGCCTACCCCGCCTGGGCCGAGATCGAGTTCGCGAAGCTGTTCGGCTGACCCCGTGACCGACACACTCCCGCCCGACGAACGCGAGGCCTTCGAGCGGTACCGGGCCCGCAAGCTGCGCCGGGGCGAGACGCCGAAGGAGGTCGACGGCTGGCAGCGGGCCCGCGACTGGGCCCGGCAGTTCTGGCCGGAGCAGCAGCGCCGCGGGCACGGCTTCCGCGACCTCACCTCGATGGCCATCGGGTCGCACGGCTACACGGCGGCGCGAGGATGGTCGACCGAGGTGAGACTGGGTGCGGCCGGTCCACGGCGCACCCACGACCTGGGCAACGAGGACCTGGGCTTCGGGATCGAGACGAAGGTCGGTGGCGGAGACCGGACGGCGGTCCTGCGGCAGATCCAGCTCGACGCCCGGGCCGCGGCGCGCGGGCAGACGAGGGTCTGGGCCCATGCCGATCTCAGCCGGCTGAAGGACCCGAAGGTGCGGGCTGCGCTCGACGCGGCGCAGCGTCGGTTCCCCCAGCGCTTCGCGGTGGTCGACTGCTCCGACCCGCAGAGCATCGCCCAGTTCCAGGAGCGGTTTCCCGCCCACACCGCGATGGGGGAGGCCTTCCGCGACGCCGGCCAGGCGTTCCGGCACTACGAGCGCGAGCACGCCCGTGCGCGCCAGGAGGGGCGCGAGCTGTCGGTGCCGGACGCCTGGCAGAGCTTCACCCGCACCCAGCAGGCGCAGCAGCGCGTCCGGGCCAGCTTCGCCCGTCCCGCCACCGACATCGGCCGCGGCCCCGACCTCACGCCTCCCGAGAGCGTCCGGACGACCCCGACCGCCGAGGTGGCGCGACGCCGCGAGCAGGCGGCCGGACGCTCCAACGCCCCGCTCCGCCACCACACCGCCCCCACCCGCGGCCCCTCCGGCCGCTAGCGCCGAGACGCAGCCCGGCGGGTAGTTTGCCCACGTGACCCTCGCCGACGAGCTGGCCGCGCTGGCTGAAGAGCTGGCCATCCCCGGCGCGGCCGTCGGGGTCGTGCACCAGGGCCGGTCCGAGATCGCCGTCAGCGGCTGGACCAGGGTTGAGGGCGGCACCCCCATCACACCGGCCACGCTCTTCCAGATCGGCTCCGTCGCGAAGAGCTTCACCGCGACCGCCGTGATGGTGCTCGTCGAGCAGGGTCGGGTGGCCCTCGACCGGCCCGTGAGCGCCTACCTGCCCGGGGTGCGGCTGCCGGCTGAGGTGGACGTCCTCGACCTGCTCAACCACACCGCCGGCTGGGACGGGATGGACAGCTGGCCCGACACCGGAGAAGGCGACGACGCGATCACCCGTGTCGTCGACCTGCTGGCGGACCTCCCCCAACGCTTCCCGCCGCGCTCGGCGGCGGCGTACAACAACGCCTCCTTCGTCCTCGCCGGTCGACTGGTCGAGGAGGTCACCGGCACGACGTTCGACCGTGCGCTGGCTGAGCTGGTGCTCACCCCGCTCGGGCTGACCCAGACGTCGAGCGAGCTGGACGTGATCATGACCCGGCCGTTCGCCGTCGGCCGGCGCTCGACCGACGGGGCGGACGTCACGACCTGGAGCGGTCCGCGCGGCTGGGTGCCGGCCGGGGCACGGCTGTCGTGCAGCACCACCGACCTGCTGGCGTGGGCGGCGTTCCAGCTCGGTGAGGGCACCGCTCCGGACGGGACCCGCGTCCTGGCCTCCGACTCCCTGCGGGCGATGGGGTCGGCGAGCACCCCGCACGAGGTGATGCCCGGCGTCGGCATAGGTCTGGGTTGGATGCTGCGTCAGGTCGACGGCACCCGGCTGCTCGAGCACAGCGGAGACGTGTCCGGGCAGCACGCCTCGGTCACCGTCGCCCCCGAGCGCGGCTTCGCCGTCGTCGTGCTGACCAACGCCGCCCCGGCCGGCCGGCAGCTGAGCGAGCGCCTGACCACCTCGGTGCTCGCGTCGCGGCTCGACCTCAGCGAGACCTCGCCCGAGGTCGTCCAGCGCAGTGCCGCCGACCTGGCCCCGTACACGGGGACGTTCCGGGCCGAGGGGATCGAGCTGGAGGTGCGGAGCGCCGGCTCGGGTCTGGTCATCCGCGGCACGATCATCGACGACGACGGCACGAGCGAGACCGTCGAGTTCCCGCTGCAGCCGCTGCCGGACGACCGGTTCCTGGTGGCCGACGGACCGTTCGCCGGACTGCAGAGCGCGTTCGTGCGCACGGGGCAGGTCGTGACCGCGGTGCACCACCTGGGCCGGCTCGTCCCGCGCCAGCCGTGACCGACGTGGGGCAGCGTGGCCAGTCCACCCCAACGCCCTGAGCTCGTCGAAGGGCGATCCGCCCGACTCAGACCGACGCGAGCCTGCGCCGGCGACGCGCCGCGGCCAGCCGGCGTCCGACCAGGCCGTTGCGCGGGCTGGCCAGGTACACCACCGCGAACACCGCTCCCTGGGCGAGCACCACCATCGGTCCCGGGGTGGTGTCGAGGTGGTAGCTGAGGTAGAGCCCGAGCACCCCGCAGGCCGCCGCGAGCGCGGGGGCGAGCACCAGCATCCGCGTGAACCGCTCCGTGAGCAGGTGCGCGGTGGCCCCGGGGATGATGAGCATCGCGACCACGAGCACCACCCCGACCGCCTGCAGCGCCACCACGCAGGTGAGGGCGAGCAGGCCGAGCAGCAGCGCCGACAGCAGCCGGACGTCCAGCCCGATGGCATGGGCGTGCACCCGGTCGAAGGCGTAGAGGACGAGGTCGCGGCGCTTGAGCAGCAGCACCACCAGCACCACCGCGCCGAGGACGACGATCTGCACCAGGTCGGCCGGGGAGACGCCCAGCAGGTTGCCGAAGATGATGTGGGTGAGGTCGGTCTGCGACGGCGTCACCGAGACCAGCACCAGCCCGAGCGCGAACAGGGTGGTGAACACGATCCCGATGGAGGCGTCCTCCTTCACCCGCCCGGTGTCGCGGACCACCCCGATGAGCACCACCGCCAGCACCCCGAACACCAGCGCACCGAGGGCGAACGGTGCCCCGACCACGTAGGCCAGGACCACCCCGGGCAGCACCGCGTGCGAGACGGCGTCGCCCATCAGCGACCAGCCGATGAGCACCAGCCAGCACGACAGCACCGCGCACGTCACCGACGCGACCAGCGTCGAGGCCAGCGCGGTCTGCATGAAGCCGAACGTGAACGGCTCGACCAACCACTCGATCACCGCACGCCCCTGTCGTCGTGCGCTTCGCCGACCCCAGCGCCCTGATCCCCAACCTCAACGCCCTGAGCCTGTCGAAGGGCCCCAGGTGCTCGGGCTTCGACAGGCTCAGCCCGCTGTGGTGGGGCTTGCGCGGCCGACCCGACCCCAGCGCCCTGAGCCTGTCGAAGGGCCCCACCAGCGCCGGCCGACTCCTCCAGCCCGAACGCCAGCGCCAGCGTCTCCGGCGCGAGCACCTCCGCCGGCGGACCGTGCCGCAGCACCCGCCGGCGCAGCAGCACCGCCTCGTCGGCCAGCTCGGGCAGAGCCTGCAGGTCGTGGGTGGAGACGAGCACGGTGACACCGTCGCCGGCGAGCTCGCGCAGCAGCCGCGTGATGGTGGCCTCGGAGGTGGTGTCGACACCGGCGAACGGCTCGTCGAGCAGCAGCACCCGTGCCTCCTGGGCGATCCCGCGGGCCAGGAAGGTCCGCTTGCGCTGGCCGCCGGACAGCCGCCCGATCTGCCGGTCGGCGAGGTCGGCCAGCCCGACCCGGTCGAGCGCGGCGTCCACGGCGTCCCGGTCGCGGCGTCCCGGACGCCGGGTGAACCCGAGGTGCCCGTAGCGCCCGGTCATCACCACGTCGCGCACCGACAGCGGGAAGTCCCAGTCGACGGCCTCGCTCTGCGGCATGTAGCCGACGACGTTGCTCCGGCGGGCCCGCGCCGGCGTCAGCCCGTGCAGCCGGACCGTGCCGCGGTCGGGGCGCACGGCACCGAGCACCGCCTTCATCAGCGTCGACTTGCCGGCCCCGTTCATGCCGATCAGCCCGCACACCCGCCCGGGCGCCAGCCGCAGGGTGACGTCGTCGAGGGCGAGCACGTCGTCGTAGTGCACGGTGAGGGCGTCGACCTCGACGGCGGGGGTGGTCACGGGCGTCCTCCGAGGGCGGTGGCGATGAGGTCGGTGTCGTGGCGGATGAGGTCGAGGTAGGTGGGCACCGGCCCGTCCGGCTCGGACAGCGAGTCGACGTAGAGGACACCGCCGAAGCGGGCGCCGGTGGCCCGCACCACCTGCTGCATCGGCCGGTCCGAGACGGTCGACTCGCAGAACACCGCGGGGATCCCCGCAGCGCGGACGGTGCCGATCGCGCGCTCGATCTGCTGCGGCGTCGCCTGCTGCTCGGCGTTGACCGGCCACAGGTACACCTCGCTCAGCCCGGCGTCGCGGGCCAGGTAGGAGAAGGCCCCCTCGCAGGTGACCAGGGCGCGGTGCTCCGGCGGCAGGTCGGCGAGCCGGCTGACCAGGTCGTCGTGGACGTCCTGCAGCTCGGCGGCGTAGCGCTCGGCGGCGGCGCGGTAGTCGGCGGTGTGGGCGGGGTCGAGCTCGGCGAAGGCGTCGGCCATGGTGGCGGCGTAGCGCTGCACGTTGAGCGGGCTCATCCAGGCGTGCGGGTTGGCACGTCCGGCGTACCCACCCGGGTTCTCCGGGTCGGGGGCGATGTCGATCGGCTGGACGCCCTCGCTCACCACCACGCGAGGGGCGTCGAGCTCGGCCACGAACTGCTCGAACCAGCCCTCCAGCCCCATCCCGTTGTCGAGGACCAGGTCGGCCTCGGACGCCTGCCGCAGGTCGCCCGGCGTCACCTCGTAGCCGTGCACCTCCGCGCCCGGCTTGGTGATCGACTCGACCCGCAGGTGCGGCCCGGCGACGTTGCGGGCGACGTCGGCGAGCACGGTGAACGTCGTCAGGACCAGCGGACGATCGTCGTCCTCAGCCCGGGCCGCCGGCTGGCAGGCGGACAGCAGCAGCACCAGGACGCCGACCACGGCCGTCCACGCCGCAGCGTTCCTCCGCATGGGAGAACCATAGTCTTCGCATCGACGCACGCAGGAGTTCGGTGCGGCGAACTCCGTGGATGGCGGACGGTCGGTGCGATGTCTTACCATCGGACGTCGGCGAGGTCCTCCTCGCCACGGGGCCATGGCGCAATTGGTAGCGCACCTGCTTTGCAAGCAGGGGGTTACGGGTTCGAGTCCCGTTGGCTCCACGTGAGTTGAGAGAATCGAAACCTGCCCCGCCTGAGTGCGGGGCAGGTTCGTTTCTGCGGTCACCGGCTCGGGGACGTCGGTGTTGACGTGGGCGAGGACGCTGGCGGCGGGCTCGGCAGGGACGACGCTGACGTTCTCGTCCTCGTCGATGATGATGCGGTCGAACAGGGCTCGGTTGAGCATGCGGCGTTCAGCAGGTTCGCATCGGTTGTAGAGATCGCCGAGGTCGGTGAGCAGGTCGAGGATCTCGTCGAGGCCGTCCCGGGCGCTGGTATAGGTGCGGCCGCCGGCTCGACCTCGCCTCGCTCGACTCCGTCCGGAGCTTCGCCGAGCGCGCCGAGGACGATTCGACAAAGTCGACCTGCTCGTCAACAACGCCGGTCTCGTGATCCTCGGCCCACGGCGCACCACCGCCGACGGATTCGAGCCGCACCTGGGCACCAACCACCTCGGCCACTTCGCCCTCACCGGGCTCCTGCTCCCGCTCCTCGAACGCGGCGACCGGCCCCGGGTCGTGTCGCTCAGCTCGATCTCGCACAAGCCCGCCCACCTGGACTTCGATGACCTCATGTTCGGACGTCGCTGGGATGCCTCCGCCGCCTACGGAGCATCCGAGCTCGCCACCACGGCGTTCGGGATCGAACTCGACAGACGGCTCCGCGCCAAGGGCTCTCCGGTCATCAGCACGCTGGCGCACCCCGGGGTGTCCCGGTCGAACCTCGTGCCCCGCGCGTGGGAGGAGCGCGGCCGGATCGCCACAGGCCTGTTCCTTCCGACCCAGCCCACCGAGCAGGGCGCGCTCCCGCAAACTCCGCGCCGCCACCGCGCCGGAGCTTCACGGAGGCGAGTTCTTCGGGCCCGGCGGCCGGAACGAGCGGCGCGGCGACGCGATCGACGTGGAAGCGTCTCGCGAAGCGCTCGACCCCGCCGTCGGAAAGCTACTCTGGGAGACCTCGGAGCAACTGACGGGCGTCTCGTTTCCCTGGACCGCTCAGGCGCCAGTGCTTGTTGCCGGTGGCCACCACGACCCCGCGAGGCCGATCATCATGACGCCGCCGCCGGCGCTCATCTGCGACAGCCGCGTGGGCTGCGTCCGGACCACCTTCGTGCCGTACCCGCGATCAGCACCCAGACACTGTCGCAGCACAACGCGATCAGGGCGAGAAGGCAGCCGAGGACCGTGAGTTGCAAGGGCACCGAACCGCTGTCGCGGCTGACGAACTGGGGCAGGACCGCGACGAAGAAGATGAGTGTCTTGGTTTGTGACAGCCACGACGACGCCCTGCCAGAGCTGTCGAGCACTGCTGGGCGCCTGCATTTGACTCGATGGCAACACCGCGTGATCGTGGCGGTGGCGGATCGCCTGCACGCCGAGGTGTATCAGGTGGAGCGCTCCGGCGATCTTCACCGCGGTGAGAACGACGACGGACTCGGCGATCACCTGACCGACCCCGAGCGCCACCAACGCGGTCGCGGGCGACGTCCCGATGGCGTTGCCCAGCACGGAGAGCGCTTTGCCGCGCCACCCATATGCCAAAGACCGGCCGATGGTGAACAACACGCTGCGGCCAGGGATGACGATCAGGACGACGGCGGCGAGCGCGAAGGCTGCCACGTTGGGCGAGGGGACCATCAGCGGCTCCCACGGTCGCGGGGCGCGGCGGGGTCGAGCTGGGCGGCTGCCGGTCAGTTCAGCCCCGACGGGCTGCGCATCGGGATCTACGCACCAAGGCAGCGCTGCCAGATCAGGCCGCAGGTCGCAGTGACCTCGGATAGCGGGGGAGCAGCACGCTTGGTGGCCTCGTAGAAGGCGCCTTCGCCCATCCGGACCAGCAATGCCGTGACCGCTGCAGCGCCGTCCGAGGCCGAGGAATCGGGCAGCCCCGCCTGAATGGCGATCCTGGTCGCGGTCTGCGTGACCGCGTCCCGTGCGGCCGCCCACCTGTCCCCGATCGCCGGAACCGTCGGCGCGAGCTCGACCGCGGCACTCATGACGGGGCCGTGCTCGGCCCAGATGGCCTGCGTGCGCACGAGAAGTTCACGGATGAGATCGACCGGTTCCGCGCCCGGCTGGTCGACGGACAGTGACTCGAGTGAGACGTGAAGGGCGCTGACGGTCCGCTCGACGAGCGCCGCGACGGCGTCGGCCTTGGTGCGGAAGTAGAAGTAGAAGCCTCCCCGGGTTCCGCCGGCCTCCTCCATCAGCGTCGCGACGGTGATCGACTCGTAGCCGACCGACGCGAGCTGGCGCTCCGCGGCTGCCAGGATCGCCTCCTCGCGCAGATCGCCCTTCGACCTGCCACGACGCCGTCCGGTATCGACCTCTGCTTCGCCCATGCCCCCATCCTGCCACCTCGTCGACAGAAATCGACGCGCCGTCAAGAATAACTGTCGTGATGTAGACTTCTCGTATGTCTGATCAGAAGAACATCTTCATCACCGGCGTCAGCTCGGGCTTCGGCCGAGCCTTTGCGACGCGGTTCACCGCCGCCGGGCACCGAGTCATCGGTACCGTGCGCAACGACGAGGCCGCGGCGGCGTTCGCCGCGCTCTCGCCCGACGGGCTCGCCGTCCCCCGCATCCTCGACGTCACCGACGATGACGCGGTCTCCTCGACCGTCGCGGATGTCGAGGCGAACGTCGGTCCCCTCGATGTCGTCATCGCCAACGCCGGCTACGGGCACGAGGGCGTCTTCGAGGAGTCGCCGCTGTCGGAGCTGCGCCGCCAGTTCGATGTCAACGTCTTCGGGGCAGCCGCGACGCTTCACGCCGCCCTGCCCTACATGCGCGAGCGCCGCAGGGGCCACCTCATGGGCGTCACCTCGATGGGCGGCCTGATGACCGTCCCCGGGATGGCGTACTACTGCGGCTCGAAGTTCGCGTTGGAGGGCATCCTCGAATCGCTCGGCAAGGAGGTCAAGCACCTCGGCATCCACGTGACCGCGATCGAGCCCGGCTCCTTCCGCACTGACTGGGCCGGCCGATCCATGATCCGCTCCGAGCGATCCATCGCCGACTACGACGAGCTGATGAACCCGATCCGCGAGAACCGCCTCCGCGCGAACGGCAACCAGCTCGGCAACCCGGAGAAGGCCGCAGACGCCGTCCTCACCGTCATCGAGTCGCCCGAGCCGCCCGCCCACCTCGTCCTCGGCTCGGACGCGTTGCGACTGGTCAGCACTGCCCGCGCCGCGGTCGACGCCGAGATCGAGGCGTGGCGCGACCTCACCGTGACGACCGACTTCCCGGACGGAGCCCAGCTGCGCTAGCTCGCAGGCTAACCCGGTCAGAAGAAGGCGGCCCCCTGGCGATGCACGCCGGGGGGCCGCCTTGGTGAGCCGCAGCCGAGGGCTCAGGGCCTGCCATAGGTCTCGAGCGGCCGGAGCCAGACCTCGCTGATGGTCGGATGCGACGGCACGGCGCGCCAGGGCCGGTCGATCGGCACCTCGCCGACGATCGCGATCGTGGCGGAGTGCAACAGCTCGGCGACATCCTGGCCGACGAACGTGGCCCCCACGACGACCTTGCGATCCTCGTCGACGACGAGCTTCGCGCGACCCGCGTAGCCGTCCGCGTGAAGCTTGGCGCCGGCGACCTAGCCGAGGTCGTACTCGACGGCACGGATGGTCAGCCCGGCCTCCCGCGCGGCGGTCTCGGTGAGCCCGACGGCGGCGACCTCCGGGTCGGAGAACACCACACGGCGAACCGCGCCGTCGTCGGGTCAGGTCTCGTGGAGTGGTGTAACGCTCGCGTGATCGATCGAGCGGGTTGTGGTCAGGCGGACAGGGCGAGGACGGGGTCGTCGGTGTCGGTCTCCTCTCCAGCATCGGGGACAAGGGTCAAGCGGCAGCGACCGAGGAGCTCGAGGCCGAGGTAACGCCGTCCCTCGGCCCATTCATCGGTCTGCTCGGCGAGGACCGCGCCGACGAGACGGATGATCGCGTCCCGGTTTGGGAAGATGCCGACGCTGTCGGTGCGGCGGCGGATCACGCGGTTCAGGCGCTCGTTGGGGTTGTTCGACCAGATCTGCGACCAGACGTCTTTCGGGAAGCTCGTGAATGCGAGACGCGTCGGCCGCGACGAACGTGAACGGGCCAACGTCATCGAGACGCCGGTTGCGGAACTGATCGACATGTTCGTCGAGCTCGGCAGCCATCCGGGACACCTGCGATTTCGACAGCGCGTGGATGCCGAGGGTCTTCACGAGCTTGTCCATCCGGCGCGTTGAGACGCCAGCGAGGTAGCAGTCGGCGACGACCGTGATTCAGTGCGGACTCGGCGCGCTTGCGCCGTTCGAGCAGCCACTCCGGGAAGTAGGAGCCCTCGCGGAGCTTCGGGACGGCGACATCGATCGTGCCGACACGGGTGTCGAGATCGCGATGACGGTAGCCATTGCGCTGCGTCACGCGCTCGGCGAAGGGGTGTCCGTACTCGGCACCAGCGATCGCGTCGGCTTCGGCCGACAGGAGGGACTCTGAACTGGGGCATTGTCCAGCCGCCAGGTGCGCTCTGCGTCAGGTCTCAGCCGAGCCGCTGGAGTGCCTTGTCGCGGCGTTCGGCGACGCGGGAGCCAGACTCTTTCCTGGTCATGGTTCTGAGCAGGGCGGGGGCGAGCAGGGTGGCGACGACGGACCAAGCGGCCAGGACGATTGCGGTTTCCCCGGTTCGCCACGATCCAACGATTTCGAGGACGGCTGCGGACTCGGGCAGCAGGGCGGCGCGGGTGCCGAGACCGAGCCAGTAGACCGGCAAAGCCTGTGCGATCCCTTGGAGCCAGCCGGGCAGGGCGGTGATGGGGTAGAAGATCCCTGAGATAGCGACCAAGCCCATGACCAGCAGCGCGATGTAGCTGGAAGCGCGGGCGCTCGGGATGAGGGATCCGAGGACAGCACCGAGGGTCAGCGTGGCGACTATGCCGAGCGTGAGCACCCACGCGAGGGTCAGCAGTCGATCGGGAGTGAGGAGTGCGAGCCCGGTGACAGTGAGTGCGCCGGGCACGCCCACGATCACGAGGTAGGCGACCACGGTGAGGGCGGTGGTCACGAAACGCCCGACGAGGTAGGCGCGGATGCCGCCGGGGGTGGCCTTGGCGCGCAGCAGAGTGCCGTCTTCCCGGTCTGCGCTGAGGCGTTGCGTGAGCGCGACCATGCCGAAGAACACGAACATGCCGATCAGGCCGGGATAGACCATCGTGCCCAGGCTGACGCTCCCGTCACCGACGGTGCGGTCACGGAGCAAGAACAGCGACGCCAGGGTGAGGACGGGCCAGAACAACTGCCCGATCAGCGCGGCACCGGTGAAGTCCTGCCGGAACTCGATGACCCCCCGCCGCAGGCCGCTTCTGAGTGCCGTCGTGGTGGGGGTCATGCCGCCTTCTCCTCGATATCGCCGGGAGGTGTGTCGTGTTCGGCGGCCTGGACGATGGACAGATAGGCGTCCTCCAGCGAGGCTCGCCGCACCTCCAACTCGTGCACCTGTTCGCCGTAGCGGGAGAACAGGTCGCGCGCGAACGCGGTGGAGTCGCCAGTGGATTCTTCGTGACGCTGGCCGTCCACCGCCCAGCGAACCCGGTCGTGACCGGCGATCTGATCGGTGAGCTCCTTCGACGTGCCGGTGGCGATCACCTGCCCGCCGACGAGGATCAGAATCCGGTCGGCGAGTTCTTCGGCCTCGGCCAGGTCGTGGGTGGTCATGAGGATGGTCGAGCCGAGGTCGTCTCCGACGCGCTGGATGAGGGCGAGGAAGTCGCGGCGGGCGCGTGGGTCCAGGCTGGCGGTGGGTTCATCGAGGAACACGATCTCGGGCCGTCCGACCAGCCCGACCGCGATGTCGAGCCGCCGTCGCTGCCCACCGGACAGCGTGCGAATCTGCGCGTCCGCCAGGCCGTCGAGGTTCAGCGCAGCGAGCAGGTCGTCCACCCCCCACGGCCGCGATGCTCCGGCGGGGACGAAAGGGGCGTACAGCGAGGCTTGGTAGGCCAGCAGTTCCCGTACTCGCCACTTGGGGTGATCGCGCCAGGACTGCATCACCACACCGATCCGCGACCGCCACCGGTCATCGCCGTGCCAAGGATCGACGCCGAGGACGGCGACGTGCCCGGCGGAGCGGTGGCGGAACCCTTCCAGCACTTCGATCGTGGTCGTCTTGCCCGCCCCGTTCGGCCCGAGCAGCGCCACCGTCTCACCGGCCACCACGTCGAAGTCCACGCCAGCCAGGACATCCTGGTCGCCATACCGCATCCGCAGATCGCGGCACTCGATCGCACGACTCACCAGCCTTGCCCTGTCTGGCCGGAGCGGTTGCTGCGGATCGTGGTACGCACCGCGGCGACGGTCAGGTCGTGCTCGCCCAGTACGTCGCCGACCACGCCGCGCGAGGCGACCAAACCCAGCGCCAGATGCGTGACATCGACGCGCGCCGAACTGTCGTCTGCGGCCTCACGGGCGGCACGTTCGATCACTCCTGCCGCAGCCGGGGAGAGCTTCGGCCCGCCCGAGCGGCGACGAGCCCGCTCATCCAGGACGCCATCGCCGAGCTGGGACTCGACCCGCGAGACCAGCCCGTCCAGATCGAGCCCGTATGCCGACAAGGCGTCGCGCTGCTCGGCCGTGTAGCCGCCCGAGCGCCGCAGGCGCGCGATGTCCTCGAACACCCGCGTCCGCGTCGAGACATCACCCAGCGGAGCGAGCACCCGCGCGCCGACCGCCGAGTCCAGCACCGCCGCGAGCAGGTGCTCCTCACGAATCTCAGCCGAGCCGTCGCGCTGCGCCGCTCCCACCGCCGACGCCACCGTCGCCCGCGCCATACCTGCGAACCGTTTCACGGCTCATCGCCTCCCGTACTTCTTGTAGGTCGCCTGCCGCGTCACGCCCAGGTCGTCCGCGATCCGCTCCCACGACCAGCCCTGCTCACGCGCCCGCTGCACCTGGGCTCGCTCCAACTGATCGACCAGCTTCCGCAACGCGGCCACCGCCACCAGCCCCACATGCGGGTCCTGGTCACCGGCCGCCGCCGCCAACGTCGTCGCCTCCGTCATGGTGCCAACCTAGGTTGGCAGGGGACGTAGCGTCAACCTGGGTTGGCACTGGGCGTCCATCGACACCTACGCTGAGATGCGAGCAAGCGAGGCCAGAGCCGCCGAACCCTGCAACGGCAGGACCCCGTTTCCCAGCGCGGTCTGCTGGGCGGGGTGAGTCCGGATGATGCGTCAGTAGCCCAGCCGTCCTCCAGCCCCATGAGCCATCCGAGGTGAGCGGTGTGCGGAACAGCGCGGTGGGCGAGGATGACGATGCGAAACCGGGGGTGCGGGGCGCCGACTGCGGAAGCGGGTAGGCCGGTCCATCGTGCGTCATGCCGGGAGGTCGGCCAGGTCTCCGAGTACGCCAAGCGCCCGAAGAGGTCCGGCGGGCTCGTTCCCCCAACCCCACGGGTCGGGTTCCAGGTTGCGAAGGGTTGCAGCACCGGGGGTTGCGTCGCTCATCGTCGTCTCCTTCGGACGTGTCCACGGTCGGCCGCATGGCCGGCCTCGCACCCGAGCGACCTTGCGACGGCTCGCCGCTACCTTCAGCCCGACCGATTCTCTGAGCCACCACACCGCTGGCAGATCGAGGTGGAACCGTCCCGAGTCGCATCAGAGGGCGCCCTGGGCCGGCGCCGCGCACCTCTCCTGGTGAGCAGCGGTGGAGGAGGTCGGGCGCGTGACGGTCTCGATGCCGAGTGATGAGCGCGGGTGACGGCTACAAGGACCTGCTGCGCACCGTGGCGGCCGGCGACGGCGACAGGTCGCTCTCGACGCCGTTGACCCGGTACTCCACCGCCGAGGGAACACCGCCTGGCCGCTGGATCGGCGGCGGCCTCGCTGGCCTCGGTGGCGGACGGATCGGGGAGGGCGAGCAGGTCTCCGAAGCCCAGCTCCAGCTCCGCGTCGGCATGGGCCGCCACCCGATCACCGGCGACCCGCTCGGACACGCCTACCCGCCCTACAGGTCCGCGACTGAGCGGATCGAGGAGCGCACCGCCACCCTCGACCCCGAGCTCGGCCCGGCAGCGCGGGCCGAGGTGGTCGCCGCGATCGACGCCGAAGAAGCCGAGCGCGGCAGGCGGCGGGCGGTTGCGGGGTACGACTTCACGTTCTCGATCCCGGAGTCCGCCTCGATGCTGTGGGCGGTCGCCGATGCCGGTACGCAGGCGCTCATCGCGGACGGCATCACGCGGTGGTCGCGGAGGTGGTTGCGTTCATGGAGCGGGAGGTTGCTGCCACGCGTATCGGCGCAACCGGAAGCGACGGCGCGGTTGCGCAGGTCGATCTGACCGGGCTGATCGCAACCGCGTTCGACCACTACGACTCTCGGGCAGGCGCCCTCATTCGCCCACGCACGTCGTCATCAGCAACAAGGTCCAGACGGTGCTCGACGGGAAGTGGCTCTCCCTGGACGGGAGGCCGATGCACGCCGCGACGGTCGCGCTCTCCGAGCTGCACGAGGCGATCTTGGCCGACCACCCTGACTCGGATGTTCGGGGTCGAGGGGGGCGCGCGAGATGGGCCGTGACCGAAACCTGGTGTGGGCACCCGGACCGCTGGCCACCGGCGGTTAGGTTGGGGCGCGTGCCCCCCGCCGACCCGACCGTCCCCGGCCAGACCGGCCGCACCGTCGTCGTCACCGGCGCCAACAGCGGCATCGGCCGGGCGGCCGCGAGGGTGCTCGCCGCCCGTGGCGCCCGGGTCGTGCTCGCGGTCCGCGACACCGCCAAGGGCGCCGAGGCTGCCTCGACGATGACCGGCGAGGTGGGCGTCCGCCGGCTCGACCTGGCCGACCTCGCGTCCGTGCGGACCTTCGCCGACGACCTCCCAGGTCCGGTCGACGTGCTGATCAACAATGCCGGCGTGATGATCCCGCCGCTCGGCCGCACAGCGGACGGCTTCGAGCTGCAGTTCGGCACCAACCACCTCGGCCACTTCGCGCTGACCAACCTGCTGCTACCGCGGATCCGGGAGCGCGTCGTCACGGTCGCGTCGATGGGGCACCGGGCCGGCACGATCGACTTCGACGACCTCAACTGGGAGCGCCGTCGGTACCGGGCCATGGCGGCCTACGCGCAGTCCAAGCTCGCCAACCTGCTCTTCACCGCCGAGCTGCAGCGGCGCCTCATCGCGGCCGGCTCACCGATCATCGCCACCGCCGCCCACCCCGGTCTGGCGGCGACGAACCTGCTGCGGCCCGGCAGCGTGCCCGCGCCGCTGCACGGCCTCGCGTCGGCGTTCTTCCGCCGGGTGGGGCAGAGCGACGAGGAGGGCGCGCGGCCCACGCTGTACGCGGCCACCGCGGACGTGCCGCCCGGCAGCTACGCCGGGCCGGGTGGAGCCTTCGAGGGACGCGGTGCGCCCAAGCTCGTCGGCCGGTCGGCAGCGGCGCTGGACGAGGCGGTGGCGCGTCGGCTGTGGGTGGTGTCGGAGGAGCTGACCGGGGTGTCGTTCCCGGCCGGAGAGCTCCAGCGCCCGTAGACCCGTGCCCGCGTCAGGTTGAGCCGACGCGTGCGGCGCGGGGGTGACCGCGCAGCTGCGAGCTCGTGACGGCGAGCTCGGGCTTCGACAGGCCCAGCCCGCTGTCGGGGAGCAGCTCGTCAGTCCTGGCCGATCAGGGCGAGGCCGCTGCGCAGGAACGAGGCGGCGAGGGGGTCGGGGTCGTCGAGGTAGCCGGCGACCATGGCGCCGTCGCGCAGCAGCATGAGATCGGCGGCGGTGCCGGCGGGGTCGGGGAGGTCGAGGGGGCGGACGAGGTCCTCGAAGGTCTGGCGGCACCAGCCGCGGTGCGCGGCGACGGTCTTGCGGACCTCGCTGTCGGGATCGGGGTACTCCGCGGCGGCATTGATGAACGGGCAGCCGCGGAACCCGGGCTGGCACGACATCACGCCGAGCGTCTCCGAGATCAGGCGCAACGCCTGCGCCGGGTCGCCACCGGCCTGCTCGATCGCCCCGGTGACGCCGGCCCGCTCCTGCTCCGCGCGACGCTCCAGGTGGGCCACCACGAGCGCGTCCTTGCTGGAGAAGTGCCGGTAGAAGGTCACCTTCGTGGTGCTGGCCCGCTCGATCACCTTGTCGACGCTCACCGCCCGCAGCCCCTCGGCGTAGAACAGCTCCGTCGCCGCCTCGACCAGCCGCTCGCGCATCGACCCCTTCTTCACCCGCTCGATCATATGCCGCTCCTTCCGCCTTGCCTTCTGTGTCGATCCATGTAGAGTGACTAGTAATTCTACTAGTGGTCCGGACGATCTCCGGACCGGAGAGACAGGACCTGACGTGACCAGCACGACCGACACCGCACCCACCGCACTCGCCCCGCGGCTACGCACCCTCTACCTCGCCCGCTTCGTCTTCGCGGTGGTGTGGGCGGTGCTGCTCGCGCTCACCGCGCGCACCTTCGGCCCGCTCACCGTGGGCCTCCTGCTGCTCTACCCGCTGGTCGACCTGGTGGCTGCCGTGGTCGACCACCGCGCCTCCCGGGCCGTCCGGCCGACGCCCCTGCTCGTCGTCAACATGGTGCTGAGCGGACTCACCGTCGTCGGGCTCGCCATCGCCTCCACGTCCGGCGTCCCGGCCGTGCTCGTCGTCTGGGGCGTGTGGGCGATCACCGCCGGCGCGGTCCAGCTCGCCGTGGGCCTGGTCCGCCGCCGGCTGGGCGGGCAGTGGCCGATGATCCTCAGCGGTGGCATCTCCGTGCTCGCGGGCTCGGGCTTCATCCTCCAGGCCAGCGGGGGCGGTGGCGCACTGACCGGCCTGGCCGGCTACGCCACCCTCGGCGGCATCTTCTTCCTCCTCTCCGCCCTCCGCCTCGGGCGCGCCGCGAAGGCCGCCCGATGAACGCCGCGACCGAGGTCGACGTCGTCGTCATCGGCGCCGGACCGGTCGGGGAGAACGTGGCCGACCGCGTCGTCCAGGGCGGGCTGACCGCCGCCGTCGTGGAGTCGGAGCTGGTCGGCGGCGAGTGCTCCTACTGGGCCTGCATGCCGACCAAGGCCCTCCTGCGGGACGCTGCCGCGCTCCGCGCCGTCCGGGCGCTGCCCGGTGCCGCCGCGGCCGTCACCGGCCCGCTCGACGCCGCCGCGGTGCTCGAGCGCCGCGACCGCTTCGCCTCCGGCTGGGACGACGAGGGCCAGGTGGCCTGGCTCCGCGGGGCCGGCATCGGCCTGCACCGCGGCCACGGCCGGATCAGCGGGCCGCGCACGGTCACCGTGACCGCCGCCGACGGCAGCACCACCGACCTCGTCGCCCGGCACGCCGTCGTGGTCGCGACCGGCACCCGGGCCGCCGTCCCGCCCATCCCCGGTCTGGCCGAGAGCCGGCCGTGGACCAGCCGCGAGGCGGTCTCGGCCCGGCAGGTACCCGGTCATCTGACCGTCCTCGGCGGCGGCGTCGTCGGCACCGAGATGGCCACCGCCTACCGCGCCCTCGGCGCCGAGGTCACCTTCCTCGCCCGCGACGGCGTGCTGCCGAACGTCGAGCCCTGGGCCTCGGCGCAGGTCGTCGAGACGCTCGAGGCCTCCGGTGTGCGGGTGATGATCGGGGCCGAGACCACCGAGGTCCGCCGCGACGCCGACGGCGTGGCGATCACCCTCGGCGACGGCGAGGTGGTCCGGGCCGACGAGATCCTCGTCGCCACCGGCCGCCGCCCGAACACCGACGACCTCGGCCTGTCGTCGCTCGGTCTGGCCGACGGCTCCTGGCTGCAGGTCGACGAGACCCTCCGGGTGCTGGACGCCGAGGATCGTCCGGTCGGCGACGGCTGGCTCTACGCCGCCGGTGACGTCAACGCCCGGGCGCTGCTCACCCACCAGGGCAAGTACCAGGCCCGGGCCGCCGGGGACGTCATCGTCGCCCGCGCCACCGGCGCTCCCGTCCACGACGGACCCTGGGGCCGGCACGCCGCGACCGCCGACCGGCTGGCCGTGCCGCAGGTCGTCTTCACCGACCCCGAGGTCGTCGCCGTCGGCCACTCCACCGCCAGCGCACGGGCCGCGGGCCTGCGCGTCCGCGCGGTCGAGCACGACCTGGGTGCCGTGGCCGGCGCGGCCCTGCACGCCGACGGCTACCGCGGACGGGCCGGGCTCGTCGTCGACGAGGACCGAGGCGTCGTCGTCGGCTTCACCGCGGTCGGGCCCGACACCGCCGAGCTCGTCCACGCCGCCACCATCGCGATCGCCGGGGAGGTGCCGGTCGAGCGCCTCTGGCACGCCGTCCCCGCCTACCCGACGATGAGCGAGGTGTGGCTCCGCCTGCTCGAGACCCTCGGCCGCTGACCGGCGGCCGCGAAACCACCACAGCACCACCGACGAAAGGACCGTCCATGCCCACCAAGATCACCTTCATCATCGACAACCCGACCGACGTCGAGGCCTTCGAGGAGGCCTACGCCCCGCTGGTCGAGCTCGCCACCCAGCTGCCCGGCCTGCGCCGCACCGAGTCGGCCAGGGTCTGGCCCAAGGAGGACGGCACGCCCACCCCGGCCCACCGCACGCTCGACCTCTACTTCGACGACTACGACGCGGCCTCGGCCGCCGTCACCACGCCGGTCGCCGGGGAGCTGTTCACCCGGCTCGGCGAGCTCGGCACCCCCTTCACCGGCCTGTTCTCCGACATCGAACGGGCCTGAGCCCGCGAGACCCGGGGACGCGACCACCAGCGGGTCGCGTCCCCGGGCCCCCGGCCGGCCGGAGCAGTCTGCGGCCGCTGCGGAAAAGACGTCGAGGCGACCGGCTCGGACCTCTAGCGTGACCCCCGTGCGTGCAGGGTCCGGTTCCGACAGCAGCCCGGTGATCCGGGGAGCGGAGGACACCGACGCCCCCGACGTGGCGCGGCTCATCCGCCGGACCAAGGCCGAGGCCATGCCCTGGCTCGCCGTGCCGCACACCCTCGCCGAGGACGAGGTGTGGGTGGCGGAGGTGCTGCTGCGCGAGCACGACGTCAGGGTCGCGTGCCGGCCGGGGGAGGACCGCAGGCCAGTGGCCGTGCTCGCCCTCAGCCCCGGCTGGATCAACCAGCTCTACGTCGCGCCGGAGCAGCAGGGGTGCGGGCTGGGAGCGCGCCTGCTGCGTCTGGCGCAGGACGTGGCGAGCGGGCCCCTGCAGCTGTGGACCTTCCAGCGGAACTCCCGGGCGCGCTCCTTCTACGAGCGGCACGGGTTCGTCGAGGTGCGCCGCACCGACGGCGACAACGAGGAGCGGGAGCCCGACGTCCTGTACCGCTGGGCGCCCGGCTAGCTCCCGGCCGCCCTTGTGCGTGCCGAGCGCGTCCCACTTCGCGATCGTGCACCGACATCGGGACAAGATCGCGAAGTGGAGACCGTCGGGCTCAGTCGCCCTTGACGTTGACCACCTGGCGCAGCTCGTGCACCACCTCGACCAGGTCGGCGGCGTCGACCATCACCTGGTCGATGTCCTTGTAGGCGCCGGGGTGCTCGTCGAGGAAGGCGTCGGTGTCGCGGTACTCGATGCCGGCCATCGCCTCGCGCAGCTGCTGCTGGGTGAACCGCTTGCGCGCCGCCGAGCGGGAGTGCATCCGCCCCGCCCCGTGCGGTGCCGAGCACAGCGAGTCGCGGTTGCCCTTCCCGCGCACCACGTAGGAGCGGGTGCCCATCGAGCCGGGGATCAGCCCCCACTCCCCCTTCCGCGCCGAGATCGCGCCCTTGCGCGACAGCCACACCCGGCGTCCGAAGTGCTCCTCCTGCTCGGTGTAGTTGTGGTGGCAGGACACCTCCAGCTCCGCCTCCACCTCAGCGCCCATCAGGCGGGCGATCTGCTGGCGGACGCGGTCCATCATCTCCGCACGGTTGAGCCGGGCGAACTCCTGGGCCCAGCGCAGCTCGCGGAGGTAGGCGTCGAACTCGGCGGTGCCCTCGACCAGGTAGGCCAGGTCGCGGTCGGGCAGCTCCACCCGCTGCCGCCGGCACTGCTCCTGGGCGACCGCGATGTGCTGGGAGGCGATCTTGTTGCCCACCCCACGCGAGCCGGAGTGCAGGAACAGCCACACCCGGTCGTCGGTGTCGAGGGAGACCTCGATGAAGTGGTTGCCCGAGCCGAGGCTGCCCAGCTGCAGCGTCCAGTTCGCGGCGTAGCGGGCCGGGTCGAGCTGGTGCTCGCCGGCGAGTCGCTCCAGCTGCTCGACCCGCGCGGCCGCGCTGTCGATGAGGCGGCGGTTGTCCTTCCCCGCCGACAGCGGGACGGCGCGCTCGATCCCGGTCCGCAGCGCGCGCAGGTCGCGGCCGGCGAGGTCCTCGGCGGTCCACTGGGTGCGGACGGCGTCCATCCCGCAGCCGATGTCGACCCCCACCGCGGCCGGGATGATCGCCCGGTCGGTCGGGATCACCGAGCCGACCGTCGCGCCCTTGCCGAGGTGGGCGTCCGGCATCAGCGCCAGGTGCGGGTGGATGAAGGGCATTCCGGCCGTCTGCACCGCCTGGGCGCGGGTCTTCTCCTCCAGCACCGAGGCCCACGAGAGGGCCTTGGGTGCGATCTTCTCCGGCACGACGTCCTCCTTCCGGCCGCTCATCGTGGCCGCCGGGGGGTGGGCGGGGGCAACGGCTTTCCGACGCTGTACCCGCGCTGACCCGCCTAGTCTCGACGCCATGGGCGCGACGCAAGGAGCACGTCCTGATGGCGCGGAGGGGACGGGCGCAGCCCGCGCCGGGCTGCTCGGGCGGTGCGCGGGACGGTGGACGCCGTCGGCAGCATCCCCGACGACTTCCGTCGCACGAGGGCGCGGGCCGACCTCGTCCGGCTGAGGGAGGGCTTCGTCTACCCGCACCTGGTCCACCTCGACGGCTGGGACGCCGAGGCCGAGGCCGTCCACGCCAGCCGCTGCCAGGAGCGGCTCAGCCCACCGAGCGGCTGAGGTCCGCCCCGGAGCGCCCGCGGGATCCTGCGCCGCGGGCGTCAGTGCTGTCGGGTCAGCGGCGTCGGGGGGTCTTCGGGCGGGTGCCCGGTGCCTGCTTGGGCGGGGTCTGCCGGTCCTCGGGGTAGGCCGGTTCAGGCAGCGTGGCCACCTCGTAGCGGGCCCGCGTCAGGTCGCCGGCGGTGCTGGGCATGACCGGCGGCTGCTCGGCCCGGCCGGCGAAGCGGAAGGCCGAGGTCAGGTCGCCGAAGGTGTCGCGGCGCCACTGGCTGATGGTCGGGCACGGCACCCCGGTCACCCGCTCCAGGAAGCGCAGGTGGGAGGTGTGGTCGAAGGGCTCGCTGCACACCCAGCCTCCGGCCGTCCACGGCGAGATGATGATGCAGGGCACCCGGAAGCCGGCGCCCAGCGGACGTCCGCCGCCGTCGACCCCGCCGGGTGAGGTCAGGGTCACGAACTCCTCCGGCGTGCCGGGCCGCGGCGTCGGGGGGACGACGTGGTCGAACATCCCCCCGTTCTCGTCCCAGACCAGCAGGAACACCGTCTTGGCCCACACCTCCGGGTTGGCCGCGATGGCGTCGATCTTGGAGGCGATGTAGCTGGCGCCGGCGGCCGGCATCGACTGGTTGGGGTGCTCGTTCTGGTCGGTCGGCGGGAACAGCCAGGACACCGTGGGCAGCCGGTCGTGCAGCGCGTCGTACTCGAACTGGCCGGTCGGGACCATCCGGCTGTTCTGGCGCAGCGGTGAGGACTCCGGCGCCTCCCGGAAGGTCTTGAACCAGCCGGTCTGGCTGCGCATGCCGCCCTGCTCCTGGTAGAAGCGCCAGCTCACGCCGGCGTCGGTCAGCTCCTCGGCGTAGCTGCGCCACCTGTTCTCGTCCATCGCGTTGGTGAGGATCGGACCGCCGGCCCGGCCGTCGGGGTCGACGGTGCCGGTCTCCCACATCACCCGGTTCGGCGTGGTCGAGCCGAGGATGGAGCAGTGGTAGCGGTCGCAGATGGTGAAGGCGTCGGCCAGGGCCCGGTGGAACGGGATGTCCTGCTCCTCGAAGTAGCCCATCAGACGCGGGATGTTCGACTTGTCGCCGCCGAAGTAGCGGTAGCTGGCCGGCAGCCACTGGTCCATCCTCCCGCCGTTCCACGCCATGTGGGCCGGGTCCCAGGCGTAGTCGCCGGCGGTCGGCATGCCCTGGGCCGAGGTGGTGCGGCTGTCGAGGTGGAACGGCAGCACGTAGCCGTCGGCGTTCTGGTCGGTGGGCTGGTAGAAGACGCTCCGCCCGGTGGGCAGCTCGACGGCGTTCGGGTCGGAGTAGCCGATGACCCCCGACATGGTGCCGAAGTAGTGGTCGAAGCTGCGGTTCTCCTGCATCAGCAGCACGACGTGCTCGACGTCGTCCAACGAGGGCCGCTTGCTCGGCAGCGGCGTGGCGAGCGCGCGCTGCACGCTCGACGGCAGCACCGACAGCGCCATCCCGGCGCCTCCGGCGGCGGCGCCACCGAGCATCCGGCGGCGGGTGAAGGTGGGGTCCTGCTGCGACGGGTCTGCTTCTTCGGCCATGTCTGCGCACGCCCTTCCAGGCTGGGGGGTGGGTTCTTGACCTCCGTCACGCTAGGGCGGCGGTGCTGAACACCGGGTGACGCGGCGGTGCGGGCGGGCTGAACTCTGCGGGGTCGCGCCGGGCCGCTGCCCGCCCGTGTGCGGATCACCTCCTCAGCGCCGCCCCTGCGGCCGGTGGCCACCGTCGAGACACGGCGTGTTCAGTCGCTGCCAAGCGTCACCGACGCCCCCAGCAGGCTCGGAGAGGACGGACACCCGCGGACGTCACCCAGCGCGGACTCGGGCACCGCGCGGCCTGGGACACAGCGCGGACCGGCGCACAGCGCGCTGAGCCTGTCGAAGCTCGGGGCTGGCGTCAGCGGAGATCGAGCTCGACCGCGGCCACCGCGAACGGCTCCAGCCGGACCGACGTCGCGTCACCGTCGGCCGCCAGCTCCCCCCGGACGTCACCCAGGTAGGTCGTCTGCCGGGCCGCGCGCACCGTCTGGTCGGGCAGCCGGAGACGCACCTCGACCGGCTCGTCGGCGAAGGACTGCAAGCGCAGCTGCAGCGCCCTCTCCGCGCCGGCGCACACGCTGACGAGCTTCACCCGCGGGTCGCCGACCTCCACCAGCTGCCGGACCGCCGGCGCGTCCTCGGCCACCGGGCCGCGGGCCAGCACCGGCACCGGCGGGTGCACCACCGCGGCGGCCGTCGCCGCGGCCAGCGCGGTGCTGGTCAGCGGTCGTCCGGCGGGGACGCCCACCGCGAAGCGGAAGGTGGCGTCGAAGCCCTGCTGCACCGGGAAGTTGGTGTCCCAGACGTTGTTGTGCACCCAGGAGTAGATCGTGCCGGGCTGGCGCGGACGGGTGGAGTCGGGGAACGGGGCGTAGGGCAGGGCGATGGTCTCGGGGTGCACCAGCGGGGCGTCCGGGCTGACCCAGGCGACCGAGCCGGCCGCGTCGTCCAGGCTCACCCAGTCCCGGATCGCGCGCATGTGCTGCGGCGCGCCGGGCACGTGCGCCAGCCCGTCCCCGGTGACGCCGCCGCTGACCTCGTAGCGCACGGTCGGGTCCTCGACCGCGAACGGGAAGGCGAAGAACGCGCTCTCCTTGGTCATCGTCGCGGGCTTCCACAGCCGGTTCTCGATGTGCAGCACCGGCTCGCCGCGGCGCAGCCGCAGGGTGGTCCGGCCGCGGTCGAGGCCGTCGGCGGCGAACTCGACCACCAGCCGCTGCTCCACGCCGTCGTCGGTGCGCTCGAGCACCGCGCAGGGACGGGCCAGGCTGCGCGAGCCGAGCAGCTCCAGGTACGGCCCGGTCTCGGTCTTGTTGGACTGGTGGTTGAAGCCGCCCGCGCTGGTGTAGGTGTCGTAGACGTAGCCGTTGAAGCCGATCACCGCATCGGGGTCGACCAGCTCCCGCCCGGTCGCCAGCTCCACGATCGAGGCGATGCAGCTGCGCCGCTCGTCGAAGCGCACCCGCAGGTGCTCGTTGGAGAGGGTGAGGAGCTCGCTGCGCGGCAGGTCGGGCAGCACGGCGTCCTCGGTGTCGTGGTCGACGACCACCCCGGGCAGGCCCTCGTCGACGTCGTGCTCGCTGCCCTCCCGGGGTTGGTGGTCGACGGGGACGACGTCGAGGCGCACCATCCCGACGCCGGGGACGTCCGGAACCGGGACCCGCAGCCAGCGCCCGGCCTGACGGTGGGTGACGTTGCTCTGCGGCTCGCTGGTGCAGGGCAGCGCCTGGCCGGTGCGGGCGTCGCGGACCTCGACCGCGGTGTCGTCGGGCACCACCGACTCCCGCAGCAGGAACCGCACGGTCGTCGTCTGCGCCCAGGTCTGGGTGTTGAGGGCGTAGACGGTCTCGACCGCCCCGGCGGCCCGCGGCAGCTGCGCCCCGAGCACCGCCTGCGACCGCTCGAGGAAGGCCTCCGAGCGCTCCTGGGCGGCCAGCGCGTGGGCGGACTTCCAGTGCCACTGCTGCTCACCCGAGCTCCCGCCCTCGTCGGCGGACAGCCAGGAGTTGGCGGCGCCCCAGGTGTGCTCGTTGAACAGCGAGATCGACTCGTAGGTGCGGCGGGCGTGCACCGGCTCGGCCACGTCGGCGCTCCCGCCGAGCAGGCGCCCGGTCGAGGAGACCACCTGCGCGTCGGTGACCCGGGCCTGCGCGCCGCGCACCAGCGCCTGCGGCAGCGCGGCGGAGCCGACGCCCTCGACCCACCAGTCGCCCCAGTCGCCCTCGAAGGTCTCCAGCTGGTCGCCGAGGCGCTGCTCGGCGTCGGTGAAGAAGTCGGTGTTGGTCGACATCCGCAGCTTCGGCCACTCCCAGGTCTCGTTCCAGCGCCGGACGATGCTCGCGGCGGTGAGCCGGGCCGGGGCGTTGTCGCCGATCCAGCCCTGGGTGCGCAGGTGCAGGACGTCCCAGGGGTAGGGCTCGCGGTTGGTGACCGGTTCGCCGTGCCAGCCGAAGACGCCGGGCGGGTAGGGGTAGGCGTTGCGGGCGGTGGAGGCGAGGTAGGACGGCAGCAGCCGGTCGACGGTCTCGTATCGGTCGGCGAAGCCGAGGAACGGGCCCTCCATGTAGGCCAGGCCGTGCGGGCTGTCGGTCATCCACACCGTCACGGTGTCCCCGGCCGGGGTGGTCCAGCGGAACAACCGGGGCAGGTGCTCCCCGCCGCTCGTGTGCGGCATCGAGCGGCCGGCCCAGTTGTGGGCCACCGCGAGGTAGCGGACGCCGACCTCGCCGAGCGCGGCCGGCAGCCCGACCACGGCGCCGGGGACGTCGGTCTGCATCGCGGCGCTGAACGGCAGCCCGAAGCGGTCGCGGACCTCCCGCGCGGTACGCAGCAGCTCGTGCAGCTCGTCGGTGGAGCAGGTGTCGGTGTGCAGGTTGTACGGCATCGCGGTCAGCTCGATCTGCCCGGCCCGCACCCGCTCGCAGAACTCCTCGACGTCGGCCTCGGGACGCAGCTCGGCCCACTGGGCGAAGCTCCACAGCGACTCCACCGCCCACCGGAACCGGGACTCCTCGGGCCAGTCGTCGGTGGCCCGCGCCAGCTCCAGCACCGAGTCGAGGTAGGCCCGCTGCTCGGCCTGGATCCGCGGCTGGGGGTCGGTGTAGCCGATGTCGAGGTGGGAGTGGTGCACCAGGTGGATGGTCCACTCCCGCGGCACGTCGGTGACGACGTCGAGGACGACGCCCTCGCCCAGGGTCGGCACCGACAGCCGCAGCTTGCGCTCCTCGGTGCTGAACGGCACCAGCAGTCTGACGCTGCCCGCCGGGCCGTCGACCGGGCGGACCGGCACGGCATCGCCGCCGACGTCCTCGAGCCGGACGTCCTCGGCGCGGACGGGCGTGGCCAGCCGCGGGGGCAGGTCGATCCGCAGCGCCCGCCACCGGGTGCCGTCCTCGTCGCGGCGGGTCATCGGCTCGCAGACGACCGCCAGCTCACCCTCGGGGAGGGTGAGGGCGGCGCACGCGCTGACGCGCAGCATGCCGTCGCGGGCGTCGTCGCCCGACCAGGGGCGGGCGGAGATGAGGGCCTTGTCGTCCGGCACGGGGAGGTCCTTCCGGGTCAGCGGGTGCGCGAGGGGCCGGTCGCTGGGGCGACCGGCGAGGGGATGGGGCTCAGCGGGGGAGCAGGGTGCGCGCGGACGGACGGCGGGCGCGTCGCCCGACGGGACGGCCGTCGGCCCATCGCGCTGCTCCTTCCACGTCGAAGCGGGTGCACCAGCAAGGTAACGATAACGCGACGCCTCCGGCAAGGGGGTGGCTGCCGGCCGCGGCGAGGCGGGAGGATGCCGGGGTGAGTCAGCCCCCGACCATGCGCGACGTCGCCGCGCACGCCGGCGTCTCGCCGATGACGGTCTCGCGCACCCTGCGCGACGAGCCGACCGTCGACCCGGCGCTGCGGGCCCGCGTCCTCGCCGCCGTCGACGCCCTGGGCTACCGGCGCAACGACTGGGCGCGGGGGCTGCGGGCCGGCAGGGCCACCGGGTTGCTCGGCCTGGTCGTCACCAACCTGGGCAACCCCTTCTACTCCCAGCTCGCCACCGGCGTGGAGGAGGTGGCGGCCGAGCACGGGCTGCAGGTGCTGCTCGGCACGTCGGGGGAGGACGGCAGCCGGGAGCGGGCCGTGGTGGACGGGCTGGCGTCCCGCCGCGTCGAGGGGCTGGTGGTGGTGCCGGCCGGCGCGGACCAGGACCACCTGTCGCGGGCGAGCCTGCACGACCTGCCGGTGGTGCTGGCCACCAGCCGCGGCTCCTCGCCGGAGGTCGACTCGGTGGTGGTCGACGACTTCGGCGGCGCGCGCGAGGCGAGCCGCCAGCTCGTCCTCGAGGGGCACCGGCGCACCGCCTTCCTCGGGCTGCCGCACCCGTCCTGGCCCGGTGCGGAGCGCCGCCGCGGGTTCCTCGCCGGGCAGACCGAGTGCGGGGTCGAGGTGGCCGAGGACCTGCTCGTCGACCTGCCGGCCGAGACCGCCGCGGCCGACGCGCGGATGTGGCGGCTGATGGCCGCGCCCGACCCGCCGACCGCCGTGCTGGCCGCGAACAACCGCAACACCCTGGCCGCCTGCCGCTGGGTCGCCGCGGCCGGCGTCCCGCTGCGGGTGGTCGGCTTCGACGACATCGCCACCGCGCCGCTGCTGGCGATGCCGGTCTCGCTGGTCACCTACGCCCCGGCCGAGGTGGGACGCCGAGCCGCCGCCCTGCTGCTGCAGCGGCTGCGCAGCCGCGAGGAGCTGCCGCCCCAGCACGAGGTGGTCGCCACGCACCTGGTCCACCACGGCGACCCGCTGCGGCGTCGCTGAGCCTCCCCCATGCGGTGGCCGCGCGGGAGGCGGCGCACTCGCGTCGGCGCGATGGACCTGGTCTTCCTGCACGGCGTCGCCGCCGCGGGCAAGCTGACGGTGGCCCGCGCGCTGTCCGCCCGGCTGCACTCCGGCGTCCTCCACAACCACCTCGTGGTGGACGCGCTGACCGCGGTGTTCCCGTTCGGCTCGCCGCCGTTCGTCGAGCTCCGCGAGCAGTTCTGGCTCGCCACCTTCGCCCGGGCGGCCGCCGCGGACGTCTCGCTGGTCTTCACCTTCACCCCGGAGGCCACCGTCCGGCCGGGTTTCCCCGAGCGGGCCCGCCGCAGCGTCGAGGACGAAGGCGGGCGGGTGCACTTCGTCGAGCTGGTGGTCGACCCGGCCGAGCAGGAGCGGCGGATCGGGCTGCCGAGCCGGCACGAGGTCGGCAAGCTCACCGACCTGGAGACGCTGCGCCGGCTGCGGCGGAGCACCGTCGAGGTCGAGCGGCCTCCGGTCGACCTGCGCATCGACACCGGCACGACGACCCCCGACGAGGCAGCCGACCGGATCATCGCGGCCTTCGACCTCCAGCCGGTGCCGGCCTGGGAGCCGTTCGCTTCCTGACCCTGAAGCGGGCCACCGTCTGGTATACCTGCGGTATCGATACCTGAACGGAGACCCGGTGACCGTCATCGCTGCCGACATCGGTGGGTCGAGCACCAAGGTGGCCGAGCTCGACGGCCGACGGGTGCTGCGTGCCTCCCGGCTGCCCCACCGCGGCGGCGAGGCCGACCTCGGTGCGCTCGAGACCCTGGCGCGCTCCTGGCAGGACGACCCCACCCCGGCCGGGCCGGTCGCCGCCGCCGGGCTCGCGCTGCCCGGCGTGGTCGACGCCGCGGGGTGATGCGCTCGGTGCACGACAAGGTGGGCTCGCTGGTCGACCGCGACCTCGCCGGGGAGGTGGGCGGCTGGCTCGGCGTCCCGGTGGCGGTCGACAACGACGCCCGTGCCGCCGGCTGGGGCGAGTACGTCGCCGGCGCCGGGCAGGGGGCGCAGGTGCTCCTCACCCTCACCCTCGGCACCGGGGTCGGCTCCTCGCTGGTGGTCGGCGGCGTCGCGCTGCGCGACGGGCCCGGGCACCGTGGCGTCCTCGGCGGGCACCAGCAGCTGCTCCCCGACGGGCCGGAGTGCACCTGCGGGCGGCGCGGCTGCCTGGAGGCGCTGGCCTCGGGCTGGGCGCTGCCGCGGGTGGTGGCCGAGCAGCGTGCGCGCCACCCGTCCTCGACCCTGCCCGCCGACGCCGACCTCGCGCTGGTCGTCTCCGCCGCCACCACCGGCGACCCGCTCGGACGGGCCGTCCTCGACGAGCTGGTCGGCTGGTGGGCGGTCGGGATCGCCAACGCCTGCGCGGTCGTCGGACCGGACCGCGTGGTGCTCACCGGCGGCCTGGCCAGCGCGGCCCCGCACTTCCTCGACGACCTGCGCCGCCGGCTCGCCGCGCTGGTGTGGGAGCCGTCGGCCGCACCCGACCTTCGGGTGGCCCCCGACGTCTGGGCCTCCGCCACCCTCGGCATGGCCGACCAGGCCCGTCACCTCCTCGGAAAGGACTGACCGTGCCCGGACACGGCAACTACGACCGCCACCCCGTCGTCGCCCTCGACGGCGCCCACCCGTTGTGGACGGGCGAGGCCGTCTGGACCCAGCTGGCCGGGCTGGCGCGCGCGACGTCCTCCCCGCTCGCCGTCGACTGCTACCCCGGCGTCGACGTCGGCGCCGTGCGGGACGCGCTGTCGGCCGCCGACCCGGCGCTGGTGGTCGTCGACGTCGAGGCCGAGGCCGCCCTGAGCGCCAAGGACCTCGACGAGCTGCTCGCCGACGAGCTGACCGACGACCGCGTGTTCGGGGTGCTCAGCCGCCGCCGGATCGGCGCCTTCTTCCACCCCGGCGAGCTCGACCGGCTGCGCCACCAGCTGGCGCGGACCGACCGGCCGACCGTCGTCGTGGGCTGGGGTGCCAGCCTCGTCGTGCCTGCGGAGGCGCCGGTGGTGCTGGCCGACCTGCCGCGGTGGGAGATCCAGCAGCGGTTCCGGGCGGGAGCGGGCAACTGGCGGGCGGGCAACGGCGAGGAGGACGTGCTGCGCAAGTACAAGCGTGGCTTCTTCGTCGAGTGGCGGGTCGCCGACGAGCACAAGCGGCCGCTGCTGGCGCGGTGTTCCCACCTGCTCGACACCACGACGGCCACCCCGAAGCTGGTCACCGGCGACACCCTGCGGGCGGGGCTGGAGCAGGCGGCGGCCCGTCCGTTCCGGCTCGTCCCCTTCTTCGACCCCGGACCCTGGGGCGGCACCTGGATGGAGGAGGTGTGCGGGCTCGACCCGGCGCCGGGCGGGCAGCACTACGCGTGGTGCTTCGACGGCGTCCCGGAGGAGAACAGCCTGCGGCTCGGGCTCGGGGCCGAGCACGTCGAGATCCCCGCCATCGACCTGGTGCTGCGGCACCCGCGGGAACTGCTGGGGGAGCGGACCTTCGCCCGGTTCGGGGCGGAGTTCCCGATCCGCTTCGACTTCCTCGACACCATGGCCGGGGGCAACCTCTCCCTGCAGGTGCACCCGACCACCGACTACATCCAGCGGCACTTCGCGATGCCCTACACCCAGGACGAGTCCTACTACCTGCTCGACGCCGAGCCCGGGGCGCAGGTCTACCTGGGGCTGCGTCCCGGGGTGGGGCTGGAGGACGTCCGGGCGGCGCTGGAGGAGGGGCAGGCCGGAGGTGAGGTGGACGCCGACCGGCTGGTCAACACGTTCCCCGCGCGTCCGCACGACCACTTCCTCATCCCGGCCGGGACGGTGCACTGCTCGGGCGCGGGCTCGATGGTGCTGGAGGTGTCGGCGACCCCCTTCATCTTCACCTTCAAGCTGTGGGACTGGGGCCGCCTCGGACTGGACGGGCGTCCACGGCCGATCCACCTCGAGCACGGCCTGGCCAACATCGACGTCCGCCGTGACACGGACTGGACCCGGCAGAACCTCGTCGACCAGGTCGAGCCGGTGGACGCCGGCGACGGCTGGACCGAGGAGCGGACCGGCCTGCACGAGCTGGAGTTCATCGAGACCCGCCGCCACACCTTCACCGCGCCGGTCGAGCACGACACCCACGGCACGGTGCACGTGCTCAACCTGGTGCAGGGCGAGGCGGCCGTCGTGGAGTCCCCCGACGGGGATTTCGACCCGTTCGAGGTGCACTACGCCGAGACCTTCATCGTCCCCGCCGCCGTCGGCCGCTACCGCATCCGTGGCACCGGCGCCGGCCCCTGGCGCACCCTCCGCGCCTCCGTCCGCGACACCGAACGCACCTGACCCTCGCGCTTCGACGAGCTCAGCGGCCGACCCATCCCAGCGCCCTGAGCCTGTCGAAGGGCCTCTCGCGCTCCAGAACATGTTCATAGGAGCCCGACATGGCGGATATGGGCGTGTCTGGCCGCTATCGACAGGTTTTGGTACGGGCGACGCTCATCCGCCGGCGGCCCGGGCGGCCCGGGCGGCGCGGGCGGCGAGGTCGGCGAAGGCCTGGCGCAGCTCCGGCGGACCGAGGACGTCGACATCCGCGTCGAAGCGGGCCAGCGTGGCGGCCAGCCCGGCCCACGACCAGGAGCCGAGCGCGACCCGGCAGCGCTCCGCGCCGAGCGGCTCCACCGTGCCCTCGCCGACGAAGGGTCCCACCTCCGACGCCGGCCGGTGCAGCACCACGGTGCCCCGGCAGGGCCACCCCGTCGACCCGTCGGCCGCCCCGCGGAACCGCGCGTCCAGGAATGCGCCGACGTCACCGCCCGGCAGCTCGCGCGGGGTGAATCGGGGGCCGTTCGGCGTCCGCGGCCGGATGCGGTCGACCCGGTACACGCGCCAGTCCTCCCGCTCGGCCGACCAGCCGACGAGGTACCAGCGTCCCGCCCGGACGACCACGTGGTGCGGCTGCACACGCCGCGGCGGCGGCCCGCTCGACGCCCGCCCCTCTGGAGCCGCGTCCGTGCCAGGCTCGTAGTCGAAGCGCAGCTCCTCCCGGGCCCGGATCGCCGCGGTGATCGCCAGCACGACGCCCGGGTCGACCGCCGCACCCGCGCGGTCACCGGGGACGACGGCGGTGAAGTCCAGCGCGTCCACCCGCTGCCGGAGCCGTGCGGGCAGCACCTGCCGCAGCGTGGTCAGTGCCCGCGCCGCCCCCTCGGCCACCTCCGCGCCGGTCCCGACGGCCGCCCGCAGCGCCACCGCGACGGCGACCGCCTGCTCGTCGTCGAGCAGCAGCGGCGGCAGCTGGCTGCCCGCGTCGAGCCGGTAGCCACCGGCCGGACCCATCAGCGCGCGGACCGGGTAGCCGAGCTCGCGCAGCCGGTCGACGTCGCGGCGCAGGGTGCGGTCGCTGACGCCGAGCCGCTCGCTCAGCGCCGGCCCCGACCAGTCCCGGCGGGCCTGCAGCAGCGAGAGCAGGGTCAGCAGACGTCCGGACGTCTGGGCGGAGGAGCTCGTCGGCACGAGTCCGACGATGCCACGAGTAGCGGACGTTCCCTGTCCGGCACCGCCGGCATCGTGGGTCGCGTCGCCGGGAGGTCCGGCGCAGGCATCGAAGGAGTCGACATGTCCCTCACCACCGTCACCCACCTCAACTTCCGCGGCCGGGCGGCCGAGGCGCTCGGCTTCTACCAGTCCGTCTTCGGCGGAGAGCTGCAGCTGACCCGCTACGCCCAGCTCGGTATGCCCGCCGAGGCGCCGGACGCCGACAGGGTGGTCTTCGGTCGGCTGTTCGCCGACAACGGCTTCCGGGTGCTGGCCTACGACGTGCCGGGCAGCGAGCCCGCGCCGGTGGAGGCCACCACCCGCCGCGAGCAGGGCCTCACGCTCACCAGCGAGCCGTTCTTCCTCTCCGTCCAGGGTCAGAGCCTGGAGGAGGTGCGCGGCTACTGGGAGGGGCTGGCCGACGGCGCGACCGTCGTCGAGGAGCTGGGCCCCTCGGCCTGGAGCCCCGGCTTCGGCATGCTCACCGACCGGTTCGGCGTCACCTGGGTGCTCGACGTCGCACCGGCTGCCGGCTGACCCGTCGGGCCGGCCCGGGTCCGACGCTGCTCATCCGACGCAGGCCTCGCCGTCACCGGGAGGCTCGCGCCGGGGCACGTCCGGGACGGACCCGGGCCGCCGTCGTCAGCCGGCCAGGAATCGGGCGTCGACCGCGGCCGACACCTCGACGTCCTCGGGGGCGAATGCCACCTCGGCCGCACCGCCGGACGCCGCGCCGGCGCGGGCGAAGGCCACCGGCGGGGCGCCGTTCGAGGGCTCCAGCCCCTGGCCGAGCATGCCGGCGTCGGCGACCGCGACGGCTGTCACCGCGCCGAGCCCGAGGGCGTCGGCGTAGGCCTGGGCCTTCTGCCGGGCGTCGGCCACCGCCTGGGCCCGGACGCGGTGCGTCAGCTCGGTCTTCCTCGCCTCGGTCAGCGCCCACTCGATCCGGTTCACCCGCACGCCGCGCACCTGCAGCACCTCGGCCAGCCACCGGCTGAGCACGCTGAAGTCGGCGAACTTCACCCGGACGTCGGCCGAGGCGTGGAACACCAGCGGCAGCTGCTTGCCCTCGGAGTTCCACGGCCGGCGGGCCCACGTGCGCAGCTGGTCGCTGGCCCACCAGGTGACCGGTCCCGCGGCCGGGTCGTGCAGCGGACGCACCCGCTCGGTCACGGCGCCGACCGCCTCCGCCACGCCGCCGTGCACGGACGGCTCCTTCGGACCCTCGAGCGTCACCGTGAGGTGCACGGTGCCGCGCTCGGGCGGCTGGAACGCGCTGTACCGACCCCGGACCGTGACCTCCACCTGACTCATGGCCGGGAGGTTACGCCAGGGGCTAGGGTGATGCCGGTCACGCGGGTCGACGGCGATCCCTGCACCGGCCGTCCCAGCAGCCCAGCCACGTCAGGGGGTCGCCATGTCGCTTCCCGTCGTCATCGACACCTCGCCCGATCCGGAGCGTCCCGACCCGAACCGGCGGGAGATCCCGATCGCCAGCTTCGTCCGCCGGATGGGTCCGACCCGCACCGGGGCGCTGCTGCTCCTGCTCGCCACCGCGCTGGCGATCGTGTGGGCCAACGTCGCCCACGACAGCTACGAGACCTTCTGGGACACCCACCTCGTGCTCGGACTGGGTGACCTGACCCTCGACTTCACCCTGCACGCCCTGGTCAACGACGCGCTGATGGCGCTGTTCTTCTTCACCCTCGGGCTGGAGGTGCGCCGTGAGCTGACGATCGGCGAGCTGACCAGCTGGTCGCGGGCCGTCGTCCCGGTCGTCGCCGGGCTCTGCGGGCTGGTCGTGCCCGCGCTGCTCTACGTCCTGGTGGCGCGCGGCTCGGGGTGGGAGAGCGCCTGGGGGGTGGTCATCTCGACCGACACCGCCTTCCTCGTCGGCGCGCTGGCCCTCATCGGCCCCCGGGCCGGTGGCCGGCTGCGGGTGTTCCTGCTCGCGCTGGCCGTGGTCGACGACATCGGCGCGCTGACGATCATCGCGCTGTTCTACACCGAGCAGTTCGACCCGGTGCCGCTGCTGGTGGCCGCCGCCGGCATGGTCGGGATCTGGTTCACGCGGCACCTGCCCAGCGGTCGCGCGCCGATCTACACCACGCTGGCGATCATCGTCTGGCTGGCCTTCCTCGCCTCCGGCGTGCACCCCAGCCTGGCCGGCATCGCCGTCGCGCTGCTGGTGCCGGTGTACCGGCCGAGCCGGCAGGACGTCGAGCACGCCCTCGCGCTGGCCCGCACCTTCCGCCAGTCCCCGACCACCGAGTACGCCCGCGCCGCCGCGAACAGCCTGCGTGAGTCGATCTCGATCAACGAGCGGCTGCAGTCGGCCTACGCCCCCTACGTCTCCTTCGTCATCCTGCCGCTGTTCGCGCTGGCCAACGCCGGGGTGCAGGTGTCGATGGAGGGGCTCGCGGCCGCGGCGGTCTCCCCGGTCACCTGGGGTGTGGTGGTCGGGCTGGTGGTCGGCAAGCTGATCGGCGTCCTCGGCTCCACCGCCCTGGTCCGGGCGCTGGGGATCGGCGAGCTCGGCCCGGGGTTGACCCGCGGCCGGCTGGCCGGCGGGGCGGCGCTGTGCGGCGTCGGGTTCACGCTCTCGCTGTTCATCGTCGACCTCGCCATCGACGACGAGGCGGTCGCGAACCAGGCCCGGATGGGCATCCTGCTCGCCTCGGCCATCGCCTTCGGACTGGCGACGCTCATCTTCCGCCTCACCGAGCACGCCCACCCGGCGGAGGAGGTCGGCCACGTGCTGCAGCGCCCGGTGACGGCGCGCGACCACGTCTACGGGCCGATGGACGCGCCGATGACGCTGGTGGAGTACGGCGACTTCCAGTGCGGCTTCTGCCTCAAGACGTCCGGGGCGATCCAGGAGGTGGTCCGCGAGCTCGGTGGGGAGCTGCGCTACGTGTGGCGCCACGCCCCGCTGCTGCGCTACCACCCGAATGCGATCGCCGCGGCGGAGGCGTCGGAGGCGGCGGCGCGGCAGGGCAAGTTCTTCGAGTTCGAGCGCAGCCTGTTCGCCGACCAGCTGCACCAGCAGCCCCGCGACATGCTGCGCCGGGCCGAGGAGCTCGGGCTGGACGTCGACCGCTTCGAGGCCGACCTCGTCTCGCCGGGCGTCGCGGGGCGGGTCCGCGACGACATGCTGGACGCCGAGGCGATGGAGATCACCGCCGTGCCGACCATCTTCATCAACGGACGCCGCCACACCGGCCCGCACGACGCACGGTCGCTGATCGAGGCCCTGCGCCGCGCGCGCGACACCGACGACGTCTCCACCGCACGTCCGGAGGCCGACGCCGCCCGCTCCTGAGCCGGGCGTCAGCCGGCGCCGAAGACCTGCGCGATCTCGTCGGCGAACGCGCGCTCGGAGTCGTCCTGCGGCGCGTAGCCGACCACCCGCCGGGCGTTGGCGGTGCTCCAGAAGGTGCGCGCGTTGGCCGACACGCCGTAGAAGATCTGGAACGGCACCCCGTGCTCGTCGTCCACCGAGGCGGCCTCGATCGAGCGGACGTAGAGCTGCTGCAGGTCGCGCGGGCTGACGTAGCCGGCGAGGTCGCGGTGGAAGTCCGCGACGGGCCGGTCGGCGAAGTCGGCGGCGCGGATCGGGCGCGGGGCGACGATGCGGATCTGCACGTTGGGCAGCGCCGGGCCGATCTGCCCGGTGGCGTAGAGGAAGCCCATCGACTCGTAGGCCACCTTGGCCCAGCCGTACCAGGTGTCGGGGCGCGGGTAGTCCTCCGGCCCGACCCGGTCGACGAGCCCCTCCCGCCACGGCCGCTCGTACCACTTGCTGGCCTGGTTGGTGCTCGTCACCACCACGCGGCGCACCCCCGCGGCCTGAGCCGCCTCGTACACGCGTGCGGTGAGGTCGACGTTGCGCCGCTCGGCGGCGTACGACGGCGTCTCGGGCTTGAGGTGCCCGCAGTGCACCACCGTGTCGATCCCCCGGCAGAGCGCGTCGAAGCGTCCCTCCGGGTCGTCGAGCGCATCCACCACCTGGACGTCGGGCAGCTCGCGGCCGTCCCGGTCGGTGCGGCGGACGTCCACCAGGGTGAGGTCGTAGCGCTCCCGGAAGGCGGGCAGCAGCTGGCCGGCGATGTAGCCGGTGGCCCCGGTGAGCAGCACACGGCGTCGCGTCTCGGTCATGTCTGCGACCCTAGGCGTCCGCCCCTCCCCCGCCCCGGCCACCCCGCCCCGGCCACCCCGCCCGTCCCCGGCCCACCCCGGCATCCGCGAATGTGGCCGAATCGTCGGTATCCGGCTGGGCTGTACGACGATTCGCCCACACTCGCGGGGCGGACGTGCGGGGGGCGTCAGGGGCGGGTGAGCTCGATCCGGTCGAGGTTGAGGTGGGCCAGGTTGTCCGAGGCCTCGTCGAGGCGGATCTGGATGGAGTTGTGGCCCTTGCTCAGCGGGAGCGAGATCTCCTGGGTGGTCCAGCGGTCCCAGCCGCCGGTCTCGGGGAAGTCGACCGAGACGTCCCAGACCCGGGAGTTGAGCATGACCATCCGGGTGGCGTCGCCGTCGTCACCGGCGTAGCGCAACGTGACGGTGTGCCTGCCGGCGCGGGCCACGTTGACGTGGAAGGTCACCTGCTCGCCGTCCTGGCCCCATCCGGCGAGGTAACCGCGGCCGGTCCAGCCCGGGGAGGTGGCCTCGAGGTCGATGCCGACGACCGACGCGTTCTCGGCCTCGTAGACCCCGGACTCGGCCAGCACCCCGCGGACGCCGTCCGGCGGCACCAGCAGCACCGCGGTCAGCCCGGAGCTCGCGGCCAGGCTCTGCAGCGGGCCGCTGGACGTCGGCGCCGACCAGTCCGGGCCCATCAGCCCGTCGGAGCGCCGGTGGTTCCAGGCCTGGGTGGCGTTGTCCTGCAGCTGCTCCAGGTACTGCTCCTGCCCGTGCCGCTGCACCAGGTCGACCAGGGCCCGGACCAGCAGCGACTTGAACCCGCCACCGTCGCCGATGCCCTCGTCGCGGAAGGTGCCGCCGTTGGTGAGGCGGGTGGTCACCCAGACCGCGGCCAGCAGCGCCTTGTCGAGGTAGGTCTGGTCGCCGGTCTCCTCGTACAGCGCGGTGGCGGCGCTGATGTAGGTGCCGAAGTTGTAGGTGAAGTCCCAGCGGACCAGGGTGTCCTCGCCCTCCCAGTGGTCGTGCACGTGGCCGTCGTCGTCGACCAGCGCCTCGTCCACCCAGGTGAACAGCTCCACGGCCCGGTCGAGGTAGGCCTCGTCGCCGGTGTGGCGGGCCAGCCGGACGGCGGTCAGCGCGGCCGGGGCGTTGGTGGCGACATTCTTCTGGTCCTGCACCGAGTGGCGCCACCAGATGCCGCCGCCGTAGGTCTCGTCCCGGTCGGCCCAGATCCGGGCGAACAGCTGCTGCGAGGTCTCCAGGTAGCGCTCGTCGCCGGTGATCTCGTAGGCCCGGGCCGCGCCCATGGCCCACCAGTTGACGTCGTCGTTGAAGTCGGAGCCGAAGTCGGGGTAGTGGGCGACGAAGCCGTCGAAGACCTGGTCGACCATGGCGCGGTACTCGGGGTCGCCGGTGCTCTCCCAGGCGTCCATCACCACCTCCCACAGCCGGGCCTCCCACCAGAAGTCGCTGTAGGTGCCGTTCTCGGGGCCGACGCCGCCGCGCGGCCGGCCGTCGGAGTAGGTCGTGAAGTACTGCTCGTCGGGGTCCCAGAACGCGTCGACGTAGGCCGCCATCGCGGTCTCGGCGGTGGTCTCGGTGGTCGCCCGGGCCGGTGCGGCGGGGGCGAGGGTGGCCAGGAGCGCCACCAGCAGGGGGAGGGTGAGGACGGCCAACCGGCCGCGGATCGACGGTGATCGCATGGTCCGGGACGCTAGGTCGCCGCGCGGACGGCCGTCAAGGGTTTCTCTCCATTCAGCACGTATGCAATGCACGCTTGACGCCGCAACAAACATATGAATATATGTGAGCCACACCGATGCAAGGGAGCACGATGTGACCTCGATCATGGACAGCACCGTCCGTGCGCAACCGTCGGCCGCCCCACCCGGGCCGTCCGCGCTGCGGCCACCCCGCCGGCTCCTGCCGCCGTCGACGACCCGACGCCAGCAGGCCGTCAGCGGCTGGCTCTTCATCGCGGTGCCGGTGGCGCTCTTCGTGGTCTTCTTCGCCATCCCGATCGTCGCCGCGCTGGTGCTCAGCCTCACCGACTACTCGATCATCGGCGACTTCGGCTTCGTCGGCGTCGAGAACTACACCCGGGTCTTCGGCGACGCCTTCTTCTGGGTCGCGCTGCGCAACACCGCCTACTACACCGCGCTGTACGTCCCGCTCGGCATCGCGGTCGCCCTCGGCTCGGCGCTGCTGCTCAACCGCAACGCCCGCTCCGCCCGGATCTTCCGCACCCTCTTCTACATCCCGGTCGTCTCCAGCTCGGTGGCCACCGCCTCGATCTGGTTCTGGCTGCTCAACCCCACCTACGGCGTGTTCAACGTGGCGCTCGGCTGGTTCGGCATCGACGGCCCGGCGTGGCTGCACGAGTCCACCTGGGCGATGCCGGCCATCGTCGTGATGAGCGTGTGGGCCGGGTTCGGCGCCAACATGGTGATCTTCCTCGGCGGGCTGCAGGGGGTGCCGCGCGACCTCTACGAGGCGGCCCGGATCGACGGCGCGAACGCCTGGCAGCAGTTCCGCCACGTCACCCTGCCCGGCATCTCGCGGGTGATGTTCCTCGTCTCGACGCTGCAGATCATCGGCGCCTTCCAGGTCTTCGACCAGGCCTACATCCTCACCAAGGGCGGCCCGGGCAACTCCACGGTGACCCTCGTCTACTACATCTTCGACCGCGGCTTCGACTCCCTGGAGATGGGTTACGCCTCGGCGCTGAGCTTCGTGCTCTTCCTGATCATCATGGTGTTCTCCTTGATCAACGCCCGGATCAACAGGGTGGGTGAGTGATGACCACCGTCTCGATCGACCCGGCGACCGTCCCCACCCCGCAGCACGCGCCCGCCCCGACCCGCCGTCGTCGTCGCACCCCGCTGCAGCAGGTCGGCCGGGTGGCCTGGTGGATCGGCTGCCTCGCCATCGCCTTCGCCACCGTGATGCCGTTCGTGTGGACGCTCGCCACCTCGCTCAAGCCGGCCGAGGACGTCCTCGGCAGCTACCTGTCGATCATCCCCAGCCGGCCCACGCTGGAGAACTACGTCGCGGTCTTCACCGCCACCCCGTTCGCCGCCTACCTCGGCAACTCCGCCTTCCTGGCGATCGCCGGCACCGTCACCAACCTCTTCTTCGGCGCGCTCGGCGGCTACTCGCTGGCGAAGCTGCGCTACCGGGGCCGGAGGTCGGTGTTCGCCGTCTTCCTCGGCTCGATGATGGTGCCGGGCGTGGTGACGATGGTGCCCACCTTCCTGGTGCTGCGGCACTTCCCGCTGGTCGGCGGCAACGACCTCTTCGGCGACGGCGGCTTCGGCTTCATCAACACCTTCTGGGCGGTCGTGCTGCCCGGGGCGGCCGGCCCGTTCGCGGTCTTCTTCATGAAGCAGTTCTTCCAGTCCCTGCCCGACGAGCTGGGCGAGGCCGCCCGGATCGACGGCGCGGGGGAGTTCCGGATCTTCGCCCAGGTGTACCTCCCGCTGGCCAAGGCCGGGCTGGCGGTGCTCGGGGTGATGACGCTGCAGGGCGGCTGGAACGCCTTCCTGTGGCCGCTGATCGTGCTCAACGACGAACGGATGCTCACCGTGCAGGTGGCGCTGTCGTCCTTCGTCAACGAGCGCACCACCGACTTCGGGCCGCTGATGGCCGGGACCATCCTCACCAGCGTCCCGATGCTCGTGCTCTTCCTCGTCTGCCAGCGCTGGATCATCGAGGGCATCGCCCACATCGGCACGAAGTGACGTCGGCCCAGCTCTGCCCGCACCACCCGTCACGACCCCTCTGCCTCACGACCCCCTCTGCCTCACGACGCTGTGATCGAAAGGACGACACCATGAACCTCTCCCGACGGGCCTTCGGCTCCCTCGCCCTCGGCGCCTCGGCCGCCACCGCGCTGGCCGCCTGCGGCGGACCCGCCTCCTCCGGCGGTGGCGCGGCCGCCGGCGGCGCCCCCACCGGGGAGGTGACCTTCTGGGGCAGCTGGGTCGGTGACCAGGCCAAGCAGATGGAGCAGCTGGCCGAGCTCTTCAACGCCGCCCACCCCGACCTGACCCTGCGCTACGTCGCGCAGGAGGAGATGGAGCAGAAGCTGCTCACCGGCCTGGCCAGCGGGCAGGTGCCCGACGTCGTGCTGTGGGACCGCTTCCAGACCCCGCTCTACGTGCCCAAGGGTGCGCTGGAGCCGATCACCGGCCGGGTCGAGGCCGACGGCGTCGACCTCACCCAGATGTATGACCAGGCCGTGCAGGAGCTGCGGGTCGGCGACGACCTGTACGGGCTGCCGGTGATCGTCGACAACCGCTCGCTGTTCTACAACGTGACGCTGCTCGACGAGGCCGGCGTCGAGCCGCCCACCACCTGGGACGAGCTGCTGGCGGCCGCCGAGGCCACCACCAAGCGCTCCGGTGGTGCGCTCGAGGTGTCCGGTTTCGCCCTCGACGACCCCGGCCTGTTCAGCATCTGGCTGCGCCAGGCCGGCGGCTCGATGATCTCGGGCGAGGCGACGGTCGGCTTCAACTCCCCGGAGGGGCTGGCGGTGCTGCAGTTCTGGCAGCAGCTGATGGACGCCGGCGTCTACGAGCTCGGCTTCGGCCAGGGCGGGGTGCCGTTCGCGGAGGGGAAGGTGGCGATGACCTACACCGGGCCGTGGTCGTTCACCGACTACGACAAGGTGGCCGACCTGTCCTACGGCACCGCCGAGCCGGTCGCCGGGCCCAACGGTGACAAGGCCGCCGGCATGGGCGGCTTCGGCCTGGCCATCCCGGCCGGTGCCGGCAATGCCGACGGCGCCTGGGAGCTGATGCGCTGGTGGTGCGCCGACCCCGCCAACGCGCTGGAGTTCGGCAAGCTGTCGGGGCAGATCCCGGCCAACCGGGACGCCGCCCAGGACGCCTTCTTCACCGAGGACGACAAGTACGAGGCGCTGGTGGCGACCATGGAGTACGCCGAGGTGCGTCCGTCGGTGCCGGGGTACTCCGACATGGAGGGCAAGGCGCTGATCCCCGCCCTGCAGAAGTTCCTGGCCGGCGAGATCGGTGCCGAGCAGGCGCTGGCCGAGGCCGAGACCATGGGCAACCAGATCCTCACCGAGAACCGGAGCTGAGCATGACCGACACCACCACGCTGACCGCGGGGCCGGGCACCGTCGCCGAGTGGGGCGCACGGGCCGACGTCGCCCAGGCCAGCCTCGACCACTGGTACGGCACCGCACCGCCCCAGCGCTGGCACAACAGCCACCCCGCCGGCGACGACTCGGTGTTCAACTACTGGTGGCTGGCCCACGTGGTCGACGTCCGGCTGGACGCCTGGCACCGCACCGGCGACCCGGCCTGGCTGGCCGAGGCCGACGCGGTCAGCGAGAACATCCGCCAGCGCAACGGCGGCGAGCTGTTCAACGACTACTTCGACGACATGCTCTGGTGGGCGCTCGCCCTGCTCCGGCTGCACCGGGCCGGCGGGGAAGCCCGCCACCTGGAGCAGTCGGTGGCGCTGTGGGAGCACGTGGTCGAGCACGGCTGGAACACCACGCACGGGGAGAGCCTGGCCTGGCGCAAGCAGTCGCTGCACTACAAGAACACCCCGGCCAACGGTCCGCTCATCATCCTGTCGGCCCGCCTGCACCAGCTGACCGGCGACCCGCGCCACCTCCCCTACGCCCAGCAGGCGCTCGCCTGGCTCGAGGAGCACCTGGTCGAGCCCGACGGGTTCGTCCATGACGGCGTCAACCGCGAGCAGGACGGCCGGGTCGACGTCGACTGGCGCTACACCTACAACCAGGGCCTCTACGTCGGTGCCCTGCTGGCGGTGGAGCAGGTGACCGGCGACGCCTCGCTGCTGGAGCGGGCCGGCCGGACCGCGCTGACCTCCCTCACCGCGCTCGGCGACGGCGAGGTGTTCGGCGACGAGGGCGACGGCGGCGACGTCGGGCTGTTCAAGGGCATCGCCTACCGCTACTACGGCCTGCTGCTGGACCGGCTGGCGGCGGTGGACGGGGCCGAGGACGTCCGGGAGCGGCTGGCCGGCTTCGTCCGCACCAGCACCGACGCGCTGTGGGCCAGCAGCGTGGTCGACGGCCACCTGCTGCCCGGCACCGACTGGCGGCGTCCGGCCGGGGGCCCGATGCCGTACTCGGCCCTGCTCAGCGCCATCAAGGCCACCGAGCTGCGCGCGCGTCTGGAGGAGGGCCGTCCGGCCGACACCCGCCTCGCCTGAACCCGCCGACGTCCCTGCCGCAGAGCCACGGCGGGGACGTCGTCGCGTTCCGGCCCGGCGGCGTGGGGTTCGGCGGTCAGCTGCGGCGGGTCCGGCGGCGGCGCAGGGCGAGGGTGGAGTCGCCCTCGACCAGCTCGACCGGGAGCTGCTCCTTGGAGATGGCGGTGGGGTCGGCGACCTGCCGCAGCGCCTGGGCGAGGGCCAGCGCGGCGATCCGCTCCTGGTGCTGGCGGGCGTGGGTGTAGCGGAAGCCGCGGACGTCGAAGACCCGGTCGGGGGAGTCGAAGCAGACGATGCTGCGCTCGCCGGGGACGTCCAGCCCGGCCCGTCGGCAGGCCTCGTGCAGCAGCAGCGCGATGTTGTACTCGGTCGCCACGAAGGCCGTCAGGTCGGGGTGGGCGGCCACGAACGCCTCCAGTCCGGCGAGGTCCTCGTGCAGGTCGCCGCCGAGGGCGGGCTGGGTCGAGCGCACCTCGGTGAAGACCGCCGCCTCGTCGTGCGGGACGGCGAAGGTGGCGTGGGCCAGCAGGAAGCCCTGACGCCGCTCGCCCAGCGTGGACACGTGGCTCGAGGCGCTGACGAAGCCGATCGAGCGGTGCCCGAGGCCGAACAGGTGCTCGGTCAGCGCGCGGGCGGCGGCGACGTTGTCCGAGCCCACGGTGGAGACCGGGAACCGCTCCAGCACCCGGTCGACGATGACCAGCGGGAACCGTCCGGTGATCAGCTCCAGCACCGCCGGCGCGACGTACTCCGAGGAGCTCGGCTCCAGGACCAGCGCCTGGATGCCGCTGGCCACCAGCTCGCGGATCAGCTGCTCCTCGGTGTCGGCCTGCCCGTGCGAGCGCCGGGGCACCAGCAGCGCCTGGCCGGCGGCGGCGTCCAGGAGACCGCCGAGCAGATGGGTGCCGAAGGTGTCGTCGAAGTTGGTCAGCACGCAGCCGACCAGCGGCAGCGCCGCCGGCTGCTCGGTGGACGTCCGTGGCTGCGGGCTCGGCGCGGTGACGAAGGTGCCCAGGCGGGGCCGGCGTACGATCATGCCGTCCTGGCGCAGCAGGTCCAGCGCCTTCTTCACGGTGATCGCGCTGACCTCGTGCTGGCGGGCCAGCTCGGTCTCGGTGGGCAGTCGGTCCCCGACCGTGAGACGGCCCTGCTCGATGTCGGTGCGCAGCTGCTCGTAGATCTGGCGGTAGAGGGCGGCCACGGCCTTCGCTCTCGTCGGGGGCGCCCGGCGCCCGGTCCTTCCTTATATTCAATGCCACGCTAGCACGGCGGGCTGGCCCACGGTCCGAGGGCGAGTGTGGCCGGGGCGTCGTCCTGCGGGGTCGGCAACCGACGATCTGACCACACCGGCGCCTGGGCCGGGTGGGGCGGTCAGCGCGGCGCGTCGGGGTCGCGGTCCTGCCACCGCGCCCAGGACTCGGGATGGTCCGGCGGCAGGTCGGGGAACTCCGGCGGGGCGGGCACCGGGTCGGGCAGCGGCGTCCGGGCGGTCGCCCCCTCCAGCACGGTGCGCAGCTCGGCGTCGTCGAGGTGGCCCTCGCGGTGGGCCAGGTCGACGCCGTCGAGCAGCGCCCGGTCTGCCGGCCGGCGGCTCAGCCGGTCCACCGCGCCCGGGTGCTCGGCCGGGACGCTGAGCAGCAGCAGGTCGTCGGTCAGCCGGTGGTGGCGGGTGATCGCGTCGTCGCGGAGCTGGGCGAGGTCGATCCGTGCCGACAGCAGCTCGGCCTGCCGCTGCACCATCAGCCGGGACGGCCAGGGCCCGCCGCGGTAGACGTCCTGCACCGCCTGCACCAGGTGCTGGCGCTCCCGCGGGCCCAGCCCGACCAGCAGGTCGGCGCACCACACCCGCAGGTAGGTCTCCAGCGAGTCGGGCAGCGTCCGGTCGGCCTGGGGGTCGGAGGTGCTCACCGGCTCCAGTGAAGCAGCCCGGACGGTCACCCGCGCGCGGTCGGGGTGCTCAGGTGGTGCCGCGCAGGATGAGCCGCCAGGGCACCGAGATCCGCTCCGGCGGCAGGATGGGGTCGTCGATCCGCGCCAGCAGGTGCTCCACCGCCGGGCGGTAGGCGACGGCGTCGCAGCCGATCGTGCTCAGCGGCGGGCTGACGGCCGTCCCGTCGGGGGTGTTGCCGGCGCCGATGATGCGCAGGTCCTCCGGAACCCGCAGACCGAGGTCGATCGCGGTCCACAGGGTGGCGATCGCACCACGGTCGGAGCTGACCATCAGTGCATCCGGGCGCTCGGCGTCCGGACGGTCGAGCAGGGCCCGCACCGCCTGGTAGGTCTCCAGCGAGGTGAGGCTGGTGCTGGTCCCGCTGAAGGCCAGCTCCACCCGCGCGGGGTCCAGGCCGAGGGCGTCCGCCGCCCGGCGGAAGGAGCGGGTCCGCGGGCTGTCCGCGTCGCCCTCGGTGAGGTAGGCGACCCGGCGCGAGCCGGTGCGCAGCAGGTGGTCGAGGCCCGCCTCGAGCGCGGGGTACTGGTCCTGCACGAGCGCCGCCCACGCGGCGTCGGGGCTCCGCTCGATCCCCTCCGCACCGATCGCCAGCACCGGCACCCCCGAGGCGGCGACCCGGTCGAGCCGGTCGGCGCCGAAGTCGGGCCGGGCGAGCACCACCGCGGCGTCGGCGATCCCGTCGGCCAGCAGGTGCTCGGCGCGGTCGGTGCGGGACACGCTGTGGCCGTACCGCAGCGTCACCACCCCCAGGCCACGGGCCTCGGCGACCTCCTCGACCTGGTTCATCAGCGCCAACCCCCACGGGTTGTACGGCGTGTAGGCCGCGATCGCCACCAGGTCGGTGCGCCGGCGTTGCAGCACCCGGCCGGCGCGCTGCGGGCGGTAGTGCAGCTGCTCCATCGCCGCCCGCACCCGCGCCGTCACCTCCGGCGTGGCGGCGGACCGGCGGTCGCGGCGGCCGCTGGCCACGTAGGAGACCGTGGCGACCGACACGCCGGCGAGCTCGGCCACGTCGCGCTGGGTCGCCGGACGTCCGGCGGTCCGCGGGCGCGGCTCGTCGACGGTCACCGGTCGGCCGCCGCTCGTCGCACACCCGGACCCTAGCCGTCCGACCCTCTTGACAGAAGCCCGGACCGGACGACAGGTTAGGCGCATAACCACTCAGGCGAAGGAGCCGAACCGTGGACCTGCCGCGTCGCACCACACTGTCCCGCCGCACCCTGCTGGGAGCCGGCGCCCTCGGCGGGGCGCTGCTCGCCACGGGCTGCCAGATCGACACCGGCACCGGGACGCCCGAGGGCCCGGCCCCGGCCGACCAGATCAGCTTCCCCGACTACCCCGGCACGCCCACCGGCGACGTCACCTTCCGCTGGGTCGACAGCGGCGACCTCAAGTCGGTCTTCATCGAGGCGGTGCTGGACGCCTACACCGCCAAGCACCCCAACGTCACCACCAGCTACGACGGCGGCGGCTGGGAGCAGGTCGCCCAGGTCGTCCCGCTCGGCATCCGCAACGGCAGCGCCCACGACGTCTTCGCGCTCCCGCTGGAGCAGCCGGCGCAGGTGGCGATCAATGAGGGCTGGGTGCGCCCCCTGGATGACATCGTCCCCGACTTCGAGACCTGGAAGGCAGCCTTCCCCGCCACCACGTTCATCCCAGGCGTGCACGTCTTCGACGGCAAGACCTACACCTTCCCGCTCAACTCGGTGCGCCGGCTGGACCGGATGCTGTTCTTCGACACCGAGGTGATGTCGGCCGCCGGCTACGACGACCCCGTGGCGCAGATCCGTACCTGGGACGACATGCGGGCCGCGGCCAGGGCGGTGACCGAGACCGGCCCAGCGGGGTTGATGGCTGGTGGGGACAACCTCAGCAACCTCGTCTCCTTCCTGGCCATGTCGGCGGGGTGGCGGGCCCCGGCCAGCGGGATGGACATGTCCACCGGGGAGTACATCTTCGACGCCGAGGAGATGGTGCAGGCGGTCGAGCTGCTGCAGTCGATGGTGGCCGACGGGTCGGTCGTGCCCGGCTTCCTCACCCTGAACGAGAAGGACGCCCGCGCCCAGATGCCGAGCGGGGTGGCGGGGATGATCCTCAACGGGCCGTGGGACATCCCGGCCTGGCAGCGGGCGGCCCCGGACTGGTCGTACGCGATGGCGACCATGCCGAGCCCCGACGGCGCGGAGTTCGTGGTGCCCTACCAGGAGACCGGCGCCAACTCGACCTGGGTCTACGCCGACACCCCGAACCCCGAGGTCGCCGGGCAGCTGGCCGCCTACATGGGCTCGGTGGCGGGACAGGCGGCGATGGTGGCGCTCTCCGGCGGCAACCTGGTCTCCACGATCGAGCAGGCCAACACCGACGCCGACCAGCCCGGGCTGCTGGATGAGAACGCCCGCCGGGCTGCCGACCTCGCGCGCCAGGTGATGCGTGCGGTGCCCCAGGTGCAGCTGCGCAACCCCGATGCCGGCATGGTGCAGCTGGAGGTCCAGCCGGTGCAGCCGGGCCTGTCGCAGGTCCTGCAGGGCGTCTTCAGCGGCGAGCTGACCGATGTCAGTGGTGAGCTCGGCCGGTACAACGCGGCGATGAACGCCGCGCTCGACGACGCCATCGCGGCGGCCGCGGCCAAGGGCTCGACGGTCACCCGTGAGGACTACGTCTTCGAGAACTGGGACCCGACCCGCGACTACACCGCCGCCGACTACGAGGCGCTCGGCTGATGCCCGCCGCGACCGCGGGGAGACGCCGGTGAGTGCGACGACGCCTGCGCTGCAGCGCCGGGTGCAGACCCGGGTGGGCGGCTGGTACGAGCGCAGCACCACCCGCTGGTGCTACCTGTTCCTGCTGCCGGCCCTGGTGCTGACGGCGATGTTCTCCTTCTACCCGATGGTGATGTCGTGGGTGTACTCCACGATGGACTGGTCCGGCTTCTCCGACGACATGTCCTTCGTCGGGCTGGCCAACTACGCCGAGCTCGTCCGTGACCGCTTCTTCTGGGACTCCTTCGGCCGCTCGGCTGTGTTCGTGCTGGTCGGGACGCCGGTGCGGGTGGGGCTGGCGCTGCTGCTGGCGATCGTGCTCAACCGGCAGGTGCTGCGGCTGTCGGTCGCGTTCCGCACGATGTTCTTCCTGCCGGTGATGGCCTCGGCCTCGATCATCGGCGTGGTGATGACCTTCGTGCTGAGCCCCAGCAACGGACCGGTCAACGCCGTCCTCGCCGGTAGCGGGGTGGTGGACGCCCCGGTCGGGTTCCTCTCCGACCCCGACCTGGCGCTGTGGACCGCGCTGGTGGTGCACGGCTGGAAGAACTTCGGCACCACGATGATCTACTGGCTCGCCGCGCTGCAGACGGTGCCCGAGGAGTACTACGAGGCGGCCCGGCTGGACGGGGCGGGGGCGTGGGCGCTGATGCGCCACATCACCCTGCCGATCCTGGTGCCGTTCGCGGTGATCATCATCGTGCTCACCGCCAAGGAGAACCTGCACGCCTTCGCGATCGTCCAGGCGATGACGCAGGGCGGTCCCTACTTCCGCAGCGAGGTGATCGAGATCTACATCTTCCGGACGGCCTTCGCCCCCGACGGCGGCGCGCTCCCCCGGCTGGGCTACGCCTCGGCGGCGGGCTGCTTCTTCGGCACCGCGACCCTGCTCCTCGCACTCGCGCAGTTCTGGGCCGTCCGCCGGATGGGCGGCCGCGGCCGCACCGGCACCCCGGCGGTGGACGCCGGCGCTCCGGCAGGAGCACCCCGGTGACCGCGCTGGACGTCCGCCCGCCCCGGACCGAGGACGCACCGCGCCCGCGTCGGGCGCGTCCGAAGCCGGCCCGGGCCCGCTTCTCCCGGCGGGAGCGGATCTGGGCGGTGGGGATGACCGTGGTGCTGGTGCCGCTGGCCCTGGCCTGGGTCTACCCCTTCGTCTGGACGCTGACCTCCTCGGTGAAGAGCAACCAGGAGATCTTCGGCTCGGTCAACCCGTTCACGTCGGTGCTGCGGATCGGCAACTACGCCGCCGCCTGGGAGCAGGCCGAGATCGGGCGCTACTTCCTCAACACGGTGTTCGTCACCGGCTTCTCCATCCTCATCGCCGTCACCACCTCGGCGCTGATGGGCTACGTGCTCGGCCGCTACCGGTTCGTCGGCAAGAAGGTGATCATCGGCGTCTTCGCGCTGGTGGTCTTCCTGCCCGAGGGCTACACGATCATCCCCATCTACGACCTGATCGAGCGGATCGGGCTGAGCGGGTCGCTGTGGGGCGTCACGCTGGCCGAGGCCGGCGGGGTCAGCATCATCAGCGTGCTGCTCTTCGCCGGGTTCTTCGGCCAGCTGCCCAAGGAGCTGGAGGAGTCGGCCCGGGTCGACGGGGCGGGGTTCCTGCGGATCTTCGCCACGGTCTACCTGCCGCTGGCCAAGCCGGTGACCGCCACCGCGGTGATCCTGCAGTTCATGCACTCCTGGAACGACTTCCTGCTGCCCCTGGTGCTGACGCTGACCCGGCCCGACCTGCGGACGCTGTCGGTCGGCATCTACGCCCTGCGCGACGAGTACTTCAGCGACTGGGGGGTGATGACGGCGGCGTCCACGCTGGCCCTGCTGCCGATCATCGTGCTGTTCCTCTTCCTGCAGCGCTACTTCGTCGAGAGCATCGCCGGGGCGGTGAAGGGGTGAGCGGGGCGGGCCCACCCGGCCCCTCGAACCCGCCGACCACCACCCCCGACCGAGGAGCCACGCCCGTGCCCGTCGACCCGCCTCCCACCGCCGACCCCACTGCGCCGGCCCGCGTCGGCCCCGCCCCCGGCGACCCCGAACCCGTCGCCACCGCCGGACCGGCCGGAGGCCCGCCGCTGCTCATCAGCCGGGCCGCCGGACCCCGCCGGCGCCCGGCCAGCCGTCCCAATGTGCTGGTCATCTGCGTCGACCAGTGGCGCGGTGACGCGCTGTCGGCGGCCGGGCACCCGGTGGTGAAGACCCCGCACCTGGACGAGCTGGCCGGGCAGGGCACCCGCTTCTCCCGCGCCTACTCCGCCACCCCGACCTGCGTGCCGGCCCGGGTGGCGATGTTCACCGGGCAGTCCCAGGAACGGCACGGGCGGACCGGCTACCGTGACGGCGTCCCGTTCCACCTGGCCCACCCGGTGACCATGCAGTCGACGCTGCGCGAGGCCGGCTACCAGACCCAGGCCGTCGGCAAGATGCACGTCTACCCCGAGCGGTCGCGCTGCGGGTTCGACGACGTCCGGCTGCACGACGGCTTCCTGCACTTCGGACGCCGCTACGGCGGGCGGCACCTGGAGGCCCACGACGACTACCTGCGCTGGCTGCGCCGCCAGCCCGAGGTGGGCGCCGGGGGTGACTACTTCGACGACGGCGTCGGCTGCAACTCGATGGTGGCCATCCCCTGGAACCGGCCCGAGCACCTGCACCCCACCAACTGGGTGGTGCAGGAGACGCTGGACTTCCTCGACCGCCGCGACCCCACCGCGCCGTTCTTCGCCTGGGTCTCCTTCCACCGCCCGCACGCCCCGTTCAACCCGCCGCAGTGGGCCTTCGACCAGTACTGGCACGGGCCGCGGGTGCAGCCCCCGGTGGGGGACTGGATCGGGGAGTTCGAGGAGTTCCGCCGCGACGGCTACCACCAGACCGTGATGGGACGGCTCGACCCCGAGAGCCACCACCGGGCGATGAGCGGCTACTACGGCAACATCAGCCACATCGACCTGCAGATCAACCGGCTGATGGAGGGGCTGGCCGACCACGAGCTGTTCGAGGAGACGTCGATCGTGTTCGTCTCCGACCACGGCGAGATGATGGGAGACCACGACATGTACCGCAAGAGCGTGGGCTACGAGGGCAGCGCGCACGTGCCCTTCGTCGTCCGGCCGGCGCCCGCGTTCTTCCCCGACGTCCCCCGGGGGCAGGTGGTCGACGACGTCACCGAGCTGCGCGACCTGATGCCGACCGTGCTCGAGATGGCAGGGGTGGAGGTGCCCGCGACGGTGGACGGCCGGAGCCTGCTGCCGCACGTGCGCGGTGAGCGGCCGGGGTGGCGCTCGGAGATCCACGGCGAGCACACCCACTTCGAGCAGTCCCTGCAGTGGGTCACCGACGGGCGGCGGAAGTACCTGTGGGCCTCCGCACGCGGTGTCGAGCAGTTCTTCGACCTCGAGACCGACCCGCACGAGCTGCACGACCTCTCCACCGACCCGTCCCGGGCCGCCGAGGTGGCCGACTGGCGCGCCCGGCTGGTCGGCTACCTGGAGGGGCGCGAGGAGGGGTTCGTGGCCGACGGGGAGCTGGTCACCGGCCGACCGGTGCGCACCGAGGCGTCCTGGGTGAGCGAGCTGGCGGTCCGGTGAGCGCGTCCGGGCCCGCGCGGCCGAACGTGCTGCTGGTGGTCTCCGACGACCACGGCTACGGCGACCTGGGCCACCTCGGGCACGACGCGGCCGTCCGCACCCCGCAGCTGGACCGGTTGGCCGCCTCCGGGGTGAGCTGCCCCGAGGCCTACGTCACCGCCCCGATCTGCAGCCCCTCGCGGGCGGCCATGATGTCGGGACGCTACCCGCAGCGGTGGGGTGCGACCTGGTTCGACAACTCCGCCTTCGACCCGGATGGGCCGTCACTGGCGGAGCGGGTGCGGGAGCTGGGCTACCGGACCAGCTACTTCGGCAAGGTGCACTACGGCCACGAACGCCGAGGCGACCGGGCCTGCCCGCCGCAGCACGGGTTCGAGCAGACGTTCTACGGGTTGGCCGGGCAGCAGCAGGGCCGGCTCAACTACCTGCGCCACTCCTCCGCCGCGGTCGAGGAGTACGGGCCGGAGGCGTCCTGGCGGATGGGGGTGCAGCCGATGCTCGAGGGTGATGAGGAGGTCGAGCTCGAGGGGTTCCTCACCGCGGAGCTCGGCCGCCGGGCTCGCGACTTCGTGGCCGCCGACGACGGACGTCCCTTCTTCGCGGTGGTGGCGTTCAACGCGGTGCACAACTTCTGCTGGCAGCTGCCGGCCGAGGAGCTGCGGCGTCGCGGACTGCCGGCGCGGGGCGACTGGGACGAGGGCACCGGCGGCTACGCCGACTGGTACGACGGCGCGATCAGCCCGAACCTGGAGCACGGGCGCGGGTACTACCTGGCGCAGCTGGAGCTGATGGACGCCGAGGTCGGGAGGCTGCTGGACCAGCTCGAGGCGTCGGGGCTGGCCGAGGACACCGTGGTGGTCTACCTCACCGACAACGGCGGCTCACCCTGCAACTACGGCGACAACACCCCGCTGTCGGGCTCGAAGTACACGCTCGCCGAGGGCGGGGTCCGGGTGCCCTTCCTGGCGCGGTGGCCGGCCGCCGGCTGGTCGGGCGGGACGGAGCGGACCGGCCTGGTGAGCGCGCTCGACCTGGTGCCCACCCTGGTCGCGGCCGCCGGTGGGCAGGTAGAGGACGCCGATGGGGCCGACCTGGCCCCGCTGCTGCGCGACGGCACCGCGCCGGACCGGGCGTTGCACTGGGACTGCGGGTTCCAGTGGGCGGTGCGCTGCGGCGACCTCAAGTTGCGGTGGGTCGACGGCGACAGCCCCGAGGCGCGGGGGATCCGACAGGTCGAGCACGCCGACCCCGGCCACGGCTTCATACTGCACGACGTGGCCGCCGACCCGGGCGAGCGCATCGACCTCGCCGCCGGACGCCCCGACGAGGTGGCCCGGCTGATCGAGGTGCACCAGCGCTGGCGCGAGTCCATCGGCTACCACGTCGCCGCACCGCGGGGCCGCCACGGCTGACGACCGACGACCGCGTCGAGTGGGCGGTCGTTGCGCCGTCGCGGGGCAGGGCCGCGACGAGTGCTGCGAGTGGGTGGTCGTTGTCGTCGCGGGGGCAGAGCCGCGACGAGTGCTACGAGTGGGCGGCCCTTGGGCTCGGCTGAGGACGCCAGCCCGATGAGTGCTGCGAGTGGGCGCTCCTCGCGCTCTCCCGCCGACGCGAGCGGACGTGCGTGGTGGGCCCGACCCCAGCGCCCTGAGCCTGTCGAAGGGCGGGTTCGGCTCGCGTGTCGACGAGCTCAGCGCGTCGTGGGGCCTGTCCCGCGGCGAGAGTGCGGCCACGAGGGCAGGCGGCGCCGAGGAGCGCGTCGAGTGGGCAGTCGTCCCGTAGCGACGGGGTGCGCCGCCGCGAGGGGTGCCGCGAGTGGGCGTTCGTCCCGCCTCGACGCTGGCGCGGGCTGGACGTCTGCGGCCGACCCGACCCCAGCGCCCTGAACCCGTCGATGGGCGGGATGCCCGCGCTCCGACGGGCTCAGCGCGCTGGCGTGGTCAGCCGCTGACCGCTGGCCTCGGGCACAGGGATTCCGCGCCAGCGTCCTCGCACCTCCGGCTCCGCGGCGCGCCACTGCCCACCGACGCGGACAGGGCGCGGCGACCTCGGCACGGAATCCCTGCGGGCGGCGTCCGCCGTCAGCGGCTGAGCCAGCCGCCGTCCACCGGCAGCAGCGTGCCGTGCACGTAGTCCGAGGCGGCGGAGGCGAGGAAGACCGCGGCGCCGACCAGGTCGGAGGCCTGGCCCCAGCGGCCGGCCGGGATCCGGGTGAGGATCTGCTCGGCGCGCACCGGGTCCTCGCGCAGCGCGGTGGTGTTGTCGGTGGCGATGTAGCCGGGGACGAGCGCGTTGACGTTGACCCCACGCGGCGCCCACTCGTTGGCCAGCGCGCGGGTCAGCCCGGCCACCGCCGACTTCGCGGCCGCGTAGCTGGGCACGTTGATCCCGCCCTGCAGGCTGAGCAGCGAGGCGGTGAAGACCACCTTGCCGCGACCCCGCTCCAGCATCGGCGCGGCCAGCAGCTGGGTGAGCGCGAACTGGCTGGTGAGGTCGATCTCGAGCACCCGGTCCCAGGCGTCCAGCGGGTGCTCGATCGCCGGCGCACGGTGGATGGTGCCGGCGTTGTTGACCAGGACGTCCACCCGCCCGGCCAGGGTCCGACCCAGCTCGAGCACCGCCTCCCGGTCGGAGAAGTCGACCCGGACTGCCTCGCAGCGCCGGCCCAGCGCGGTCACCCGGCGGGCCACCTCGCTGCCCTCGGTCGCGATGCTGGAGCTGACGGCCACCACGTCGGCCCCGGCGGCGGCCAGCCCCTCCGCGATCGCCAGGCCGATACCGCGGTTGGCCCCGGTGACCAGGGCCGTCCGGCCGGTGAGGTCGAACAGTGCTGCTCCGAGGGGGGCCGGACCGAGCGCCCCGCTCACCGCAGGCTCCCGAGGTCGACGACGTCCATGTCGGCGTAGTCCTGGTTCTCCCCCGCCATCGCCCAGACGAAGGAGTAGGCCCGGGTGCCGACGCCGGTGTGCACCGACCAGCCCGGGCTGACCACCGCCTGCCCGTCGGCGACCACCACCGAGCGGGTCTGGGTCGGCGGGCCGGCCAGGTGCACCACCCGCCCGTCGCCCAGCCCGGTGTAGAGGTACACCTCCGTCCGGCGGGGGTGGGTGTGGCAGGGCATGGTGTTCCAGACGCTGCCCGGCGCCAGGGTGGTGATGCCGAGCACGAGGTTGGCCGAGGCGATCCCGTCGGCGTGCACGTAGCGGCGGACGGTGCGGACGTTGGCCTGCTCCTGCTCGCCGAGGTCGGCGCCGAACACCTCGTCCCGGCGGCCGACCGCGGTCGGGTGGTCGGCGTGCGCCGGCGCCGCGACCAGGTACACCCGGGCCGTCCCGGTGAGCCGCACCGACCCGGTGCCCCGCGACACGTACAGCACGTCGAAGGCGTCCAGCTCGTGCGTCTGCCCGTCGGTCTCCACCGACACCGACCCGTCCAGGCACACCACGGCCAGCTCGCGCCGGTCGCACAGGTGCTCGGCGGCCAGCTCCGGCGGCGCCTCCAGGGTGAGGGGCTCGCCGGTCAGGTCGACGCCGCCGAGCAGCAGCCGGTCGTCGTGCGCGTAGGCCCACCCGACCTCCCCGGTGGCGAACAGCCCGTCGACCAGGAAGCGGTCGCGCAGGCCGTCGGTGTCGAGGACGGGGAAGTCGTCGGGATGGGTGGCGGGCAGGGTCTGCACGGGGCTCCTCGGGTGGTGCGGTCTTCTCGTCCTTCGACGGGCTCAGGACGCTGGGCGGGGGTTCGGCGTCTGGGTGGGCGTCCTTCGACAGGCTCAGGACATCGGGTGCGGTGGCGTGCGTCGGGGCTCAGAGCTGGGGGACGGGGAGGCCGAAGCCGGGGCGGTCGGGCACGGTGAGGTGGCCGTCGGCGAACTGGTAGGCGGTGTCGTCGACCAGGTCGGTGGTGCCGGGGACGCCCTCGACCACCTCGACGTTGCCGAGCCCGGCGGCCATCTGGGCGGCGTACAGCGTCTTCAGCGGACGTCCCCAGGCGTGCGGGGAGGCGACGGTGCCGATCCGCTCCAGCTCCGGCATCAGCGCCCGCCACCGGGTCAGCCCGTAGCTCATGACGTCCATCAGCAGGACGTCGATGTGCCCGGCCGCGGCGACGGGGAGCAGCGCGTCGACGTCGGGAGAGGTCTCGCCCTCCGCGATCCGGGTGGTGGGGCTGACCGCGTCGAGGTGGCGGCGCAGCGTGGCGAGGTCGTCGGCGTCGTCGAGGAACGGCTCCTCCACCCAGTACAGGTCGCAGTCGGCCACCTGGTCGAGGTAGCGGCGGAAGCCGTCGAGGTCGTAGCCGTCGTTGGCGTCGACCAGCACCTTGGCCTCGGGGAACGCCTCGCGGACCGAGCGGGTGATGAGGACGTCCCGCTTGTCGCCGTCGGCCCGGCTCATCCACCGGTTCCCGCGGCCGATCTTCAGCTTGAAGCTGCGGTGGCCGAGGGCGGTGTCGGCCCGGCAGTTCTCGACCGCCACCGCGGCACCGACCGGTGAGTCCTCGGGGTCGAGGTCGTCGAAGTAGATGGCGCCGTCGTACACCTCGACGGTGGTCGCGCCGCGGCTGCCGAGCAGCGCGTGCACCGGCAGGTCGTGCACCACCCCGAGCAGGTCGTGCAGGGCGATGTCGAGCCAGGCGTGGTCGAGGTCGCGGACGCCGGTGGCCGGGTCGACCAGCTCCGACAACGGCCGTCCGACCACCGTCCGCGGGTCACCGCCGGTGCCCTCGGTCAGCCCCCAGCCGACCTGTCCGGTGTCGGTGCGGAGCACCGCGACGGCCGACTCACCGCCGCTGCCGTGGCTGCCGAGACGGGCGTTGCGGCCCACGGTGCGGGGGTAGCGGGTGGGCAGGCGGTGCAGGTCGACGGCGGTGATCACGGGGTCGGGCACGGTGCTCCTTCGGTCGGGTCAGGTCGGGACGGACGGGTGGTGGCCGAGCCCGGCGGAGATCCGGGCGGCGGTGCTGCGCAGGGCGGCGACGATGTCGGTCTCGGCGGCGAGGATGCGCTCCTTCGGCCCGGCGACGCTGATCGCGGCCACCGGACGCCGGGAGGCGTCGAGGATGGGGGCGGCCAGGCAGCGCACGCCCGGCTCGCGCTCGGAGTCGTCCACGGCGTAGCCGCGGGTGGCGGCCTCGCGGACCGCGGCGGTGAGGTCGCCCACCGAGGTGAGGGTGGTGGGCGTGTAGCGGACCAGGTCGAGGGCGGCGATGACGACGTCGGCCTCGTCGGCCGGCAGCGCCGACAGGTAGGCCTTGCCGAGCCCGGAGGCGTGCAGCGGGGCGCGGCTGCCCAGCTTCGAGGACACCTTCACCACCTGCGGGCCGACCTCCTGCATGACGTAGGCCATCTCGTCGCCCTCGGGGACGGCCACGAACGCGGTCTCCTGCGTGGTCGCCACCAGTGCACGGAGGTGGTCGGGGGTCACCTTGAACAGGTCGAGGCCCTCCAGCGCCTGCAGCCCGACCCGGATCGCCACCGGCCCCAGCCGGACCGAGTTCTCCCCCGCCTCGACCAGGAACCCGCGGTCGCGCAGCTGGGCCACGATCCGGTACGCGGCGCTGCGGCTCAGCCCGAGGGCGGCGCAGAGGTCGGGGATGGAGCCGCGTTCGACCTCGGCCACCCACTCGAGGATGTCCAGCCCCCGGGCGAGGGTGCCGGCCGACGTGGTGCTCGGCTGGGTGCTCATGGCGGCATCATCCCCCAGCGGTCCAGCCGTCGCCCGGCCGCGAGCCGTCCCACCCGCAGCGCGCTGAGCCCGCCGGAGCGCTCGGGAGAGGCGCTCCGGCGAGGTCGTCGCGATGCGGGCGGGACGTCCGTCGCGGCCGGTCGGCTCATCCCTTCAGCCCGGACCGGGCGACGCCGGCGATGACGTAGCGCTGGACGAAGGCGAAGAGCACCAGCACCGGGATGCTCGCCAGCGCCGCCCCGGCCATGATCATCGGGTAGTCGGTGGCGTAGGAGCCCAGCAGGGTCGCCAGGCCGGCCGGCAGGGTCAGCTGCTCGGGGTTGAACAACACGTACAGCGGCCACAGGAAGTCGTTCCAGCTGGTGAGGAACGACAGCACCGCCAGGGTGGCCAGCGGCGCCTTCGACAGCGGCAGCACCACCTGCCAGAAGATCTGGAACCGGTTGGCGCCGTCGATCAGCGCCGCCTCCTCCAGCGCCTCGGGCAGCGAGCTGAAGAACTGGCGGAGGAAGAACACCCCGAACGCGCTGGCCGCTCCGGGGACGACGAGGGCCCAGATGCTGTCCAGCCAGCCGAGGGAGTCCACGATCAGGTAGTTCGGCATCAGGAAGACGAACCCGGGCACGAACAGGGTCGCCACGATCAGCGCGAACACCACGTCGCGTCCGGGGAAGCGCATCCGGGCCAGCGGATAGGCGGCCAGCGCGGCGGTGGCCAGCACCAGCACGGTGTGCAGGACGGCGACCAGCACCGAGTTGCCGAGCCAGCGCAGCACCGGGGCCTGGGCGTCGGCGAAGAGGGTGGTGTAGCCCTCGACCGACGGCTCGGGCGGGATCCACTGCGGCGGCATCGTGGTGGCGTCCCCGGTGGTCTTGAACGAGGTCGAGAGCATCCACAGCAGCGGCGAGATGATGATCACCGAGAGGATCAGCAGCGCCGCGTACAGCAGCAGCGTGCTGACCAGGTTGCGGGGACGGCGCCGGTCGGGCGGCGGGGTGTCGGGCAGGACGGACGTCGGCGCGGTGGCGAGCGTGGTCATCTCAGCGCTCCTTCTGTCGCAGGAAGAGGAAGTTGAGGGCGCTGACGACCACGAGCACCAGGGCCAGCAGGTAGCTCATCGCCGCACCGAGACCCATCCGGAACTGCTCCAGACCGACCTCGGCGATGAACATGATCGCCGTGCGGGTCTCGTCCGACGGGTTGCCGCTGGTGAGCAGGTAGGACTGGCCGAACATGTTGGCCGAGGCCAGCACGGTCATGGTCAGCACGAAGAGGATCACCGGCCGCAGCTCGGGCAGGGTGACGTGCACCAGCTCCTGCCAGCGGTTGGCGCCGTCGACCTTGGCGGCGTCGTAGAGGTTCTCGTCGATGCCCTGCAGCCCGGCGAGGTAGACCACGGAGTTGAAGCCCATCGTCCACCAGACGGTGACGCCGACCAGGGTGACCCACACCCACGGCAGCGCGGTCAGCCAGGGGATGCCCTCCTCCAGCCCGAGCAGGTCGGTGAGGTAGCCGTTGACCAGACCGGTGTTGGCGTTGAGCAGGTACTGCCACAGCAGACCGATGACGCTGACGCCGAGCACGTAGGGGGCGAAGAAGACGGCGCGGAAGAAGGTGCGGCCGCGGAAGCGCCGGTTGAGCAGCAGCGCCAGCGCCAGCGGGATCACCATCAGCAGCGGCACCGACAGCAGCACGAACAGTCCGGTCGCGCGCATGCTCTCCCAGAACTGCTGGGCCACCAGGGCGCCGGGGGTGAAGAGCTCGGCGTAGTTGGCCAGCCCGACGAAGGGGCGCTCGGGCAGGAAGAAGTCCCAGTTGTGCAGGCTCATCCAGAACCCGTACAGCGCCGGCGCCAGCACGAAGGTGGCGAAGACGACGAGGAACGGCGCGAGGAACAGGTAGGGCGTCCACGGCCGGGGACGGTGCGGGGCGCCGCGCGAGCCGGGCGCGGTCGTCGGAGCCGGACGGGCCGCCGGCGCGGGCGGGGCGGACGTCGGTGCGGTGGTGGCGGTCATCAGGCCCTCCCGTACTTCGTGAGGTTCTCCGCCAGCAGGAAGGACGCCTGCTCGCGGCCGCGGGCCAGGGCGTCGCGCGGGCTGAGCTGACCGAGCAGGGCGTCCCCGACGGCGGGGTAGAGGATGGTGGTCTGCACCTCGGCGATGCCGGGGACGAGCGGGTAGAAGCGGATGTGCTCCACGCCGGAGGCGACGTTGGCCTGGGCGGAGAGCTGGGCGAACGCGGGCTGCTCGAGCACCGGCAGCCGGGCTGGGACGGGTCCGGCGCTGGCCCAGCCCAGGGAGTTGCCCATGATCCAGCGCAGGAAGGTGGCCGTGGCGCTGACCCGGTCGGGGTCGAACTCCTGCTGGCGCATCAGCACGAACTGGTGGGAGCCGGAGAAGGCCGCCCGCCGGACGCCGATCTGGGGGAGCGGGGCGACGTCCCAGTCGAGGTCGTCGACCTTGCCCAGGTCGTTGATGAGCGCGCCCGGACCGCCCCAGAGGAAGGCGTTCCGGTCGTTCTTGAACGCCACGTTGGCGTCGGAGCCGCTGACGTCGCTGGGACTGTAGCCGGCGGCGATCAGGCCGGCCTGCCACTCCAACGCCTGCACGCCGGCCTCCTCGGCGAACAGCGCGGCGCTGCCGTCCTCGGCGTAGAGCTCGCCGCCGAACTGCCACAGCAGCGAGTCAAAGCCGCGACCCACGCCCTGCGGGTCGACCGCCGGGAGCCAGTGGCCCTGGACGCCGTTGGCGGCGAGCCGGTCGAGCGCGGCCAGGTACTCCTCGCCCGTCTGCGGCGGGGCGTCGGGGTCGAGCCCGGCGTCGGCGAGCACGCGGCGGTTGTAGAAGAGGCTGTCGGGCCACATGTCCAGCGGCAGCGACCAGCGCGCGCCGTCGATCAGCCCGGACTGCCACACCACCGGCAGGTAGTCCTCCTGCCGCAGCCCGAGTGCCGGCACCAGCGGGTCCAGCGGGACGACGACCTGGCGGGCGGCGTTGGTGGCGACCTGGAAGTTGTGCATGAGCCCGAGGTCGGGGGCCAGCCCGCTGACCACCGCGGCGGGGAACTTCTGGTAGAAGCTCGACCACGGGATCGCATACATCTCGATGCCGATGTTGGGGTGGGTGGCGCTGAACTGCGCGATGAGCTCGCGCATCACCGGCCCGTCCCCGCCGGTGAGCCCGTTCCAGAACTGCAGCGTCAGCGGCGGACCGGTGTAGTCGCCGGACACCGCCGGCAGCTCTGCGCTCGTGTCGACCGGACGTCCGCAGCCGCCCAGCGCACCGAGGGCCGCGGCCGCCGCCGCGCCGGCCAGCAGCGTCCGCCGGCGAAGTCGTGGGGTCATGGGTACTCCGTTGTTCCCGATGATTGGGACAGGCGTCCCGATGAACAGGAACGGTAGAGCGCCGTGCGTTCCGGGGTCAAGAGCAGGAGCGGATTTCGACGGTCGGTCGCGGTGTCGGAGGCGGGTGCTCCGCATGGTTGGCGGCTCTGCCGCTCGGCAGAGGCCGACTGACCGTCGAAATCGGTCGCGACCCCGGGCGGGGCCACACGGATTCCGCGCACACGTCGCCGCTCTGGCGCCGCCCGCCCGCGCAACCACGGGAATCCGGGCCGCCCGGTGACCCACGGTGGAGCGGAATCCCGGTGGGCCTACGCCGTCGGGGTGTTGAGCCGGGCGGCCTGGCGGGTCAGATGGTCCCGCTCGGCCGCGCTCGAGGCCTTCCGTGCCGCCTCGGCGTACAGCCGGGCCGCCGTCACCGGGTCACCGTCCTGCTCGTGCAGGTACGCCGAGGCGGCGGTGTGGCGGGGGAGCGAGGGGTCCACCTCGGCCAGCGCGGCCAGCCCGGCGCGGGCGCCATCGGCCTGGCCGACCGCCACCGCCCGGTTGAGCCGGACCACGGGGTTGTCGGTCAGCCGGAGGAGCTCGTCGTACCACTCCACGAACTGCACCCAGTCGGTCTCCTCCGCCGTCGGGGCGTCGGCGTGCAGGGCGGCGATCGCGGCCTGGGCCTGGAACTCCCCGAGCCGGTCGCGAACGAGCGCGGCCTGCAGCACCTCGACGCCCTCGGTGATGAGCCGGGTGTCCCAGCGGCTGCGGTCCTGCTCGGCCAGCGGGACCAGGCTGCCGTCGGCGGCGGTGCGCGAGGGGCGCCGGGCGGAGTGCAGCAGCATCAGCGCCAGCAGCCCGGCCACCTCCGGGTGGTCGATGACGGCGGCGAGCTGGCGGGTCAGCCGGATCGCCTCGGCCGCGAGGTCGACGTCACCGGAGTAGCCCTCGTTGAAGACCAGGTAGAGCACCCGCAGCACGGTGGCGACGTCGCCGGGCTGGTCGAGCCGGACGCCAGCCACCGTGCGCTTGGCCCGGCTGATGCGCTGGGCCATGGTCGCCTCGGGCACCAGGTAGGCCTCGGCGATCTGGCGGGTGGTCAGCCCGCCGACCGCCCGCAGGGTGAGCACCACCGCCGAGGACGGGGTCAGCGAGGGGTGGGCGCAGAGGAAGTACAGCTGCAGCGTTTCGTCGCCGGACGGCGCCGGTCCGGGCGCCGGCTCGGCCTCGAGGGCGTCCTCGCGCCGGCGGCGGGCGGTCTCGGAGCGGGTGGCGTCGAGGAAGCGGCGCCACGCCACGGTGACCAGCCAGCCCTTGGGGTCGCGCGGCGGGTCCTCCGGCCACACCCGCAGCGCCTCGACCAGTGCGTCCTGGACGGCGTCCTCGCCCGCCGCGAAGTCGGCTCCGCGGCGGACGAGGACCCCGATCACCTCGGGGGTGAGGCGACGCAGCAGCGCCTCGTCCATGTCGACGGGGTCCGGGTCACTCGGTGATGGTCGGCGGTGCAGTGAGGAACGGCCGCACCTCGAGCCACTCGTGGATCGGCTTGCCGTCCTTGCCCGGGGCGGCCGAGAGCTCACCGGCCAGCTCGACGGCCCGCTCCCAGCTCTCGACGTCGATGACCATCCAGCCGGCGATGAGGTCCTTGGTCTCGGGGAACGGCCCGTCGACCACCGGCGGACGTCCCTCGCCGTCGTAGCGGACGAACGCGCCCTCGGGCGAGAGCGCCTGCCCGTCGACGTACTCGCCGGTGCTCTGGAGGCGCTTGGCGAAGTCGTCCATGTACTGGATGTGGTCCGACACCTCCTGGGGTGACCAGGTGTCCATCGGGTGGTCGTTCACACCCTTCGGGGCGCCGCGGTAGTGCTTGAGCAGCAGGTACTTCATCGTTCGTCTCCTCGTGTGGTGCGGCCCATTCTGGCCGCGCTCACCCCGGGGACGGAGCCCCCGCGACGTTCTCGACATCGCCGCCGGAACCTTCTCGTGGAGCTTCCTCCAGACGTCGCCAGTCAGCGGGCAGGGAGGCGCGCACGCGCTCGGCCACCTCGGCCGGCGCCAGCTCGGAGGTGTCGAGGACGAGGTCGAACGGCTCGTCCCCGACGACGTCGAGGTGACCGCGGGCGTTGCCGAGGTGCTGGCCGCTCCGGCGTCCGCGCTCACGCTCCTCCAGCGCCGGCAGCGAGGCGGTCAGCCGCACCCAGTGCTGGTCGTAGCCGGCGAGGTCGCGCCGCCAGCCCGGCAGCACGGTCTGGTCCAGCGGCATCTCGTCGAGGACGACGTGGTTGCCCGCGTCGAGGAGCGCCCGCACCGCCAGCCGCATGCCCGCGAGCAGCCGGACGCCCGCCTCGCCGTAGTGGATCCGGGCCACCGGACGTCCGTCGGCGTCGGTCCGGTCGTCGTACCACATCCCCGGCCCCGGCCCGCGCGGGTGGCCCGCCCAGTGGTGCGGGAACGCGTTGAGGAACAGGTCGATGCCGACCACCAGGTGCGGCTCGGGCAGCAGCGGCTGCAACGCGGCGGCGGCCGAGGTCTTGCCGACGCTCGAGGTGCCGACGAGGGCGATGAGGTGGCCGGTCACGCGGCCAGTCTGGGCTCAGCGAGGGTCGGCGCCGACCGGTCCGGGCGGACGCGCCTGGTCCGCCCCGCCTGCCTCGGGGTGGGCGGCCCGCAGACCGTCGAGGAGCACCCCCGTCATGTCCAGCCCGGACCCGCCGTGCTCGTCGGACCGGCTGTTGGCGAGGCGGATCAGGGCGGGGACGAGGTCCTCGGCGCGGACGTCCGCACGGATGGTGCCCTCGCGCGCGCCGGCGTCGAGGATGTCCTGCACGCGCGGGGCGAGCGCGCCGAGGAAGTACGCCGGCAGCGGCTGGTAGGCCGGGTCGCCGGAGTGCAGCGCGCCGGAGAAGCCGCGCTTGGTGGCGACGAAGCGTGCCAGCCGGTCGGCCCACAACCGCAGCGCCTCCAGGGGTGGGTGCTCGCGACCGAGGCGTTCGGCCTCTGCGGCGACGGCGCCGACCTCGCGCCGGAACACGGCGATGATCAGGTCGGAGCGCTGCGGGTAGCTGCGGTAGATCGTGCCGACACCGACCCCGGCGCGCGCGGCGATGTCGCGCATCGGTGCGTCGACCCCCGCCTCCGCGAACACCGCCTTCGCCGCCTCCAGCACCGCCTCCGTGTTGCGGACGGCGTCCGCGCGTCGGCGGCGGGGCGCCGGTGCGCCCGCGGCGTCGTCAGTCTGCATCGTTCTCCTCGGTGACAACTGGAACAATGTTCCGTATAGTTGTGGACGGACGTTCCGTTTCCGCCCAGGGTAGCCGCGCCTCCGCGGCACCCGCCAGCCTGAGGAGAATCCCATGCAGCACCGTCCGCTCGGCCGCACCGGCATCCACGTCTCGCCCTTCGCGCTCGGCGCGATGATGTTCAGCTCGTTCGGCACCACCGACCAGGGCGAGGTGGACCGCATGGTCGCCCGCGCCCTGGACGCCGGCATCAACTTCGTCGACACCGCCGACGCCTACGCCGAGTCGGAGGAGCTGCTCGGGCGGGCGCTCCGGGGGCGACGCGACGACGTCGTCCTCGCCTCGAAGTTCTCCCGACCGATCGGTGACGACCCCAACGCGCGCGGCGGCTCGCGGCGGTGGATCATGACCGCCGTCGAGAACTCGCTGCGCCGGCTGCAGACCGACCACCTCGACCTCTACCAGATGCATCGGCCCGACCCGCTGACCGACATCGAGGAGACCCTGTCGGCACTGACCGACCTCGTCCGCAGCGGGAAGGTGCGGGCGATCGGCACCTCCGACATGCCCGCCTCCGACATCGTCGAGGCGCAGTGGGTCGCCGAGCGCCGTGGCCTCGAGCGGTTCCGCGCCGAGCAGCCGCACTACTCCCTGCTCGACCGCACGATCGAGCGCGAGGTGCTGCCCGTGGCCCAGCGCTACGGGATGGGCACGGTGATCTGGAGCCCGCTCGCCAGCGGGATGCTGACCGGCCGGGTCCGTCGCGGGCAGGAGAGCGACCTGCGCCGCACCCGGATGTTCGCCGCGTTGCGCGACGAGCGCCGCATCGACACGGTCGAGCAGCTCATCGCCCTGGCGGAGGAGGCCGGGATGCCTCTGACGCATCTCGCGCTCTCGTTCGTCATCGCGCACCCGGGGGTGACCGCCGCGCTCCTCGGGCCGCGCACGATGGAGCAGCTCGACGACCTCCTCGCCGCGGCCGACGTGCGCCTCGGTGACGACCTGCTCGACCGGGTCGACGAGATCGTGCCGCCCGGCACCGGTGTCGGGCAGATGGACCAGGAGTACCGCACGCCGCCGCTGCTGTCGCCGACGCTGCGCCGCCGGCCCGCCCAGGAGCGCGCCGCGGCGTAGCCGGTCGAGGTGGCCGGCCCGGGTGCCGCGGTGGCTCCGCGCTCCGGGTCAGTAGCCGCGATCGAGGTCGACCAGGTTGCGCAGCGGGCGTCCCTCGACCCAGCGGGCGGCGTTGTCCAGCAGGATCTGCCGGCCGCGCTCGGCGGTCTGCTCGGTGGTTGCGGCGTTGTGCGGGGTGACGACCACGTTCGGCAGGTCCCACAGCGGGCTGTCGGCCGGCAGCGGCTCCACCGGGTGGGCGTCCAGCCCGGCGCCGGCGAGCCGGCCCGCGCGGAGCGCCTCGACCAGGGCGTCCTCGTCCACGACGCCACCGCGGGAGATCACCACCACGAACGCGCTCGGACGCATCCAGGACAGCTGCTCGGCACCGATCATCCCGCGGGTCTGCTCGGTGAGCGGGCAGGTGACGACGAGGTGGTCGCACTCGCTGAGCAGCCGGCGCAGCCCGTCCGGGCCGTGCAGGGTGGTCACACCGGGGACGTCGGAGGTGCGCGGGCGTCCGGTGAGCGCGAGCACCGACATGTGACAGGCCAGCGCCTTGCGGGCGAGGTCGGTGCCGCTGTGGCCGAGCCCCACCAGCCCCAACGTCGAGCCGGCGAGCTCGCCGTGCACGAAGCGGTCCCAGCGGTGCTCGCGCTGCGCCTCGGCCCAGCGGAACGCCGACCGGCTGAGCTGCAGCATGAGCATCAGCGCGTGCTCGGCCAGCGGCACCGCCCCGTTCCCGACGGCGCTGGTCAGCCGGACGCCGTCGGGGACGGTGCGCCGCCGCACCCAGGCGTCCACCCCGGCGGCCGGGCTGTGCACCCAGTCCAGCGCGGGGAAGACGTCCAGCCGGTCCGCGGGGGAGGCCCCGAGCACCGCACCCACCCGGGCCGGGTCCACCCCGGCCCGGCGGCACCCGTCCGGGCTGACCTCCCCGACCTCGACCACCCGGTCGCCGAGCACCGCCCGCAGCCGGTCCAGGCCGGGGTCGGCCGGCGCCCGCACCGCCACCAGCGAGGTCACTTCAGACCCGTGGTGGAGATGCCGCGGATCAGGTACTTCTGGGCGAAGGCGAAGAAGGCCAGGATCGGCACCAGCGACAGCACCGACATCGCCAGCAGCATCCCGATCCCGCTCTGGGTCTGGCTGTCGACCAGCGAGTTCAGCGCCACCGGCACGGTGAACACCGAGGACTCGGTGAGGTAGATCAGCTGGCCGAAGAAGTCGTTCCAGGTCCAGATGAAGGTGAAGATCGCCGTGGTCACCAGCGCCGGGCGCATCAGCGGGAACACCACGAACCAGAAGGTCCGGAACGGGCCGGCGCCGTCCAGCCAGGCCGCCTGGTCCAGCTCGCGCGGGATGCCGCGGATGAACTGCACCATGAGGAAGATGAAGAAGGCGTCGGTGGCGAGGAACTTCGGCAGGATCAGCGGCACGAACGTGTTCACCAGCCCGAGCTGGGAGAACACGATGTACTGCGGGATGACCACCACGTGCATCGGCAGCATCACCGAGACGAGCACGATCGCGAAGTAGGTCTTCTTGGCCCGGAAGTCCAGCCGGGCCAGCGCGTAGGCGGTCAACGAGCAGGAGAACAGGTTGCCGATGATGCAGCAGACGGCCACCACCAGCGAGTTGCCGTAGAAGACCCAGAACGGCTGGTTGGCGCTGTTCCAGCCGTCCCGGAAGTTCTGCAGGGTCAGCTCGGTGGGGATGATGCTCGGATCGGTGAGCACGAGGTTGGACGGCTTGAACGCGCTCACCGCCATCCACACCAGCGGGTAGAGCATCACCAGGCCGAACAGGATGAGCCCGGCGTGGCGCAGCACGTCGGAGCGACGCCGCTCGCGGCGGGCCGACGGCGGCGGCTCGGTCTTGGGCGGGTCCTGCACCGGGTCGAGGGTGCGGTCGAGGATCTGTTCGCTCATCTCAGTCTCCGTAGAAGACCCAGTACCTCGACAGCGCGAAGTGCAGGGCGGTGATCAGGGCGATGAAGACCAGCAGCACCCAGGCCAGGGCGGAGGCGTAGCCCATGTCGAAGGCGACGAAGCCCTGCTGGTAGACGTACAGCGTGTAGAACAGCGTCGAGTCCACCGGGCCGCCGGTGCCGCCGCTGACCACGTGGGCCTGGGTGAAGGACTGGAACGCCCCGATGGTCTGCAGGATCAGGTTGAAGAAGACGATCGGGGTCAGCATCGGCAGCGTGATGTGGCGGAACTGCCGCAGCACCGTCGCCCCGTCCACCCGGGCCGACTCGTAGAGCTCCTCGGGGATCTGGCGCAGCCCGGCCAGGAAGATCACCATCGGTGAGCCGAAGGTCCACACGTTGAGCACGATCAGGGTGCCGAGCGCGGTGTCGGGGTTCACCAGCCAGTTCTGACCCTCGATCCCCACCAGGGCGAGCGCCTGGTTGACCAGCCCGTCGTGGCCGAAGATCTGGCGCCACAGCACCGCCACCGCGACGCTGGTGCCCAGCAGCGAGGGCAGGTAGTAGGCGCTGCGGTAGATGGTCAGCCCGCGCAGCCCCTTGTCCAGCACCAGCGCGAGCAGCAGCGCGAACGCGAGCTGCAGCGGCACCGAGACCAGCACGTAGAGCAGCGTCACCCGCACCGAGCTCCAGAAGCGCTCGTCGGAGACCATCCGGGTGAAGTTGTCGACGCCGATGAACTCGGGTGCGGAGAGGATGTTGTAGTCGGTGAAGGCGAGGTAGAGCGAGGCCAGCATCGGCAGTGCGGTCACCGCCAGCAGGCCGACCAGCCAGGGCGTCATGAAGACGTGCGCCGCGACGTCCTGGCGCCGGCGGCCCCGGGACCGCGGGGCTGGCCCGTCGGTCCCGGGGACGGTGGCCGGAGGCCGGGTGGGTGTGGTGGTCGTCATCGTCGGACGCGGTCCCTCAGGCGGCCCGGTCGATGGCGGCGCCCACCTCGGCGATGAGGTCGGCGGCGGCCTTGCTGGGCGTGCTGTCGCCCAGGGTGACCTCCTCCAGCACCCGGCCCATGACGGTGCGCCAGGTGCTCGAGCCGGCCGGCGCCTCGTAGCGGGGACGCCGGTCGAGGGCGCGGTCCTCGGCCACCAGGTCGAGCATCTCCACCTCGTCGGGGCTGGCGATCGCCTTGACCTCCTCGGCCACCCGCGGGTTGACCGGGGCGCCCATGGTCAGCCCGACCGCCTCCAGCATCTCCACGGTGCTGGTGCAGTAGGTGAGCACCCGCCCGGCGGTGGCGGCGGTCTCGTCGTCGGTGCCGCTGTAGATCGCCATCCGGGGGAAGTAGAGGTACTGGAAGCCGGGCTCGGCCGCCGGGTCGACCGGGGGGTGGCGCAGCGCGAACTCGTAGTCGGGGAACTGCTTGGCGTCGTCGATGATGTGGTTGGAGTTGCCGAAGTTCATGAGGATCTTGTCGCCGATGGTCGGCCAGTCGGGGGCGACCCCGTCCTGCTCGCCGATCGAGGTGGTGGCCTCGGCCGTGCGCAGGGCCTCCCACCAGTCGATCCAGCTGGCCAGGCCGTCCTCGGTGAAGCCGATCCGGCCGTCCTCGGTCCACAGCTGCTCACCACGCTGGCGCAGCCAGTTCTCGAACGACAGGTCGTGCTCGGCGCCGTAGGAGAGCGCCTTGCGACCGGAGGAGTTGTTCGCCGAGTAGTCGCGGGCGAACTCGGCGAGCGAGTCCCAGGTCCAGCCCGGTCCGTCCTCGGGCAGCTCGACGCCGTCTTCCTCGGCGAAGGTGACGTTGTAGCGCATCGCCGGGACGAAGATCCCGAACGGCATGGTGTTGAGCTCGCCGCCTAGCTTGAAGCCCTCGAGGTCGCTCTCGGAGTAGTCGGAGAGGTCGAGGGTCTCCAGGCCGTCCAGGTTCCGGTAGAGCCCGTTGTCGGCGTAGGTCATCACCTGCGCCGACGGCACCCAGAACACGTCGGCCACGGTGCGGGCCGCCATCTGGGTGGTCATCCGCTCCTGGAAGGCGGTGTAGTCGGCGAACTCCATCGCGATCTGCAGGTCGGGCATCGCGGCCTGCATCTGCTCGAACGCCTTCTGGTAGTTCTGCTGGCGGACGTTGTTGCCCCACATGGCGTAGCGCAGCGGCTCCGAGCCACCGCTGGCGGCACCGCCGACGCCGCCGCAGGCCGACAGCGCACCCGCGCCGGCCAGTCCACCTCCCGCCAGGGCGGTCATCTTCAGCAGGGTCCTGCGGCTGAGTGTCGTCATGGTCGTACTCCCGTCATTGCGAGTCCGGTCGGTGACCGGCGGTCCTGTTCACTGTGCGAGGTGACAGATTGTCTGTCAATAGTTCATGTCTGACTGTTATACGGATTCGAGAGTGAGCACCTCGAAGCGCTCCACCGCGGGCAGCTCGACCTCGAGCTCGTCGCCCAACCGGCGCCAGGTCGGCTCGGTGCCGGCCACCCGGGCCCGCACCCGCAGCCCCTCCACGGCGGCCACGGACGGGTCGAGGGGGACGGTCAGCCGTCCCGCCGGCACCGTCAGCGGCGGCAGGAAGCGCTGCACCGCGTCCCCGGAGCGGTTGAGCAGGTGCACCACCTGTCCGGCCCGCGAGCGTCCCGGCACCAGCTGCAGCTGCGGCGGCAGCGTGGACGTCCAGCGCAGCCGCTCCGCGCTCAGCTCGAGGGCCTGCTCGACCCAGGCGTCGCGGACCCGGCCGAGGCCGAGCCGGCGGTAGACCAGACCCGGACGCCAGGGCACCAGCGCCAGCCGGCCGCCACCGACCGCACCGCTGAGCCAGCCCGGGTGGCCGGTGTCGCGGTGGCCGTAGCAGGCCTCCGGCGGGCCGTAGCGGGCCCGGCCCATCGCGGGCCAGGCGACGGTGGACGCCGGCGCGGGTCGGACCACCTCGAACCGGCCGAGCACCGGCGCGAGGTCGCCGGGGGAGGTGCCGTCCAGCCGCAGGTGCAGCGAGCGCAGCGACTCCTCGGTCTCGAAGGCGGCCACCCGGCGTCCCAGCGCCTCGCCGAGCTGGTGGTCCTCGTGCTCCCAGCCCGAGTCACCGGTGGCGACCACGGACGCCCCCGCCGCCAGCGCCGCCCGCAGCGCGTCCACCGCACCGGCCGGCAGCGGGCCCAGGTCGGGCAGCACCAGCAGGGCGTAGCGGTCGGCCGCCACCTCGGCCAGCCGGTCGAGGCGGACCACGTCGAAGGGCACGTGGCTCTCGACCAGGCTCAGGTAGCAGCCCTGGAACTCGTCGGAGCGCCGCTCCCGGTCCGGGTCGTCGGGGTCGACGCCGCGGACCAGCGCCACCCGGGCCGTCGACCGCAGGCCGGTGTAGACGTCGGCGGAGTCGCGGTGGAAGCGGACGACCTCCCGCCCGGCGGCCAGCGCGGTGAACGGGCTGTCCGCCGGCGTCCCCATCACGTAGGTCGAGGGTTGCGCGCCGTGGGCGATGCTCTGCAGCAGGTACTGCGCGAAGTGCTCGGGGTCCTCCCCGGCCCACCGGTAGGGCATGTCGACGAAGGCGACCGAGTTGACCAGCACCGGACGTCCGTCGTCGGCGGAGCGGGCGGCGCTGACGGCCTCGGCGGTGGCGTGGTGCCACAGCGGACGTCCGACCGCGTTGTTGGCCTCGTGGAAGGTGATGTCGGCCCGGTCACCCAGGATGAGGGCGGCCTCCGGCGCCAGCTCCTGGACGTGGGCGCGCATCCGCGCGGTGAGGTCGTCCAGCACCCCGGCCGACCAGCGCCGCCAGGTGGGGTAGCCGGGGTCACCCTTGCCGCGGGGCAGCGGGACGCCTGGTGCGTGCTCGGCGAAGCCGGTGCGGCAGGCCGAGCAGTGGCAGACGCCCCAGTAGCGGCGGCTGTAGTCGCGCTCGTTGAACGACATCCAGTTGAAGAAGAAGCCGCTGAGCGGGTAGCGCCGCAGCACCTCGGCGACGATCTCGAAGACCTCGCGCTGGTAGTAGTCGGCGCTGGGGCAGACGCTGACGTAGTCGTTGTAGACCTGGTTCTGCCCGTCGGCGTCGACGAAGCACCACTCCGGGTGCTCCTCGGCGCGCCGGCGGTCGACCTTGGAGAAGTCCATCCGGGCCAGCACCCGGATGCCGCGGGCCCTGGCGGCCGCGGTGGCATCGCCCACCAAGTCGCCCGAGGGCCGGGCGGCCAGCGCCGGGTTGCGGGTCTGGCTGTCCAGGTCGCTGGGGTGGTTGGCGATGATCCCGCCGACGCTGAGCAGCCAGACGTCCGCGCCGTAGTCCTCGATGGCGTCCAGCACGGCCGCCACGTCCAGCCCGGCGTCGATCTCGCGCAGGTTGGTCTGGAAGGTGCGGAACGGCTGCTGCCACCATGGGGTGGAGGTCTCTGTGCCGGGCTCGGCGACGGGCTGGGGTCGGGTGGTGGTGCTCACGCGTCCTCCCCGCCGATCAGGCGGATCAGCGCGGAGTGGTCGAGCTCGCCGAGGTCGCGCTGCAGGGCGGCGTCCATCTGGCCGGCGACCGTCTCGGTGCCGGGCAGGCTGACGCCGTGGTGGCGGGCGGCCTGCTGGGCCAGTGCGAGGTCCTTGCGGTGCAGCCGGATCCGGAATCCCGGGTCGAAGGCGTCGTCGAGCATCCGCTGGCCGTGCAGCTCGAGGATCCGCGAGGAGGCGAACCCGCCGGTGAGGGACTCCCGGACCACGGCCGGGTCGACCCCGGCGGCCCGGGCCAGCGCCAGGCCCTCGGCCACGGCCTGGATGGTCTGGGCCACGATGACCTGGTTGGCGACCTTGGCGGTCTGCCCCGCGCCGACGCCGCCGATGTGGGTGATCCGCTGACCCATCGCTTCGAGCAGCGGCATCGCGCGTGCCACCGGGCCGTCCTCGCCGCCCACGAAGATCGTCAGCGCTGCGTCCCGGGCGCCCACCTCGCCGCCGGAGACCGGGGCGTCGACGTAGTCGCTGCCCGCCTCGGCGATGCGCCGGGCGAACTCGACGGTCTCGACCGGGGAGATCGAGGACATGTCGACCACCAACGAGCCTGTGGCGAGCCCGGCGGCGACGCCGTCCTCGCCGAAGAGCACCGCGTCGACGTCGGGGGTGTCGGGGAGCATCAGCACGACGATCTCGCTGCGCTCGGCCACCGCGCGGGGGGAGTCCGCCGCGACGGCGCCCTGCTCGAGCAGGCGCTGCGAGCGCTCCTTGACGCGGTGGACCACCAGCTCGTGACCGGCGGAGAGAAGGTTGCTGGCCATCGGGACGCCCATCACGCCCAGACCGATGAAGCCGACTACCACAGGGGGACCTCCATCTAGTGCATCGTTACACCTGGTGTACCGGTACACTAGGCGAGGTATCGTCGCCCGGCAAGACCCGTCCGCGGATTTCCGGACGAGCAGATCTCGAGGAGGGCGATCAGGTGCCGAAGTCCGGCCGGGCCACCATCACCGACGTCGCCGCGCGCGCCGGCGTCTCCAAGACGGCGGTCTCCAAGGTGCTCAACGGCACCGGCTCGATCTCGACGGCGACCCGTGACCGGGTGCTCCAGGCGGCCCGCGACCTGCACTGGCAGCCCAGCGCGCACGCGGTGGCGCTGCGGCGGGCGCGCTCGCAGACGGTGGCGCTGGTGCTCAACCGGCACGAGGCGCCGCCTGCGGTCTCGGCCACCACCGCCGAGCTGATCACCGGCATCGAGACCACGCTGAGCAGCCGGGGCTACGGCCTGCTGCTGCACCTGGTGGACCAGCCGCCCGGCGCGGAGAGCGAGATCTACCGTCGGCTGGTCGACGCCGGTCGTGTCGACGGGGCGATCCTCACCGACAGCGTGATCGGCGACACCCGACCCGCGCTGCTGCGCGAGCTGGGGCTGCCGGCGGTGCTGGTCGGGACGCCCGACGGGGACGACCCGATCCCGCACGTGCGCACCGACCCGCGTCCGGCGATCGACCAGGCCGTCGACCACCTGCTCGGGCTCGGGCACCGCCGGCTCGGCTTCATCGGCGGCCCGGCTACCCGGGTCCAGGCGGTGCGGCGCCGCGAGGCGTTCGAGGCCTCGGTCCGCGACCACGGGCTGGAGCTCGGCCCGATGGTGTCGACCTCCTACTCCGGCACCGCCAGCGAGCAGGTCACCCGTGAGGTGCTCACCGCGCCGGACCGACCGACGGCGCTGCTCTACGGCAACGACACCATGGCCATCGCCGGCATCAAGGCCGCCCGCGACCTCGGCCTGCGCACCCCGGGCGACGTCTCGGTCATCGGGGCGGAGGGCCAGTCGGTCGGGCAGTGGATCGACCCCCCGCTGACCACCGTGCAGCGCAACGTCGTCCTCCGTGGCCGGGTCGCCGCCCAGCTGCTGCTGCAGGAGCTCGGCATCGAGGTCGACGAGGTCCGCTGGGCCACCGACGAGGAGCTCCTCGTCCGCGCCTCCACCGCCCCGCCGCCCACCTCCTGAGCTCCCGTCCGAGCGCCCTGAGCCGAGCCAGCAACCCCCTCAGCCGAGCCAGCAACGCCCTGAGCCTGTCGAAGGGCCTCGGGATGCTCACGCTTCGACAGGCTCAGCGCGCTGTGGTGGGTGTGTGCACCGTGTCGGCCCCGGTGCCAGCTCGCGCCGGTCGCCGAACCCGACCCCAGGGCCCTGAGCCTGTCGAAGGGCGATCACCCCGCCCGGGCCGATCTCAGGCGGACGCGGCCTCCCAGCGCAGGTGGACGACCTCCAGCAGCTCGACCGGGTCGAGCTGGACCACCGCGCGGCCGTCGACGACCTCGACCTCGGTGGTGCCGCCGGCGACGACCAGCTCTGCCGTGACATCCCGGACGTCCGCCGGCAGCCGGACGCTGACGCTCTGGCCCGCGAGCGGGATGGTCTCGTGGCTCTGCCCGCGCATCGCCATCGGGTTGGTGAGGTTGACCACCGCCACGGCGAGCTCGCCCTCCCCGGACCGGACGGCGACGTCGACCAGCCCCGGTCCGCCGACCTCGACCGACGGCCCGGCGTCGCCGAGCGCCCAGCGGACGGCGTTGGCGATGAGCCGGCCGTGGTCGGACTGCAGCGCGTCCCAGAAGATGTGGCCGAGGTCGAAGGCGATGTGCACGGTGCGCCCGCCGGAGGCGTGCTCGCGGGCCACCACCGCCGGCCGCTCGACGCCGGGCCGCGGGTAGACCTCCTCCATCGGCAGGTCGGGGTAGTCGGGCACGAAGCGGAACACCACGTCGGCGTCGTCCACCGCCTCGATGCCCAGCAGCTGGGTGCCGCCGACGATCCGCTGCGCCCCGTCGTAGCCCTGGTTGACCGGGTGCGGGTCGGCGAGGGCGATGTAGTTGTTCTTCACCGGTCCGCGGACGTCCTCGACCAGCCGGACGCCGAGCAGCCCGGCCAGGCTGGGCCGGTCCGGCTCGGTGGTGGGCGGCAGACCGGAGTCGAAGGCGGCGACCACGCTGCCGCCACCGGCCACGAACTGCTCGATGACCTCCACCTGGGCCGCTCCCAGCCGGGCGGCCCGCGGCAGCACCAGCACCCGGACGTCGCGGAGTCGCTCGGTGGTGAGGGCCTCGTCGGCGACGTACTCGAAGGGGATCCGGGCCTCCACCAGCGCCTGGTAGAACCCGTCCTCGTGGCTGCTCGGGGCGCCGTGGCTGGCCCACGGGTTGGTGCTGGAGCGGGTCTGGGTGTCGAGCACCGCGACCTCGGCGGTGACCGGCAGCCGGGAGAGCAGCGGCTCGCAGCGCTCGTGCAGCTGGTAGGCCTCGGCCACCGGCTCGACCCACCGGGTGTCGAAGCACTCGGCCTTGAACTTCGTGAACCACGGCAGGGCGCCCTGGACGAAGCCGTCGACGATCCAGCTGCGCAGCTCGTGGCCGTCGGCTACCGAGTCCTTCCAGCGCAGCACGGGCGACTCCGGACCGACCGAGGTGATGAGGGCGACCGGACGGTCGGGGAACAGCCCGCGGGTGCGCTTGCCGATCCGGCCCGGCGTCCAGGCCGCCTCGGTGCCCGAGCGGCCCTGCTTGTCGACGAAGAACATCGGGTAGCGGTCGTCGACCAGCTCGCGCACCAGGTCGCGGGTGAGCATCGCGCCGCGGTTGGGGATGAACCGCACGTGCGGGCGGATGGCGCGGACGGCGTCGTCCCAGCGCACGACCAGCTCGCTCAGCCGGCGGCTGCGCCAGCCGGCGTAGGCCGTCCAGGCGGGGTCGTCGGGGCGGTCGACGTGGGGCAGCCGGTGGCCGGTGTCGGCCAGGAACGCCCGGGCCGTGCCCTCGGCGTAGGAGACGCCGCCGTGGCCCTCCCAGCGGTTGGCGAAGACGGCGTCGACGTCGTAGTCGGAGACGATCTCGCGGGCGACCTCGGTCAGGTAGTCGCGGTGGTAGCTGCTGCAGGGGTCGGTGTACCAGACGCCCGGCTGGGAGGCGTGCGGGATCGGACGCCCCTCCGCGTCGGCCGCGAGCCACTCCGGGTGGGCCTCGGCGGCGTCGGCGTGCACGGCGTGCGGGTCGACCCGGGCCATCACGTGCATGCCGAGCCGGCGGGCGCCCTCGACCAGTGCGCCGAACGGGTCGGTGTCGCCGAGGTGGGCGCTGCGGTGGTGGAAGGGGATCCGGGTCGGGTAGAAGGCCATGTAGCCGCCGGCGCTGAGGCAGAGCGCGTTCGAGCGGGTGCGGCGCATCACGTCGAGCCAGAAGTCGACGTCGAGGACGGCGGGGTCGTCGTCGGTGAACGTCAGCTGCGTCCACCGGGTCGCGCGGCGGTACCACTCGGGGTCGCGGTCGGGGACGGCGGACGTGGGCTTCGGCTCGGTGATCGTCACTGGTCGACCTCTCCTTCGTCAGATTGTCAGACATGCTGACATGTCGAGCAAGATCTGCCAAGGTGGTCGCCATGGAGCGACGCATCAGCTGGAACGGGTTCGACGTCAGTGCCAACCTCTCACTGCTCTTCGCCGAGCTGCCCTACCGGGAGCGGTTCGCGGCCGCGGCCGCGGCCGGGTTCACGCTGGTGGAGAGCTGGTGGCCGTTCGCCGGCCCGCGTCCGGACGACGCCGAGGTCGAGGAGCTGGTGCGGCTGCTGGCCGACTCCCAGCTGCAGCTGACCGGGCTGAACTTCTTCGCCGGCGACATGCCGGGTGGTGAGCGGGGGATCGCCTGCCGGCCCGAGCGGCAGGACGAGCTCGCCGCCAGCACGGACGTCCTGCTGCGGATCGCCGAGGCCACCGGCTGCCGCTCCTTCAACCTGCTGCACGGCCAGCTGGACCCTTCCGGCGACCTCGACGCCCAGCACGCGACGGCGGTGGAGGCCTACCGCCGGGCCGCCACTGCGGTGGCCGACCTCGGCGGGACGGTGCTGGTCGAGCCGCTGGCCCGCGGGCTCAACGGGGAGTACCCGCTGACCACGCACACCGAGGTGCTGGCGCTGCTCGACGAGGCCGCCGCGCCGAACCTGGTGCTCCTGGTCGACACCTTCCACCTCGGCATGAACGGGGTCGACCTGCCGGCCGCGGTCGAGGCGTCGGCCGGGCGGATCGGGCACGTGCAGCTGGCCGACGTCCCGGACCGCTCCGAGCCCGGCACCGGGCAGGTGCCGTGGGATGCCGTCGCCGAGGCCCTGCACCGGATCGGCTTCGCCGGTCCGGTGGCGGCGGAGTACCGGCCCGCGGCCGGCACCGTCGACGGCCTCGGCTGGCTGACGGCCGCGTAGGTCGACGGCTGCCATCATGGGCACCACCGCGCGCGACCGGCGTCGCGGGAGACGGGTCGTCGAACGGGAGAGGTGCTGCGTGGCCACCACCACGGGTCAGTTCAAGCTCGGTCCCTCGTCACTGACCGAGGCGGTCTTCGAGTCGCTGCGCGGACGCATCATCAACGGCGAGATCGCGCCGGGGGAGAAGGTCACCGAGCAGCGGCTGACCTCGGAGTACGGGGTGGCTCGGCCGACCGCGAAGTCGTGCCTGGAGCGGCTGACCGCGCTCGGGCTGCTCCGCCGGGTGGCGCACAAGTCCGCCGTGGTGCCGCAGCTGGGGGCGGCCGAGATCGACGACCTGTTCTTCAGCCGCACCACCTTCGAGGAGGCGGCCACCGGGCACCTGGCGACGCTGCGCCGCGTCCCGGCCGAGACCGAGCGCGCCCAGACCCAGATGGAGGCGGCGGCGAACCGGTCGGACTTCGCCGAGCAGGTGCAGGCCGACATCGCCTTCCACTGGTCGCTGATCCACGGTCTGGGCAGCGAGCGGCTGACGCGGATGTACGAGATGATCTCCGGCGAGATCCACCTCACCATGGGCCAGTTCGCCGCGCACCGGCGCACCACCCCCTCGACCGTGGTGGCTGAGCACGTCGCGGTGATGACGGCCATCGGCGCCGGTGACGTGGACGGCGCCAAGGCCGCGATCGCCGACCACCTGGCCCGCTCCCGGGAGCGGGTGCTGGCCCAGCTGGAGTCCGCCGAGCAGGGCTGAGCGCCGGCTCAGCCGCGCACGGCGCCGAGGCGGCCGTCCACCGCGTCCCCCTCCTCGGGCTCCGACGTCCCGGCGTGGTGCCGGCGGAAGTCGGAGGGGGTGCAGCCGTGCACCGAGCGGAACTGCCGGGCGAAGTACTGCGCGTCGGGGTAGCCGACCGAGCCGCCGATCTCGCCGACCGGGCGGGTCGTGGTGATGAGCAGCTCGCAGGCCCGGGCCATCCGCAGCCGCTTGCTGTACTCGACCACCCCGCCACCGGTCGCCTGCCGGAACAGCGCCGCGAAGTGCGACGTCGACAGCCCGGCCGTGCGGGCCAGCGCGCTGACCGAGACCGGGGCGGCCGGGTCGCGGCGCAGCAGCTCGCGCACCTGGCGCACCGGCTCGGCCCGCTGCGGGTCGCCGGCCAGGTCGTCGGCGCTGATCGAGGCCAGCACCGACCAGGCGCTGCCGGCCGCACGGACCAGGCTCGGCATCGTCTCGTCGGTCTCCAGCAGCTCCACCACCCGGGTCAGCTCGGCGGTCAGCCGGAAGGCGTCGTGGACCCGCAGCACCCGCACCCGGGCGTGCCCGCCGCAGACCTGGCCGACGGCGGTGTCGGCGTCGGGCCCGCGCACGTGCATCCACCAGATCGTCCACGGGTCGGTGTCGTCGGAGCCGTACACGTGGCCGAGCCCGGCGGGGACGACGAGCACCTCCCCGGCCTCCACGCCGACCCGCTCCCCGGCGGCCTCGCACCACCCGCGTCCGCTGACGCAGAAGATGACGATCGACCCCGAGACACCGCGCCGTCGTTGGCGACCGTGGTGCAGCGCGTGCGGGAAGTAGCCGGCGTCGGTGACCAGCAACCGGCCGGTCAGACCGGTCGACGAGGCCGTCCGGACCACCTCCGGCGGCAGCACCCGGATCCGCTGCCCGGGGAACCCATCGCGGATGCGCATCCCTTCATGGTAGGTCACCGGATCGTGACCTGATCGTCGGATCGTCCACCCAGGTCGGCGGGATCGTCTCTTCAGGTGCGTCCGGGAGCCGCCGTAGCGTCGTGGCCATGCTCACCGCTGAGACCGCGTCGGAGATGACGCGACCCACCGAGCTCGACGGGCTCGACGTGGCGGCCTGGGACGGGTGGCTGACGCTGCCGACCTACGACCCGGCCGAGCCCGAGCAGCTGCCGATGTACCTCGACCGGCGCGTCTACCAGGGCTCCTCGGGCCGGGTCTACCCGCTGCCGTTCCACGACCGCATCGCCGAGCAGCCCACCCTGCGGCGGTGGCGCGCGGTGCACCTGCAGAACGCGTGGGTGCACGTGGTGGTGCTGCCCGAGCTCGGCGGACGCATCCACGCCGCCCACGACCGGGTCAGCGGGCAGGACATCTTCTGGGCCAACGACGTCATCAAGCCGGCCCTGGTCGGGCTGGCCGGGCCGTGGCTGGCCGGCGGGGTCGAGTTCAACTGGCCCCAGCACCACCGCCCCGCCACCTACCTGCCGACCGACTGGACGATCGTCACCGAGGACGACGGCTCGGCGGTGGTCTGGTGCTCCGACCACGACCCGTTCGCCCGGATGAAGGGCATGCACGGCGTCCGGCTGCGCCCCGGCAGCTCGCGGATCGAGGTGGACGTCCGGCTCTACAACCGCTCCGAGCGCACCCAGACCTTCCTCTGGTGGGCCAACGTGGCCGCCCGGGTGGACGACGACTACCAGTCGTTCTTCCCCTCGGACGTGACGATGGTCGCCGACCACGCCAAGCGCGCGGTGACCGCCTTCCCGCACGCCGACCGTCCCTACTACGGCATCGACTACCCCGCGCGCACCGAGGTCTCGACCGCCGCCGACGGCACCCCGCGCCGCGCCGACCAGCTCGACTGGTACCGCAACATCCCGGTGCCCACCTCCTACATGGCCGTGGGCAGCGCCGAGGACTTCTTCGGCGGCTACGACCACCGCACCGGCGTCGGTTTCGTCCACGTCGCCGACCACCAGGTCGCCGTCGGCAAGAAGCAGTGGACGTGGGGCAACGACCCGTTCGGGCACGCCTGGGACGCCAACCTCGCCGACGACGGCTCGCACTACATCGAGCTGATGGCCGGCGTCTTCACCGAGAACCAGCCCGACTTCAGCTACCTCGCGCCGGGCGAGACCAAGGTCTTCACCCAGACCTGGTACCCGCTGCGCGCCATCGGCCCGGTCGACCGCGCCGGGCAGGAGGCCGCCGTGCGGCTGCGGCGCACCGAGGAGGGCCTCGAGGTCGGCGTGGTCGTCACCCGCCCGCGCCCCGGTCTGGAGGTCGAGCTGACCGACGCCGGCGGGCGGCGGGTCCGCGAGGTGGTCGACCTCGACCCCGGGACGGCCCACCGCGCCACCCACCGCGACCTCGTCGCCCCCGTGACGCTGACCGTCCGCTCCGGCGGGGAGGTGCTCCTCTCCTGGACCGAGCCGGTCGGGGAGCCGCGTAGCAGCGAGATCACCGCAGCCACCGAGCCGCCGGCGCCCGAGCTCGTCGAGTCGGTGGAGGAGCTGGGGCTGACCGGGCAGCACCTCGAGCTGTACCGCCACCCCACCCGCTCGCCCGAGCCGTACTGGGCCGAGGCGCTGCGCCGCGACACCGAGCACCTGGCCTCCCGCACCGGGCTGGCGCTGCGCGCGCTGCGGGCCGGCCGCACCGGCGAGGCTGAGACGCACCTGACCACCGCCGACCGGCGGCTGCGCCGGCGCCACCCCAACCCGCAGGACACCCAGGTGCTGTACCTGCTGGGGTTGCTGCGCGAGCGCCAGGGCCGCGACACCGACGCCTACGACGCCTACGGCCGAGCCGCCTGGACCCGTGCCTGGCGTGCCGCGGCCGGCTACCGGATGGCCCGTCTGGACGCCCGCGCCGGCCGGCACGCCGACGCCCTGCACCGGCTGGCCGACGTCGCCCGCACCGAGCCCGACCACCTGCAGGCCGCCGCGCTGGAGGTGGTGTGCCGGCGGCGTCTGGACGACCCGACCGCCGAGGACGTGCTGGCCCGTGCGCGCCGGCTCGACCCGCTCGACCCGTGGCTGCGCGCCCTGGCCGGCGAGCTGCCCAGCGAGGACGCGCAGACCTGCCTCGACGTCGCCCTCGAGCTGGTCGGCGTCGGCGAGCTGGAGCACGCGCTGACCGTGCTGGACCTCGCCGAGCAGCGGGAGGACTCCCGCGCGATCGGCCAGACCGCCAGCCGGCCGTTGCTGTGGTGGTACCGCGCCGACCTGCTCGGCCGCCTCGGCCGACCCGACGAGGCCGCCGACGCCGCCGCCCGGGCCGCATCGGTCGACGCCCGCTGGTGCTTCCCGGGCCGCCTCGAGGACGCCACCCTCCTCGCCTCGGTCCTCGCCCCCGCCCCGGTCCACGACATCAACGGCACCCACCCGACCCGCGCCGGGGACGTCCTCGACGACCTCATCGCTCTCACCCCCGGCGCCACCGCCCACCCCCGCGCCGCCACCCTGCTCGGTCTGTGGGCCTACTCGGTCGGCCGGCACACCGAGGCGGCCGCGCTCTGGGAGGCCGCCACCGACGCCGACCCGGCCGACGCGATGGCCTGGCGCAACCTCGGCGTCCACCGGGTCAACCAGCTCGGCGACCTCGACGGCGGCCAGGAGGCCTACCGGGCTGCGGTCGCCGCCGACCCCGCGGACCCGCGGCTGCGCTACGAGCAGGACCAGCTGGCCGCGCTGGCCGGGACCGGTGCGGCCGAGCGGCTCGCCGCCTGGCGCGAGGTGCCCGAGCTGGCCGCCCGCCGCGACGACGCCACGCTGGAGGTGGCCGAGCTGATGACCACCACCGGCGAGGCGGCCGCGGCGGTCGAGCTGGTCCGCAGCCGGGTCTTCCAGCCCTGGGAGGGCGGGGAGGGCAAGGTGCTCGCCGCCTGGGAGCGGGCGCACCTGCGGCTCGCGCTCACCGCGCTGGCCGACGACCGCGCGGCCGAGGCCGTCCAGCACCTCACCACCGCGCTGGAGCCCGACCCGGCCGTCCTCGGCGAGGCCCGCCACCCGCTGGCCGCCACCGCGCAGCTGCACCTGCTGCTGGGCGACGCCGAGCAGCGGGCCGGACGTGCCGACGCGGCCCGCACCGCCTGGGAGCAGGCCGCCGGCCAGCGCGGCGACTTCCAGGCCATGGCCACCCAGACCCACTCCGAGACCACCTTCTGGACGGTCCTCGCGCTGCGCCGGCTCGGCCGCGATCCCGAGGCGCAGCGGCTCACCGAGGAGCTGCGGGCCTTCCGCGACGACTACGCCGCCACCGAGCCGCGGGTGGAGTTCTTCGCCACCTCGCTGCCGGAGCTGCTGCTCTTCGAGGAGGACCCGGTGGTGGTCCGTGACCGACGGGTCGCCTTCTTCGACGCCCAGCTGGCCCTGCTCGACGGCGCCACCGAACGCGCGAGCCGCCAGCTGGCCGACGCCTCGCTGGCGGCCTCCACCCACGCCGCCGACCTGCTCGCCGCCGTCGACCAGCTCGACACCGCGCTCCTGCACGGGCCGGCGTCCCCGGGCGCCCGGCCGGCCGGTCAGCTCTCCGGGCGGGGAGCCACGCCGTGATCCTCCCCACCCCCTCCCCACGCCCGCCCCGCTCCACCACTGACGGGAACCGTCCCGCCAGCGCCAACGACGACGCACAGGAGGACCACCGATGACCAACAGCTTCAGCAGGACGCCCCTCAGCCGACGGGGTCTGCTCGGCGCCACCGCCGGGGTCGGCGCGTCCGCCCTGCTCACCTCCTGCGTGGGCAGCGGCGGAGGCGGCGGCGCGGCCGGCGGCGGTGGGGCCGGCGGTGGTGGTGGTGGTGGTGGGGGACCGCTCGTCTTCCAGAACTCCATCCAGGACACTGCGCCCAAGGCGGCCCTGGAGGAGATCGTCGCCAGCTACGAGGGCGACGTCACCATGAACTCGGTGGCCACCGAGCAGTTCAGGGCCCAGCTCACCAACTACCTGCGCGCCTCCGACCCGCCGGACGTCATCAGCTGGTACGCCGGCTCGGTCGCCCGCGACTACGCCGCCGAGGGCCTGCTGCTCGACGTCTCCGACCTGTGGACCGGGAACGGTGCCTGCGCGGGCTTCTCCGACGCGCTGCGCGAGCTGTCGACGGCCGAGGACGGCACGCAGATCTTCGTGCCGACCAACTACTACTGGTGGTCGGTCTTCTACAAGCGCTCGGCCTTCGAGGAGTGGGGGGTGGAGCCGCCGACGACCTGGGACGAGTTCCTCGCGCTCTGCGAGAACCTGTCCGGGCAGGGGATCATCCCGCTGGCCAACGGCATCGGTCCGACCCCGTGGATGGCCTCGGGCTGGTTCGACTACCTCAACCTGCGGATCAACGGTCCGGACTACCACCTGGCGCTGCTGGCCGGGGAGCGCTCGTTCACCGATCCCGAGGTGGTCGACGTGATGGAGCAGTACGAGCGGCTGATCCCCTACTTCGACCCGAACATGGCCAGCTACGACGCCCAGCAGGGGGCCACCCCGCTGGTGCAGAACGAGGCCGGCATGTACCTCATCGGCGCCTTCGTCTCCCAGTACCTGCCCGAGGACCAGCGCGACGACCTGGACTTCTTCTCGGTGCCGGTCATCAACGACGCGGTGCCGACTGCCGAGGAGGCGCCCACCGACGGCTTCTTCGCCGCCGCGGGCACCGGCGACCCGGAGGGCACGAAGGCGTTCCTGTCCTACCTCGCCTCCGCCGAGCAGCAGCAGGCCTTCATCGAGGGCGCCGGCTCGTCCAACCTGCCGACCTCGCCCGACGTCGACACGTCGAACTTCGCCCCGCTGGTGCAGAAGGGGATCGAGCTGCTCGGCAGCACCGAGCGGATCACCCAGTTCTTCAACCGGGACTCCTCCGACGCCCTGCAGACCACCGCCGACGCCGCGCTGACCCGGTTCCTCTCCGACCCGTCCTCGCGCGACGAGGTGCTGCAGGAGTGGCAGGCGGCCGCTGAGCGGGTCTTCGGCGGATGAGCACCGACACCCGGGCCCCGGCGCCCGAGCAGGGGCGGCGAGCCAGGCCGGGGACGTCGCGACGCGGGCCGGAGGCCGACCGGTCCACCCCGCGTGGGACGTCCCTGGCGGGCCGGCTGCGCAAGGTCCCGGTGGTGGTGTGGCTGTTCCTGGCCATCCCGCTGGCGGTCGAGCTGGCCTGGGTCTTCTGGCCGGCGGCCAACTCCTTCTCCCTCGCCTTCACCAGCTGGAACGGGATCGGGGCGGCGGAACCGGTCGGGTTCGCCAACTTCGCCGACCTGGCCGCGGACCCGATCTTCCAGACGGCGCTCAAGAACAACGTCATCTGGGTGGTGCTGTTCGGCGGGCTCTCGGTGCTGGGGGGTCTCTCTCTGGCGGTCGCGCTCAACAAGCCCGGCCGCGGCGTCGGCATCTACCGCAGCGCGATCTACCTGCCGATGGTGGTCTCGATGGCCGTCACCGGTCTGTTCTGGCGGGTGATGTACCAGCCGGGCGGGCCGATCAGCGCCGGCCTGGACGTCCTCGGGCTGAGCTCGCTGGAGCGGCAGTGGCTGGCCGACCCCGACCTCGCGCTGTACGCGGTGCTGGTGGCCGGCATCTGGCGCCAGGTCGGCTACATCATGGTGCTCTACCTGGCCGGGCTGAAGGGTGCCGACGCCAGCCTGGAGGAGGCGGCCTCGGTCGACGGCGCCAGCCGGTGGCAGACCTTCTGGCACGTGGTCATGCCGCAGCTGCGCGGGGTCAACATGGTCGTCTTCGCGGTGACGGTGATCGACTCGCTGCGCACCTTCGACCTGGTCTGGGCGATGACCCGCGGCGGCCCGTTCAACAGCACCCAGCTGCTCAGCACCTACATGTTCGAGCAGGCGTTCACCGCCGGGAACCTCGGCTACGCCTCGGCGATCGCGGTGGTCATCTTCCTGCTGGCCATCGGCTTCATCATCACCTACCTGGCCCGCCAGGCGCGGGAGGAGGACTGACATGACCGCGATGACCCTGGACGCGGGGGCGACCGCACCGCGGCGGCGACGCCGGCGGGGCCGCTCGCCCTGGCTGCACGTGGCGATGATCCCGCTCACGCTGCTGTGGATCAGCCCGATCCTCTTCGTGGTGATGATCGCGCTGCGCTCCTTCGACGACATCGCCGAGCGCGGGCTGGGCGCGTTCCCGGTCTCGCTGACCCTGGACGGCTTCGCCGGCGCCTTCGCCGGGGGCGGGCTGCTGCAGGCGCTCGGCAACAGCCTGCTGGTGACCGCGGCCGGCGTGATCGGCTCGCTGCTGCTGTCGTCCTGGGCGGCCTACGCGCTCAGCCGCTACCGGATCCCGGGGCGCAAGGCGATCCTGCTGGTGATGCTGGCCGGCAACCTGCTGCCCCCGCAGATCCTGCTGGTGCCGGTCGCCCAGATCACCCAGTCGGTCGGGATCTACGACTCGCTGTTCGCCCTCACCCTGGTGCAGGTCGGCTTCGGGATCGGCTTCTACACCTTCGTGCTGCACGGCTTCATGCGCGGGCTGCCGGAGGAGATGTTCGAGGCGGCCCGGCTCGACGGCGCCGGCGCGGCCCGGATCTACGCCCAGCTGGTGCTGCCGCTGTCGCGTCCGTCGCTGGCCGCGCTGGCGGCCCTGGCCACCACCTGGATCTTCAACGACCTGATCTGGGCGCTGACCGTGCTGCGCAGCGAGACGAAGTTCCCGATCACCGCGGCCCTGCTCAACCTGCAGGGCGGCTTCTCCAGCCAGTGGAACGTCATCGCCGCCGCCTCCCTGGTGGCCGCGATCCCGACCGCGATCGTCTTCTTCATCTTCCAGAAGCAGTTCGTCTCCGGCCTCCTGGTCGGCAGCAACAAGTGACCTCCGGGGCGGGTGCTGCCCTCCGCCGCGCACCCGCTCCGGAACGTCCGACCGATCCCGACGTCCTGAGCCTGTTGAAGGACGAGCACCCGCACCCGACCGCCCAACCCGGAGGCCGACACCCGATGACCACCGACACCTTCGCCGCCCACACCATCTCGACTCCCACGACCGCCGACCGGCTCGACGTCGCCGGCATCTGGTCCCTGCGGCTCGACCCCGAGGACGTCGGCGAGCAGGAGCGCTGGTTCGCCGCCGACCCCGCGGGCGAGGACGTCCGGCTCCCCGGGTCGATCCAGGAGCAGGGCTTCGGCGACGAGATCACCGTCGACACCCCCTGGACCGGGATGGTGGTCGACCGCTCCTTCTTCACCGACGAGCGCTACGCTCCCTACCGCGAGCCGGGCAACGTGGCGGTGCCGTTCTGGCTGCAGCCCCGCCGCTACTACCGGGGTGCGGCCTGGTTCCAGCGCGAGGTGGAGGTGCCGGCGTCCTGGCAGGGTCGGCGGGTGCTGCTCGAGCTGGAGCGGGTGCACTGGGAGTCGACGCTGTGGGTGGACGGTGTCCGGGTCGGCTCGGAGCGCAGCCTGTCCACCCCGCACCGCTTCGACCTCGGCGAGCTCGATCCGGGAACCCACCGGCTCACCCTGAAGGTCGACAACCGGACCATCGTCGACGTCGGTCCGAACGCCCACAGCATCTCCGACCACACCCAGGGCAACTGGAACGGCGTGATCGGGTCGCTGACCCTGCAGGCGCTCGCGCCGGTGCGGATCCGCCACGTGACGCCGCTGCCCGACGTCGCGAACCGCCGGGTGCGGGTCGGGGTCGACCTCGCCAGCGGCACCGCCGGCATCGGCCACGGCACCGTCACCGTGACCGCCCGCCGGGTCGGCACGGCGCCGGCGGAGGTGTCGGTCAGCGTCCCGGTCGAGCCCGAGCACGACCGCGACCTGCTCGAGCGCGGGATGACCGCCGGCGGCGGCCACGTCGACGTCGAGCTGGAGCTGGGGGAGGACGCGCCGCTGTGGGACGAGTTCAGCCCGGCGCTGCACGAGCTCACCGTCACGGTGGAGACCACCGTCGGCGACACGTCCTCGACCGACACCCGCACGCTGGTCCTCGGGCTGCGTGAGGTCGGCACCGAGGGCACCCAGGTCACCGTGAACGGCCGGCGCACCTTCATCCGCGGGACGCTGGAGTCCTGCGTCTTCCCGCTCACCGGCCACCCGCCGACCGATGTGGACGCCTGGCGCCGGGTGATCGCGACCTGCCGGGCGTTCGGGCTCAACCTGCTCCGCTTCCACTCCTGGTGCCCGCCGGACGCGGCGTTCGTGGCCGCCGACGAGGCCGGCTTCTACTTCCAGGTGGAGGGGCCGGTCTGGGCCAACCAGGGTGCGGCGGTGGGGGAGTCGCGGCCGGTGGACGGCTACGTCTTCGAGGAGAGCCGCGCGATCCTGCAGACCTTCGGCCACCACCCGTCGTTCCTGATGATGGCCCACGGCAACGAGCCGGGCGGGCGGGACGTGGAGTTCCTCGGGCCGTGGGTGGCGCACATGCAGCGGCTCGACCCGCGCCACCTCTACACCAGCGGCGCCGGCTGGCCGGCGATCCCCGAGAACGACTTCGACAACATCCCGCACCCGCGGGTGCAGCGCTGGGGCGAGGGGCTGGCGTCGCGGATCAACGGACGTCCCCCGGAGACCACGTCGGACTACTCCAGCGACGTCGAGGCCACCCCGCGGCCCATCGTCAGCCACGAGATCGGTCAGTGGTGCGCGTACCCGAACCTCGCCGAGCGGCAGAAGTACACCGGGCTGATGCAGGCGCGGAACTTCGACGTCTTCGCCGACTTCCTGGCCGCGTCCGGGATGGCCGACCAGGGCGAGGAGTTCCTGCAGGCCTCCGGCCAGCTGCAGAAGCTCTGCTACCGCGAGGACATCGAGGCGGCGCTGCGGACGCCCGGCTTCGGCGGTTTCCACCTGCTCGGCCTCACCGACTTCCCGGGTCAGGGCACCGCGCTGGTCGGGGTGCTGGACGCGTTCTGGGAGGAGAAGGGCTACTGCACCGCGGCCGAGTTCGCCCGGTTCTGCGGACCGACCGTGCCCCTGGCGCGGCTGCCGAAGCGGGTCTTCACGGGCGGGGAGACGCTGGAGGCCGAGGCGCAGGTCGCCCACTTCGGCGCCGCACCACTGGAGGGCGCGACCCTCGCCTGGACCCTGCGCGAGGACGACGGCGCCGTCGTCGACTCCGGCACCGCGTTCGAGGGGACCATCGCGATCGGCAACAGCGAGCGCCACGGCCGCGTGCCGATCACCCTGCCGGAGGTGTCGGACGCCCGCCGCCTCACCCTCGAGCTGACGGTGTCCGCCGGGGACGGTGCGGTGTCCGCCAACGACTGGCCGCTGTGGGTCTACCCGGCCGCAGCACCGTTGCAGGCGAGCCCGGACGTCCTCACCACCGCCGACCTGGAGGAGGCGCTCGCCGCCGCCGGCGAGGGAAGGACCGTGCTGCTGTTCCCCGAGCTCGGGGCACCGCACACCGACGTCGCGCTCGGGTTCTCCCCGGTGTTCTGGAACACCGCGTGGACCAAGAACCAGGCTCCGCACACCCTCGGCATCACCCACGACCCCGACCATCCGGCGCTCGCCGGCTTCCCGTCCGACGGCCACACCGACTGGCAGTGGTGGGAGCCGCTGCACGGTGCGCACGCGGTGGTGCTGGACGACCTGCCGGTGCCGGTCCGCCCGATCGTGCAGCCCATCGACACCTGGTTCTCCGCCCGCCGCCTCGGCGTCCTGTGGGAGGTCGCCGTCGGGGAGGGTCGCCTGGTGGTGTGCTCGATGGACCTCCACTCCGACCTGGACATCCGCCCCGCGGCCCGGCAGCTCCGCACGAGCCTGGACGCCTACCTCGCCACCGGCGTCCCGGCCGACTCGCTGCCGCAGGTCAGCGCCGACGCGCTGCGCCCGCTGCTGACCCCCGCGGGCTGACCACGGTGCGCCGGCGGCCGCTGACGGTCGAGATCGACCTCGACCACGGCGGCCGCTGGACGTCCCTGCGCACCTCCGACCACCCGGCCGTCCTCGCCCAGCCAGAACGCCCTGAGCCTGTCGAAGGGCGATCCGACGGTATGCGCGAGTGGCTCTGGCACCGACCGGTCGTCGCCACCGACCGCACGAGCGTCCGACCCGGCGAGGCGTTCGTCGACGCCGGCGGCGTGGAGGAGTGCTTTCCCACCGTCGCCGGCCGCTGGGACCACGGCGACGTCTGGTCCCGCCCCTGGCAGGGCACCCCGACCGACGCGAGCGTCGCCGCCCTCGGCTGGCAGCTGCGCCGCCGGATCGAGGCCGAACCGACCGGCCTGACCGTCCGCTACGACCTGCACGGCGAGCCCGGCCACGGGGTGCTGCACGCGATGCACGGCCTCTACGCGCTGTCCGACGAGGCCCGCGTCGTCGTCCCCGGCGGCACCCCGCTCCGGGTCCAGGACGTCAGCGGTGACGGCGCATGGCGCCCAGGTCGCTGGCCCGACGACGGTCTCGACCGCTGCGGCCCGGCCGACGGGACCGCCCGGCTGGCCGTGGTCGACACCAGCAGCGTCCGGCTGGTCGACGGTCCGGACGTCCTCGAGCTGTCCTGGCGGCTGGACCGCGGCGCGGGTCCGGTGTCGCTGCTGCTGTGGCGCAACCTCGGCGGCTGGCCCGACGGCGCGCCCTACCGCTCGATCGGTGTCGAACCGCTGCTGGGCGCCGCCACCGACGTCGACACCGCCGAACCCGACCAGCTGGCCCGTCCAGACGTCGACGGCCGGCTGGAGTGGTCGCTGCGGATCCGCGGCTACCGGCACGAAGCCTGATCGTCCTCCGCGCTCGTGATCACGGCTGGTCGATGCGCACCGTGCGGGTGACCTGCCACCGGTCGTCGTCAGGGTCGAGCGCGGCCGCGACCACCGGGCTGACGTCGCCGCAGCCGGGAGTCCGTGGGAGCGCGACCCGGTACGTGCCCTCGTCCGTCACCGCCAGCAGCGCCGGCACGTCGGGCAGCGTCGCCGGGCACTCACCGTCGACCTGACCCTCCGTCAGCGTCCGGTCGGTCACCCGCTCCAGCAGGCCGTCCCCGACCATCCCCGTCCGGCGTTCGACCACGTGCTGGCCGGTCAGCTGGCACCACACCAGCTCGACCACGACCTCCTCGGGCACGGCACCCTCGGGCGGGTCGGGGTAGAGGTGGCCGGCGCCGTCGTCGAGGAACCGCTCGGACGGGCACGCGTCGACGGCGAGGACCGGAGCCAGCTCGGTCACCAGCTCAGCGGGCACCGAGGAGACGGCCGAGTCGTCGGTGCAGGAGGCGAGGAGCAGCGGCGCGGTCAGCAGCAGGCCGAGCAGGACCCTCCGACCTCTCGTCATCGCTGCTCGAACACCGCCACCGTCCGCGCCGGGACGCTCGCCGCTCCGGCCTCGGCGTCCCAGGTCGCGCCCTTCACCACCTCATCAGCGCCGTCGGCCTGGACAGCCGACAGCTCCAGCTCCGCACCCTCCAGCCCCGGCACCGTCTGGGTGAGCGGCTCGCCGGAGGCGTTGAAGACGACCAGCAGCCCGTCCCGCTCGGGGTCGGCGTCCGCCCCGACGGTGTCGTCGATGCGCATGACGATGACGTCGGCGCGGCCGTCCGCGGTGCCCGAGACCGGGAAGCTGACCTTCTGCTCCACCGCCTCGGCCGAGCCCAGCCGGAACAGGGGAGAGGAGTAGCGCAGCCGCAGCAGGTCCTGGGCGGCCTCGGCGGCGGCGTCGATGTCGGCCGGGGCCGGCTCGAGGTCGGGGTCGGCCAGCAGCGGACGCATGTAGTCCCACTTGTCCTCGTTGTCCGGTGCCGGCGGCAGCCCGCGGCCGAACCCGTTGTCGGTGCGGGTGAAGTCGAGGCTGTTGAACCAGTCGCCGGAGTCGTAGGAGTTGCGGTCCAGGCTCTTCGAGCGCAGCAGGTCCGTACCGGCGTGCCAGAAGGTCACCCCCTGCCCGAGCGTCGCGGTCGCGAGCGAGACGGTGTTCATCCGCACCCGGTCCTCCATCGGCAGGTCGGGCGGCAGCTTGAACGTCAGTGCGTCGAACAGCGTCTCGTTGTCGTGGGCGTCGACGTAGGTGACCACCTCGTCGGGGTCGGTGGCGTAGCCGGCCGGGGCGCCGTTGTAGTCGATCTCCTCCCCGCTCACCACCTCACCGGTCTCGGCCGAGCGCAGCTCGAAGTCGCGGAGGTTGCCGGTGAGCCCGATCTGCACCAGGTCGGTGTCGTTGGGATCCGTGCCGCCGCTGCCGAAACCGGGTGTGCGCGGGTCCTCGTCGAACGGCCCGCCACCGCGGACGCCGTCGCGCAGCCGGTCGTTGAAGGTCGCGATGTGCGTCCCGTCGAGCTGGCCCTGGCTGGCCTGGGTGAAGCGGGCGTTGTCGGCCACCTCACCGAAGTTCCAGCCCTCGCCGTACAGCGTCACCGCCGACCCGTCGACGCCGTCCCGGGGCACCGTCAGCTCGTCCAGCGCTGCCCGGACCGCCAGCATGTTCTCCCGGCTGTGGTGTCCCATCAGGTCGAATCGAAACCCGTCGACCTTGTAGTCGCGGGCCCACAGCACGGTCGAGTCGACCATCAGCTTCTGCGCCATCGCGTGCTCGGTGGCGACGTTCTGGCAGCAGGTCGACGTCTCCACCTCCCCCACGGCGTCGAGCCGGTGGTAGTAGCCGGGCACCACCTTGTCGAGCACCGACCTCTCGGCCTGCCCGGAGGCGGCGGTGTGGTTGTACACCTGGTCGAGCACCACCCGCAGCCCGGCGTCGTGCAGCCCGCCGACCATGGCCCGGAACTCGGCCACCCGCTGCCCGCCGTGCGCGGTCTCCGCGGTGGAGGCGTAGGAGCCCTCCGGGGCCATGAAGTGCCACGGGTCGTAGCCCCAGTTGAACGCGTCGGCCGCGGCGACCTCGGCGATGCAGGCCTGCTGCTCGGGGCTGTCCGGCGGCAGCGCGGCGAGGTCGCAGTCCGGCGTGCGCTGGTCGGCCGGGTCCTCCGGGATGGAGGCGATGTCGAAGGTCGGCAGCAGGTGCACGGTGTTGAGCCCCGCCCCGGCCAGCTCGCGCAGGTGCCGCATCCCGTTGCCGTCGGCGGCGAAGGCCAGGTAGGAGCCGCGCTGCTCGGCCGGGACGTCCTCGTCGCCGATCGAGAAGTCGCGCACGTGCAGCTCGTAGATCGACTGGTCGACCTCGTCCCCCAGGGTCGGCGGCTCGGCCGAGCGCCACTGCTCGGGTGCCAGGTCGGGGTCGCGCAGGTCGACCAGCACCGAGCGGGTGGAGTCCAGCGTCAGCGCGACCGAGTACGGGTCGGTGACCAACGTCGTCTCCACCGTGTCGGTCTGCGGCACGTAGACCCGCACCTCGTACAGGTAGTGCGCGCCGTTCCAGCGCGGCGTGCCGCGGCCGAGCCAGGTGCCGTCGGGATCGCGCCGCAGCTGGACGCGGGTGGCCTCCTCGACCGGACGGGTCTCCGCGCCGGCGCCGGGCCACACCAGCAGGTCGACGTCCTTGGCGGTCGGCGCCCACAGCCGCAGCGACGGCCGGGCCGCGCCGGGTCGTCCCTGCCAGGTGGCGCCGAGGTCGGCGTCCTCGGCGTCGGCGTAGAGGTCGTCGAGGACGCCGGGCACCTGGACGCCGGTCGCGTCCTGGAGGCGTCCGATGTCGTCGTACACCGCCACCGCGAGCTGCCCGGTCAACCACTCCTTCGCGGCCTTGTCGGTGGTGTCGAGCCGCAGTGCGACGTAGCCCTCCAGGTGCGGGAAGTCCTCCAGGACGTCCTCGGGCAACCCGTCGGGCAGCCGGGTGAGCGGCACCGAGCGGGTGCCCGACAGCGTCTCGGCGTCGATGCCCGCCCCGCCCTCGGGTGCGCTGTGCAGCCGCCAGTCGAGCAGCTCGACGGGCAGGTCGCCGAGCGCGTCGGACGGCCAGGCCAGCAGGTCGTCGCGGACCCAGGAGGCGCGCTGCTGGCCGAGGTCGGGCGCGCTGCCGGGGGCGGCGGTGCCGACGGTGATCTGGTGGGTGGCGAGCACGTAGCTGATGGTGGTGACCAGCCCGTCGGCGGGAACGGTGAAGGTGATGTTGCCGCCGTCGGGGGCGCCGTAGCTCTCGTCCCAGCCCAGGCCGTGGGCGACCTTGAGCTCGTGGCTGCCGGCCGGCACCTCGGTCGACGACCAGGTGTAGGTGCCGTCGCCGTCGGGGTCCTGCAACCAGGGGCGCATGCAGTCCGGGGACCAGTCGGCGGGGCAGCCGAGCTCGCTCTGCATCGAGCCCGGGGCGGTGAGGATCGGGCCCTGGGCGTCGCTGGTCACCCAGTGGGTGGCGTGGTCGTAGTAGAAGGTGACCGGGCCGCCGGGAGCGGTGTAGGAGATGTTGGCGCCGTCGCGGACCGCCCCGGCGCCGTAGTTCTCGTCCCAGGACCGGTTGACCGCGGCCTTGTAGGCGTGCGGGCCGGCGGGCAGGTCGATCGTGGCCTTCCAGATGTCGTCGTCGGGGTCGAGGGTGAGCTGGGCCTGCTCGCAGTCGGGCGCCCAGTCGGCGGCGCAGCCCATCTCGCTGTTGTGGTCGCCGGGCACCGAGACCGCCTCGGGCTGCTCGACCGGCCCGGTCGGTCTACCGGGGCCGGTCGGCGGCGGGGCGGGGTCGCCCACCACGGCCGAAGAGGAGTCGGCGCTGAGGTTGCCGCTGGCGTCCTCCAGCACCACCCGGTACTCGACGAGGGCGCCGGCGGGGAGCTCGTCGACGTCGTGGAAGACCCGGTAGGGGGCGTTGTCGTCGGTGCCGAGCGGCTGCCACTCGCTGGTGCCGGCGGGACGCCAGGCGAAGCTGGCCTGGGCGAAGACGCTGTCGGTGGTGCCGGCGCGGATCTCGGCGCGGCCGCCCACGGTGGCCTGCTCGGCCGGCTGCCCCGGACGTCCGTCGGGGCTGACGAGGACGACGTCCGGCGCGCTCTTCCGCTTCTTCAGCGGCTGGTCGGCGCGGTAGACCACGGTGGAGGTCGCGGGCACGGTGACCTCGACGCGGCCCTCGGCGTCGGCACGGAGCCGGGCGTCGTCGCCGTGGATGCCGCGCAGGCTGCCCCTCCGCGTCCAGGTGGGGATGGCGACCGTCTGCTCCTCGCTGCCGGTGTTGACCACCACGAGGTACTCGCGGCGCTCCTCGCGGTCGACGCGGGAGAAGGCGTACAGCCCGGTCTGGTCGGAGGCGTAGCGGTGCTGCTGGGCGCCGTCGGCCAGGGCCGGGTGGTCGGCGCGCAGCTCGGACAGCTCGCGGATCTGCCGGTACAGCGGGTGGCTGGTGTCGTAGCGGTCGCGGGAGCCGGACGGGCCGCCGAGGACCGGCTCGTCGGCGTACTGGGCGGTCTGGGCGGCGAACATGTCCTGGCGGGCGTCCTTGTCGCCGCCGGCGCCGATGAAGCCCTGCTCGTCGCCGTAGTAGACGACCGGTTGGCCGCGGCTGGTGAACATCAGCTCGTGGGCGAGTCCGACCCGCTGCAGCAGCGCGGCGTCGTCGAGGCCCTTGGCCTTGAGCAGCATCGCGGCGCGGCCCATGTCGTGGTTCCCGAGGAAGGTGGGCAGCTGGTAGGCGTTGGAGTCGGTGTCGGTGTAGAGGTCGTCGGCGAGGAAGAAGTCGCGCAGCCCGGTGCTGCCGACGCCGCCGCCTGCGGCCTCGACCGCGCGGGCCTGGAAGCCGAAGTCGAGGACGCCCTGCAGCTGGCCCTCGGTGGTGAAGGTGGAGGTGTAGGCGGGGTTGGCGTCGAACACCTCGCCGAACATGAAGAAGTCCTCGTTGCCGGCGCGGGCGGCCTCGAGGACGGCGGGGGAGAACTCCTGCCAGAACTCCAGGTTGACGTGCTTGACGGTGTCGATGCGGAACCCGTCGATGCCGAACTCGGCCCAGGTGGAGTAGATGTCGATCATGCCGTCGACGACCTCGTGGCGTTCGGTCCACAGGTCGTCCAGGCCGATGAAGTCGCCGTGGGTGCTGGACTCGCCGGCGAAGGTGGAGTCACCGCGGTTGTGGTAGAGCCGCGGGTCGTTGAGCCAGGCCGGGGTCTTCGCGGTCGCGTCGGCCTCGGTGCGGAAGACCGGGGTGTAGGGGAAGGACGTGGCCGGGTCGATCTCGGGGAAGGTGTCGGTGCCGGCGTAGTCGGCGTCGTCGAAGGGGGTGCCGGCGGCGTCGCGGTAGGGCTCGGTCGCCTTGTCGATGTAGGAGTACTCGCCCTCGGCGTAGTCGATGATGTCGGCGGTGTGGTTGGTGATGATGTCGAAGTAGACCTTCATGCCGCGGGCGTGGGCGGCGTCGATGAGCGCCTTCATCTCCTCGTTGGTGCCGAGGTGGGGGTCGATCTGGGTGAAGTCGGTGATCCAGTAGCCGTGGTAGCCCGCGCTGGCGTCGGCGCCCGCGCCCTGGACCGGGTTGTTCTTGAACGACGGCGTCAGCCAGATCGCGGTGGTGCCGAGCCCCTCGATGTAGTCGAGCTGTTGCTGGAGGCCGGCGAGGTCGCCGCCGTGGTAGAAGCCCTTGTCGGTGGGGTCGAAGCCGTGGTCGAGCCGTCCGCCGGTGATGCCGCCGGTGTCGTTGGACGGGTCGCCGTTGGCGAAGCGGTCGGCCATCACGAAGTAGAACTGCTCGGTGGTGACGGGCGCCCGCAGCGAGTCCTGCGCGAGGTCGGCGTCGGCCTGCGTGGCGTCGCCGGGGAGGTCGGCGGAGCGGACGTCGACCGCGTCGGTCTGGGAGTCGTAGGCGACCTCGAGCTCGGTCGGGTCCTCGAGCACCAGCGGACGGTTGGCGGCCGGGTGCGACTCGTCCCAGGTGCCCCCGATGGCGACCTTGAGCTCCCAGCTGCCGGCCGGGACCGTGAACGTGGCCGCGTACCCGGTGCCGCCGGTGGGTTCGAGGACGGTGTCGGTGCAGCCGGGGTCCCAGTCGGAGGCGCAGCCGAGCTCGCTCTGCAGGCTGCCGACCAGGGTGACGAGCTCGTCCTCGGCCTGCGCCGGGGTGGGAGCGGCGGTGACCGTCAGGCCGGTGGCGGTGAGCGCCAGCGCGCTGAGCAGGGCCGCGGTGCGGAGGTGGCGCGTGGAGGCAGGGGTGGTCGGGGTCGGTCGCATCGTTGCGATCCCTTCGGGAGGCCGTCCGGATCTGGCGAGCGTAAGCCTGCGGATGAGCGCTGGGCAACGGGCGGCCTCGTCGGTGCCTCGCGCACCTCTCGGCACCCGGAGCCACCTCCCACGAGCCACCGCGGCCGTCGGCGCAGGCCCGGGACCCAGGAGGGGCCGGCAGCACGGACGAGCGGGGGATCGCCGGGCTGCCGGTCCCTCACAGGGCCGGCCCGGCCCCTGCTGGGATGAGGGAGGTCCTCACCCGGGAAGGCCGAGCACGACGATCTCGTGGTCGAGGAGCTTCGGCACCTCCACCGTGGCCGTGCCGGCGTCGGTGGACACGGTGAGATCCGTGTCGGCCACCAGGGCGCGGCCCCGGATCTCGCCCGTCAGCCGGGGATCTCGCACCTGCACCCGGAAGGGGCCCAGCGGGATCAGCTCGTGCAGGGAGCCGGGCACGGGGCTGGGTGCGGTGTTGGTGACCAGGTGCACGACCAGTGCCGAGTCCTGCTCGTAGACGTGGCAGTCGATGTCGCCCGCGCCGTCCACCTCGAGCAGCGGCGGTGCCGGGTGCGTCCAGCGGACCACGTTGCCGAGCAGCTGCAGGCTGTCCGGCCGGTGGTCCCGGGACGCGGCCCGGTCCAGGTCGGCGGCGAGGTAGGCGATCCGCCCACCCGCCGGGTGCGCGCGGACGGTGAGCACCGGAGTGCTGGTCGGCTCGGTGCGGAGCCAGGCCAGCTCCGGAGGGTAGAAGGGGAAGGGCTCGACGTAGGTGGCGGCGACATCGGCGTCGACGGCACGCACGCCCTCCAGCCGACCGCCGAGCGCGAGGATGGTGGTCCCCTCCAGGCCCGACCGCAGCGGCGAGGACTCGTCGGCCACGGCGTCGTCGAACCGCAGGTAGTCGTGCCGCTGCCAGTCCTCGATGTCGAAGGCGTAGGGCTGCACCGTGCCGCGGGAGCTGCCGGTGGCCGACACGCCGAGCACGTCGGCCAGCCCGAAGTCGTCCAGGAGCTGCCCGTCGGCATCCTTCAGGCTGGTCTGCCCGGTCGCCACCACCGATCCTCCGCGGGCCGCGAAGGCTCGTACGGCCTCGCACTGCTCGGCCGACATCACGGCGAGGTCGGGCAGCACCAGCACGCCGATCTCCTCGCTGAGCCCGGCGATGTCGTCGGCGTGCACCGGCAGGTAGGGGATCCTGGCCCGGCGCAGTGCCGCGACCATGCCCCGGTTGGGTGCCACCGCGGTGTTGTCCACGTCGTCGCGGCCGTGGAAGTAGGAGTTGGCCTGGGACCACACCACGGCGACCTGGGCCCGAGGTGTCCGGTCGGTGAGGTAGCGCTCGTTGCGCTCGTGGAAGGTGAAGATGGGTTCGGCGGTGGCGTACTGACGCCGGTCCTCGTGGTAGGCGCTGATGTGGTGCCACCACGGCTGGATGCCGCCGGCCGTCCCGGAGGCAGACCAGACCCGGACCTCGGCCTCGGGCATCGACGTCGAGCGGAAGAAGCCCGCCCCCGCGGCGTACATCGCCTGGCTCTCCGGCATGAGGACGTCCCAGCCGGCGAGCTGGTGCAGGCGCTTGCCGACCTCGGCGTTCTCGGCGAAGCCGTCCCGCTGGGTGCGGCGCTGGTGGTCGACGAACAGGATCTTCGCGTCACGGGTGAGCTCGCGGAGGTCGGTGAACCGCTTGACCTGGTCGGCCAGGTCGCCGTGCAGCATGCCCACCCAGACGCAGTCGGGGCCACCGGCCTCGGTGGTCACCGCGGTGTTCTGCCGCCAGATCTCGACCCGGCGCCGGTCGTTCCACCGCACCCACTCCCGGAAGACCGGGTCGTCCCAGTCCCGGCGAGCCGGCAGCGCCTCACCGACGGCGTCGCGGAAGCGGGTACGGCAGTAGGTGCAGTAGCAGATCTGGTGGCTGGCGAGCCCGGCCCAGCTGTTGTCGGCGAAGCCGTCGGGTGCGCTGCGTTCGATGATCTCGCGGAAGACCGCAGGCAGGTACTCGTCGTAGTAGGGGCTGTTGACGCAGGAGATGTAGGCGGCGCCCGCCCGGTACGGAGCGCCGTCGGCGTCGCAGCTGAACCAGTCCGGGTGCGCGGCGTAGAACTCCTCGCCCGCCCGGTTCGAGTCCATCCGGGCGATGACGCTCAGCCCGTCGGCCCGGGCGTGGGCCACGATCTCGCCGTAGAGGTCGCGATCACCCAGGTGGCTCGCCCGGTGCTGCAGCGGGAACGCGCTCGGGTAGTAGGCGACGATGCCGCCGGCGTTGACGATGACGCCCTGGATCCGGGTCGCCTTCCACTGCGCCCGCCACAGCTCTGGGTCGTAGCGCTCGGGGTCGGTCTCGGTCAGGTTGGTCTGGCCCCAGCGCAGCGTGCGGCGGTACCAGGGGAGTGCGGCGTCGGACATGGTGGATCGCTCCTTCTGGGGCGGATTCGGTCGGGTGGTTCTGCGCGTTCGTCGGCGGTGCTGCTCAGCCCTTCACGCCGCTGCTGGTGATGCCCTCGACGATGTAGCGCTGGGCGAACAGGTAGACCACCAGCACCGGTGCGACGGTGAGCGTCGAGGCAGCCATCAGGGTGCTGACGGTGGTGAAGAACTCGCCACGGAAGAGGGCCAGCGCCACCGGGAGCGTCTGCAGCGACGTGGAGTTGAGGAAGATCAGCGGGCCGAACAGGTCGTTCCAGCTCTCGATGAAGGTGAAGATGCCGACCGCCGCCAGGGCGGGCTTGACCTGGGGGATCATCACCCGGAAGAAGATCTGCAGCGTCCCGGCCCCGTCGATCCGGGCGGCGTCCTCGAGCTCTCGAGGCAGACCGAGGAAGGCCTGGCGGAGCAGGAACGTGGCGAAGACCGGGGTCAGGACCCTCGGCACCCACAGCGGCAGGTGGGTGTCGATCCAGCCGAGCTGCTGGAAGAGCGCGTACTGGGGGATGAGGTAGACGATGCCGGGGACGATGGCGGTGGCGAGGACCACCGCGAAGAGCACGCCCTTGCCGGGGAACTGCATCCGGGCGAAGGCGTACCCGGCCAGCGCTCCGATCAGGAGGACCCCGACCACGTTGAGGACGGCGAGCTTCACGCTGTTGAGGAAGAAGGGCGCGACGGCCTCACCCGCCACGGCGTAGTTGTCCAGCTCCAGACGTGGACCGGCCAGCCCCAGCGGGTCGGCGGCGATGGCCGCCTCGGTCCGCAACGAGCTGTTGATCATCCAGAGCAGCGGGGTGGCGAAGACGACGACCAGGGCGAGCATGAACAGCACCCGGACGAACGACCATCCGCTGAGCCGGCGGGCGCGTCGGCGGTACCCTCGGCCCTGCTCGGCACCGGGTGCAGCCGGCAGCGCGGTCTGCTTCTCGAGGACGGTCATGCGTAGAACACCCACTTCTTCTGCAGTCGCAGCTGGATGACGGTGAGGGCCACGATGAAGAGGAACATCGCCCACGCCATGGCGGACGCGTAACCGAGCTGGCCGAAGGAGAACGCGTTCTGGAACACGTAGTAGATGAACACCGACGTGGCGTTCCCCGGTCCGCCGGAGGTCATCACGAACACCACCCCGAAGATCTGGAAGCTCAGGATGAACTGGGTGATGAGCACGAAGAACAGCTGGGGAGTCAGCAGCGGCAAGGTGATCCGGAGGAACCGTGCGGGCGGGCTGGCCCCGTCCACGTCGGCTGCTTCGTACAGCTCCTTCGGGATCGCCTGCAGGCCGGAGAGCAGGATGACCATCGGGTAGCCCACGCCCTGCCAGACGGCGACGACGATGACCGCGACCAGGGCGAACGTGGAGTCGGCGAGCCACTCCGGACCGTCGATGCCGACCAGACCCAGCACCTGGTTGATCACGCCCTCGGGGGCGAAGAACTGGGTGAAGACCAGGCTGATGGCCACGATGCTGGTGACGTAGGGCGTGAAGTAGGCGGTGCGGAAGAAGGAGCTGCTGATCCGCCCCCCGCGGTTGCACAGCACCGCCAGCAGCAGGGCCAGGACGACGGTGAGCGGGATCGAGCCCAGCGTGAACAGCAGCGTGATCTTCACCGAGTTGACGAGCAGCTCGTCGGCCGGCATCGCGGTGAAGTTGTCCAGCCCGATCCAGGTCGGTGTGGTGAAACCGTCCCAGGAGTGGAAGGAGGCCCACAGCGACACGAGGAGCGGATACGCCTGGAACACCGCGATGCCGATGACCAGGGGAGCGACGAACGCCCAGCCCTGCAGGGCGGCGCGCCGCCGCTGTCGCCGTCGCTCCGGGCGGGCGACCGCCGACGCGGTGGGCTCTGTCAGCACGGACATGTCAGCCGATGACACGCTCGACCTGGGCCCGGACACTGGTCAGCGCCTCCTCGACGCTGATCTCGCCGATGTAGGCGCGCTCGAGCTGGGGGCGGTAGAGCTGCACGGCTTGCGCGGTGGCTCGGGTGGAGTTGACGGTGGTCTGGTACCCGGCCGCCTCGGCGAACAATGCCATGTTCTCGCCCTGGGTGGAGGTCTTCTCGACCAGTGCGGCCGCTTCCCGGTGCAGCGGGATGAAGGCGCCGGCCTCGGCGAAGATCGAGCCCGACTCGCGGCCCACCATCCACTGCAGCAGCTCCCAGCCGCGGTCGACGTCAGCGGACTCCCGGGGTACCACGAAGACCGAGAGGCTGCCCTCCTGCCGCTGCTCGACCTTGGCCGGCATCGGGGCGACGTCCCACTCGAAGTCGGTGACGTTCTCCCGCATGTAGGTGGCCAGGCCCATGGTGCCGAAGAACATCCCGAGGTTGCCGGCGGTGAACAGCCTCAGGTCGGCGTCCTCCCCGGTGAGGTAGGCCCAGGTCGGCTGCACCTTGTGCTTGAGGGTCAGGTCGACCACCCACTGGATCGCCTCGATGCCGGCCGGGTCGGCCAGGGTGAAGCTGGTGCCGTCGGCGGAGAAGATCCCCGGGCCGCCGTTGTTCACGGCGAAGGTGTTCTCGAAGCCGGTGTCCGTCCACAGGCAGATGCCGTACCGGTCCCCTCCGGTGACCTCCTGGGCGGCAGCAAGCACGTCGTCCCACTGCCACTGGTCGGGTACCCAGCTGCTGGGCGGGGTGATCCCCGCCTCCTGGAGCATCGTCTTGTTGTAGAAGAGGACCCGCGGCGATGACCCGATGGGCAGGCCGCCCTGCCCGGACTCCAGAGCGGTGAAGGCGGCGACGTCGGCGAAGTACTCCTCCTCGCTCAGACCGCTGATCCGCTCGCCGAGGTCGGCCAGCTGCTCCTTGTCGGTCATCTCGCGCACGAAGTCGTCGTTGAGCCGCATCAGACCCGGCGGCTGCCCGCCCGAGAGCAGCGTGCGGAACCTGGTCTGGTAGTCGTCGAAGGGGACATCGGCCTGGCGTACGACCGTCACACCCGACTGGGCCTCGTAGGCGTCCAGGCTCTGGGTGTAGAGATCGGCGAAGTTGTCCGACCAGTTGGCGAAGGACACCTCGTTGGGCGTCGCGGAGCCAGCCGGCCCGCCACCGCAGGCGGCCAGTGCCCCGCTGGCGCCCAGGGCGCCGAGGCCGGTGATCAGGCTGCGTCGGCTGATCCGTGTCATGGTCATCGTTCTCCTCGGGTACGTGGTCAGACCCCTGCGGCGACGTCGGCGCGAGCCGACGGTTCCACCACGTGGGGGTAGGCGACAGTGGTCAGGAAGTCGTCGAAGTCGTCGGCGAGCGCGATCTGCAGGAAGACGTCTCTGGCGGCCGGCGGGAAGTCGGGCCCGAGGGCGGCGACCTGCTCCTCCACCAGGGTTCGGACGGCCTCGGCGGTGATGGGCTCACCCGAGGAGGTCCGCGTCCCGGAGTGCACCCACTGCCACACCTGCGCGCGGGCGATCTCGGCGGTCGCCGCGTCCTCCATGAGGTTGTCGATCGCCGCGGCGCCGACGCCGCCCAGCCAGGACCGCAGGTAGCGCAGGGCGACCGAGACGTTGCTGCGCAGGCCCTCGTCGGTCACGGCGCCGGGGGTCTGGTCGACGGCCAGGAGGTCGGCAGCGGAGACGTGGCCGTCGGGCAGCACGTCCTTCTGGTGCGGACGGTCCGCCAGCACGGTGGTGAAGGCGCTGCGGCAGATGTCGACCAGGCCGGGGTGGGCCACCCAGGAGCCGTCGAAGCCGTCGCCGGCCTCGCGCTCCTTGTCGGCCCGGACCTTGTCCAGCGCGGTGGCGTTGACGTCGGCGTCGCGGCTGGGGATGAAGGCCGACATCCCGCCGATCGCGTGGGCGCCGCGCCGGTGGCAGGTCTGCACCAGCAGGGTCGTGTAGGCGCGCATGAAGGGCACCGTCATGGTGACGGCGTTGCGGTCCGGCAGCACGAACCGGGCTCCGCGGTCGCGGTAGTACTTGATGAGGCTGAACATGTAGTCCCAGCGGCCGGCGTTGAGCCCTGCCGCGTGGTCCCGCAGCTCGTAGAGGATCTCCTCCATCTCGAAGGCGGCCGGGATCGTCTCGATCAGCACGGTCGCGCGGATCGTCCCGTGCGCGATGCCCAGCCGCTCCTGGGCGAAGGTGAAGACGTCGTTCCACAGCCGGGCCTCGAGGTGGCTCTCGAGCTTGGGCAGGTAGAAGTAGGGGCCGCTGCCGTTGGCCAGCAGCCGTTCGGCGTTGGCGGCCAGGTAGATCGCGAAGTCGAACAGGGCGCCGGCGACCGGTGTGCCGTCGACGAGCACGTGCTCCTCCAGCAGGTGCCAGCCCCGGGGCCGGGCGACGATGGTCGCCAGCTCCTCACCGAGGCGGTACTCCTTGCCCTGCTCGGTCGTGAAGTCCAGGTCGCCGTGCACCGCGCGGTGCAGCGTGAGCTGGGCGTCGACCAGCTTGTCCCAGCTCGGGGTGATGGCGTCCTCGAGGTCGGCGAGCCAGACCTTGGCGCCGGAGTTCAGCGCGTTCACCGCCATCCGGCGCTCCGGGGGGCCCGTGATCTCGACCCGGCGGTCGTCCAGACCTGGCCCGGCGGGGGCCACGGTCCACTCACCTGAGCGGATGTCGGCGGTCTCGGGCAGGAAGTCGAAGTCCTTGCCTGCCGTGATGGTGCGGGCCCGCTCCGCTCGCAGCGCCAGCAGCTCTCGACGACGTCCGTCGAAGTGGTGGTGGAGCTGTTCGACCAGCTCGAGGGCCTGGGGGGTGAGCACCCGCTCTGCGTCGGGACGGGAACTTCCAAGGATCTGGATCATCAACTCTGACTTCCGCCTGGTGGAAACTACTATTCGACATGCGGAACGCTATGGTGTGTGAGCGGTCCCGTCAACAGGTCGGAGGAAAAGATGGCCGGTGGTGCAGTCCAGTCGGTGCAGCGCGCTGTGGCCGTGGTGGAGGCGCTGACCGCAGCCGGCGGGCAGGCGTCGCTCAGTGAGCTCGTGGCGGAGACCGGGCTGCCGCTGACCACCGTGCACCGCCTGCTGGCGACGCTGGGCGAGCACGGGTTGGTGCGTCAGACGCAGAACCGGCTCTACGCCCTGGGGCCGCGCTTCCTCAGCTACGGCGAGGTGGTCCGCCAGACCCTGAGCACGTGGGCCCATCCCGTCCTCCGGGCGCTGACCGAGCAGACGTCCGAGACCGCGAACCTGGCCATCCTGTCCAACGACCGGGTGATCTACCTGGCGCAGTCACCGTCGCCCTACACCATGCGGACCTTCACCGAGGTCGGCCGGCAGGTCGATCCGCACTGCACCGGGGTGGGCAAGGCGCTGATGTCGGCGCTGCCCGACGACGAGGTCCGCGCCATCGTCGAACATGCCGGCATGGAGCCGCGGACGTCGCAGACGATCACCACGGTGGCGGGGCTGCTCGAGGAGATGGCCGCCATCCGTTCCCGCGGCTACGCGATCGACGACGGTGAGCAGGAGGTGGGGGTGCGCTGCATCGCCGTGGCGGTTCCGACCAAGAGCGTCCGGCTGGCCGTCTCCATCTCCGGGCCCTCGGCGCGGGTGACGACCGAGCGGGTGCCCCAGCTGGCCCCGGTCGTGCTCGACGCGGCCGACCGGCTGGCCCTGATCGTCGACGGGCGCGAGGCGGGCGGAGCTGTCGCGGCACCCTGACCCGCGGGGAGCGTGAGCCGACGGAAGTCGGGGCGGAGCCCCCGGACCAGCGCCGTCCTCCTCCTGAGCAACCACCTGCGCGCCGGTCGCCGGGTGTGCTCAGCGAAGACTCGTCCTCGGCCGAGGGCGGTGGGTCAGCCGGTGACGAGGGCTTGCAGCTCTCCGACCACGACGTCGACGGACTCGCTGCGTTGCACGACCTCCGTGCCGGAGGCGTCGCCGGCGGTCCAGTCGACCTCCCAGGTGGTGGTGGCGGTGACAGTGTGGGTGGCGTCTGGGTGATCGGGCGTCGCCGAGCGTCGCTCCCAGGTGTAGCCGCAGCTCGGCGAGGGCTCCTCGGGTGCGACGGAGCTGCCCCAGGCGGGTGCGCTCGCCGGGTCGCAGGTGACGCTGCCGCCGTCGCCGGTGGTGAAGGTCACCGAGGTGGCCGTCGCCTCAAGCGACACCTCGACGCCGAGGGACTCCTCGGAGTCGGTGAGCGAGGTCGGCCCGTCGGTCCAGAACCAGTACGGATAGCCCACCACGTAGATGTCCCAGGGGTTGATGTCGGCAGGGGGTCCGATCTGCGGAGTGCCGCCGGCAAACTCGATCTCAGCGATCAGCGACAGGGCTGCGACCACTGGGTCAACTGCGGGTTCGGCCGCTGCTTCCGGTGCAGCCGCAGGTGCTGCTGGCTCATCCGGCTCTATCTCCGGCCCGGCTGCCGGCGTCTGATCCGCCGGAACGCACCCAGCATCCAAGCCTTGCTGAACAGCTCGATCGCAGGACCCGATCCCAGGTATCGCGGTTCGTCCGGAGGTTGCCCAGCGGTGCGGTGGCGGTGCGCTGCCCTCAGTCGTTTGTCGCGTTGGCGCTTGGTAGGCGCCGCCGCTGTCCGGAACAGGAGCGCCGTAGTCGCGGAAGCCGCGCCGGCTTGAAGATCCGGGACTCCGCGTATCGGCCCCCGCTGCCTCTTGGCCTGAGCCGCCCCGGGCATGGCCGTCGTCGGCTCCACTGCCGTCTCCAGCATTCTCCTCAAAGAACTCCGCCGTGGCGCCATTACTGTCGATGCGTACGTCCTGAGGGGACGGATTGGCCACGGCGGTGGGCTGTGTGACTGAGGCGCCGATGAGGAAGATGCCGCCCACATAGACGAGTCCTACGACGCGAGAACGCCAGCGCATGGTGTGTCCTCGAGTTCTCTCAACACTGCAGAACCGACGGAGTCGGCCATCCAGCCGTCACTGGTATTGACCATCTGGACCTCATCGAGCGAGAAGTCGAAGCCGCGCTCCTGCTCTTGACCGTCCTCGTCCACCACAGTGGTCTCACGGAAGTCGACGCACGCGTAGATCTTGATCGTCTCGGGGCCGCTCGCCGAGGCTGGTTCGTACGACCCGGCGCTCTCGATAACCGTTCGTACGTCGCCGGTCGTGGACCAGCTCTTGTCGCGGTACTCAGCGAACTCTGCTTCCCAGAACTCGAGGTACTGCCCGGAGAAGTACTGCTCGAGTTGACTAGCCGGATCGTCGTAGGCGCCATCCACCAGCAGCGACTCCGCAAGATCCCGGCCCGCAAGATATCGCTCAGCCGCTGCGTTCGCCGCCTGTTGTTCTGCTGACTTGTGTGAGGGGCTCGCGGAAGGGACGGCCGGCGTTGGCAATACCGCCGTAGGAGCTGGATCGGGGTCTGCGCCACGGCACGCTCCCACGAACAAGGCAGACCCTAGCCCGATGCCCACCATGGCGGCACGCAGCCGTCGTCTCACGAGATCCGCTCCTCCCTGGGGTGAGGCCTCGAGCCGTCTCGGTCGTCATCCTGCCACCGGGATCCCGCGGCCCACAGCCTTTCACCAGAACCTGTGGATAAGTCATGTGGATTGGGGATAACCGGCCGCGAAAGCCACAGGAACCGCGGTTGCCGGTACGACCGAGACGGTCGCACCGGCAGCGCTCAGCCGACGGATCAGGTGCCGAAGGCGGTGAAGCGGTTGCGCTTGTTCCAGTCGACGATGTCGTTCTGGTGGTACCAGACGCCGTTGCGGCTGGGCGCGTCCGGGTCGGCGATCTTGTAGCGGGTCTTGTCGTAGCCGACGATCGCGATGTAGTGCCCGGCGCTGTAGGGCTCACCGGCGACGCTGTTCATGTTGATGACCACGGGATAGCCGTTGTGGATGCTGATCCGGGTGCGGTAACGCAGCCGCTCCTTCAGCGTGCCGGCTGCGGGGATGTAGAGCCGGTAGCGGAAGGACTTGCCGCCGAGCCCGAGCCGGGCGTTGAGCGTCCAGGCGATCTCGCGGGGCTCCTGCAGCCCGTGGCTGCCCTCCGGGCCGATCCCCATCTGCTTGCGCAGCGAGTTCTGGGTCGGGGTCTTGCCCTTGGCCGACAGCGCGATCCGACCGGACGCCGCCGCGCACCAGTTCTGGGTGGCCTGCCGCTGGTAGGTGTAGCTCAGCACCTTGCGGTCGGGGATGCCGGGCTCGGGGATCGGCGGCATGGCGGCCGCGGTCTCGGTGAGGGTGGGCAGCGCCGACAGCCCGGCGCCGAGTCCGAGGGCCGCGGTGACGCCGAACGCGTGCCGACGGCTGAGCTGGGGAGGGGTGGGAGACATCGATCAGTCCTTCCGTTGGGGTGGCCTCAGACGACCACGCCGCAGGGTCAGCCCGTCGCCGCCGGATCCTCTGACCGGTGGAGCGTTGATCTACTCTCGAAGGGTCAACGACGACACGTAGGAGGAGCGACGATGCTCTTGGACCGGTTCCTGCGGAAGCCGACGGCGAAGGAGGCCACCCCTCCACCGATCTCGGCCACGCACCCGTCGAGCTACGCCGACCAGGTGGAGCTCGCGCTGATCGCTGCGGTCTTCACCACGGCCACCGCGACCGATCCCGCCTGCGAGCCGGACGAGATCCGCCGGGCGGTCGACCGCTGGCACCTGCACCGGGCGTGCCGTGCCGACAAGCTCACCCACATCACCGGCCTGGACGACTACGCCTTCGCCCGGGTCATGCGGAATCCCTGCCACCTGGGCGGACGTCCGCGCACCTGCGTGGTCCAGGACGCCGCGGACGCGCTCATCGCCGTCGGCCTGCTGACGTCCACTGACGTCGCCCAGCACCGCGAGGAGGCCCGGTCCCAGCTGCTCCAGGTGCGCGGCGTCGACGAGTCCACGGTGGGCCACTTCTTCGACGCGCTCGAGCTGCCGGCCGTCCCGCACGCCACCGTCTCCTGAACCAGCCGGACGTCCACGAGCCCTGATCTCGTGCGCCCGACCCCGTGACATCCGCCGAGCCGGACGGTTAACTGCGAGGCGAGGGCCGTGCCCTCGTCCAGACGACCCCACCCCCCTGAAAGGTCGCCATGTCTGGCTCTGCTGCGCTCTCCCGCCGTTCGCTGCTCCGCCTCGGCGGGGTCGTCGGCCTCACCGGAACCGTCGGCGCCGGTCTGGTCGCCCCGTTCCCGGCGGTCGCCGAGCCGTCCCGCACCCGCATCGACTACCTCGACCTCGACCCGGTCACCAGCACCACCCGGACGTCCCGCGAGGCCCGCCCGGTGGCCGAGTTCGCCGCCCGCACCACCAGCGCCTTCTCCACCCTCGCCGTCACCTGGACCGTCACCGACGCCCCTGCGCCGGACGTCCGATACCGGGTCCGCCGCGACGGCCGCTGGAGCGACTGGGGCCCGCTCGGGGATGGACCGGTGGGCCGCGTCGAGGGCACCGTCGGCCCCCGCGACGGTACGGACCCGATCTTCGTCGGGGACTGCGACGGCGTGGCCGTCCGGGTGCTCGACGCTCCCGCTGGCGACGTCGCCGACCCGCAGGTCGTGCTCATCGACCCCGAGCGGCTCGCCTCCGACCGCGAGGTGCCGGGTGACCGCCTCGGGACGACCGCGGCGCCGGCCCGTCCCGAGCTCACGTGGCGCGGCGGCTGGGGCGCGGATCCCAACCTGGGCAGCACCTGCCGCGGCCCGAACCCGACGCTGCACGCCGCGATCATCCACCACACCGCCGGCACCAACAGCTACACCCAGGCCGACTCGGCGCAGATCATCCGCGGCATCCACGCGTACCACACCAACACGCTGGGCTGGTGCGACATCGGCTACAACTTCCTCATCGACAAGTGGGGTCGGATCTTCGAGGGCCGCGACGGCAGCGTGGAGTCCAACGCCCACGGTGCGCACGCCGGCAGCTGGAACACCGACACCGTCGGCATCTCGTTCATGGGCAACTACGAGACCGCCGCCGCGACCACGGCGATGCTGGAGTCCGCCGCCCGCCTGGCGGCCTGGGAGCTCGCGCCGTACGGGCGCGACCCGGAGAGCCGGGTGACGCTGGCCGGCAAGACCATCTACCGGATCGCCGGCCACGGTGACGTGATGGCGACCGCCTGCCCGGGGCGGAACGTCATCGCCAAGATGGCCTCGCTGCGGTCGCGTACGGCGGCACTGATCGGCTGACCGCTGCGGCTCGGGGCCTCGCGGGGCCCCGAGCCGGGTCGCCGTGCGCCTCCAGCCAGGACAGCACGCCCGCGCGTAGTCCTTGGACAGCCCGTGGCCGCGGGTGTGGGTGGAGGCGCTGATCCGCCACCAGAACACCCCCGGCGGCGGGGCGGCGTCCAGGTCGAGGACGCCGTCGGTGAGCACCCACTCCTCGACCTCCACCCCTGCTCGGCGAACGCCGCCGCGAACGGCGGGAACCACTCCGGGTTCTCGTGCAGGGCGTAGATCGTCGGCCGGCTGATGTCGCCGTCCTCACGCTGGCTCCAAGGCGGATGCCTTCCGGTGGGTCGACGCTCGCGGACGGGTTGGCGTGCGCCGTCGACGTCCGCAAGGTCGGGGGATCCCGGCCTCGTGGTGACGTCTGTCAGCAGCCGCCCGGGACGGTGTAGTCCTGTGGGCCCAGATGCGTCCGCAGGGGTGGTCGACCGATGCCGAGGTGTGCTGAGCATGAAGTACCCCGACAACTGAGGAGAACCCCCGTGCCCCATGTGTCACGCCTCATCCCACCCGCAGCCCTCGGTGCGGCCGCCGTCCTGGTGGCCGGTCTGGTCCCGGCGTCCGCCGAACCGGCCGAGCAGATCGCCTGGCACCCCTGCTACGCCGACCTCACCGAGGGCCTGGAGTGCGCCCTGGTGCCGGCGCCGCTCGACTACGACGACCCCGACGGCGAGCAGATCGACCTCGCCATGGTCCGGCTGCCGGCGTCGGACCAGGAGAACAAGATCGGCTCGCTCTTCGTCAACCCGGGCGGTCCCGGCGGTTCGGCGGTGGAGTTCGTCGCCGCCGGCGGGCCGCAGCTGCAGGAGTGGATCGGCGCGGAGGCGTCCTCCCGCTACGACCTGGTGGGCATCGACCCGCGGGGCATCGGCCGCAGCACCCCGCTGGACTGCTTCGCGACCGTCGAGGACGCGCTGCCCGCGACCAAGCCGGGCGCCTTCCCCGTCGAGGACGAGGAGCTGCCGGCCTTCGAGGCCGCTGACCGCAATCTCGCCGAGGCGTGCGCGGAGAACGGTGGTGCCATCGCCGAGCACATGTCGACGGCGAACGTGGCCCGCGACCACGACCACGTCCGCGAGCTGCTGGGGGAGGAGAAGCTGCACTACTACGGCATCTCCTACGGCAGCCAGCTCGGATCGACCTACGCCAACATGTTCCCCGACCGGGTGGGTGCGCTGGTGGTGGACGCCGTGATCGACCCGGTGAAGTGGGCGAACCGTCCGGGCCGGCTCCCGTTCCTGACCGCGATCCGCTCCGGCGAGGGCGCCACCGAGACCCTCGACCGCTTCCTGGAGCTGTGCGAGGACGCCGGGCCGCAGACGTGCGCGCTCGCCCCCGACGCCCGGTCCCGGTTCGACGCGCTGGCCGAGCGGGTGCGGGAGGATCCGATCGAGCTCAGCGACCCGTCCACCGGTGAGGTGCTGGTGATCGGCTACGACGAGCTGCTCGCCTTGACCATGAACCTGCTCTACAACGCCCCGCTCTTCCCCCTGCTGGCCGAGCTGCTGGCCCAGCTGGAGGCGGGTGCCAGCCCCGAGGAGCTGGGACGCACCGCCCAGCAGGCCCAGCTGCTGCCGGACGCCGACACCGCGCGGTCGACGCTGGCGCAGTCCAGCGACGCCCCGTTCCCCGAGATCCCCGACACCGTGAACGCCAACCAGGGCTTCGTCGGGGTCGGCTGCAGCGACAGCGAGAACCCCAGCGACCACGACCAGATCGACCGGGCCGGTGACCGCTCAGTGCGTACCGACGGCCCCTTCGGTCAGGTGTGGACCTGGGCCGGCAGCACCTGCAGCGTCTGGCCCTTCACCGACGAGGACCGCTACACCGGCCCGTACACGAACCAGACCGCGGCGCCGGTGCTGGTGGTGGGCAACCGCGAGGACCCCGCCACCCGCTACGAGGGTGCCCAGTCCCTTCGCGGCCTGCTGCCGAACAGCGCGCTGCTGACCACCGAGACCCCGGGGCACGGGGCGCTCGGGGCCAACGTGTGCGCCGGGGAGCTGGTGGGGCAGTACCTGCTGGATCCGAACAGCGCCGGTGAGATCGACGGCCGGGTCTGCGCGATGGAGGGCAACCCGTTCACCGACGATCCGGAGGCCGCTGAGGGGCCGAACCAGCTGCGGCAGCTGGTGCGTGAGCAGAACGCGCCGCAGCTGAGCCTGACGCGTTCCTGAACGACACCGTGGGAGCGGCCGCCAGCCCGGACGCTGTGCGGCCCCTCTCCGCGCGTTCAGAAGGGCGCGGCCGACACTCCAGCCCGGACGCCTCGGAGGGCGTGGCGCCCCGTCGGGCCCTCGGTAGAGTGCCGCTGAAGCCGCCCGGCCCGACAGGCGAGTCAGCGCGACGAGCCTCCCACCCGTGCGGGAAGTTCCGTACTTCCTGGGGTTTGTCGTGCCATTGTTCCGCGGGTCCGCGGCGCACCTCCTCGAACGTGTCCGCGCTGACACGCTGGTGGACGTGCTGAGCGAGCAGTTCCGGCGTCAGGTCGGCCACCGCCCGAGCCCGGCCGAGCAGCGGTCCTGGCGGGAGAGCCTCGCCGTGCTCGCCAACGACCTCCACGACGCCGCGCTGTCCGGTGTGGAGATGCTCCTCGAGTACCAGTTGCCGCTCACCAGCAAGCGTGTCGACGCGCTCCTCTGCGGTACCTCGCCGAAAACCGGTCAGCCGGTGTATGTGACGGTGGAGCTCAAGCAGTGGAGCGAGGCCAGCATGCTGGTCGACAGCGAGGACGTCTGCGTCCTCCGCGACGGCAGCGAGCGACTGCACCCCGTGGAGCAGGTGCGGGCCTACTGCCGCTATCTCACCGACTTCGTGGCCGGCGCCGGCCCGAGCCTGCATGGAGCTGCCTACCTGCACAACGCTCAGGACGACGGCGTCCGGCAGCTCTTCGACCTCGTGCCCGACCAGCACGGCCGGCTGTTCACCGGCCAGCGGCGTGGCGAGTGGATCGCCTACCTGCGGACGCTCCTCAGCGGCGAGGGCGGAGCCGCTGCGGCCGACCAGCTGCTCTCGGCACGTGTCCGTCCCAGCAAGCAGCTGCTCGGTCTGGCTGCGGAGGAGGTGCAGCGACGCGAGCAGTTCGTGCTCCTCGACGCGCAGCGTCAGGCGTACTCACTGGTCATGCGCGCGGTCGAGCGGGCGCAGCGGCTCAACACCAAAGAGGTCCTCATCGTCACCGGCGGGCCGGGCTCGGGCAAGAGCGTCATCGCGCTCTCGCTGCTCGGTGAGCTCGCCCGCCAGGGCTACGCAGCGCTGCACGCCACGGGGTCGAGCGCGTTCACCAAGACGCTGCGCAAGGTTGCCGGTGCCCGGGCGCCGCAGGTGAAGTCGTTGTTCAAGTTCTTCAACAGCTTCGCCGACGCGCGGCCGAACGACCTCGACGTCCTCATCTGCGATGAGGCGCACCGTATCCGCGAGGTGTCGCACAACCGGTGGACGCCGGCGGCGCAACGCACCGGCCGACCGCAGATCGCCGAGCTGATCGATGCCGCCCGGGTGCCGGTGTTCCTGCTCGACGAGTACCAGGTGGTGCGCCCCGGCGAGATCGGGACGGTGGCCGACATCAAGGCGGCCGCCGCGGCCGCCGGGCTGAGCACCCGGGAGATCGAGCTGAACGAGCAGTTCCGGTGTGGTGGGAGCCGGGCCTACGAGAAGTGGCTCTACCAGCTGCTCGGACTGGAGCCCGGCGGCCCCGTCCGCTGGGAGGGCGACGACCAGTTCGAGCTCAGCGTCAGCCGCAGCCCGGCCGAGATGGAGGCCCGGCTGCGCAGCGGCTGGAAGCCGGTGACAACGCCCGGATGGCGGCGGGCTACTGCTGGCCGTGGAGCGACGTCCGCAGCGGTGAGGCGCTCAAGGCCGATGTGCGCATCGACGACTGGCACCGACCGTGGAACAACAAGAAGGAGACGACGGTCGGTGACGCGCCCGGCACGCCCTTCTGGGCCTCGGACGCCCGCGGCTTCGAGCAGGTGGGCTGCGTCTACACCGCGCAGGGCTTCGAGTACGACTGGTCCGGCGTCATCATGGGCCCCGACCTCGTCTGGCGAGAGGACCGCTGGGTGGCGCGGCCTGAGCACAGCCACGACAGCCAGGCCAAGAAGGGCTCACCTGAGGAGTTCGACCGGGCTGTGCGCAACACCTACAAGGTGCTGCTCACCCGCGGCATGAAGGGGCAGACGGTGTTCTCGACCGACGCCGAGACGCAGGCCCTGCTTGAGCGTCTGGTCGGCTGAGGCGAGGCTGGACCGGTGAGCGATCTGATCGAGCTGCGGGCTGCCATGCGGCGCTTCACCGAGGAGCGGGACTGGGAGCAGTTCCACGACCCGAAGTCGTTGCTGCTCGCCCTCGTCGGTGAGGTGGGGGAGCTGGCGGAGCTGTTCCAGTGGCTCCCGGCCGAGCACGCCGCCGAGGAGGCGCACGAGGAACCGCTGCGCGCTCGGGTGGGCGAGGAGATGGCCGACGTCCTTCTCTACTTGGTGCGTCTCGCAGACGTCCTCGACATCGACCTGGCCGCGGTCTCGCGGGCGAAGATGGAACGCAATGCGCTGAAGCACGCACTGCCAGGAGGCGCTCCTTCTCGCGGGGCGCCCCAAGCCCGGCTGTCTGACTGACAGGTGGCGCCAGCCGCGACGACGACCTCGCATAACCTTCTGCCATGGCTCAGCCGACCGCCCCGTTCGCTTCAGCCAGGTCCAAGCAGGAGGCCGTGACTCGCCTAGGTCTGCTCGCGACTGGCGCGCCGGGTGAGCTGGGTCGTGGCAGCAAGGAACGGAAGGCGCTGCTCGTCGATGTGGCGAGGCGCATGTCCCTGTCGTTCCCGAACGACCTCGGCAAGGTGGAGCTCGCCGAGACGATGGTTCGTCACGCCCGTCTGGCCTGGGACGAGAGCTGCTGGTCGGCGGGTGACACCGTCACCCTGACAGGGTTGAACCGAGTGCTGCAGGCGCTCGAGCAGGAGATGGGGCGGCCGTCGGACCCGCACCTCGATGAGAAGGGCACTGCAACGATGACGACCGTCGCCCCCGCGGCACCGCAGACCGAGGACGAGAGGCAGGCCGTCGAGCAGGAGATCAGGGACAACCTGGCGCACCTGTCAGGGGTCGGGCGCTTCCCGAGCGGTCGAGGCGGTCCGCTCCCGTTCGGTCCTGAGGACGTCGACTTCACCGGCTCCGCCTGGCTGCACCAGGTGATGGAGGTCGAGCCGTGGCTGTACCTGGTCTCGAGCATCAGTGGGCACACGCCCGACGAGCTGCTCAGCTCGCTGGTGCTCGGTCTCGGCTTCACTCGTCCGGAGGAAGCTGTCGAGCTGCAGCCCGACGGCACGAGGCGCCTGAACGCCGACGGCCTGGACTCCCTCCGGCGTCAGACCGACCGGGCGGTGAAGATCTACTCGGACGTCTTCGAGGCCGAGCTCGACAAGGACGCGCCGGACCTCGGGCGCGCCTTCCGGGCCTGGGAGGAGGCCTGGACCGCGGAGGAGGAGGCGGACGAGGAGGAGCTCGGTGCCGAGCCGGGGAAGGCGGTGCAGGCCAAGACGGGGTCGTGGAGCATCACAGACTTCGCCGCCCGGGCTCGCAAGCACCAGCTCAACCTCAGCCCGACATACCAGCGCGGCAACGTCTGGCCGAACACGGACGCCCAGCTGCTGATCGCGTCCATCCTGAGAGGCATCCCGTTGCCGTCGGTCATCCTGCTGAAGTCGACCGACGCCCAGCAGCCGTTCGAGGTGGTCGACGGGAAGCAGCGTCTGACGTCGATCCTGCGCTTCATGGGTGCCCATCCGGTGGCGCTGCGGCGGGTGGCGCAGTACGCGCAGCAGTTCCCCGAGGCCGACCTCGAGAATCTGTTCCGCACCGACTACCCGGCCTTCAGACGGGCGGTGGCCAAGGCGACCGGCAAGGCGCTGACCTCGGCCGAGGAGCGCGAGTACTACTTCCCGTTCCCACTCGGCCGCAACGAGAAGGACCTGCCGGGGGTGCTGCAGCAGATGGCCGGCCGGTACTACACCGAGATCGAGCAGGAGCGCATCGCGATCGCCGGGACGATGGAGACCTTGGAGGAGGTGTTCCAGCAGACGAGCGAGTACCGCATTCCGGTGATCATCTTCGAGGAGGCGACCCCTCGGCAGATCCACGAGGTGTTCAACCTCTACAACAAGCAGGGAAAGCACCTGAACGCCGAGGAGATCCGCAACGCCGTCTTCCACGACGTCCCGCTGACGTTGGCGCTGCTGGCAGCCGCAGGTGACGTGGACGACATCCACGACCCGAGGACCGTGGCAAAGGTGCTGACCCGTGTGTGGCCACAGGTCGAGTCGCTGTCGGACCACCTCGGCCAGTACGGCATGGGCAAAGCGCGCTACAGGCGGACCAAGATCCTCTCCTGGCTCTTGTCCCTCCTGGTCTTCGACGGGCTCACCGACGACGGCAAGCTGCGTCTCCGCTCCACCTCGCAGCACATCAACGCCTTCCTGCACCGGGTGCAGGAGAACCGTGCGGACCCCATGCGTCAGGAGGCCGTCGTGCAGCGCGCAGCGGTCACGCTCGCCTCGGCGGTCGAGGCCCATCTCGCGGCCGATGATGCGTGGGCACCCAACTTCCGTGGCGGCAAGGCCGCCTGGGAGGAGCTGACGCTGGTCGCCTCCCTGCTGGGCGTCGCCCTGGCTCTGGTCGCCGACCCCGACGGGATCGACAGCCGTCTCGAGGACGCGGCGGACGAGCTCGCCCGGAGCACGGCCTCGAAGGAGTGGCGGCGACCCACGAAGACGCAGACGAAGGAGCAGTGGCGCTTCATCGCCACGGTGGCCCTGGGGATCGTGGAGACGCTGGGGCTGACGCCTTCGCAGGCGGACGAAGCCGTGCGGCAGGCGCTCGGAACGTCAGGCGTCCGGACGCTGGTCGCCCTGCGCGCCGAGCATCAGGAGGCGTCGGGCCAGGGCAGGCCGTGAATCCGTTGGCACCGTTCATCCTGCACCCCGAGCCGAGGCCTGACCCGCTGCCGACAGGTTGGTGGCCGCAGTACCGGGAGCTGTGCGGAGGATTCCTCACCTCGACGGCGCTGGATGTCCTGAGCAAGGACGCCGGCTACGTGGTCGACCGATGCATCTTCGGTGCGGGGCCGCCGCAGACTGAGGGCTGGCCGTCGTCCCGGTCCAGGCAGGGCATCGTCATGGGAGCGGTGCAGTCGGGCAAGACGGCCTCCATGCTCGCGGTCAGTGCGATGGCGCTCGACCGAGGCGTCGACCTGGTCGTGGTGCTCGCGGGCACCCGCCTCTCGCTCTGGCGGCAGACCTACGACCGCCTGACCGCACAGCTCCTCGTGCCCGGGGAGGGCCGCGACTGCGTGCTGATGCCTCGGACACCTCCGCAGGCTGGCTACCCAGGCGGTGCAGCAGCAGCGTACGAGCGTCCCGAGCCCTTCCTCCGACGAGCCGTCGGAAGAGGTCGACCGCTGGTCGTCGTGGCGCTCAAGGAGGTGCACCACCTCATGGGGCTCGCCACGGTGCTGGTGGAGCGGCTGAAGCCGACGGTCGACGGGCTGGACCGGCCCTTCCACATGCTCGTCCTCGACGACGAGGCTGATGACGGCTCGGTGCTGGACGCCCGGGGCGAGGCGCTCGGAGGGCCAGACGCGTCGCAGAAGCAGATCCCGCGCGCGATCGTGCGGCTCTGGGAGGGATGGCAGGAGGCAGGCTCGACCTGGTCACCGAACTTGTACGCGACCTACGTCGGGTACACCGCGACTCCGCAGGCGAACTTCTTGCAGGAGGCGGTCAACCCGCTGGCGCCCAAGCACTTCGTGGCCGCTCTCAGGACGCCGCTCGACCACGGCCAGGTCACACCTCGTGCGTCGACGTTCTTGGAGCCGGCAGGACGGTCGGCCTACTACACCGGCGGGGAGGTCTTCTACCGCCGGGCCGCCGACAGCCTGATGGTCGAGACGGATCGGCCGGGTCCAGCAATCGACGCACCACTCGGAGCGGCAGTTCGTGCCTTCCTCGTCGCCGGTGCGATCAAGCTCTGGCGACATCGACGGAAGGACGCCTCGGCGGGCCGCCCGCTCGCGTCCACGAGCCTCGACCAGCTCCGTGGGACGCTGTTCCGCAGCCGTGAGGAGGCCCTGCAGCACAGCCCGCCGGTGCACTGCATGCTGGTGCACCCGTCGGGGCTCGTCGCGGACCACTTCCAGACCGCTGACGAGATCGTCGCATGGTCCTACGGAGGTGTGGCACCGGACGGGCTTCCGCAGACGTCGCGCAGCCTGTCCGCGGAGGGGTTGGCGAGGCAGGTCGAAGAGCAGCCGGAGCTGTGGAGGGAGTGGCTGACGTCCTACACCTCCTCCCGGCAGAACCTGGCCACCGAGCTCGGGACAGCAGGGGCGGGGCCGTGGCCCGGCGGCGACGACTGGCCGGAGATCGAGCGGCTCCTGGTCGAGGAGGTGGTGCCGGCCACCCGGGTCGCGGTGATCAACGGTGACCCGGATGCCGACGACCGCCCCAGGTTCCAACCCGAGCAGCAGGAGGACGACGGCTGGACGGCCGCCCCGGACCTGTGCACCATCTTCGTGTCAGGCAACGTGATGGCCAGGGGTCTGACGCTGGAGGGGTTGACCACCACCGCCTTCAGCCGGGTCTCGAAGAACCCGCTGGCCGACACCCAGATGCAGATGCAGCGGTGGTTCGGCTACCGCGGTGCCGACCTCGACCTCTGCCGGGTCTTCCTCACCCGGGCGCAGCATGACCTCTTCGCCCAGTACCACGACAACGACGAGGCGCTCAGGAGACATGTCGTCGCGCTGATGGATGGCAGCGGCGACGCCCCGTCACCGCTGGTGCTGCAGGGCGAGCTCTTCGAGGCGACAGGGAAGATCACCAACGTCAGCAGCGTCCCGCTCCGGCCAGGGCCGGCGCCCTTCCTCACCCGCATCAACGAGGGTGGCGACCCGAACGTCGCCGTCCTCGAGGACGTGCTCAGCCGACCGCACCACCTCGTCGGTGGCGCGACGGTCGAGGACGCCAGGGGGCTCATGCTCGACGAGCGCCTCACCCTGAGGGACGTCGCACAGCTCCTCGAGTCGATGAGGTACTCGACCTACGCTCCTGCACCTGACGGGTGGCAAGGGCGTCGTTGGGCGGCCCTGGCCGCGCACGCCGGCATCACCGAGGAGGCGCTGCTGCCCCTGTACAGACCGCCGGAGACTGCCTCCCCCACCCTCGAGGACACGTTGGAGTGCCCGTACTCCTGGGCGGCGTACCTGCGGTTGTGGGATGCGTGTCTCGAACGGCACGCCCGTGGCCTGGTCGACCCCATCACCGGACGCCCGTGGTCCACCGTCGACCTGGCAGAGAAGTCGCGTCTCAGGCCGAGCTTCCACGTGGGTGTCCGCTTCGGCGACGGAGGTGCGGAGTCGCTGGGTCCGGCTGCCATCCGGCCCATGCTGCGGACGACGAAGGACGGTCATCTCACTGCCCGGTGGGGGAGCCGGGGCACCGGCGGCTCCTATCCCGGAGACCTGTACTTCGACTACTTCGACCGCGGGCTAGCCGCACCGAGCAGCTCCTCCGGTGAGATGACGTGGAGGCCGGAGGGCCATCCTGGTCTGGTCCTGCTTCACCCGGTGCAGCTGCGTGACGGGCGACTCACCGTTGCGATCGCACTGGGCCTGCCCGACGGAGGCCCCGAGCAGTTCGCGGCGGCGGCGACGAGAGGACGTGCGTGAGGAGCTACGAGGAGATCAGGGCCTCGGTCCGCGATCTGCGGGCCGCTGCTTCGGGAGCAGACCGCGCGCTGACCTGGGTGGCGCCGGAAGCACTGGCTGTGGCGAGGACCAGTCGCCAGCAGGTCGAGATCTTCATCCCGGGCGCTCCGCTGCGGGCGAGCGTCTCGACGGTCAAGGAGCACCTGGACCACCGGACCTGGTACCACGGGCACGAGCCGATCGACGCGAACCGCATCGTCATCCCGCACGGCCCGGGCTACGACCAGATCGCTGCCGTCATCTGCAAGGAGCTGATCGACGCCGGTGTGGCAGAAGACCGTGAGGGTGCGTTCACTGCGTGCGAAGGTCTGATCGCGGTCGCGCTCGACCCACTCGTCCGCCAGGATGACGCCGTCCTCGGGCTCCTCGGCGAGCTGTACGCCCTGGAGGCCCTGGTCAGCCGCGCCACGGACGACCATGTCGTCACCGTCCTCGATGGTTGGCAAGGTTGGAAGCCCTCGCTCCGCGACTTCGAGCTCGGCCGGGTGGGTGTCGAGGTGAAGGCGACCCGGAGGCCAGATTCGCAGCACCGTCTGCAGGGCCTTCACCAGGCAGAGCCGACGGTGGTCGACGGGGTGAAGGAGCAGCTCTTCCTGCTCAGCCTGGGGCTCGAGGCAGCCGACGAGGACACCGAGGGCAGCATCAACCTGCAGGACATGGTGCGCCGCATCGAGGAGCAGCTCGCTGAGCGAGGCCTGGCGGCCGAGCACATCGAGGGCTTCCGCACACACGTCCGCGACTACCTGAGAGGGCTGGATCCCACGTCGAGCCATAGACCAGCGTGGTCAGCACCGCACGTCGTCCGGTTCGCCCGCCTCTACGACATGAATGATGAGAAGGTGCAGGAGGGCGTGCTGCGCTCGTCCCAGGTGTCGAGCAGCAGCTTCGTGGTCCAGTCTTCGATCACCTACACGATGAACCTCCCGCCGCGGGTGAGCGGTGACCTCAACCCGACAGATGGGCCGAACCAGTTCGCCCAGCGGCTGCTCAGGGCGGCTCTCGGCTAGCTGGCGAGGATCGAGGTCTGCAGATCGAGGGCGTCGGAGCCGGGCGACGGGTCGAAGGCGGCTGGCGAGAGCGCATCCGAGACGAGATGGCTCGGTGCTGAGGTGACGGCGCGCACCAGACGGTCCGGCAGGTCAGCGGCGTCTCGGAGGACATGGCTGCGCAGCACGTGCCACACCGCTCCGACGGCGACGCTGTTGCCGGTCTGGCGGTAGGAGGCCGCGTCTGGCTGTCCTCCGAAGTCGAAGCTCCGCGGTAGACCTTGCAGCCGCGCCGTCTCGTGCGGGGTCAGACGGCGTCTGCCCGGTCCGTAGATGGACGTCTGCGTGATCGCCACCAGCGCCGGCAGGTAGGTCGCAGCCTTGGCGCGGATGCCCGAGGGGCGCATCTGCAGGAGGGTGTCCCACAGAGATCGAGCGCCCTGGGCCTGCCACTCCAGCTTGCGGCGTGTCGCGGGAAACTCAACGAGCTCCGGATGGTCCTTCCTCCAGGCGTCGATGGTGAGCTTGTTGCGCTCGTAGAAGCGGGCGTTGCGGAGAAGGAAGCCAGCCTTCCACCTCGGCAGCGCCGACAAGTCGCCGAGGTCGCTCTCGAGCACCCAGCTGTCGGACCACAACGGGAACCCGGGCAGGGTCACGCCGCGAGCGTGCAGACGCTGCACGAGGTCGTCCCAGACGTCGATCCAGCGGACCTCTTCTGCGCTCAGGCGGTACCGGGCGGCGGTCGGCTCCTCGTCGAGGATCCACTCCGTGCGCCAGCTCGCCGGGTTCCAGCCGTCGACGGCCACGGGGTTGACGACAGGGTCTGGCTCTCGGCCGGCCGCTAGCTCTGCGGCGGTTCGTTCGGGGCCGATGTAGGTGCCGCAGATGAAGACGCGGTGCCGTACCTGCGGCGTGCCTCCGCTGCTCGGAGGGAGGAGGTGCGGGGAGAAGACGGCCGGACGGCTCGACACCCGGTAGCCGATCTGGCGGAGCGTCCGGATGATGGTGTCCCACTCATGCGCGTGCCGTGGCCCGGCGAGGTTGCGCACGTTCTCAAGCACGATCACCGGAGGCCTGCGCTCCTGCAGCACGCGGGCGATGTTCCAGAACAAGGTCCCGCGGGTCTCGTCCATGCCCCGCTGTGCGCCCGACTTGGAGAACGGCTGGCACGGGAAACCCGCGGTGAGGACGTCGTGAGGAGGGACGTCGACCGGGGCACCCTCTGCGGTGTCGAGGTTGATGTCGGTGTTGATACGCGGTCGCTGGTCGGGCGGCAGAGGCTTGACCCAGTTGTTCACGTAGACGGCTCGAGCGGCGTCGTCGATCTCCGACACGTAGACGCAGCGTCCGCCGGCGTGGTGGAGCGCGGCATGGAAGCCCCCGACGCCGGCGAACAGGTCGGCGAAGGTGAAGGGGCTGTCAGGCATGCGATGAGCTTAGCCTTACGGACTGACGGATCCAAGGAGCAGGGCGGAGCGTGGTGGCCACCTTCAACGTGCCGGCCCATCCCGGCTCGTCCTCGGACGACGTGTCGGCGCGCATGTCGCGCGCCCGGCGGCGCGACACCAGCGCCGAGCTCGCCCTGCGCCGGGAGCTGCACCGGCGCGGTCGTCGGTTCCGCGTGGTCTTCCGAGTGCCCGGCAACAACCGCAGGACCATCGACATCGCGTTCACACGGCAGAAGCTCGCCGTCTTCGTCGACGGCTGCTTCTGGCACGGGTGCCCCGAGCACGGGAACAAGCCTGCAGCGAACCGCGAGTGGTGGCTGGCTAAGCTCGCGGCGAACCAGGCACGTGACGCTGATACCGATGCCAGCCTGCAGACGCAGGGGTGGGTCTCGCTGAGGGTTTGGGAGCATGTCCCAGCAGGCGCCGCTGCAGATGTCGTCGAGGCCTGGCTCGACCGGCTGGACAGCCGTGCGGCGTCCACCACCACGCCACCTGGTTCAGCGCGAGCGAGTGGGATCGGACGAGACCGCTGAGGCGTGCCTGCGACCGGGCATCGCAGGCCCGCTCTAGTGTGCGGGTGTGGCCAGTGGAGACGCGTGGACCGCGGAGGAGATCGAGGTGGTCCTGGAGAGCTACCTGGCCATGCTCACGATGGAGCTCAGCGGTCAGCCATATAACAAGTCCGCTCACAACGAGCAGGTGCGTCAGGTCGTGCAGCGGTCGAAGGGCTCTGTCGAGCGTAAGCTGCAGAACATCAGCAGCATCCTCCGCGATCTGCAGGCGCCGTTCATCAACGGCTACAAGCCTCTCCCGAACGTTCAGGGTGCCCTGCGGACCGCGGTGACCGAACGGTGGGTGGCGGCCCGCGATCTTCACGCTCTGACGACGAGAGCGCTCGCACGGGTGCCGTCTCCTCGCTGGGACGTGCAGGTGCTTGGGCCGCCGGCGGCCGCACCAATCATCGAGCTCGATGAGGCGAGGTGGCACGAGCCGGTCGGCAGGCACATCGACTTCGTCGCCCTGGAGGAGGCGAACCGAAGCCTCGGGCTCGCCGGTGAGCTGGCAGTCCTCAAGACCGAGAGGACTCGGCTCGTCACTCTGGGCAGGCCCGACCTCGCCGACCGGGTGGAGCATGTCTCGCAGACGCAGGGTGACGGGCTGGGCTTCGACATCTTGTCCTTTGATTCGGCCGGATCGGAACGGCTCCTCGAGGTGAAGACGACTCGTCGGAGCCAGTTCACGCCTTTCAGCGTGACCCGCCATGAGCTGGCTGTCAGCCAGAAGGAGTCGGAACGCTACTCGCTCGTCCGGGTCTTCAACTTCGAGACTGCGTCTCAAAGTCACTACCGGCTGGCTGGCGACTTGGGCCAGGCCTGCCGTCTCGCACCCACGAACTGGGACGCTGTGCCTCGCTGAGCTCTGCTTCGCCATGCATCGCCGCGGTCAAGTCTCTATGGACGGCCCGCAAGACGGCTGGGCACGCCAGCCATGCGACTGCAAGGAGCAGCCCGGCCCTGCGAAACAGCGATGACGGTGTGCGGAGCCGTCATCCGCGGAGCTGACGGGTGCCAGTACGAGATGGGCGCAGGTGGGAGGGGCACTTGCCAACGGCTCCTTGCTCAACCATCGGCGGATAGGTGGGCTGATTGGCTGAGCCCCGACCCCGCATAGGCAGACATCTGACTATTGACAGGTCTAGACAGGCAACTTACGGTCGGCCTGCACGGCATGACGTGATCTGATCCGTAGCCGAGTCATCACCTCGCTCCTGATTCGTCCGACCCCCGGATGGTGCAGATGTCCACTCGCTGGCTCCGACGCATGCTCGTGCTCGGGTCTGCCACCGCTGCGCTCCTCCCGGCCGTTCTGCTTGGGCTGGCCGCGGCTCTGGCTTCCGCCTCAACGCTCACGATCGCTGACGAAGGCATCGCGGAGAAGGAGGTGGTCTTCCACCTCCATCGCCTCGCGCCGGCGGCCACTGACCAGTCCCGTCGCACTGGCCGGGACGCCTCCCGCCTCCTCGCGGAGCAAGCGGTCAACCAGATCACCGCCGACCAAGCCCTTCTCGCCGTCGCGCGCGAGCAGGGCGTCCTCGAGGAGACTGACTTCGCCTCCCTCATGGAGCTCCGTGAGCAGACGAACAGCGATCGCGCCGAGGCGGTCCGCCAGGGCGAGGTCGTCTACGGCCTCACCGAGTTCGACGACGACGAGTTCTACGACCACCTGCTCGCTGCGGCCCGGACCGAGGTCGGCCAGCGGCTCAGCGACGAGCCGGGAGACCCGCTGCACGCCACCGAGGCCGACGTCGAGGCCTACTTCGCGGCCCACTCCGACCGCTGGCGCACCAATGCCACCCGCTACAACGCCGTCACCCTCACTGTCCCGGCCGCCGACGCGAAGAGCCCGGGATGCCGCGAGCTCCTCACCGGCGACATCACAGCCGGCGGGCTCAAAGACCTGAGCAGCTGCCGGACGGCCACCACCGAGCAGACCGTCCTCGACGGGTCCGATCCCGCCCCGCAGCACTCCCCGCAGTCCCGCCTGCTGCAGACCGTCAGCACCCTCGACGTCGGCGCGGTCGCCCCGGCCACCAGCACCACCGAGCACGTCCAGCGCGTCGGGCTGCTCGACGCCGAGACCGACACCGCCGCCGCCCTCGAGCAGTACCGCCCCCGCATCCGCCAGGCCCTGCTCGACGAGCAGCTCACCGCCTACCTCGACGAGCGCCGCGCCGGCCTCGACGTGGACGCCGATCTCGACCGCCTCACCGCCCTCGCCCAGGAGACCCTCTCGTGACCACCCTCCCCACCCGCGCCCGCTCGGCCGTCGCCCTGCTGGCCGTCGTGCTGCTCGCGCTCGCCCTGCCCTGGGCCACCACGCCTGACGCCCGCGCCGCCGACCCCGAGCCGACTCCCGCCACCGAGGCCGAGACCGCCGACTGGCCGGGCAACAGCGCCAACCCCTACGGCGGCATCGACTACTACCTCGACGCCACCAGCGGCGATGACAGCGCGCCCGGCACCTCGCCCGAGGACGCCTGGCAGAACCTGACCCGGGCCAGCGAGCACACCTTCGCCCCCGGCGACCGGATCCTGCTCAAGGCCGGCGAGTCCTGGCACGGCCAGCAGCTGTGGCCCAAGGGCGACGGCGCCGAGGGGGCGCCGATCACCATCGACGCCTACGGTGACGCCGAGGCGGCCAAGCCCTACATCGCCGCCGATGGCACCACCCCGAGCCCGTTCACCACCGGCACCACCAAGAACCCGGAGACGGTCGGCACCACCGGCGCGATCACGCTGCGCAACCAGCAGTACTGGGAGATCCACCACCTGCAGGTGTCCAACGACGACGACTTCGAGGTCGACATCACCGAGGGCAACATCGTCCGCGACGGGATCTCGATCACCATCAACGCCGACCTGCTCTCCGACGGCGACGACCTGGTCATGGACCACTTCCGCATCAGCGGCGTCGACGTGCACCACATCGACGGACCCAGCACCTGGCAGCAGATCCACTACGGCGGCATCGTCTTCCAGGTCTTCGGCGCCGACCGCTACGCGAACTACCAGGAGAGCGCCTACTACTTCCAGGACGTGCGGATCGAGGACAACACCTTCCGCACCGTCGAGCTGCACGCCATCCAGTTCGCCTTCAACTGGTTCTTCGACCGCGACGCCGCCTCCGGCCAGTACGACGAGACCGGCAAGTTCCACGAGGGCTGGGAGCAGCTGTGGGTCCGCGAGCGCGACCTCTACAGCCGCGACGTCTACATCGGCCACAACTACGCCGAGAACATCGGCCAGGGCGCCATCCAGCTCGCCAACACCAAGGACATGGTCGTCGAGTACAACGAGATCAACGGCTACCTGCAGCGCTACGAGGGCGTCTCCTGCGCGCTCTACCTCTGGGCCGGCGCGGATTCGGTGATGCGCTTCAACGAGGTCTACGGCGGACCCTACGACGAGTACGACGGCACCCCGTGGGACCTGGAGTACACGAACTTCAACGTCACCTACGAGTACAACTACTCCCACGACAACGCCGCGGGCTGGATGGCCTACATGGGCAACAGCTCGAACTCGGTCGCCCGCTACAACCTCAGCGTCAACGACAACGGCGTGCTGGTGAAGAACATGCTCTCCACCAACTACTCACCCACCTACTTCACCAACAACGTCTTCGTCTACGACGCCGCGCAGATGGACTACGTCCACGACGAGACGTTCCTCGACACCGTCTACTTCCTCAACAACGTCTTCTACAACACCTCCACCACCACCCCCACGCCGTGGTCCCGCCGCGACGACGCCTTCCGGCTGACCCGCTTCTCCCACAACGCCTTCTACGAGGCCGGCGGGGTGCACTCACCCGACCAGCCGGCCGACGCCGACGCCGTCACCGCCGATCCCCAGTTCGTCGGCGACCCGGCCGACTACGACCGCGACGGCGGGGTGGAGGACGTCGTCGACTCCGCGGCCCACTTCCAGCTCCGGCCCACCTCCCCGCTCATCGACGCCGGCCGTTACAACCCGAACGTGGGCGACGCCGACTTCTTCGGCACCCCGCTCTACTACGGCGACGGCATCGACATCGGCCTGCACGAGAGCCCGATCGGTGAGCAGGTGACCAACCCGGTCGACGACGACCCGATCGAGGAGGAGGGCCCGGGCGAGCGCCCCAACCTCGCGCTCGGGGCGAACGCCACCGCCAGCTCCACCCACCCGCACAACAACTTCGCGCTCAAGGCCGCCAACCTCGTCGACGGCGACCCGACCACCCGCTGGGCCGCCGCCGACGACGCCACCTACCCGATCAGCCTCGAGCTCGACTTCGGCCCCGCGACCACCTTCACCGAGGTGCAGCTCGACGAGTACACCGACTCCGGCACCAACCCGCGGGTGCAGACGTATGAGCTGCAGCGGCTCGACGCGGCGACGGGGGAGTGGGTGACCTTCGCCGAGGGCGGTGACGGCATCGGCCACGACCACGTCGTCACCGACTTCGGCACCATCTCCTCCACCGGTCTGCGGGTGCTGCTGACCTCGTTGGTCGAGGGGGAGCAGTGGAGCCCGACGATGACCGAGATCGAGGTGTACGGGCCGGCCGAGGCACCTGACACCGACCCGCAGGTCGACCCCGCGTCCGCCACCTACGACGTCAACGCAGCGACGGCCGACGACCCGGCCAACCGGGTGGTCTTCGGCGTCGAGCTCGACGGCGACGAGCTCACCGGCGTCCGCTACATCGGCCCGGAGGGCAATGTCCTCGGCAGCCTGGGCGCCGACGACTACACCTTCGCCGACGGCGAGCTGACGATCGCGCGGGAGTTCCTGCTCAGCCGTCCGCTCGGATCGTCCGGGCTGCGGCTGGAGTTCGCCTCCGGCCAGACCCGCGACGTCAACCTGATGCTCCTCGACACCACCGACCTCACCGCCGCCGTCGGGGACGCCCGCGCCTACGCCCCGGTCGACGGTGACGACTACGCCGCCCTCGCCAGCGCGCTGGAGGTCGGCGAAGACGTCCTGGCACGGGTGCGAGCCCCCGGTGCCGGCGACGTCACCCACACCCAGGTGGTGGAGGCGGCCGAGTCGCTGCGGCAGGCCGTCGACGCCTACGCCGAGGCCGCTGGTCCGCAGCTGGTGCCGGTGTCGGAGCCGGTGCTGCGCGGACAGGCCGAGGTGGGTCAGACGCTCGTGGTCGCGCCGGGCCGCTGGCGCCAGCCTGGCGTGCGCACCAGCTACCAGTGGCTGCGCGACGGCGTCCCGGTCGAGGGCGCCGACACCCGCCAGCACAAGGTCACCGAGGCCGATGCCGGCAGGACGCTGTCGGTCGAGGTCACCGTCACCAAGGCCGGCTACGCGCCGACCCGGGTGTGGACCGATGGGGTGCCGGTGGATTGAGACCGGTCGGGTCCGCCGGGCGCGGCGAGCCCCCGCCTCTCGGCGGGCGTGCCCGGCGGACCCGCCTACCGATCGCGTCGAGGAGCTAGCGTCCACCGCGTGGCAGTCGATTCCTTGCGGCGATGCCGAGTCGTGGCGGTGGACGTCGGGTCCGTGCAGCGCAACTTCGCCTGGGCCGCTCTCGACCTCCCTTCGCGCCGACCGGCAGGAGCGGGCGCGGATCCCCATGGCGCCTCGAGCGCGGTGCTCGACGCCCTGTCCTCGGGTGCTCCGGTGGCGCTCGGGTTCGAGGCGCCGATCGTCGTGCCGGTCAGCCCGGTCGACACGAGCGAGGGATGGCGGACCCTGGGCCGCGCTCGTCAGGGCGAGACCGGCGGAGGTCAGTCGCGGCCATGGTCCGCGGGCGCGGGTAGTGGTGCCCTGACCACCGGTCTGGTCCAGCTGGCCTGGATGCTGGACTGGCTCGCGTCGCAGATGTCGACGCTGCGCGTCACCACGAGCCCGAGTCATTGGACCGCAGGCCAGGCCGAGCTGTTCGTCTGGGAGGCCTTCGTCTCCGGCACCGGCAAGCCGGTGCCCTCGGCAACCGGTCAGCATGCGGCCGATGCCGCAGCCGCCGCGGACACCTTCGCGGACCGGCTGGCGGCTGGCACGCTCGGCACGTCAGACGTGACCTGCGGACCGTCGTCGGCCTTCAACCTCGTCGCAGCAGCAGCCGCCTTCGCCGGCATGTCGGTGGTTCCTCCTGGTCTGCGCTCGGATGTGCCGGTCTACCGCACACGTCCGGGTGACGCTGGCCCTCATCGTTGACCGCGCGTCGACGTCGACTCGTCGGGCATCCGGGTGTCGGTGCCCGCGGGAAGAAAATTCTTCACAGGTGCTTGCCGTGCAGGCCGGCCGCCCGCTAATTTTTTGCCATCGCACAGCATCAAGGGAGATCAGCGATGACACCACGGACGACCCTCTCCCGCCGCGCCCTCCTCGGGGCCGCGGCCGGCGCAGGGGCAGCAGCAGCCCTCAGCGGCTGCGGATCAGGCAGCACCGGCTCACCCTCCACCACCCTCCAGGTCTGGGGCGGCGTACCGGCCGCCAACGGCCCGCAGGAGCTGGTCGACGGCTTCACCGCCGCCACCGGCGAGCAGGTGACCTACACCCGCTTCGTCAACGACGACCGCGGCAACCTCAAGGTCGACACCGCGCTCCAGGGCGGGGTCGACATCGACGTCTACTTCACCTACGCCGCGCAGAACATGGCCCTGCGGGCCGGCTCGGGGATGGCGCTCGACCTCACCGACCGCGTCCGGGCCGACCCCGAACTCGCGCCCTACCTCGACACCACCGCCCCGCGGGCGACCATGGTGGACGGCCGCATCGTCGCTCTCGCCACCGCGCGCGAGCCCCACTTCCTGCTCTTCAACGAGTCCCTGCGTGAGCAGGCCGGGATCGAGCTGCCCCGGGCCTGGACGGTCGACGAGTTCGCCGCCACGGTCCGCGAGCTCGCCGGGCCGGATCGCTACGGCACCTACTCCGTGCCCGACACGGCCAGGGTCTCCCTCGGCGCGAACTACTGGTACGCCCCGGAGGGCGGCTCCAACTTCGACGACCCCGCCTTCCTGGAGTGGATGCAGCTGGGCCGCAGCCTGATCGACGACGGCGCGGCCTACCCCTGGACCGAGGTGCTGGCCCGCCAGCTCGAGGCCTACCAGCAGACCCCGTTCCTGCAGGGGGAGTTCGTCGTCTGGCCCACCGCGCCGTTCAACCTGCGCTACCTCAACAACGCCGAGGACTACCCGCACGACTTCCTCGTCGCGGCCGCGCCGACGCCCACCACCGCCCGCGGTGACTGGAACGGCGGCAGCTTCAACAACTTCATCATGATCAACCCGCGCTCGACCAAGATCGACCTGGCCTGGGAGTTCGTCCGCTACTGGGTGACCGACGGCGCGGGCCCCATGCTCGGCGGCGGCAAGATCCCCGCCCTGGACGTCCTGCCCGACGAGGACGTGCTGGCCGGGGTCCTCGGCGAGGAGCCGGAGCAGTGGTTCGACGTCGAGTCGTTCCGCCGCACGCTGTTCACCGACGAGCCCAAGCTGATGACCGACACCATCCTCAGCGCCGTCCCCGAGATCAGCCTGGTCAGCGAGCAGCAGCGCAACCTCTGCTGGATCGGCGAGAAGTCCCCGGCCGACGCCGTCGCCAGCATCGACGCCCTGGCCGACGCGGCGATCCGACGCTACGAGAGGCAGGCCTGATGACCCTCACGCCGCCGCTGGCACCTCCTGCCGCGCCCACCCCGGCCCCGACGACCGCGACCCGCACCGGCCGCGGCAACCCCTCGCTGCCCAAGCCGTGGATCGGCTGGGCCTTCCTCGCCCCCAACCTCCTCGGCGTCCTCGCCTTCACCCTCATCCCGCTGCTGTCGGTGGTCGGGCTGTCCTTCACCAGCTGGAACCTCGTCTCCGGCCTGGAGGGCATCGAGTTCGTCGGCCTGCAGAACTTCCTCGACCTGGCCGTCGACCCCGGCTTCTGGAACGCCGCCCTCCGCACCGTGGTCTACGCCGGCATCAGCGTCCCGCTCACCGTCCTCGGCGGGCTCGGGCTGGCGCTGCTGCTCAACGGCGACGTCCCCGGCCGAGCGGTGCTGCGGGTGATCTTCTTCCTGCCCTACATCGTCACCGTGGTGGCGATCGGCATGGTCTGGCTGATGATCCTCAACCCCTCCGCCGGACTGGTGAACCAGACGCTGGCCGCCTTCGGGCTGCAGGACGTGCCCGGCTGGTTCGCCTCCTCGCACTGGGCCCTGCCCGCCCTCATCCTCATCGCGATCTGGAGCGGCGTCGGCTATGCCTCGATGATCTACCTCTCCGCGCTGTCGGACGCCCCCACCCAGCTGTACGAGGCGGCCGAGGTGGACGGGGCCGGGGCGTGGACGCGGTTCCGCACCATCACCTGGCCCTCGCTGATGCCGACCACGGTGTTCCTGCTGGTCACGCTGTTCATCGGTGCCTCGCAGGGCTTCGGCCTGATCGCCCTGATCACCGCCGGCGGGCCGGGGGACGCCACCACCGTCGTCTCGTACTACATGTACCAGAACGGCTTCCAGTTCTACCGGTTCGGCTACGCCGCCGCGATCGGCATGGCCACCTTCGTGGGCGTCCTCGCCCTCACCGTGCTCACCTGGCGCGCCCAGCGCGGAAGGACCCTCCATGACTGAGACCACCCTGGACGCCCCGCGCCGCTCCGCCGCGTCGTCGGCCGTCCCCGCCACCACCGACGCCGCCGACCGGGCGCGCCAGCGCCGACGCCGTCGCCGGACCCGCCGCTGGGCCGTCGGCGTCCCGCTGTGGATCCTGGCGATCGCCTTCCTGGCCCCGTTCGCCTGGATGCTGTCGACCTCGTTCAAGAACGAGCTGGACGCCTACGCCGTGCCGATGGAGTGGATCCCGAGCCCGGCGGAGCTGAGCAACTACACCACCGTGCTCTTCGGCGAGGACTCGATCCTCCCGGCGTTCGCGAACTCGGTGTTCGTGGCGCTGCTGCGGGTGGCCGGTGAGCTGGTCACCGCCACCATGGCCGGCTACGCCTTCGCCCGGTTCACCTTCAAGGGCCGCGACAAGGTGTTCCTGCTCTACCTCGCCACCGCCATCATCCCCGCCCAGCTGCTGCTGGTCCCGCGCTTCATCTACTTCCAGCAGCTCGGCCTCTACGACACCCTGTGGGCGCTGATCCTGCCCGGCATGTTCACCGTGCTCGGCACCTTCCTGATGCGGCAGTTCTTCGTCGCCCAGCCCTCGGAGTTCGCCGAGGCGGCCCGGATGGACGGCGCCTCGGAGTGGCGGATCTTCACCCGCATCTACGTGCCGCTGGCCAGCCCGGTGATGGCCGCCCTCGGCATCCTCGCCTTCGTCTGGTCGTGGAACGACTACGAGACCCCGCTGGTGCTCATCTCCAGCCCGGAGATGTACACCCTGCCGCTCAGCCTGACCAGCTTCACCAACGAGCAGGGTGCGCTGAGCCCGGGCCTGGCGATGGCGGCCTCGGTGGTCACGATCGTCCCGGTGCTGGTGGTGTTCCTGCTGCTGCAGCGACGCTTCGTCCAGGCTCTCACCCACACCGGCATCAAGTGAGCGCACCGACGGCACAGGCGAGGATGAGGGACGTGGACAGAGCCCTCACCCAGAGCCCGATGCAGCAGATCCGTGACGCCCTCCCCGGGCTGAACGCGGCGATGGCCCGGGTGGCCCAGCTGGTGCTGGACCACCCGCAGGAGGTCGGCCGGGCGCCGATCACCCGGCTGGCCGAGCAGGCCGGGACGTCCCCGGCCACCGTCACCCGGCTGGCGGTGCTGCTGGGCTACGACGGCTACCCGGCCCTGCGGGCGGCGATCGCGGAGGAGAACGGCCGCGACGCCCAGGCCGCCTGGGAGTCCGACATCGGCCGGATGATCAGCCCCGACGACCCGGCCGACCAGGTGCTCACCACGCTGGCCGGCACCCAGGCCAACGCGATGCGGGTGGCGCTCGGCGCGATCGACCTGCCGACCGCCACCCGGGTGGCGGACGCGATCGCGGCCGCCGGACGGATCCACCTGTTCGGGGAGTGGGGCGACTCCATCGCCATGCAGGAGCTGCATCTGCGGCTGCTGCGGATCGGACGCCCGTGCTGGTTCCACAGCGGACGCCAGGAGTCCCAGGTGGTCGCCTCGCTGCTGGGCGCCGGCGACGTCGCCCTCACCCTCTCGCGCAGCGGCAACGACCCGGTGGCGGAGGACTTCCTGGGCCGCGCCCGCGAGCACGGGGCCCGGACCGTCCTCATCACCGGCGTCGCAGGCACCCCGCTGGAGCGGGTGGCCGACGAGGTGCTGCTCACCGGCACCCCCAACGGCAGCGCCTGGACCGACTACTTCGGCGGCCGGACCAGCGACGTCCTCGCCGCCAGCCTGCTGTTCGTGCTGGTCGCCCAGCGCAGTGCCGACAGCCTCGAGCGTGCCTTCACCGGAGGCGCCCACCCCGACGCCCGTGACCGACCCCCACCCTCCAGGAAGTGAGCCCCATGCGCACCGAGAACGTCTCCTCCGACATCGTCGTGGTCGGAGGTGGTCTGGCCGGCGTCTGCGCCGCCATCGCCGCCGCCCGGCAGGGGGCCTCGGTCTCGCTGGTGCAGAACCGCCCCGTGCTGGGCGGCAACTCCTCCAGCGAGATCCGGGTGTGGGTCTGCGGGGCCACCGCGCACGGCACCCAGCTCAACGCCCGCGAGACCGGGATCATGGGCGAGCTGTTCGTGGAGAACCAGTTCACCAACCCCGAGGGCAACCCCTACTACTGGGACCTCACCGTGCTCGAGGCCGTCCGCGCCGAGCCCGGCATCACGCTGTTCCTCAACACCGACGTCCGCGAGGTCAGCGCGTCCGGGCCCGAGGACGACCGCCGGATCGAGTCGGTCACCGGCTGGATGATGGGCTCGGAGCGGCTGATCACCTTCACCGCGCCCACCTTCCTCGACTGCTCCGGCGACGGGCTGGTCGGCTACCTCGCCGGCGCCCGCCACGTCACCGGCCGTGAGCCGTACTCGGCCTACCAGGAGTCGTGGGCCCCGGAGGTGCCCGACGACAACACCCTGGGCTCGACTCTCCTCTTCTACTCCAAGGACGCCGGACGCCCGGTGAAGTTCGTGCCGCCCTCGTTCGCCCTCGACATCACCACCACCTCCATCCCCGAGCGGCGGATCATCTCGACGGAGAAGAACGGCTGCGCCTACTGGTGGATCGAGTGGGGTGGCGAGCTGGACGTCGTCGACGACAACGAGCGCATCCGCGACGAGCTGCAGGCCGCCGTCTACGGCATCTGGGACCACATCAAGAACTCCGGCCGCTACGACGCGGAGAACCTCACCCTGGAGTGGATCGGGGCGGTGCCGGGCAAGCGGGAGTACCGCCGCTTCCTCGGCGACCACGTCCTCACCCAGCACGAGGTGCTCGGGATGACCGAGTTCGCCGACCGGGTGGCCTTCGGCGGCTGGTCGATCGACCTGCACCCGCCCGGCGGGATGTACGCCAGCGAGGCCGGCTCCAAGCACTGGCACCCCGACGGGCCCTACCACGTGCCGATGCGCTGCCTGTACAGCCAGAACGTGTCCAACCTGTGGATGGCCGGGCGCAACATCTCGGCCAGCCACGTCGCCTTCGGCAGCACCCGGGTGATGGCCACCTGCGCCGTCCTCGGCGAGGCCGCCGGGGTCGGCGCCGCGCTGGCCACCCGCGCCGGGGTGACGCCGCGGGAACTGGTGGCGGGGCGGATGGAGGAGGTGCACCGGGCGCTGGTGCGGGCCGACGCGTCCGTGCTCGGCGTCGTGCACGACGACCCGGCCGACCGGGTGCTCAGCGCCACGTTGAGCGCCTCCTCGACGCTGCGCCAGCTGGTCGCCGACGAGCCGGCGGGCACCCACCCGCTGGACGCCCCGCTCGGGCTGGTGCTGCCCGTCGACCCCGCGCTGGGGACGCTCTCGCTGCTGGTGGACGCCGACACCGACACCGAGCTCACCGTCCGGCTGCACCGCACCAGCCGGCCCCAGGTGTACCTGCCCGACGAGCAGCTGCGCTCGGTCACGGTGCCGGTGGGCGCCGGGGAGAAGCAGTGGGTGGCGCTCGACCTCGACTGGCGACCCGAGCGACCGCAGAACGCGTTCGTGGTGGTCGAGGCCGCCGCGGGCGTCCGGCTGCACGTCGACGAGCACGCCCCGCTGGGCGTCCTGGCCCTCACCTACCGCGAGCCGGCCGCCGACGAGCGCTGGACCGAGCAGTTCCGGCACTGGAAGCAGGTGCTGCACCGGCAGAGCCCGTGCCTGCGGGTCTCCGACGACGTCGACGCCTACGCGCCGGAGAAGGCCCGCGGTGGGTACGCCCGCCCGTACGGCGGTCCGCAGACCTGGGTCTCGCAGGACCGTCGCCTCGACCCGGAGCCGTGGCTGGAGGCCCGCTGGGACCAGCCGGTGACGATCAGCTCGGTGGAGCTGGTGCTGGACGACTCGGTCGACATCGACCTGATCAACCTGCACCACCACCGCACCGAACCCGAGGTGATGCCGGACCTGCTGACCGACTACCGGGTCGAGGTCGAGGTCGAGGGTGCCTGGACGGTGCTGGCCGAGGCGACCGGCAACCGCCGCCGCCACCGCGTCCACCCGCTGACCGTGCCGACCGACGTCACGGCTGTCCGGGTGGTGGCGCCGGGGAGCAGGGGGGCCGCCCACGTCGTCTCGCTCCGCGCCTACGCCACCCCGTCCCCCGCGATCTGAGCCCGGAGCGACCCCCGCCCAACGCCCTGAGCCCGTCCCAACGCCCTGACCCGCCCCCAACGCCCTGACCCGCCCCCAACGCCCTGAGCTCGTCGAAGGGCGATCCGACCGAGCCTGAACGCACCCAGCCGCCCCAACGCCCTGAGCCTGTCGAAGGGCGATCGCCCACCCGCCGAGCGCACGCACCCGATCCACCACGGAAGGAAACCCGATGACCCCGCCCAGCCCGACCGCCCCGCTCACGATCAGCGGAGTGGTGCCGAGCGCCGCCGTCAAGGCCGACCACGTGCCCCGCAGCGAGACCGGGATCGGGGCGCTGATGCCGTGGGCCGACCGGCTCTGGTTCGTCACCTACGTCGCCCACAAGGCCCCGACCGGCGGCGGCACCGGGCTGTTCACCCTCGACGACGACCTGCAGCTGACCAAGCACCCGGCCAGCGTCGTCGGCACCTACGCCAACCGGATCGTCCACCACGAGTCGAACCAGCTCTTCATCGGCCCGCACGTGATCGACGTCGAGGGCAACGTCCGCACCATCGACGCCCTGGTCGACCACCGGCTGACCGCCACCTGCCGCCACCTCACCGACCCGGCGAACAAGGTCTACACCCTCGGCATGGAGGGGGAGTTCTTCGAGGTCGACGTGCACACCCTGGAGGTGACCCAGCTGTTCGACCTGCTGGAGGTGCTCGACGTCCGCGGCTATCCGCACTTCAAGGACGCGATCAGCCGTCACGGCCGGGTCGTGGTGTGCAACAACTCCTACTACGACAAGGACTTCCCGACGGGGGAGAGCGAGGGCCGGTTGGCCGAGTGGGACGGCACGGAGTGGCGCACGCTGGCGCGGACCCAGTTCAACACCCTGGGCAGCGCGAACGGGATCGGGGACGCCCTGTTCGCCGTGGGCCAGGACCGGGCGTCGGCGCTGCTGCACGTCTACCTGCCCGAGACCGGGTGGAAGGTGTACCGCCTGCCGAAGTCGACCCACACGCAGGACCACGCCTTCACCACCGAGTGGCCGCGGATCCGCGAGGTCGAGTCCGAGCGGCTGCTGCTGGACGCGAGTGGCACCTATTTCGAGCTGCCGGCGATGACGTACGGCTCCTCGGTCTGGGGCATCCGCCCGATCTCCTCCCACCTGCGGGTGGTCGGTGACTTCTGCTCCTGGAACGGGCTGCTGGTGATGGCCGGCGACCAGACCACCCCGATCCGTGACTCCAACCCCCACGCCGGGCAGCCGCAGGCGGGGCTGTGGTTCGGCAAGACCGACGACCTGTGGTCGTTCGGCAAGCCGCAGGGCTGGGGCGGCCCGTGGTGGGAGGACGACGTCGAGGCCGGGGTGCCGTCCGACCCCTACCTGATGACCGGGTACGACCAGAAGTGCCTGCACCTCACCACCGAGGCCGCCGGACCGGTCGAGTTCGCGGTCGAGGTCGACTTCATGGGCACCGGCCAGTGGCGGCGCTACCGGACGCTCACCGTCGACAGCTACGAGTGCCTGGTGTTCCCTCCCGGTTTCAGCGCGCACTGGGTGCGGCTGGTCCCGTCGTCGTCCTGCCGGGTGACCGCGCAGCTCTTCTACACGTGACGACCACCGGCTTGGCCGTGGCCGCGTGACTCGCGGTCGTGCGGGAGCGTCGCGGCCCGCCTCGGCACCACCCGCGCCGCGCCGCTGGCGCGCAGCCGCTCGGCGGCCCGCTCGCTGAGGAAGGCCTGGGTGCGGACCTCCTCGCGGAGCAGCGAGCGCGCGAGCCGGACGCCGGCGCGGCTGTAGGCGTCCCGCAGCCCGGGGTCCAGGCGCACCCGCACTCCGCCGGGGTCACCTCCTGCACCGGGCCGCTCAGCCGTCGAGGCCGCTGCCGCGGAGGAACAGCCCGACCGCCTCCCGGATGGTGGCGTGGTCGGTGTCCGGCGGCGCCACCCGGTGCGGGTGGTCGGGGATCGGCTCGCGCGCACCGAACAGGGTCGCGAACCGCTGGCGGGCCGTGGTGAGGTTGAGGAAGTACCCGGCCAGCCGCCGGTGGTGCTGCTCGTCGCCACCACCGCCACGGGAGGCGTCCAGCCGCTGCAGGTAGGCCGCAACCGTGCTCTCCGCCTGCTCGATCACCTCACGGTGCAGCATCGCACCGAGGTCGCTGAACTGGCCGGCCCCGCCGATCACCACCCGCTGCAGCCGGACCGGGTTGCGCCAGGTGCTGATGTCGCTGAAGCCGATCGCGAACGCGGTCAGCTCCCCGGCGGGGTCGGTCAGGTCGTCCAGCGTCGGCAGCTCGCTCCGCACCAGCTCGACCGCCCTGCCGAGCGCGCTGCGGAAGAGGCCCTCCTTGTTGCCGAAGTGCGCGTAGACGGTGCGCTTGGTCGTCGACGCCCTGGCCGCCACCTCGTCCATCGAGGCGGTGTCGTAGCCGCGCTCGGAGAAGGTCGCGATCGCCGCCTTGAGGATCGCCTCGGTCAGCGGCAGGCCGTCGATGGTCTTCATGTCGTCACCCTGGCAGGTCGTCCGAATCGGGTGCCACCCGATCACCACCCGATATACTCCACGGTATAGTATACGGAAGACGAGAGGGGGCGACGATGCCACATGACGACACCGACCGGTCGATGCCGGCCGGGACGGGGACGCCGAAAGGTCGCGGGGTGACGCGACGCGCGCTGCTGCGCGGGGCGGTGGTGGCTGCGGCCGCGGGCTCGGTGGGCTTCGCCGGAGGACGGTTCACCGCACCGCCGTCGGCGGTCCCAGCCTGGACCGCGGCCGACATGCCGTCCCAGGCCGGGCGACGGGCCGTCGTCACCGGCGGCAACGGCTACCCGCAGGACGGCCGCAGCGGACTGGGCTACCACGAGGCCCTGGGGCTCGCCCGCGCCGGCGCCGACGTCACGATCGCCTCCCGCCACCAGGGACGGGGTGAGGAAGCGGTCCGCCGCATCCGCGCCGCCGCCCCCGGGGCCCGCGTCCGGTTCGAGACGCTCGACCTCACCGACCTCGCCTCGATCACCGCCTTCGTCGCCCGCATGGAGGACGCCGGTGACCGCCTCGACCTCCTCATCAACAACGCCGGGGTGCAGGGACGTCTGGAGCGCGAGGAGACGCCCGAGGGCCTGGAGCGGGTGTTCGCGACCAACGCCCGCGGGCCGTTCGTGCTGTCGGCCGGGCTGCGACCGCTGCTGCAGCGGGGCACTGCGCCCCGGATCGTGTGGACGTCGAGCTCGCGGGTCGGCGAGATCGACTTCGACGACCTGCAGAAGGTGCGCAGCTACGACTACGGGCGGGCCTACGACGACACCAAGCTGGGCGCGCTGCTGATGGCCTTCGAGTGCCAGCGCCGCAGCACCGCCGGCGGCTGGGGCATCGCCAGCCTCGCCGTGCATCCCGGCGTCTGCCGCACCAGCATCGTCGTGGACGGGCCCGGGCTCGACACCCCGGAGGGGTTCCGCTTCCAGTACCTGCCCTTCATGTGGCAGGACGCGGCCGTCGGTGCGCTGCCCGCCCTGTACGCCGCCACCTCGCCGATGGCGACGGGGGGCGCCTACTACGGTCCCCGCGACGTCCAGGGTCTGCGCGGGGCGCCGACCTACGCCCCCGTGCCCGAGGCGGCCCGCGACCCGGACCTGGCCCGTCGCTACTGGGAGACCATGGAGGACCTCGCCGGGCTCTCCTTCAGCTGACCTGGCGCGCGACTGCCGCGGCTCAGGTCACCGCACCCAGCTGCCAGGGGACGAACTCCTCCTGCCCGACCCCCAGCTCCTCGCTGACGGTCTGCTGACCCGAGGCGACGGCGAGGAACAGCCGGAACAGGTCGTGGCCGACCTCCTCCACGCTGCGGCCGCCGTCGATGATGGTGCCGGCGTCGAGGTCGATGTCGTCGGGCATCCGGCGGGCCAGGGTGGAGTTGGTCGACACCTTGACGCTGGGCACCGGCTTGCAGCCGAACACCGAGCCGCGGCCGGTGGTGAAGCAGACCAGGTTGGCCCCGCCGGCGACCAGACCGGTGACCGAGACCGGGTCGTAGCCGGGGGTGTCCATGAAGGAGAACCCGCGCTCGACGATCGGCTCGGCGTACTCCAGCACCGAGACCAGCTCGGCCCGTCCGCCCTTGGCCACCGCACCCAGCGACTTCTCCAGGATGGTGGTCAGCCCGCCGGCCTTGTTGCCCGGGGAGGGGTTGTTGTCCATGGTGCCGCCACCGGCGGCGGTGTAGGCGCGCCACCACTCGATCCGGTCGAGCAGCTTCTGGCCGACCTCGGGCGAGACCGCGCGCCGGGTCAGCAGGTGCTCCGCGCCGTAGACCTCCGGGGTCTCGGCCAGCACCGAACGTCCGCCGCAGCCCACGATCAGGTCGGAGGCGACGCCGAGGGCGGGGTTGGCGGTGATGCCGGAGTAGCCGTCGGAGCCGCCGCAGTTGAGCGCCAGCACCAGCTCGCCGGCGTCGACGGTCTCGCGGCGGCGCTCGTCCAGCCGCGGCAGCATGTCCTTCACGGCCTGGACGCCGGCGGCGACGGTGGCGCGGATGCCGCCGGTCTCCTGGATGGTCATCCGCTCGACCAGGGTGTCGGCGGGCAGCGGCAGGTCGGCGGAGATGAGGTCGAGCTCGAGCATCTCGCAGCCCAGCCCGAGCAGCACCAGCCCGCCGATGTTGGGGTGGGTGGCGTAGCCGCGGATGGTCCGCAGCAGCACGTCCGCGCCCTCCGACCCGCTCACCAGCCCGCAGCCGCTCTGGTGGGTCAACGCCACGACGCCGTCCACGTTCTCGAAGGCGTCCAGCGCCATCCCGCGGAACTGCTCGGCGATGAGCTTGGCGGCGGTGGCCGAGCAGTTCACCGAGGTGACGACGCCGATGTAGTTGCGGGTGCCGACCCGGCCGTCGGCGCGGCGGTAGCCCTGGAACGTCGGACGCTCGCCGGTCGGTGCCGGCGGCCGCCAGCGGGCCACCCCGAACTCGTGCTGGCGCTCGGTGTCCGACATGGACAGGTTGTGCGTGTGGACGTGCGCGCCGGGGACGATGTCGGCGGTGGCTCGTCCGATCACCTGGCCGTACTTGCGGACGTCCTGACCCGCCGGCACCGCACGCAGCGCGACCTTGTGCCCGCGCGGGACGTCGGCGGTGACCGTCAGCGCCCCGCCCGCCACGTCGACCTGCTGGCCGGCGACCAGGTCGGCGAGGGCGACGGCGACGTCGTCCTCCTCGCTGAGCAGGAGCAGGGTGGGGTCCGTGCGGACGTCCTCGGTCGGTGCAGCGGCAGTGCTCACCAGGGGTGCCTCTCGTTCGGTACCGGTCGGACCACGATAATTCAGGACGCCCGGGAGCGCCGCATTCGTCGGACGTCCGAGACGCGCGGGAGGGGAGCGTGACGTGGGACGACTGACGCGCGAGGCCGCGGCGGAGGTGTCGGCGCCCGGTGTCACACCGGCCCGGTCGCACCCGGAGTCGGTGGGGCACCTGCACCTGGGGTTCGGCGCCTTCCACCGCGCCCACCAGGGGCTCTACACCGAGCGGGCGATGGCCCTGTCCGGCGACCGGAGCTGGGGCGTCCTCGGCGTCACCGGACGCCGCCCCGACGTCGCGCGCACGATGGCCGAGCAGGGCGGCGCCTACGGCGTGCTCGTGCGCCACCCCGACGGCGACCGGCTCGACCTGGTCGACGCGGTGCTCGACGTGCTCGCCGCCGAGCAGGAGGACGCGATCGCCGACGCGCTGGCCGACGAGCGGACCCGGGTGGTGACGCTGACCATCACCGAGCAGGCCTACGCCGACCCGGCGACCTCGATCCCGCTGCGCCGGCTGGCGGCTGGACTGGCGCGCCGGCACGAGCGCAGCCGCGCCCCGCTCAGCGTCATCAGCTGCGACAACCTCTCCGACAACGGCCGGGTGCTCAGGGACGCCGTCGGCCGGCTGCTCGAGCCCGGCTCGGCGCTGGCGTCGTGGGTGGCCGACACCGTCGCGTTCCCGAGCTCGATGGTCGACCGGATCGTCCCCGCCACCACCCCGGCCGACGTCGAGGCCGCCGCGGCGCTCAGCGGGCTGGTCGACCACGGCCTGGTGGTCGCCGAGCCCTTCAGCCAGTGGGTGGTGCAGGACGATCTGGTGGCGGGCCATCCCGGCTGGGACCGGGTCGGTGTCCAGCTGGTGCCCGACGTCGCCGGCTGGGAGCAGCTCAAGCTCCGGGTGCTCAACACCTCGCACTCGCTGCTGGCCTGGCAGGGCGCGCTCGCCGGCCACGACACCATCAGCAGCGCCGCCGCCGACCCGGCGCTGCACCAGCAGGTGGTGGCGCTGATGGATGAGGTGGCGACGGTGCTGCAGCCACCGCCCGGTGCCGACGTCCCCGGCTACCGCGCGGAGGTGCTGCGCCGCTTCGCCAACCCGATGATCCGGCACACCACCGCCCAGGTCGCCCGCGACGGCTCACGGAAGCTGCCGGAACGGGTCTTCGGCACGATGCGTGACCAGCTCGCCGCCGGGCTGCGTCCGGAGTGGACGGCCCGGCTGGTCGGGCTCTGGCTGGCCTACCTCGCCCGGTTCCGCGACCCGTCGAGCGACCCGCTGGCCCCCGAGGTGCTGGCCCTCCTCGACGAGGGGCCGGACGAGGTGACCGTGGTGCGGCGGGTCTGTCGGCTGATCGCGCCGGCCGCCGAGGACGTCCTGCAGGACGAGGTCGTCACGGTGATGGCCGACGCCCTGCGCGAGGCCAGCTCGAACGCCCGCCGCGCCACCTCCTGATCACGGCTGCTCGGCCCTCGCTGATGAGCGGCGTCCTCACCAGGGCAGCAGCGCGCCGTCGGTCGGATCCGACCACGAGGGGAGCCGCCAGTCACCGGCCCAGTCGCTCTCGAACACCTCGGGCCTGAGCTGCACGCCCAGACCCGGCGCGGTCGGCGCCTCCAGGTAGCCGTCGACGACCCGGAGCGGCTCCTCGACCAGGCCCTCACCCAGGGTCAGCTGCTCCTGGCAGAGGAAGTTCGGCGTCACCAGGTCCAGCTGCAGGCTCGCGGCCAGGTTCACCGGGCCGAGCGGGTTGTGCGGGGCCATCTGGACGTAGTACGTCTCGGCCATCGTGGCGATCTTGCGGCCCTCGGAGATGCCGCCGCAGTGCGCCAGGTCCGGTTGCAGCACCGCCGCGGCCTGCTTCTCCAGCACGTCGCGGAAGCCGTAGCGGGTGAACAGCCGTTCACCGGTGGCGATGGGCACCGTCGTGCTGCGGACGATGTCGGCGAGCGCGTCCACGTTCTCGGGCAGGCACGGCTCCTCCACGAACATCGGCGACCACGGCTCGATCGCCTTGATCAGCGTCTTCGCCAGCGCCGGGCCGACCCGGCCGTGGAAGTCGATACCGATGTCGACCGTGGGCCCGACCGCCTCCCGCAGGGCGGCGAACCGGCGGGTCTGGAAGTCGACGAAGGCCGCCGACTCCAGCCCTCGGGCCGGTCCGGGGAGGGCGGTCTTGATCATGCTCCAGCCCTGCTGGGCCGCCAGCCGCGCCTCGGCGGCGAGCTCGTCGATGTGGTCCTGGTCGCGGGCCACCTCGTCCGGGCCGTGGTCGCCCACGTTGACGTGGCGGTAGGCGCGCACGCGGTCACGGACGCGACCCCCGAGCAGCTCGTGCACCGGCACCCCGTGGTGCTTGCCGACGATGTCCCACAGGGCCTGGTCGATGGCGGAGATGGCGCTGGAGAGGACGGAGCCGATCGGGTAGAAGGTGCTGCGGTGCAGGTCGTGCCAGATCCGCTCGATCCGCCGGGGGTCGCGGCCGATCAGCAGGTGCGCGTACTCCTCGACCGCGGTCTGGACGACCCGTGCCTTGCCCTCCAGGCACGCCTCACCGACGCCGAACAGGCTGTCGTCGTCGGTGTGCACGACGAGGAAGGAGTACCTCGGCTCGACGTGGTGCACGCTCAACCGGGTGATCTGCATGGTCTCCTCCGTCTGGGCAGTTCAGGACGTCTCGGTGCGGCGTCAGCCCGTTGATCAGGTAGCGCTGCAGCTGCTGTGCGGTCACCATCATCACCGTCGTGGCCCGCAGGGCTGCGATCCGGGATCCGTGACCCTCACGAGCCGCGACACTGGTCCCAGCCCCGACGGAAGGTGCCCCGATGCCCGCAGAATCGGCTCGCGATCAGGAGTCGGCGCCGGCCACCGATGCCGTGCGCCGGCAGCGGTGGATCCGTGCCGCGGCGGTCGTGGTGGGTGGGCTCAGCCTGGTGCCGGCCGGCTTCTGCTTCTTCCTGGCCTCGCTGATGACCTTCGGGCTGTACTCGTGGCAGGAGGCGGAGCTGGACCCCGACATCTGGGTGCCGATCCTGGGGGCTTCCCTCTCCCTGAGCGCCGGCCCGGCGGTGATGGCGCTCGGATGGCACCGCCGGCGCTGGCTGCTGATCACGTTGGCGACGTTCCTGCTCGTCGCGCTCGTCTCCAGCGCACTCACCTGGCTCCCACTGCTCGGCTCACAGGGCTAGCGCTGGGACAGCCCGGGCACGGGTGGGAGGCCAGCGCCCCGGAGCCCGCCTCGTCGTGGCCCCTGCACCAGCGGGCCCCGGGGCGGTGCTGGCGTCCCGACGTCAGGGGACGGTGATGACGACCTTGCCGCTGCCGCTCTCGGCCAGCCGGTGCGCCTCGGCGGCCGAGGCCAGCGGCAGCACGTGCTCGACGGGCGGGGTGTAGCCGCCGCGACGACCCAGGTCGGCGAAGCGGCGCAGCTGGGCGGAGTCGTTGGTGGCGTCGACCTTGCGCGCGCCCAGCCGCTGCGCCCCCTCGCTGTCGATGACGGTGACGACCCGCGCAGGGTCGCCGACGATCTCGACCAGGTCGGGCAGGGACGGCGACGGTGCGGAGTGCACGGCGGCGTCGACACCTCCGGGTGCCAGGGTGGCCACCCGCTGGGCCAAGCCGTCGCCGTAGGTGGTCGGCAGGACGCCCAGCTCGGCCAGGGCGGCGTGGTTGGACTCCCGCCCGGTACCGATCACCGTGGCGCCGGCGTCCAGGGCGAAGGCGGCGACGGCGCGGCCGACGGCGCCCGAGGCGCCCTCGACCAGCAGCGTCCTGCCCGACAGGTCGCCGAGGGCGTCGACGATGTTCGCGGCGGTGGCGGCGGCCAGACCCGCGGCGGCGGCCTGCGGTGCGGACCAGCCCTCCGGCACGGCGCTCCACGCGGTCAGCACGGCGTGCTCCCCGGTGGTGTCGCTGATCCCGCCGAGCCCGAACACCAGGTCGCCGATGCGGACGTCCTCGACGCCGGGCCCGACCTCGTCGACCACACCGGCGGCGTCCCGGCCGGGGACGAGGGGCAGCGGCAGGTCGAGGACGCCCTGCAGGTGCCCGGCCCGCAGCAGCACGTCGATCGGGTTGACGCTGACGGCCTGCACGCGGATGCGGACCGCGCCCTCGCCGGCGTGCGGCTCGGGCGCCTCCTCGACGGTCAGGACGTCCGGGGCGCCGAAGCGGTGGTAGCGGGCAGCAAGCACGGGAGGCTCCTCGATCGGGTCACGGCATTGCTTGCCGCGGAAAAGACTGTACGAGGCCATGCTTGCCGCGGCAAATGATCGTAGGGTGGGCCCATGCCGACGCCTCGCCTCACCCCGCAGCAGGACCGCGCGTGGTCCCTGCTGATCGGGGTGATGACGTGGCTGCCGGCCGAGCTCGACGCCCACCTCGACCGCGCCGCCGGGCTCAGCCACGCCGAGTACCAGGTGCTGCGCTGGCTCTCGCTCAGCGAGGACCGTGAGGTGCACATGACCCGCCTCGCGGCCACCGCCAGCGTCACCCCGTCCCACCTGTCGCGGATCGTCGCCCGGCTGGAGAAGCGTGAGCTGCTCACCCGCAGCAACGACCCCACCGACGCCCGGCGCACGCTGGCGCGGCTGACCGCGGCCGGTGCCCGCGTCGTCGAGGAGGTGGAGCCCGGCTACGCCGCCGAGGTGCGCCGCCTCGTCTTCGAGCACCTCGACCCCGGCCAGGCCGAGCAGCTGGAGGGCATCGCCGAGGCGCTGCTCACCCCGCTGCGCAGCGACTGCGTGGGGCTGTTGCCGCCCCGCGCGCTCCGGCCGTCCGACATCTCCTGACGCCGGCAGCACCCCGACTGCCGGTTCGAGGTATCTCCGCCCGCCCTGGAGTGGCGGATTCAAGGGGTGTGCGCAACAGTGAGTAGTTCGTTGAGTTTCTCAGCCGGGGTGGCGTAGTCCAAGACCT
>NZ_QOUI01000002.1:0-455543 GCF_003327535.1 Desertihabitans brevis | reverse complement strand
GTCGCGATCTGCCTCCCACGAGGCCGGACCTCGTCACGGGGAGGCGTCCCGCGCACCCGACCGCTCACGCACCCACAGCGCCCTGAGCCTGTCGAAGGGCGGGAGCCGATCATGCAGGGATGGTCACGGGTGTTCCGGCGACCGGCTCAGCTGGGTTGGCAGAAGCGGAGCTCGTTGCCGAAGGGGTCGGTGACGGTCATGGTGGGTCCGCCGGGGGCGGAGCGGTCGATGCCCGGGCGGAGCCGACCGTCGGCGGCGGCGAGGACCTGCGAGCGGTAGGCGTCCAGGCCCCGGACCGGGATCCACACCACCGTGCCGGGGGTGCCGTCGCCGTGGTGCTCGCTGAGGGCGAGCCTGGTCTCGTCCCGGCTGATGCCGAGGAAGGCGGGCATCCCGGGCTCGAACCGGTGCTCGAGGTCGAGGGAGAAGCCCAGGGTGTCGAGGTAGAACGCCCGGGCGAGGGCGACGTCGTAGACGCGCAGCACCGGCGTCGCCGGACCGCTGCCGGGCTGCTGGTAGCGCGCCGAGAGGTGGTTCCAGTCCTGGTGCCCGAGGGCACGGGACAGCAGGTCCAGGCTCTGGCCGTGGGTCAGGTCGTGGCCGGGTGGCAGTGCCGCCCGTAGGGCGCGCGCCATCGACTTGGCCTCGTCGGCGGTGAAGGGGATCACGGGTGCTCCGTCTCCTCGAGCGGGCTGTCCTGGTGCTCGCGTTGCCAGGCGGTGCTCGGGAAGGGGCACGTGGTCCTCGCTGCACTGAACGACGCATTCACCGTGCCCGGGAAGGGCTGCGAGCGGCAGGGGCGTCGACCCGGCCCTCACGCTACGACCTCCGCCCGACCCGCGCCAGACCCCGTCGGCGGGATAGGTGCCGGCCGGGCCCGACGGCGCCGTGTCGCACCAGCCTGAGGGGTGCCCACTCGGCGCACCGCTCAGCGCTCGCAGCGCCGCAGAAGCCCGAGCGGCGCCCGGTCGAGGCACACCTCACGGGTCGGCGGCCACCCTTGTCGTTAACCACGTTAAAGATTAACATCGTTAACGATGTCGACCGTCGATCGCGCCCCCGCCTCCACCCGCCTCGCCCAGGACCTCCGTCGCAGCGTGATGCGGCTCGGGCGACGACTCCGCCAGATGCACGAGGAGAACCTCGGTCTGACCGCCAACCAGCTCTCCCTGCTCGGCGTCCTGGTCAAGCTCGGTCCCAGCACCGTCGGCGACCTCGCCGAGGTGGAGAAGGTCCAGCCGCCCGCGATCACCCGCACCGTGAAGGCGCTGGAGTCCCTCGGCCTGGCCGAGCGGACCGCCGACCCCGAGGACGGCCGCCGCAGCGTGGTCGCCACCACCGAGCGCGGCCGCGGGATCGTGCTGGCCGACCGGCGGCGCCGGGACCGCTGGCTGGTCAAACGGCTGGCCGAGCTGAGCCCCGAGGAGCGCCGGGTGCTGGCCGAGGCCGCCCCCGTGCTGCTGAAGCTGGCCGACGCATGAGCATGTTCGCCGCCCTCCGGGAGCGCAACTACCGCGTCTACCAGTCCGGTGCGCTGGTCTCCAACGTCGGCACCTGGATGCAGCGGGTGGCCCAGGACTGGCTGGTGCTCGAGCTCTCCGGCGGCTCGGCGCTGGCCGTCGGCGTCACCACCGCCCTGCAGTTCCTGCCCACCCTGCTGGTCACCCCCTACGGCGGCGTCATCGCCGACCGCTTCGACAAGCGGACGGTGCTGCGCTTCTCCCAGACCTGGATGGCGCTGTGCGCGTTGACCCTGGGGCTGCTGGCCATCACCGGGGTGGCCCGGACCGAGATGGTCTACGCGCTGGCCCTGCTGTTCGGGATCGGCTCGGCGCTCGACATGCCCGCCCGGCAGTCCTTCGTCAGCGAGATGGTCCCCGGCGACCTCATCCCCAACGCCATCGGCCTCAATGCCGCCAGCTTCCACACCGCCCGCATCGTCGGACCGGCGCTGGCTGGTCTCGTCATCCACGCCTTCGGGTCGGGCTGGGCGATCCTGTCCAACGCCGTCACCTACATCGCCTTCCTGGTGGCGCTGTCGGCGATGGACGGCTCGCGGCTCACGCCGACCGAGCGCAGCACCCGGGTCCGCGGCCAGCTCCGCGAGGGGCTGAGCTACCTGCGCGGACGTCCCGACCTCGTCCTGGTGCTCTGCACGGTGTTCTGCGTCGGCACCTTCGGGCTGAACTTCCAGATGACCTCGGCGCTGATGGCCCAGCAGGAGTTCCACAAGAGCGCGGAGGCCTACGGCATCCTGGGCTCCTGCATGGCGGTCGGCTCGCTCCTCGGCGCGCTGCTGGCGGCCCGCCGCACGAGCGCGCCGCGGCTGCGGACGGTGCTCGGGTTCTCCGTCCTGTTCGGCGTCGTCGAGGTGGCCTCGGGGCTGATGCCGGGCTACCTCAGCTTCGCCGCCTTCCTGCCGGTGGTCGGTCTCTGCTCACTGCTCACCCTCACCGCCGCCAACGCCACGGTCCAGATGGGCAGCGACCCCCGCGTCCGGGGCCGGGTGATGGCCCTGTACTCGATGGTGCTGATGGGCGGCACCCCGGTCGGCGCCCCGGTGCTCGGCTGGGTGGGTGAGCTGTTCGGCCCACGCTGGACGCTCATCGGCGGGGGGCTGGGCGTCGTGGTCGGGGTGCTCGTCAGTGTCGCGGTCTACACCCGGTTGCGCCACATCGAGCTGCCCCGGCTGACCGACCCCGCCGGGTGGCTGGCCCGGCCGCGCCCACGCACCCACCCCGACTGATCCCTGGTCCTCGTCGGCACCCGGTGCGGGGGCGCCCGCCCGGGCCTAGGGTCGTCCACGTGACCACCGCCGACCCGTCCCGGGTCTTCGTCCCACCGCGCTGGTTCGTCCGGCTGGCCTGGCGTGTGCACCGACGGATCTACGCCGGCAGCGGCGGACGCCGCGGGCTCCGGCGCGCCGGACCCGGACGGGAGGGCTACCTCTGCCTCGTCTCCACCGGTCGGCGCAGCGGGCAGCAGCGGCGCGTGCTGCTGGCCTACCTCGAGGACGGGCCCGACCTCGTCACGCTGGCCATGAACGGCTGGTCGGAAGGGGAGCCGGCCTGGTGGCTCAACCTGCTCGCCAACCAGGACGCCGTCGTCGAGCTCGTCGACGGCACGCGGCGCGTGCGGGCGCACGCGGCCACCGGTGCCGAGCGGGAGCGGCTGTGGGCCCGCTGGCGCGAGCTCGACGAGAAGCTGGACGACTACGCGGCCCGCCGTCCGGGTGGGACGGCGGTGGTCGTCCTCGCACCGCGTGCGCCCTCGGACACCTGAGCCCCCGGTACCACCGGCGACGCCGCGGTCAGCGCGTCCGGCTGGCGGCGTCCAGGTGCACCACGACCCGGTTGAACAGCCGGGACGCCGCCTCGGGCGCCACGATGCTGGGCCGGGGCTGCTCGGCCAGGTGGTAGAGCCAGAAGCCAGCCTCCGGGTGGCCCGCGGCCGCGGCCTGCAGGGCGCAGGCCCGGGAGGCCGCGCGCACCACGTCGGGTTCGGTGGTCCACAGCGCCTCGAACAGCCGGCGCTCCTCGGCGACCGGCGACTGCCCCGGCAGCTCGCGGGCCAGCAGGGCGGCGGGCAGCTCGGCGGAGTCGCACACCACGATCCACTCCCGGGTCATCGGGCTGCCGGCGGGGACGTCCACCCGCGCGAGCCCCGCGGACTGCTCCTCCGCGTCGGCCGGGGCTCCGCCGAAGTCGGCCAGGGCGGCGGCGTGCTCGGCCACCCGGGCCAGCTCGATCCAGCGCGCCCGGGAGGCCTCGTAGTAGCGGGTGGTCTGGAACGCGCCGAACAGCACCGGCCGCTCGGCGCGGGCGGCGAACTCGTCCTCGATGGCCCAGGACAGCCCGAGCAGGGTGGGCTTGCCGAGGCGGTGCACCTCCTCGGCGGGGAACAGCTCGGTCACGTGCTCGAACACCGAGTCGACCCGTTCGGAGGTCTGCGCTGCGGTCGTCGTCATGCTGGGTCTACCTCACTCAACGGACGGGTCTGGTCCCGGTGACCCTACTGCCCGCAGCGCCTCTGCTTCAGCCGGGCCGCACCGGCTGGGCGATGGTGGCCTCCACCCAGGCGTCGGGGATGCCGAAGCCGTCGACCAGGGTCGCCAGGTGGGGCCGCAGCTCCTCGCACAGCGCGTCGACGGCCCGGGTGACCTCCTTGGCGCGGGCGGCGCTGATCCGGTTGTGCTCCAGGTACCAGCCGCGGTCGGCCTCCACGCGCGACAGCACGTGCAGGTCGCAGACGCTCTCCAGCAGCGCGGCGCAGGCCGGGTCGGTGCACCCGTCGATGCCGGCCAGGAACGCCTCCAGCAGCACCCGGTCCACGTGGGCGCGGGCGGCCTCCAGCAGGTGCGGCTGGACGTCGTTGAAGGCGGCGAAGGGGCCGCGGCCGTCGGCCCGCCCGCGCCGCAGCCGGACCGCCGCGGTCTCCACCAGGTGGCGCTCGCGGTCCTCCAGCAGCTCCAGCTGCCAGCGCCGGTCGCGGACGCCGCCCTCGCGCCGGCCGCGGCTGCCCAGCCGCTCGAACACGCTGCGGGCGACGGTCCGCTCGATCGCCACGCCGACGGCGTTCTCGGCGGCGAAGCGGGCCATCCCGCGCCAGTCCAGGCCCTCGAACTGCGCCGAGTAGCGGGTCAGCAGGCCCTTGCCGACCAGCTGCAGCAGCACCGTGTTGTCGCCCTCGAAGGTGGTGAACACGTCGGTGTCGGCCTTGAGCTGGGGCAGCGTGTTCTCGGCCAGGTAGCCCGCGCCCCCGCAGGCCTCGCGGCAGGCCTGGATGGTGGCCGTGGCGTGCCAGGTGGAGACCGCCTTCAGCCCGGCGGCCCGCGACTCCAGCTCGCGCTGGGCCCGCGGGTCGGGCTGGCCCTCGCCGGTGAGCAGGTCGTGCATGGTGCTGGTCAGCTCGTTCTGGGCGAAGGAGAGCGCGTAGGTGGTGGCTAGTGCGGGCAGCAGCCGGCGCTGGTGGGCGCGGTAGTCGGCCAGCAGCACCTCCTCGCCGTCGTCGGGGCCGGTGAACTGACGGCGCTGCAGCGCGTGGCGGACCGCGATCGTCAGCGCGTGCTTGGTGGCGTTCTGGGCGGCCCCGCTGACGCTGACCCGTCCCCGCACGAGCGTGCCGAGCATGGTGAAGAAGCGGCGGGTCGGGCTCTGCACCGGGCTGGTGTAGGTGCCGTCGGCGGCGACCTGGCCGTAGCGGTCCAGCAGCGCCTCCCGCGGCACCCGCACGTGGTCGAAGGTGAGCCGGCCGTTGTCGACGCCGTTCAGCCCGGCCTTGCGGCCGCAGTCGCCGATGGTGACCCCGGGCGCGGTCCGGCCGTCGGGGGTGCGGATCGGCACCAGCAGCGCGTGCACCCCGTGCGCCCGGCCGCCGGTGTGCAGCTGGGCGAAGACGACGGCCAGCTCGCCGTCACGGGCGGCGTTGCCGATGTACTCCTTGCGGGCGGTCGGGGTGGGGGAGTGGATGTCGAAGGTCTGGGTCTGCGGGTCGTAGGTCGCGGTGGTCTCGATCGACTGGACGTCGGAGCCGTGCCCGACCTCGGTCATCGCGAAGCAGCCCATCAGGTCGAGGTCGATGGCGCGCCGCAGGTAGGTGCGGTGGTGGTGCTCGGTGCCGAGGGCGGTGATCGCGCCGGCGAACAGCCCCCACTGCACGCCCGCCTTGACCATCAGCGACAGGTCGCGGTAGCCGAGCATCTCCATGGTGATCTGACCCGCCCCGATGTCGCCCCGCCCGCCGACCGAGGGCGGGAAGGCGGTCTGCGGCATCCCGGAGGCGCCGAACTGGTGCAGCCGGGCGGTGACCCGGGCCCGGTGCTCCTCGGTGCCCAGGTCGTAGGACGGCGGCTCGTCGCGCGGCAGCTCGAAGGCGCGCGAGCGCTGCCGGACGGCGGCCCAGCGGCCGTCGAGGACAGCCGTCAGCGTCTGCGGGTCCACCCCGCCACGGTGCTCGGGCTCGGCTGCCGAGAGCTGCGGGACGTCGATGACCTCACTCATGACCCTATGCTACTCACCAGTAACTTAGCGCTGGCAAGGGCAGCCGGCGGATCAGTCGAGGGTGACCACCGTGCCGGTGCGGGCCGACTCCTGGGCGGCGGCGACCACCCGCAGCGACCGCAACCCGGCCTCGCCGTCCGGCTGCGGGGCACGTCCGGTGCGGATGCCGTCGAGGAACTCCGCCACCAGCGCGGCATCGGAGTCGCTGCCGTAGGGCAGCCACAGCGGACGCCCGGTCCGTTCGGAGAAGCCGTCCACCCGCTGGCCGAAGGCGTCCATCGAGACCATGCCCTCGCTGCCGACCAGGTCGAGGGTGAGCCCGCCCCAGGTCGGGTAGCTCGGCGGCTTGGACCAGCTGCAGTCGATGGTGGCGACCACCGGCCCGGGGTACTCCAGCGACACCAGCCCGGCGGTCTCCACCGGGTCCTGGTCGGGGTGCAGCAGGGTGTTGGTGCGGGCGTAGACGCTGCGCACCGGGGCGCCGTCCAGCAGGGCGTCCAGCAGGTCGGCGACGTGCACGGTGTGGTCGACGAGCGCGCCGCCGCCGGAGAGCTCGGGGTCGGTGAACCAGGCCCGCTTGCCGGTCGGCAGCTTGCCGTTGTTGGTGCCGGTGACCGCGCAGACCTCACCCACCGAGCCGGAGGCCAGCGTCTCGCGGAGCGCGGCGAAGGCGGTGGAGAAGCGCACCGGGTAGGCGACCATCAGGTGCACCCCGGCGCTGCGGCAGGCCGCCACCATCGCCTCGCCGTCGGCCACGCTGGTGGCCAGCGGCTTCTCGCACAGCACGTGGACGCCCGCGGCCGCGGCCTTCTCGACCAGCTCGCGGTGGCGGGCGTTCTCCGAGCAGACGACCACGCCGTCCACCCCGCTGGCGAGCACCGCGTCGACGTCCTCGAGGTAGTCCACGCCCAGCTCGGCCGCCATCGTCGGACCACCGGGCTCACCGGCCGGACGGCGGGTGTGGTCGGGGTCGCTGGCCACCACCTGGTCCACGTCGGGGTGGGCCAGCAGCGCGGCGGCGTAGGAGACGGCGTGCAGGTGGGCGAAGGACAGGATGCCGATCTTCATGCGGTGACCTCCAGCAGATCCTCGGGCAGCGGCTCGACGGCGACCGGGGCACCGGTGCGCAGGGACTCGTTGGCGGCGGTCGCCAGCTGGACGGCGACCAGCCCGTCCGCGGCGCTGACCCGGGGTGCCGGACCGCCGGCGAAGGCGGCGGCGATCTCGCGGATCTCGGTCAGGTAGGGGCTCTCACCCGACACGGTGGCCGGCAGCAGACCGGTGCCGGCCGCGCCCCCACCTCCGTCGACCCGGACCGGCGGGGCGGCGGCGGAGTCGTGGGTGAGCAGGCCCTCGGTGCCCACCACCTCGAAGCTGGTGCGGAAGGTGGTGCCGGGGGCGGCCCAGGTGCCGGTGACGTAGCTGAGCGTGCCCGAGCGGTGGGTGAGCACCACCTGGGCGCTGACCACCCCGCGGCGCCCGTCCGTGTCGGGGGTGCTGGCCCGGCGGGCGAAGACGTCGCGGACCGGGCCGGCGTTCCAGACCGCGAAGTCGAGGTCGTGGATCATCTGGTCGAGCACGATCCCGCCGCTGAGGGCCGGGTCGGCGAACCAGTCCGCCCGCGGCCGGCTGCCGGCGCGGGTGAACCGCTGCACCGCCACCGGGCCGATGGTGCCGGACTCGACCGCGCGGTGCATGGTGGCGTACTCGGGGAAGAAGCGCACGACGTGCCCCGGGTAGAGCTGGACGCCGGCCTCGCGGCAGACCCGGATCATCCCGGCCGCCTCGGCCACGGTCAGCGCCAGCGGCTTCTCGCACAGCACCGAGGCGCCCCGCCCGGCCGCCTGGGCGACGAGCCTGGGGTGGGTCGGGGTGGGGGTGCAGACGTCGACCACGTCGGCACCGTCCAGGGCCTCCTCGAGCGAGCCGGCGACCGTGCCGTCGCCGTGCCGCGCGACCAGCTCCGGCGCGCCGGCCAGCGAGTGCACCCGCACCCGGGCGCCCAGCGCCAGCCAGGCCGGCAGGTGGGCCTGCGCGATGCCTCCGGCCCCGATCAGGGCCACGGTCTGGGTCATGTGCTCTCCTCGGTGCGGGGTCGTGGGTTCCTCCGGGACGGGCCGGTCGGCCCTGGCTGCCGGTGCACCGGGGCCTGGCGCCCCGGGACGCCGAGGGAGGACCGTCGTCGCACGTGACCTCCTGGTCGACACCCACCGGATCCTGCCGGGACGTCGGAGCGGTGCGTCGACGTCTCGGCTGGGCTCCGCCCGACCCTAGCGACTGCGCTCAGGGCTCGCGGTAGTCGGCGTCGGTGGCGTCGGTGATGAACATGTGGCCGGGGGCGTGGGTGATGGCGAACGGCGGGCGGGAGGCCATCAGCGCCGCCTGCGGGGTGACCCCGCAGGCCCAGAACACCGGGACGTCGCCGGGTGCGGCCTGCACCGCCTCGCCGTAGTCGGGGGCGTCCAGGTCGTCGATGCCGAGCGACTCCGGCGAGCCCACGTGCACCGGTGCGCCGTGCACCTGCGGCATCCGGGCGGTCACCTGCACCGCCAGCGGCACCAGCGCCGCCGGCACCGGGCGCATCGAGACGACCAGCGGCCCGGACAGCCGTCCGGCGGGACGGCAGTCGCGGTTGGTGCGGTACATCGAGACGTTGCGCCCCTGCTCGATGTTGCGGACCGGGACGCCGGCCTCCAGCAGCGCCCGCTCGAAGCTGAAGCTGCAGCCGATGAGGAAGGAGACCAGGTCGTCGCGCCACAGGTCGGTGACGTCGGTCGGCTCGTCCACCAGCTCGCCGTCGCGCCACACCCGGTAGCGCGGCAGGTCGGTGCGCAGGTCGGAGCCGGGAGCCAGCACGGTGCTGGTGGCGCCCGGGTCGGTGACGTCGAGCAGCGGCACCGGGCGGGGGTTGCGCTGGCCGAACAGCAGCATGTCGAAGGCCCAGTCGGCCGGCAGCACCACCAGGTTCGCCTGGGTGTGGCCGCGGGCGGCCCCGCTGGTCGGGGCGACGAGGCCGTCGCGGTAGCGCGCGCGGGCCTCGCCCGCGGTGGTGGTGGTGCTCATGGCTCCTCCTCGGGTCGTGCTCGCCGGCCGGACGCCGGTCAGCAGCCGGCGGCGCGCAGCGCGGGTCCGACGACCTCGCCGAAGGCCCGCACCTCCGCCCGCGGCAGGTGGTAGGTGGTGTCCCAGCTGTGGGCCGGGAACAGGAACGCCCGCGACAGCCCGGTCTCCTCCCGGGCCCGCAGCAGCCGCTCGGCGCAGGCCTCGGCCGAGCCGAACAGCCCGAACGCGTCGGCCACCCGGTCGGCGGTGGCGTCGTCGACGTCGTCGGGGTGGTAGTCGGGGTCCAGGGTGATGCCGGCGTGCCCGAGCCAGCGCAGGTTGGACGCGCTGGGGTAGCGCAGCCACGGCTGGCCGGGGCGGAACCAGCCCTGGATCCAGGCCCGGGCCCCGGCGGCGTCCCCGACGCCGAAGGGCACGATCAGCGTCTCCTCGATCTCGGCCGGGTCGCGTCCGGCGCGCCGTGCCCCGATGGCGACGTGCTCGCGGGCGGCGGCCACCGACTCCGGGTGCAGCCCGACCAGCATCAGGACGCCGTCGGCCACCTCCCCGGCCAGCTCGAGCAGCCGCGGGCCGGAGGCCAGCACGGTCACCCGGCTGCCGCCGGCCGGCCGGTTGAACAGCTCCAGCGGGTGGCCGTCCAGCTCGGCCCGGCCCTCGCCGAGCAGCCCGCGCAGCGCCAGCACCACCTGGCGCAGCCGCTCCCGGCGGGCCCGCGGCTCGCCGGCCTTCTCCACCGACAGGAAGCCGGGGGCGACGGTGAGCTCGGCGCGGCCGGGGGCCAGCTCGTCCACCGAGGAGGTCAGCGCGGCCAGCACCAGCGGGTGGCGGGTGACCACGTTGGAGGTGGCCGGGAACAGCCGCACCCGCTCGGTGCGTCCGGCCATCGCCGCCAGCGCCATGAACGCGTCCCGGCCGGTGTGGTGGTGGTCGGGGACGCCGACGCCGTCCAGCCCGGCCTGCTCGGCCTCCGCCGCGAAGGCGGCCAGCTCGGGCAGCGGGGCGCCGAGGGGGATGCGGATCCCGACCTCGAGACGGGAGGAGGCGGCAGGCGACATGGCGCCCAGCCTGCCACCGCCGTGTTGCGGTGCGGTGACGCCCCCGCGGGGCCGAGACGGCGGGGAGGCACCGTTGCCCGGCCGTCGTCGGGGTCCTAGTTTGAGGCCTCCTGGGCACGCGACCGCCGCACCAGGACCACCTGAGCAGGAGCAGCGATGTCCGATCCTCGAAGCACCGACCCCGGACCCTCCGAGACGCCGTCCCCGGTCGCCTCGACGATGCGGGCCGGCACCCGCTCCACGCTGGTCGGCGCCATGTTCCTGATGGCGACCTCGGCGATCGGTCCGGGTTTCATCACCCAGACGACCTCCTTCACCGTCCAGCTCGGGGTGGCGTTCTCCTTCGCCATCCTCGTCTCGATCCTCGTCGACATCGCGCTGCAGCTGAACGTGTGGCGGGTGATCGGCGTCTCCGGCCGCCGTGCGCAGGAGCTGGGCAACCTGGTGCTGCCCGGCCTGGGCTGGGTGATGGCCGCGCTGCTCGGCATCGGCGGGCTGGTCTTCAACGTCGGCAACGTCAGCGGCGCCGGGCTGGGCCTGGACGCCCTGCTCGGGCTGGACCCGCGGATCGGCGGTGCGCTCTCGGCGCTGGTGGCGATCGGCATCTTCGTCAGCCGGCGGGCCGGGGTGGCGATGGACCGGATCGTGGTGGTGCTCGGTCTGGTGATGATCGTGCTGACCCTCTACGTCGCGATCGTCTCCCAGCCGCCGGTCGGTCGCGCGCTGGTCAACGCCGTGCTGCCCGAGCAGGTCAGCATCCTCGCCATCACCACCCTGATCGGCGGCACCATCGGCGGCTACATCGTCTACGCCGGCGCGCACCGGCTGCTCGACTCCGGGGTGACCGGTGAGGAGAACATCCGCGCGATCACCCGCGGCTCGGTCACCGGCATCATCATCACCGGGGTGATGCGGGTGGTGCTGTTCCTGGCGATCCTGGGCGTGGTCTCCACCGGCGCCCAGCTCGACCCGGCCAGCCAGGCCGCCTCGGCGTTCCAGGCCGCGGCCGGTCAGGTGGGGCTGCGGGTGTTCGGGGTGGTGCTGTGGGCAGCGGCGATCACCAGCGTCATCGGCGCCTCCTACACCACGGTCACCTTCGTCACGAAGAGCACGGTGAGCCAGCGCACCCGCACGTGGCTGGTGGTCGGCTTCATCGCGGTCACCACCCTGGTCTACGTGCTGATCGGGACGGCCCCGAGCACGCTGCTGGTCTTCGCCGGAGCCTTCAACGGGATCCTGCTGCCGGTCGGCATCGGTGTGCTGCTCTTCGTCGGCTGGTTCCGCCGCGACCTGCTGGGCGGCTACCGCTACCCGCGCTGGCTGCTGCTCATCGGGTCGGCGGCCTGGCTGCTGACCCTCTACCTGGCGGTCAACTCCGTGCGACCGGCCATCGCGCTGTTCAGCTGACCTGGGAGGATCACCTCATGAGCACCGTCGACCTCAACTCCGACCTGGGCGAGGGCTTCGGCCACTGGACGCTGGGCGACGACGACGCCCTGCTGGACGTCGTCACCAGCGCCAACGTGGCCTGCGGCTTCCACGCCAGCGACCCGCTGATCATGGCCCGGGTGTGCGAGCGGGCCGTGCAGAGCGACGTCGCGATCGGCGCCCAGGTCGGCTACCGCGACCTGCCGGGCTTCGGGCGCCGCTTCATCGACGTCGAGCCGGACGCGCTGCGGGCCGACGTGCTCTACCAGCTCGGCGCCCTCGACGGGTTCGCCCGGGTGGCCGGTTCGCGGGTCCGCTACGTCAAGCCGCACGGGGCGCTCTACAACACGATCGTCCACCACGAGGAGCAGGCCGCCGCCGTGGTGCGCGCGGTGGTCGACTACGACGCCTCCCTGCCGGTGCTCGGGCTGCCCGGCTCGGCCTGGCTGCGGCTCGCGGGCGAGGCCGGGCTGACCGTGGTGCACGAGGCGTTCGCCGACCGGGCCTACACGCCGGAGGGGACGCTGGTCTCGCGCCGGCTGCCGGGGGCGGTGCTGCACGACGCCGAGGAGATCGCCGCCCGCTGCGTGGCGATGGCCACCGGGGAGCCGGTCACCGACGTCGAGGGCGGGCAGCTGGTGCTGCGGCCGGCCTCGATCTGCGTGCACGGCGACACCCCGGGTGCGGTCGAGATCGCACGCACCGTGCGCGACCGGCTGACCGCCGCCGGGGTCGAGCTGGCCCCGTTCGCGCCGTGACCGGCTCGCCACGCCACCGACCGGACGGGGCGCCGGCGTGAGGGTGCTGCCCAGCGGCAGCACCGCGCTGCTGGTCGAGCTGGACGACCTCGCCGAGGTGCTCGCGCTCTACACCGCGCTCAGCGACCAGCCCGCCGACGGCGTGGTCGACCTGGTGCCGGCCGGGCGCACCGTGCTGGTGGTCACCGACCCGGCCCGCACCACCCTGGACGCCGTCGAGCGCTGGGTGCGGGGCACCGAGCCGCGTCCGGCCGGACGGGCCGACGGCGCGCTGGTGGAGATCCCGGTCGTCTACGACGGCGAGGACCTCGACGACGTCGCCGGGCTGCTCGGCTGCGGCGCCGCCGAGGTGGTGCGCCGCCACACCGGCACCGAGTGGACGGTCGCCTTCTGCGGTTTCGCCCCGGGCTTCGGCTACCTGACCGCCGCCGACGGGGACTGGAAGGTGCCGCGCCGCTCCTCGCCGCGCACCCGGGTGCCGGCCGGGTCGGTGGCGCTGGCCGGGGAGTTCAGCGGCGTCTACCCCCGCGACAGCCCCGGCGGCTGGCAGCTGCTCGGCCGCACCGAGCTGGCGGTGTTCGACCTCGACCGCGACCCGGCCGCCCTGCTCACCCCGGGCACCCGGGTCCGGTTCCGGGAGGTGCCGGCGTGACCCGCTGGCTGGAGGTGCTCGAGCCCGGGCCGCTGACCACCGTCCAGGACGCCGGCCGCACCGGCCAGGGCTCGCTCGGCATCGGACGCTCCGGTGCCTGCGACCGGGCCGCGCACCGGCTCGCCAACCGGCTGGTCGGCAACCCCGAGGACGCCGCCACGCTGGAGGTCACCTTCGGCGGGCTGGTGCTGCGCGCGGTGGACGACGTCTGGGTGACCCTCACCGGCGCCCGCTGCCCGGGCACCGACCACGGCGCCCCGGTGCGGCTGCACGCGGGGGAGACCCTGCGGCTGGCGACCCCGGTCAGCGGGCTGCGCAGCTACCTCGCGGTCCGCGGCGGGGTGGCCGTCGAGCCGGTGCTCGGCTCACGCTCCACCGACCTGCTCTCCGGTCTCGGCCCGCCGCCGCTGCGCGCCGGTGACCGGCTGCCGGTGGGCGAGCCGGTCGAGCCGCTGCCCGGGGTCGACCTCGCCCCGGTGCCCGACCCGCCGGCCGGCACGGTGACGGTGCGGGTGCTGCCCGGGCCGCGGCGCGACTGGTTCGCCGACGACGCCTGGCAGCTGCTGACCGGCCAGGACTACCGGGTCAGCAGCGAGAGCAACCGGGTCGGCGTCCGGCTGGAGGGGGAGCCGCTGGAGCGGCTGCGGACCGGCGAGCTGTCCAGCGAGGGGATGGTGCGCGGGGCGCTGCAGATCCCGCCGTCGGGTGTCCCGGTGCTCTTCCTCGCCGACCACCCGGTCACCGGCGGCTACCCGGTGGTGGGCTACGTCGCCGACCCCGACGTCGACCGCTGCGCCCAGCTGCGCCCCGGCCAGACCCTCCGCTTCACCGACCGCCCCGCTGCGTCCTGAGCCAGTCCGGTCTCCCGCGCTTCGACAGGCTCAGCGCGCTGTGGTCGGCCCCGAGCTCTCCCTGAGCCGCACCCCAGCGCCCTGAGCCGCACCCCAGCGCCCTGAGCCGCACCCCAGCGCCCTGGGCCGCACCCCAGCGCCCTGGGCCGCACCCCAGCGCCCTGAGCCGCACCCCAGCGCCCTGAGCCTGTCGAAGGGCCTCCGATGACCAGCACGTCCCCCGCCTCCCCAGCCGTTCCCGTCCCACCCGGGGCGGAGTAGCGTGAACAGAACCGGTTCGACCCACCCACCCCACGCGCCGGTGCGCCGGCAGAGACCAGAGGTGAACCATGGCCCGTCCCGCACTCGGCACCCTCGCGCTGCTGACCGCCAACGTCCTCTCCCTCGGCGCCCTCGCCTTCGGTCTGCCGCAGGGTGGGCCCGCCCCGGCGGCCCTGCCCGAGCGGGCCGGCGACTGCTTCGCCGAGGGCGCCCCGCTGACCGTCGAGGAGCAGCGGATCACCCAGCCGCTGCCCGGCCAGGACGTCCCCGCCTCGGTCCAGTTCATCGAGGCCGGCGGGTTCGGGCCGCAGGTCGCCGACCTCGAGCGGCGGCTGTGCACCGTCCGTGACGTCCGCCAGGCCAGCCGGGCCGTCCAGGTCGTCGGCACCGAGCTGTGGCGGACGGCCGTCGACCGCGCCCAGGGCCGCCTGCAGCTGGGCACCATCGACCGCTACGACGACCGACCGCTCTACTGGGCACGCACCGCGATGACCCGGGCGCTGCGGGAGTGGGTGCCGTCGTTCCCGCTGACCTCGCTGCAGCGCCAGGCGCTGGTCCGCCAGCTCTCCTACGCCGGCCGCGGCATCGACAGCGTCGAGTTCCCCGACGGCGAGGACGTCACCCGGGTGCTGGTCAGCGGGTTCGACACCTACAGCCTCGACTCCAGCCTGCGGAACTCCAACCCCTCGGGCGCCGCGGCGCTGCAGCTCGACGGGCGGGTGGTCGAGACCGAGCAGGGCCGGGTGGTCGTGCAGGCGGTCATGCTGCCGGTGAACTGGAGCGACTTCGACCAGGGCATCGTCGAGGACGCCTTCGGTCCCTGGCTGGTGCCCGAGGACCACCCCGAGCACGCCGGGTCGGTCGACACCATCATGACGATCAGCCAGACCGGCCGCGGCCGGATGGACATCGAGAAGTGGGCCGGCGGGTTCCGCGGCGGCTCGCCCGACAACAACCGGGCGCTCAACTGGGGACCGATCTCGGCCGCGGCGCTGTGGCCGCAGCCGCAGCCGTCCCCGCAGTTCATCCAGACCACGCTGCCGTACGAGGCGATGATCGCCGCCGGCACCGGGCCGTGGCCGGTCCGGCTCAACCCGGGCATCACCGAGTGGCCGCGGGGTACCTTCCCCGACCCGGCCTCGATCCGCAGCGCTCCCGACCCCAGCCCCGGCTCGCGGGCGGCCAGCGCCCCCGGCGGCAACTACCTGTCCAACGAGAGCATGTACCGCACCAACCGGCTCCGGCTCGGCGTCGGCCGCGACGACCTGCCGGGCGGTCACCTGCACATCTCCGCGCTGGTCTACCCCGAGGACCCGGCCGCCCTGACCAGCCCGGCCTTCGAGGCCGACCGGAAGGCGGTCGTGGACCAGACCGTCGCCTTGGTGGAGGCCGCCGGCCGCGCCGCGCAGTCGTGACCCGGACGGTCGTCCGAGGGTGCGTCCAGCAGGGGAGAGCGTCGGGGACCACCCGTCCGGCCCGCTAGATTCGCGCCATGTTCTCGAAGGTTCTCGTCGCCAACCGTGGAGAGATCGCCGTCCGGGCGTTCCGCGCCGCCTACGAGCTGGGGGCGAGGACGGTCGCCGTGTTCCCGCACGAGGACCGCAACGCGATCCACCGGATCAAGGCCGACGAGGCCTACCAGATCGGCACCGAGGGCCACCCGGTGCGGGCCTACCTCGACATCGACGAGATCATCAAGGCGGCCAGGCGCAGCGGCGCCGACGCCGTCTACCCCGGCTACGGCTTCCTCTCGGAGAACCCCGACCTGGCCGAGGCCTGCGCCGCCAACGGGCTGACCTTCATCGGCCCGCCCGCGGAGGTCCTGGAGCTGGCCGGCAACAAGGTGCGGGCGCTCGCCGCGGCCCGGGAGGCCGGCATCCCGACCCTGGCCTCCTGCCCGCCCTCGGACGACGTCGACACCCTGGTGGCGGCCGCGGAGGACATCGGCTTCCCGGTCTTCGTCAAGGCCGTCGCCGGCGGTGGCGGGCGCGGCATGCGCCGGGTGGACGCGCCGGAGCAGCTGCGCGACGCCCTGCGGGCGGCGATGCGCGAGGCCGAGTCCGCCTTCGGCGACCCCACCTGCTTCATCGAGCAGGCGGTCGGACGTCCCCGCCACATCGAGGTGCAGATCCTCGCCGACGGGCAGGGCAACGTCATGCACCTGTTCGAGCGGGACTGCTCGATCCAGCGCCGCCACCAGAAGGTGGTCGAGATCGCCCCCGCCCCGCACATCCCGGAGTCGTTGCGCGAGGCGCTGTGCCGTGACGCCGTCACCTTCGCCCGCTCGCTCAACTACTCCTGCGCCGGCACCGTGGAGTTCCTCGTCGAGACCGAGGGGGAGCGGGCCGGGCAGCACGTGTTCATCGAGATGAACCCGCGGATCCAGGTCGAGCACACCGTCACCGAGGAGATCACCGACGTCGACCTGGTGCAGGCCCAGATGCGGATCGCCTCGGGCGAGACGCTGGCCGACCTGGGGCTGAGCCAGGACACGGTGCGGATCAACGGCGCCGCGCTGCAGTGCCGGATCACCACCGAGGACCCGACCAACGGCTTCCGCCCCGACACCGGCACCATCAGCGCCTACCGCTCCGCCGGCGGCGCGGGCGTCCGGCTGGACGGCGGCACCGCCGACACCGGCGCGGTGATCAGCGCCCACTTCGACTCGATGCTGGTCAAGCTGACCTGCCGCGGACGCACCTTCGAGGCTGCGGTGGCCCGGGCCCGGCGGGCGCTGGCGGAGTTCCGGATCCGCGGGGTCAGCACCAACATCCCGTTCCTGCAGGCGGTGCTGGACGACCCCGACTTCATCGCCGGCGACCTGTCCACCGCCTTCATCGAGCAGCGTCCCGGCCTGCTCACCACCAACGCCCCCGGCGACCGCGGCACCAAGCTGCTGCGCTGGCTGGCCGACGTCACGGTCAACCAGCCGCACGGCCCGGCGCCGACGCTGCTCGACCCGGTGACCAAGCGACCGGCCGGGGTCGACCTGCAGCAGCCGTCCCCGCCCGGCTCCCGCCAGCGGCTGCTCGAGCTGGGGCCGGAGGCCTACGCCGCCGAGGTGCGCGCGGCCACCGCCCTGCAGGTCACCGACACCACCTTCCGCGACGCCCACCAGTCGCTGCTGGCGACCCGGGTGCGCACCCGCGACCTGCTGCGGATCGCGCCCTTCTACAGCCGGATGCTGCCCGAGCTGTTCTCCGTCGAGTGCTGGGGCGGGGCCACCTACGACGTGGCGCTGCGCTTCCTCAACGAGGACCCGTGGGAGCGGCTGGCCGCCCTGCGGCACAACATGCCCGGGATCAACCTGCAGATGCTGCTGCGGGGCCGCAACACCGTCGGCTACACCCCGTACCCGACCCAGGTGACCACCTCCTTCGTGGAGGAGGCGGCCGAGGTCGGCATCGACGTGTTCCGGATCTTCGACGCGCTCAACGACGTCGAGCAGATGCGTCCGGCGATCGAGGCCGTCCGCGGCACCGGCACCACGCTGGCCGAGGTGGCGCTGTGCTACTCCGGCGACCTGGCCGACCCGGCCGAGGACCTCTACACCCTCGACTACTACCTGCGCCTGGCCGAGCAGTGCGTCGAGGCCGGCGCGCACGTGCTGGCCATCAAGGACATGGCCGGGCTGCTGCGTCCGCCGGCAGCCAAGAAGCTCGTCAGCGCGCTGCGGGAGAACTTCGACCTGCCGGTGCACCTGCACACCCACGACACCGCCGGCGGCCAGCTGGCGACTCTGCTCGCGGCCGCCGACGCCGGGGTCGACGTGGTGGACGTGGCCAGCGCCTCGATGGCCTCCACCACCAGCCAGCCGCCCGCCTCCGCGCTGGTGGCGGCGATGGCCCACACCGAGCGGGCCACCGAGCTCGATCTGCGCGCGGTCCAGGACCTGGAGCCGTACTGGGAGGCCGTCCGCAAGGTCTACCTGCCCTTCGAGTCCGGGCTGCCCAGCCCGACCGGGCGGGTCTACGACCACGAGATCCCCGGCGGGCAGCTGTCCAACCTGCGCCAGCAGGCGATCGCCCTCGGTCTGGCCGACAAGTTCGAGGAGGTCGAGGCGATGTACGCCGCGGCCAACCGGATCCTCGGCCGGCCGACCAAGGTGACGCCGTCGTCGAAGGTGGTCGGCGACCTCGCGCTGCACCTGGTGGCGTCCGGCGCCGACCCCGACGAGTTCGCCGCGAACCCGCAGTCCTACGACATCCCCGACTCCGTCATCGGGTTCCTCTCCGGCGAGCTCGGCGACCCGCCCGGTGGCTGGCCCGAGCCGTTCCGCAGCCGCGCCCTGCAGGGCCGTACCGTCCCGGTGCGGGTGGAGGAGCTGTCGGAGGAGGACGCCGCCGCGCTGCGGACGTCCGGCCGGGAGCGCCAGCAGACGCTCAACCGGCTGCTCTTCCCCGGCCCCACCAAGGACTTCACCAAGGCTCGCGAGGAGTACGGCGACGTCGGCCGGCTCGGCACGCTGGACTACCTCTACGGCTTGCGTCCGGAGACCGAGACGACGGTGCCGCTGGGCAAGGGCGTCAACCTCATCCTCGGGCTGGAGGCGATCGGCTCGGCCGACGAGAAGGGGATGCGCACGGTGATGTGCACCCTCAACGGCCAGCTCCGCCCGGTCCGGGTGCGCGACCGCTCGATCACCGTGCAGGCCAAGGCCGCCGAGCGCGCCGACCCGGCCAACCGCGGCCACGTCGCCGCCCCGTTCGCCGGGGTGGTCACCGTGGGCGTGGCCGAGGGGGCGCAGGTCGAGGCCGGGGCCTCGGTGGCCACCATCGAGGCGATGAAGATGGAGGCCGCGATCACCGCACCGGTGGCCGGCACCGTGGAGCGGATCGCGCTCAACGGCGTGCAGTCGGTCGAGGGCGGCGACCTGGTGCTGGTGATCACCCCGTCCTGACCCGGGCCGGTCTGCGTCGGAGGAGCTCGCCGGTGGGTACAGCCCGAGCATGAGCGACGCCTCGGAGTGGGTGCCCGACCGGCCGACCGTGCCCCGGCTGGCGCGGGCGGCGCGGGACTGCCACGGGTGCGAGCTGTGGGAGGACGCCACCCAGGTGGTCTTCTCCAGCGGCGACCCCTCGGCCTCGCTGGTGCTGGTCGGCGAGCAGCCCGGTGACCAGGAAGACCGGGCGGGAGAGCCCTTCGTCGGCCCGGCCGGGCGGGTGCTCGACCGCGCGCTGGAGGCCGCGGGGGTGCCGCGCGCCGAGGTGTACCTGACCAACGCGGTCAAGCACTTCCGCCACCGGCTGCGCGGGAAGCGCCGGCTGCACCAGAAGCCCGACGTCCGCCACCTGGTGGCCTGCCGGCCGTGGCTGGCGGCCGAGCTGGACGTCGTCGACCCCGACGTGGTGGTCGCCCTGGGCGCCAGCGCCGGCCGCTCCGTGCTGGGCCGGACGGTGCGGGTCGGCGCCGAGCGGGGCCGGGTGCTGACCGACACCGGGCGTCCGGTGGTGCTCACCACCCACCCGTCGGCGCTGCTGCGGCTGCAGGACCGCGAGGGCTACGCCGAGGCCTTCGACGCCCTGGTCGCCGACCTCGTCACCGCGGCCGGCGCGCGGGGCTGACCGCCGCCGGCGCGGGTCAGCGGCTGGCGAAGACGACGATCCCGGGCGTCGGACGTCCCTGCTGCTCGGCCACCCGTCCCCACTGCTCGAACCCGTTCAGCCAGTGCGCCAGGGTGACCACGTCGTCGCGGTGCGGGGAGTCGCGCAGCGCGTCGCCGTCGCCGAGCACCGCCGCGTCCCAGGCCGCGGCCATCTCCAGGGCGAAGGCGTGCGGGCGGGCGCAGGCGGACCGGCCCGGCGGAGGCTGCACACCGAGCCTCGCGTCGTGGCTGCACAGCCGGCCGAGCCCGACCTCGCTGGAGGTGCCGGAGCGGGCCAGGTCGAAGTCGACGGCGTCGCGCTCGGCGCGTCCCAGCGGCAGGTCGAGGCTGCCCCAGGCGAGCTCGGCGACCAGCCGCTGCAGCAGCGTCCAGGTGGCCTGCTGGCGGTCCGGCGGCACGTAGCGCCCGGCGAGCAGGGTGTCCAGGTCGGCGGGGGTGGGGTCGGCCGGGTCGACCACCAGCGCCCCGGGGGCCCGGCGGAAGATCGGTCCGAGCTTGGACAGCAGCCCTCGCTGCTCGACCGCCGGCGCCGGACGGAAGGCGTCCTCGGCGACGGCGCGGAGCCGGGCGGCGAGGGACTCGTCGGCGCCGACGACGGCACGGACCTCCTCGACGGCGATGGCGTGCAGCTGCAACGCGCCCATGGCGGCACCGTAGCCGTCTGGTCCGCCGATGCACCATAGGCTGGGCCGGTGACTCCTCGGACCCGACGCCTCGTGGTGACCGGGGTGCTGCTCGCCCTGCTCGGCATCGTGGTGGTGGCCGCGGTGCTGGGGCAGTGAGGCGGAGACGGTCGTGGAGCGGAGAAGGAGCGTGATGGTGCCGCGGAGTGTCCGGCGCGTCGGAGGATCGATCGGGGCCGCCGTGGGCGCCACCCTGCTGTGCCTGCCGCTGGCCCTGCCGGCCGTGGCCGACGAGGTGGAGTTCACCATCGCCGACGAGGACATCACCGAGTCCTCCGGTCTGGCCACCGACCGCCAGCAGGGCCTCTACTGGACCGTCAACGACTCCGGCGACGAGGCCCGTGCCTTCGCCCTCGACGAGGACGGTCAGACCGAGGGGGTGCTGACCCTGCGTGCCGACGTCACCGACGTCGAGGCCGTGGCGCGCACCTCGGAGGCGCTCTACCTCGGCGACATCGGCGACAACGACCGCGAGCGCGAGTTCGTCACCGTCTACCGCGTCGCCGACCCCGAGCCGGGCACGACCCCCACCTACAACGCCTGGGACCTGGAGTACGCCGACGGCGAGGCCCACGACGCCGAGGCGATGGTGGTGCTGCCCTCGGGGCGGGTGCTCCTGGTCACCAAGGAGCAGGAGGGCGGCATCTGGGCCACCAGCGGCACGCTGTCGGGCCAGCAGGTCAACACCTTGGAGCGGGTCGCCGACGCGCCGTCCTTCGTCACCGACGCCACCCTGCTCTCCGACGGCCGGATCGCGGTGCGCAGCTACGTGTCGGTCACCGTCCTGGACGAGGACTACGAGACCGAGGCGAGCGCCGCGCTGCCGCTGCAGCAGCAGGGCGAGTCGATCACCGAGGCCCTCGACGGGGACGGGCTGCTGATCGGCTCGGAGGGCGAGGGGTCCCAGGTGCTGCGGGTGCCGGTGCCCGAGGCGGTGGCCGAGGACGTCCCGGCCGGGGACGACTCCCCGCCCGAGAGCGCCGAACCGGCGCCGTCGGGCGAGGCGACCCCGGACGCGGCGCCGGAGGAGGAGGAGCCGGCCGCCGCCGAGGAGGGGGACGACCGCAGCGGCACCCTGCTGGCGCTCGGGCTGGCGGCCCTGGTGGCGGTGGCGGCCGGACTGGTCGTCGCGTTCGCGCGTCCCCGCGGCGGGACGGCCGCGGCCGCGGCGGCTCCCGTGTCCGCCGTCCGCCCGCAGCGGGTGGGCGAGGACCGGGTCGAGGGGGCCCCGGCCGCTGCGGCCGACCCGGGACCGTCGTCGCCGGACACCGCACCGGAGGAGAGCGCCCCGGCCGCCGAGCCGGCCGACGCGGGGCCGACCGACGCCGGTCCGGCCGACGCGGGGGCGGGCGCCCCAGCGCCGTTCCCGGTGACCAGCGCGGAGGGCGACTACCACCTCACCGCGGAGCAGCCGGGACGAGTGACCTGGTCGGAGCCGGCGTCGGCGGGGTCCGGGCCGGCTCCGTCCGAGGGCGCGGGTGCGGCGGGTCGGGAGACCTCCGGTGGCGCCGGGGCCGACCGCGACGACCTCGAGTGGCTCTACGAGGAGCGCGGGCGCTGACCCGGGCGGCTCAGACCAGCCGCTCCAGCACCCAGTCCAGGCAGCCGGTGAGGGCCCGGATGTCGTCGGGGTCGATGGTGGGGAAGGTCGCGACCCGCAGCTGGTTGCGTCCGAGCTTGCGGTAGGGCTCGGTGTCGACGATCCCGTTGGCCCGCAGCACCGCCGCCACCCGCTTGGCGTCCACCTGCTCGGCCAGGTCGATGGTGACGACCACCGGGGAGCGGAACTGCGGGTCGACCATCGGGTCGGCCAGCGGGTGGGCATCGGCCCAGGCGTAGAGGTGGTCGGAGGACTCCCGGCTGCGCGCCACCGCGAACTCCAGCCCGCCGGAGGCGGCCAGCCAGTCCAGCTGGGCGGCCAGCAGCCAGAGCGTGGCGACCGCCGGGGTGTTGAGCGTCTGCTCGGCCCGGGCGTTGGTGAGGGCGACCGCGAGGTCGAGGCTCTCCGGCACCCAGCGCTCGGCGGCCAGCTGCTCCGCCCGGGCCACCGCGGCGGGGGAGAGGAAGGCGAACCACAGCCCGCCGTCGGAGCCGAGGCTCTTCTGCGGGGCGAAGTAGTAGGCGTCGGTGCTCGCCACGTCGAGGGCGATCCCCGCCACCGCCGAGGTGCCGTCCACCACCACCAGGGCGTCGGGGTCGGCGCCCTCCACCCGTCGCACCGGCGCGCAGGCCCCGGTGGAGGTCTCGTTGTGGGCCCAGGCGTAGACGTCGGCCCCCTCCGCGGCCGCGGGCAGCCCGGCCCGGCCGGTGCCGTGGTCGGTGACCGCCGGCGCCTCCAGGAACGGGGCCCGCTCGGCGGCGCGGGCGAACTTGGCCGAGAACTCCCCGAAGGTGGCGTGTGCGCTGCGGCGCCGGATCAGGGAGAAGGTGGCGACGTCCCAGAACTGCGTCGAGCCGCCGTTGGCCAGCACCACCTCGTAGCCCTCGGGCAGGTCGTACAGCTCGGCCAGCCCGCGCCGGACCCGTCCGACCAGCTGCCTGACCGGCGCCTGCCGGTGGGAGGTGCCCAGCACGGACGCGCCCTCGGTGGCCAGCGAGGCCAGCGACTCCGGACGGACCTTGGCCGGTCCGCTGCCGAAGCGGCCGTCGGCGGGACGCAGGTGCTCGGGGATGGTCAGCTCGCTCACCCGGCCCATTCTGGTCGACCCGGCCCGCTGCGGCATGCTGTGCCCATGCCCGAGGCCGACACCCACCGCGCCGCCGACCTGAGCCGCGAGCGCCTCGACTACACCGCAGGCCGCCTGCGCGAGGACGACGCCCCGGCCGACCCGTTCACCCTCTTCGGCGGCTGGCTGGAGGCCGCCCTGGCTGCGAAGGAGACCGGGACGCTGCCCGAGCCGACCGCCATGCAGGTCGGCACCGTGACCGAGCGCGACGGCGTCTGGCGCCCGTCGGTGCGCACCGTGCTGCTCAAGGGCTTCGACCCGTCCGGCTTCACCTTCTTCACCAACCGCACCTCGGCCAAGGGCACGGCGCTGGCCGTGCACCCGGAGGTGGCGCTGCACCTGCACTGGGCGCCGCTGCAGCGGGCGGTCCGGGTGGAGGGCACCGCCACCCCGACCTCGCGTGCGGAGGACGAGGAGTACTTCGCCACCCGTCCCCGCGGCTCCCAGCTGGCCGCCTGGGCCTCCGCGCAGTCCACCGAGCTGCCCGACGACACCGCGCTGCAGACCTCCTACGAGGAGGCCGAGCGCCGCTTCGCCGGCACCGACGTCGCCTGCCCACCGTCCTGGGGCGGCTACCGGGTGGTGCCGGAGCGGGTCGAGTTCTGGCAGGGCCGCCCCAGCCGGTTGCACGACCGGCTGCTCTACACCCGCACCGCCGACGGCTGGCGGCTCGGCCGCCTCGCCCCCTGACCCCGTGCCCGGCCGGGGTGCGGTTCAGGCCAGGTCGTTGAGCCCGATCCGGATCGAGGTCGGGTCGAGCTCGGCCAGGACCGCCAGCCGCGGGTCGGGGGTGGGGCGGACGTCGGGCTCCACCGGGACGCCGGAGAGCGCGGCCAGCCGGGGGTCGGCCAGGACGTCCTCGGCGACCCGCCGGTCGCCGCCGAGCACCAGGGCGTCCAGGGACCGGCCCAGCAGCACCCCGGCCGCGTCGCCGGCGGCGTCCTCCACGGCCTTGGCGGTCTGGTTGGCCCGCCGCCGGGCGTAGCGCTGCTGGGACCAGCCGCCGGCCTTCGTGCGTCCCTGCACGTAGCCCGAGCCCACCTTGCTGGCGACCAGCGCCTCGCCGACGAAGATCCCGGCCGCGTGCCCACCGCGGCGGGCCAGCAGCACCCCGATGGTGCGGTCTCGGGCGATGTGGTCGAGCAGCGCGGCGAGCGGGTCGTCCCCGGGCGTCCAGGGCAGGAAGGGGACGGTCAGCACCGCCTCGGCACCGTCGGCGGCGGCGAGCAGCAGCGTGGCGGAGTCCGCGGTGGGGGTGAGGTGGCCGTGGCGGGCGGCGAAGCGCTCGACCCAGCCGGCCAGCCGGGCCCGGGGGACGCGGACGGTGCGGGTGCTCACGCGTCCCGATGCGGAGGAGGGGTCTGGACGGAACAGACCCGCGGGCACTTCACGTCCTGCCGGAGCAGGAGGTGGCCGGTGGACTCCCGGCGCCCGCGGGTCTGGGTGACGACGGTGGATTGGCCGGCTACCCGCCAGCCACGGCGGAAGTCAGCCCGCCGCCACCTCACATGTCCGATAGTCACTCATAGATCGAACCACCTCCTTTCCGTGTACCGCCAACCTAGGTCGGCGACCGCCCGGACACAACGTCTTTTTCTTCCTCGCCGGGGACTAGGGTGGCGGTCCGTGAGCAACGGCGGCGACCTGATCCTGCGCGCGGAGCACGTCCTGCTCCCCGACGGCTGGCACGACGACGTCACCGTGGAGGTGGCCGGCGGACGCGTGCTGCGGATCTCCTCCGGGTCGGGCCCGGCCCCCGACCTCACCCTGGACGGCCGTGTCGTGCCGGGCTTCGTCGACACCCATGTGCACGGCGGCGGCGGGGCCAGCTTCTCCACCACCGACCGCGACGAGGTGCGCACCGTCGTCGAGACCCACGCCCGCGGCGGCACCACCACCACGATGGCCAGCCTGGTCACCGCCGAGATCGGGGTGCTGGTGGAGCAGGTGCGCACGCTGGTGCCGCTGGTGCGCTCCGGCGAGCTGGCCGGCATCCACCTCGAAGGCCCCTTCCTCAGCGAGCAGCGCTGCGGCGCCCACGACCCGGCCCTGCTGGTCGACCCCAGCCCCGACCGGCTCGAACCGCTGCTCGACGCCGCGCAGGGGACGCTGGCGATGGTCACCCTCGCCCCGGAGCGTCCGCACGCGACCGAGGCGGTCCGCCGGCTGCGCGAGGCCGGCGTGCGGGTGGCGGTCGGGCACACCACCGCCGACGAGCAGCTGGCCGCCCGCACCGTCGAGGCCGGCGCCACCGTCGCCACCCACCTCTTCAACGCGATGTCGCCGGTGCACCACCGCGAGCCCGGGCCGATCCCGTTCCTGCTCACCGACCCCCGGGTCGTGGTGGAGCTGATCGCCGACGGCGCCCACGTCCACGACGACGTGCTGGCGATGGCCGTGGCCGCCGCCGGCCCGGACCGGGTCGCCCTGGTCACCGACGCGATGGCCGCCGCCGGCCGGCCCGACGGCGACTTCCGGCTCGGCGCACTCACCGTGCGGGTGCGCGACCGGGTGGCCCGGCTGGTGGACGCCGACGGCGTGGAGGGCTCGATCGCGGGCTCCACCCTCACCATGGACGGCGCCCTGCGGCGGGTGGCCGGTCTGCGCGGGCAGAGCCTGGCCTCGGCCTCGCTGATGGCCTCGACCACCCCGGCCCGGGTGCACCACCTCGAGGGTGCCGGCCGCCTCGCCGAGGGGGCTCGCGCCGACCTGGTGCAGCTGGACGACCAGCTCGGCGTCCGGGCCGTGCTGCGAGCCGGCCGGGCGCTGCAGACGATGGCCTAGGCTGTCCGGCGCGACGCCAGGACTGCCGGGAGGAGACGCCGCGTGAGTGAGCTCATCGACACCACTGAGATGTATCTGCGCACCATCTACGAGCTCGAGGAGGAGGGCATCACGCCCCTCCGCGCCCGGATCGCCGAGCGGCTGCACCACAGCGGCCCGACCGTCTCCCAGACCGTCGCCCGGATGGAGCGCGACGGGCTCGTGCGGGTGCACGGGGACCGCCACCTCGAGCTGACCCCCGAGGGCCAGGACCTCGCCATGCGGGTGATGCGCAAGCACCGGTTGTGCGAGCGCCTCCTCACCGACGTCATCGGCCTGGACTGGGAGCTCGTCCACGACGAGGCCTGCCGGTGGGAGCACGTGGTCTCCGAGCACGTCGAGCGGCGGCTGGTCGACCTGCTGCACGCCCCGGAGGAGTCCCCCTACGGCAACCCGATCCCGGGTCTGTCCGAGCTGGGCGTGGAGGGCCCCGAGACCGACTTCCGGGCCGGCACCGAGATGCTCTCCGACGTCGTCCGCTCGGCGGGGCAGGGCGAGACCCCCGTGGTGATCAAGCGGATGAGCGAGAACCTGCAGTCCGACGTCGAGTTCCTCGCCACCCTGCGCGCCGGCGGCGTGCAGCCCGGCGTCCGCGTGCTGGTCTCGGCCGGTGGGCTCGGCGTGCGGGTGGTGCCGGCCGAGCAGCCCGGCTGCGAGCTCGACCTCGAGACCGCCTCCCACCTCTTCGTCGCCCGGGCCGGCTGACCCCGGCACCCGATGCCCTCGATCGACTGGCGCCGCTACCTCGGCGAGTACCACCGCGAGCACCCCGGTGCCGTCCAGGAGGTGCTGCTGCGCGCCCGCTCCGGCGACCACAACCCCTACCGGTGGCTGGCCCGCGCCGTCCCGCCGACCGCCACCCGGGTGCTCGACCTGGCCTGCGGCGGCGGGGCGATGGTGCGCGAGCTGGCCGCCCCCGACCGGACCACGGTCGGGCTCGACCTCTCGGCCGCGGAGCTGGGGGTGGCCCGCGAGCTGTCGCCGGGGCCCTGGGTGCAGGCCGACGGCGTCCGGCTGCCCTTCGCCGACGACTCGCTCGACGTCGTCACCAGCGCGCTCGGTCTGCTGGTCATCCAGCCGCTGGACGAGGCCATCCGCGAGATCACCCGGGTGCTGCGCCCCGGTGGCGCGCTGGCCGTGATCGCGCCGTCGGTGTGGCTGATGACCCCGCGGGAGGCGGCCGAGGTGACCCGGCTGACCGCCGTGCTGCGCAGCCGGCCGATGTTCCCCAACCCGATCGAGCGGACCGGGGTGAAGACCCTGCTGGCTCTGTTGCGGCTGCACCGGGTGGAGGACAAGCGCGAGGTGTACTTCTACCCGGTGGCCGGCGAGGACGACGCCGTCCGGCTGGTCAACGCCCTCTACCTGCCGCGGACGCCGCCGGAGCGCCGCGAGGCCGCCGTCGACCACCTCGTCCGGCGCAGCGAGCAGCGCGGCCCGTTGCGGATCGCGATCGGCATGCGCCGCGTGGTGGCGATGAAGTGATCCCCGCCCGATCGCGGGCCGGCGCCGACGCGGAATAGCCCGGGGGGCCCGTCGGTTCTCCCAGGGTCAAGGGTTCCACCACGAGAGGATGCCGCACATGGCCACCACCGAGATGACCTCGGCCAACTTCACCTCCACCATCAGCGAGAACGACATCGTGCTGGTCGACTTCTGGGCCGACTGGTGCGGTCCGTGCAAGCGCTTCGCGCCCGTCTTCGAGAAGGCCTCGGAGGCCAACACCGACATCGTCTTCGGCAAGCTCGACACCGAGGCCCACGGTGACGTCGCCGGCGGGCTGGGGATCTCCAGCATCCCGACGATCATGGCCTTCCGCGAGGGTGTGCTGGTCTTCAACCAGGCCGGCGCCCTCAACGGCGCCCAGCTCGACCAGGTGATCACCGCCGTCAAGGAGCTGGACATGGAGGCCGTGCACGCCGAGGTCCGCGCGGCCCAGGCGGGTCAGGGTGGCGCCGCGGCCCAGTGAGCCAGGCGCGGGCCCCGGGCCGGCTCGACGGGCTGCCCCCCGCCGGCCTGTGCGGCAGCTGCGCGCACGCGCTGCTGAACCGCACCCGGCGGGGGCCCGTCTACCTGCGCTGCGGCGCAGCCAGCAGCGACGACCGGTTGCCGAGGTATCCCCGGCTGCCGGTCGTCGCCTGTCCGGCCCACCTGCCGCTGGCCGACGATTCCCCCGCGGACGGCCGCGCCTGACACAATGGCCCGGGCACCGGCCCTCGTAGCTCAGGGGATAGAGCAACCGCCTCCTAAGCGGTTGGTCCCAGGTTCGAATCCTGGCGAGGGCGCCATGACGGGACGCGACCAACTTGACCGACCGATGACGGAGTTGACAGCGGCGGACACGATCATCACGTCTGGATGACGATGCGGCCGCGTCGATTGGCACCCCTGGAACCGGGTCCTAGAGTTGTCCTCGAGACGGGCGCCGGCGACATGTCTCCTGGGGGTGGGTAGACAGGTGCTCTTCAGCCCCGCCGGCGCCCGCTCCTCGACCTCGAGCAAGGCCCTCCGCCCGTCCGGGCGGGGGGCCTTCGCCGTTCCCGCGGTCGATAGCATCGCGGCCATGAGCGCAGCAGGCCTCCGTCAGGCCCAGGAGAAGATGAAGGACGCCGGAGTCGCGCAGGCGGCGATCGACGTCTTCACCCACTACTACCGCCAGCTGGAGGAGGGGGCCACCGGTCTGATCCGGGAGGACACCATCCGCCCGCTCACCGAGGTGGACCAGCTGTCCTCCACCGAGGTCGACCCCGCCGCCGCCCGGGAGGCGCTCAGCCGCACCGTGGTGATCAAGCTCAACGGCGGTCTCGGCACCTCGATGGGGATGGACCAGGCGAAGTCGCTGCTGCCGGTGCGCGACGGCCGCACCTTCCTCGACCTCATCGTCGAGCAGGTGCGCCGGGCCCGGGCCGAGCACGACGTCACCCTGCCGCTGCTGCTGATGAACAGCTTCCGCACCGTCGACGACACCCGCACCGCGCTGGCCCGCCACGACGACCTGGCCGTGGAGGGGCTGCCGCTGGACTTCCTGCAGAACACCGAGCCCAAGCTCCGCGCCGACGACCTCACCCCCGTGGAGTGGCCGGCCGACCCGTCGCTGGAGTGGTGCCCGCCCGGCCACGGCGACATCTACACCGCGTTGGAGGCCTCCGGGCTGTTGCAGACCCTGCTCGACCGCGGCTACCGCTACGCCTCGGTGTCCAACTCCGACAACCTCGGTGCCGCACCCGACGCCACCCTGGCCGGCTGGTTCGCCGCCTCCGGCGCGCCCTACGCCGCCGAGCTCTGCCGGCGCACCGCCGCCGACCGCAAGGGCGGGCACCTGGCCGTGCGGGTCTCCGACGGCCAGCTCATCCTGCGCGACACCGCCCAGACCGCGCCGGAGGAGATGGACTTCTTCACCGACGAGCACCGCCACCCCTACTTCCACACCAACAACCTGTGGTGGGACCTCGAGCAGCTCGCCGCCACGCTGGCCGAACGGGAGTCGGTGCTGGGGCTGCCGCTGATCCGCAACACCAAGAACGTCGACCCCGCCGACTCCTCCTCACCGGAGGTGATCCAGGTGGAGACGGCGATGGGTGCGGCCATCGAGGTGTTCCCCGGGGCGACCGCGATCGTCGTCGGGCGGGAGCGGTTCCTGCCGGTGAAGACGACCAACGACCTGCTGCTGATCCGCTCCGACGTCTACGAGGTGGGCGAGCGCGCCACCCTGGACCGGGTGGTGGAGCGGGCGCCGCTGGTCGACCTCGACCCCGCCCACTACAAGAAGATCCGCGACTTCGAGGCCCGCTTCCCCGGCGGCGCGCCCAGCCTGCGCGAGGCGATCTCGCTGACGGTGCGGGGGGAGTGGACCTTCGGCGCCGAGGTCACGGTGCGCGGCGCCGTCGAGCTGACCGAGGGCGAGGCCGGCACGATCGCCGACGGCTCGGTCCTGGAGTGAGCGGCCGCGGACCGCGTCCGACCCTCGTGCAGTGCCTGGGGTACGCGGTCTGCGGGGAGCTGCTGGAGGAGGCCGGACCCGCCACCGGCCGGGTCGTCGCCGACGCGGTCGGGTTGCTGGAGCAGCACGGCTGGGACGCCTCTGCGGTACGGGCCGGCGCCGAGCGGTGCTGGGCGGCGGAGGAGCCCTGGCCGCGGCCGCTGCCCGACGGCTGGCTGCCGCCTGGCGAGCACGCGCGCTACCAGGCGGCGCTGCAGCAGCTGCTCACCCGTCTGGGTGTGCGTCGGTCGGTGGTGGCCCGTCCGGACGTCCGACCGAGCCAGCGCGACCGCGACCTCGGCCGGGAGCGCCCTCCGCACTGGTGAGGGCGCCCCGCCGGCTCACCTGCCGCGGAGCAGGTCGCGGATCTCGACCAGCAGCGACTCGGTGGTGGAGTACGGCGTCTCCTCGACGTCGCCGGGCTGCCGGCTCTTCTGCCGCTGCTGGAACTTCTGGTACGGCTTGACCAGCCCCCAGTAGAGCACCGCGGCGATGACGACGAACGCGATCACGGCGTTGATGAAGCCGCCGACGCTGACCCCGCCGACGCTGGTGGTGCTGAAGTCGGGGACGTCGAACAGCAGCCCGATGAGGTCGGTGATGATGCTGGTGAACGCGGTCACCACGGCGGTGAACGCCGAGGCCATGATGAACGCGACCGCCAGCTCGATCAGGTTCCCACGCAGCAGGAAGTCTCGAAAGCCCTTCACGGACACTCCTCTCCGTCCGGGCGCGGCCCGGGGGTGGTCGCACCGCTCCGAGCCGAAACTAGCAGCGCACCGCCCCCGGCGGACGGGGACGCGCGGCGGGCCGGCCCTCAGCCGAGCACCACCGCCAGACCCCCGGCGGCCCCGGCCGCCGCCAGCTCCAGCGCGGCCGCCGGTGGCACCTCCAGCACCACCAGCGCACCGCCGGAGGACGGCGTGGCCCCGAGCAGGCCCCCGCCCGGGTCGGCGCCGGCGGGCAGCGAGACCACCCGGGCGTCGGAGGCGACCACCGCCACCTCGCCGCTGCCGGGGTCGGTGCCGACCACGTCGACCACGTCGCCGGACCGCAGCAGCGACGCGACCTCGGCGTCGGCCAGCCGCACCGGGGCGAGCACCGTGCCCGCCGGCCCGTCGCGGGGCCACCACGTCGACCTCGGTGAGGATGCTGCCGGCGCTCGCCGGTGCGGCCAGCGTCCGCCCCTCGAGGGCAGCCGGCTCGGTGACCGCGCCCTCGGGCACCAGGGACACCGGGACGTCGCGCAGCTCCACCTCGGCCGCACCCAGCCGTGCTCCGCCGGGCAGGCTCCGGCTGGCCGTGGCCACCGTGGTGGTGGGTGGCGGCTCGGGCCGGGTCGCGGCCAGGGTGGCGAGCACCGCGAGGGCGGCGCAGACCGCGGCCAGGGGACGGCGGTGCCAGGAGACGGCCCGCCGCAGCGAGCTCAGGGTCGGTGCAGCCATGCCCCCGAGGTGGGCACCGCACGGCCCGGCTGCCGCGTCGTCCACAGGCCGGCCGTCGGCGTCGCGCCCTGTGGACGATGACGCCACCGGCCCGGGTGCGGGGCCGGGGTCAGGAGGCGGTGCTGGTGCTGCCGGCCGGGGTCTTGGCGGCCGAGCCGTTGCTCGACGACCCGTTGGAGGAGCTGCCCGCGTCGCCGGCGGACGACGTCGAGGAGGAGCCGGAGTCGCTCGAGGAGCTCTTCTTCTCACCGGCCCGGCTGTCGGTCTTGTAGAAGCCGGAGCCCTTGAACACCACACCGACCGCGTTGTAGATCTTGCGCAGCTCGCCGTCGCAGTGCGGGCAGACGGTCAGCGCCGAGTCGGTGAACTTCTGCACCACCTCGAGCTCCTGCTGGCAGTGCTGGCAACGGTACTGGTAGGTCGGCATCGGTCTCGTCTCACTCCGGGGAGGGGGAAATCGAGGCGATGATACCCCTGCCTCGGGTGTGCTCCGTCCCGCCCGGGTGCTCATAAGGTGACCGGGTGTCTCGTGCCATCCGACTCACCCTCTTCGGCGCCTTCGTCCTGCTGCTGCTGATCGGGGCGCTGTCCAGCTTCGTGGTGGTACGGGTGCGGGCCCCGTTCCCGCAGACCGACGGCGAGGTGGTGGTGCCGGGGCTGCGGGCGCCGGTGGAGGTGGTCCGCGACGAGGCCGGCGTCCCGCACCTGTACGGCGACAGCGTCGACGACCTGCACGCCGCCCAGGGCTACGTGCAGGCCCAGGACCGGTTCTTCGAGATGGACGTCCGCCGCCACATCACCGCCGGCCGGCTGAGCGAGCTGTTCGGCGCCTCGCAGCTGGAGACCGACGCGGTGGTGCGCACGCTGGGCTGGCGGCGGGTGGCCGAGCAGGAGCTGGCGATGCTGTCCACCGACGCCCGCCGCCAGCTGCAGGCCCACGCCGCCGGGGTGAACGCCTACCTCAGCTCGCGCAGCCGCGAGGAGCTGGCCCTGGAGTACACCGTGCTCGGGCTGACCGGTCCGCTGCCGGCTCCGGAGCCGTGGGAGCCGGTCGACTCGCTGTCCTGGCTGAAGGCGATGGCCTGGCAGCTCTCCGACGGGCGCACCGAGGAGCTCGAGCGCGCCCGGCTGACCGCGCTGGTCGGCCCGGAGCGCACCGCCGAGCTGTACCCCGCGGCCGACCTCGAGACCCACCGTCCGGTGCTCACCACCGAGACGACCGGGTCCGACGGCCTGGTGCCGGCCGCCGCCGCGCTGCCGGCCGGGGCCGAGGACGCCCTGGCCCGGGCCGGTGCGGCCGTCGCCACGCTGCCGGCCGTGCTGGGTGGGGACACCGGGGCGATCGGCTCCAACGCCTGGGTGCTGTCGGGGGAGCACACCGACAGCGGGGCCCCGCTGCTGGCCAACGACCCGCACCTGGCCGTGTCGGTGCCGTCGGTGTTCCACCAGGTCGGCCTGCACTGCCGCACCGTGGACGAGCGCTGCCCGCTGGACGTCTCCGGTTTCTCCTTCGCCGGCGTGCCGGGGGTGGTGATCGGGCACAACCAGTCGATCGCCTGGGGATTCACCACCCCCTACGTCGACACCGAGGACCTGGTGGTCGAGCGGGTCCGTGCCGACGGCAGCGTCGACCGCGGCGACCGCTGGGAGCCGCTGCAGACCCGCACCGAGCTGCTGCGGGTGCGCGGTGAGGAGGAGCCCCACCGCATCGTGGTGCGCAGCAGCGAGCTGGGACCGCTGCTCTCCGACGTGGACGCCGGCCTCGCGGAGGTGGGCCGGGCGGGCGCCCCGCCGGAGGCCGGGGTCGAGCACGCGGTCGCGCTGCAGTCCACCGCGCTGCGTCCGGGCCGGAGCATGGACGCGCTGCTGCAGCTCAACACCGCCCAGGACTTCGACCAGTTCCGCGGTGCCCTGTCGCTGCTCGGCGCCCCCTCCCAGAACGTCCTCTACGCCGACGTCGCGGGCACCATCGGCTACCAGCTGCCCGGGGCGATCCCGGACCGGGGTGGCCGTCCGGGCCACCTGCCGGCGCTCGGCTGGGAGGCCGGGGCCGCCTGGCGCGGGCTGGTGCCGTTCGAGCAGCTGCCGTGGAGCCGCAACCCCTCCGACGGGATGGTCGTCAGCGCCAACCAGGCCGTGGTCGGCACCGACCGCGCCGAGGACCTGCACACCCAGCCGGCCCGGGGCTGGCGCAGCCAGCAGCTGCGCGACCGGCTGACCGAGCTGAGTGCGGGCGGGGAGACCGTCAGCCCCGAGGAGGCGGAGGCGCTGTTCTACGACACCCGGGTGCGTTACGCCGACGCGCTCGTCCCGCCCCTGGTGGAGGTGGCCCCGCTGGAACCGTGGGTGGCCGACGGGCAGCGGGTGCTGGAGCGCTGGGACCGTCGCGCCGAGGCCGACTCCGCCGGGGCGGCCTGGTTCCACGTCGTGCTGCGCGAGGTGCTGCGGCTGGCCTTCGCCGACGAGCTGCCGCCCGACCTGCAGCCCGACGCCGGCGGGCGCTGGATGGCGGTGCTGGCCCAGCTGGTCGACGACCCCGACAACCCCTGGTGGGACGACGTGCGCACGCCGGAGGTGGAGCGCCGCGACGACGTGCTCGCCCAGGCCAACCTGGCCGCCCGCAAGCAGATCACCGCGCTGATCAGCCGCGACCCCGCCCGCTGGGAGTGGGGCCGGCTGCACCGCCTGCAGCTGGAGCACCAGACCCTCGGCAGCAGCGGGATCGACCCGGTGGAGGCCCTGTTCAACCGCGACGGCCCCGGTCTGGACGGCACCGCCAACGTCGTCGACGCCACCGGCTGGAGCCCCCAGCGCGGCGACTTCGCACCGGTCAGCGGGCCGACCATGCGGATGCTGGTCGACCTCGGCGACCTCGACGCCTCCCGCTGGGTGAACCAGACCGGGGTGTCGGGGCACGCCTTCGCCGAGCACTACGTCGACCAGACCGAGCTGTGGGCCCGCGATGAGATGATGACCTTCAGGCACGGCACGGCGGCGGTGCGCGCGGCGGCCCGGCACACGCTGGTGCTGGTCCCGATCGGCTAGGGGAGGGCGGTGAGCAGGCGGTGAAGCTGTCGGCCCGCGTCGACTACGCCCTGCGGGCGGTGAGCGAGCTGGCGGTGGCCCAGGGCCCGCGCAACGTCGAGCAGCTCTCGGTGGCCCAGGGGATCCCGGCCAAGTACCTCGAGAGCATCCTCGGCGAGCTGCGCCGCGGGCAGCTGCTGCGCAGCCAGCGGGGCCCGGTCGGCGGGTTCCGGCTGGCCCGGCCCGCCGAGGAGATCTCGGTCGCCGACGTCATCCGCGCGCTGGAGGGCGAGCTGGCCAACGTCCGCGGGAACCGGCCCGAGGAGCTGGAGTACTCCGGCGCGGCCGCCCCGCTGCAGCAGGTCTGGATCGCGCTGCGCGCCTCGGAGCGGGCGATCCTGGAGTCGGTCACCCTGGCCCACGTCGCCAGCGGCGAGATGCCGGAGATGGTGCGGACGCTGGTGGCCGAGCCGGCGGCCTGGGCGCGTCCCAGCCGACGCACCAGCTGAGCGTCCGGCCCCTGAGACGACCCTCGACCGCGGGGGAATGCCCGCCTACTGTTCCGGCATTCCCTAGTACGACACCGGGATAAGTAGGACGAGAGGACATCCCGTGCGCAAGCTCATCATCCTGGCCCTGGTCGGCTTCGCCGCCCAGCTGGTCGACGGCAGCCTCGGCATGGCCTACGGCGTCACCTCCTCGACCCTGCTCGTCGCCGTCGCCGGGCTGACCCCGGCCGCCGCCTCCGCCTCGGTGCACTTCTCCGAGATCGTCACCACCGCCGTCTCCGGCGTGAGCCACTGGCGGCTCCGCAACGTCGACTGGCGCGTGGTCGCCCGGATCGCCGGACCGGGGGCGCTCGGGGCCTTCCTCGGCGCCACCGTGCTGAGCCGGCTCTCCACCGAGGTCGCCGCGCCGGTGATGGGCGTCATCCTGCTGCTCCTCGGGCTCTACATCCTCATCCGCTTCGTCGTCGGCTTCACCCCGCGGCTCAAGGGCAACCCGACCATCCGGACGCTCGGTCCGCTCGGCCTGTTCGCCGGGTTCGTCGACGCCACCGGCGGCGGGGGCTGGGGCCCGGTCGGCACCCCGGCCCTGCTGGCCGACGGCCGGCTCGAACCGCGCAAGGTGGTCGGCTCGATCGACACCTCGGAGTTCGCGGTCAGCGTGGCCGCCAGCGTCGGCTTCCTGCTCGGCCTGGGCGCGGCCGGCATCGACTGGGGGATCGCGCTGGCCCTGCTCGTCGGCGGCGTGGTCGCCGCGCCGATCGCCGCGGTGCTGGTGCGCTACGCCCCGGCCCACCTGCTCGGCGTCCTGGTCGGCGGCGTCATCGTGCTGACCAACTCCCGCACCCTGCTGCGCGCCGCCGAGGTCGACCCGGGCGCGCGCTGGTGGGTCTACGGCGCCGTGGTGGTGCTCACCGCCGCCGCGCTGGCCTGGACGGTGCGCCGGGTCCGGCGCCGCCGCGAGACCGAGGCCGCGGCCGCCGAGCCGGAGCGGGTCGGCGCCAGCTCCTGACCGACGTCCCGCGGTACCGGTCTCAGCCGGCCCGGAGCACCCGGGTGGGGGTCACGACGAGGTCCATCCGACGGTCCCAGGCCTGCGTGGGCAGCGTCGGGAGGACCTCGTCGTCGTTGAGCAGCATGATCGTCACCGCGTCCGGACGGGCCTCCCGCAACGCCCGGTCGTACCAACCGGCGCCGGTGCCGAGCCGCTCGCCGCGGGCCGTCCCGGCCAGCGCGGGGCAGACCACGACGCTGGCGGAGGCCAGTGCGCGGGCGCCGAGCCCACGGGCGTCCGGCTCGGGGATGCCGCGCGGCCCGGAGCGCAGCCCGTCCGGCCCGGTGTACCAGGCCCAGTCCGGGCGGCGGCGCGGGGCGCCGTCGGCCCGGCCGACCAGCGGCAGCAGCACCGGGACGTCCTGGGCGGCCAGCCAGCCGACCAGCCGGGTGGTGCCCGGCTCGTCCCCGGTGCCCAGGTAGCAGGCCACCACGGGTTCCCGCTCGGGGGCGAGCAGGGCGGTCAGCCGGTCGAAGCGGGCCAGGTCGTCGGCGGCCCGCTGCTCGGCGGGCCGGACGGCCCGACGCTGGCGGACCGCCCGGCGGAGCAGCTGCTTGGCGCCGGTCAGCGCCTCGTCGTCGGCGGAGGGAGAGGGCACCAGCCCAGTGTGGCGTCTCCGGCCTGCCGGGGAGTGCGGCGACGCGGCACTAGGGTGGGGCTCATGCCCTTGTTCGGCCGCAAGAAGAAAGAGCCGGAGGTCGTGGTCGCCGAGCCGGAGGCCCCCCAGCTGCCGCCGCCTCCCCCGACCGACGAGCGCGGCTGGCGCTCGATGGAGGACCATCGCGACTACCTGCTCGACCAGGTGCACCAGCTGCCCGCCTTCGGCCAGCAGATCCTGGACGCGCTCGACCTCAGCATCTGCGAGGACATCGAGTCCGACGTCGACCTGCCCGGCTTCGACAACTCGGCGATGGACGGCTACGCGGTGCACTTCGGCGACACCCTCGGGGCCGCCGAGGACGCCCCGGTCACGCTGGCCGTGATGGGAGAGATCGCCGCCGGCGACTGGAGCGACGAGCCGCTGCCCCCCGGCACCGCGATCAAGATCATGACCGGCGCGCCGATCCCGCCCGGGGCCGACGCCGTGGTGCCCTACGAGGCCACCGACCGCGGCACCGAGGATGTCCGGGTCTTCGCCGGCGCCCGCGAGGGCCAGCACATCCGCCGCCGTGGCGAGGACGTCAGCGCCGGGGACGTGATGATGCGCTCCGGCGCCCGGGTCGGGGCCCGCGACGTCGGGCTGCTGGCCGCCATCGGTGTCGACAAGGTGATGGTGCGCCCGCGACCGCGGGTGGTGGTGCTCGCCACCGGCTCGGAGCTGGTGGAGCCGGGGCTGGCCCTGAGCAACCCGGCCCAGCTCTACGACTCCAACTCCTACCTGCTGGCCGCCGCGGCCCGTGCGGAGGGGGCGCAGGTGTTCCGGGTCGGCCTGGTCGGCGACGACGCCGAGGCGATCAAGCAGGCGATCTCCGACCAGCTGGTGCGGGCCGACCTCATCATCACCACCGGCGGGGTGAGCCAGGGCGACTACGACGTGGTCAAGGCGGTGATGCCCGAGCTGGGGCTGACCGACTTCTGCGAGGTCGCGATGCAGCCGGGCAAGCCGCAGGGCTTCGGGCTGATCGGGGAGGACCGGGTGCCGATGATCATGCTCCCGGGCAACCCGGTCAGCGCCTACATCTCCTTCGAGGCCTTCGTCCGCCCGGTGATCCGCAAGATGATGGGGGTGGAGCCGCTGTTCCGCCCGCAGGTGCGCGCGATCGCCACCCACCTGCTGCGCTCGGTGCCGGGCAAGAAGCAGTTCGCCCGCGGGCTGGTCACCACCGACCCGGCCGGACGCCGCAGCGTCACCGCGGTCGGCGGCCACGGCTCGCACCTGGTCAGCAGCATGGCCCGGGCCAACGCGCTGATCGTCATGGACCCCGACGTCGACCACGTCCCCGCCGGCTCCCACGTCCCGGTGTGGATGCTGGACGAGGTGTCGTGATGGCCGACCAGCCCGCCCCGGACCAGGCGACCGGCGGCTTCCCGCACCTGGACGACCGGGGCCGGGCGCTGATGGTCGACGTCTCGGCCAAGGACGTCACCGCCCGCTCGGCCACCGCCGCCGGCACCGTGCTGCTCAGCCCCGTCTGCGTGGCGGCCCTGCGGGACGACACGGTGCCCAAGGGTGACGCGCTGGCGGTGGCCCGGATCGCCGGGATCCAGGCCGCCAAGAAGACCCCGGACCTGGTGCCGCTGTGCCACCCGCTGCCGATCAGCGGGGTGAGCGTCGAGCTGGCGGTGCGCGACCACGGCGTCGACATCGAGGCGCAGGTGCGCACCACCGGCCGGACCGGGGTGGAGATGGAGGCGCTCACCGCGGTCAGCGTCGCCGCCCTCGCGCTGGTCGACATGATCAAGGCCGTCGACCGGGAGGCGCGGGTGACCGACGTCCGCGTGCTGGCCAAGTCGGGTGGGCGCAGCGGTGCCTGGACCCGCGGCGACTGAACCGGCGCCGGTGCCCGAGGGCGCCCGGGCGGCGGTGCTGACCGTCTCCACCCGGGCCTCGGCCGGCGTCTACCCCGACCGCACCGGGCCGGTGCTGGTCGAGGCGCTGCGGAGTTGGGGGTTCGCCGAGGTCGCGGTCGAGGTGGTGCCCGACGGCCCGCAGGTGGGACAGCGGCTGCGCGCCCTGGTGGCGGCCGGTCACGACGTCGTGCTGACCACCGGTGGCACTGGGCTGAGCCCCAGCGACCGCACCCCGGAGCAGACCGCGGCCCTGCTCGACCTCGAGCTGCCCCAGATCCCCGCCGAGATCACCCGCCGCGGGGTGGCGGCCGGGGTGCCCACGGCGCTGCTGAGCCGTGGCGTGGCCGGGGTCGCCGGGCGGACGCTGGTGGTCAACCTGCCGGGCTCGCGCGGCGCGGTCCGCGACGGGCTGGCGGTGCTGGCGCCACTGCTGGGCCACGCGGTGGCCCAGCTGCGCGGGGGCGGGGACCACGGGTGAGGAAGGTCGAGTGGCCGGTCTCCCTCGAGCACGACCAGCCGGACGGCACCCGGGTGCACCTGCGCCCGATCCGGCGGCGCGACCGCTCCGGATGGACCGAGGTCCGTGAGCACAACCAGGCCTGGCTGCGGCCCTGGGAGGCGACGCTGCCACCGGGCTCGCCGCCCGGGCCGGCCACCTTCGCCGCACTGGTCCGGCTGCTGTCGGAGCAGGCCCGCCACGGCCGGGCGCTGCCCTGGCTGATCCACCTCACCGAGCAGGGGGCGACCCGGGTGGTCGGCCAGCTGACGGTGAGCGGGATCGTCGGTGGGTCGGCGGCCTGGGGGCAGGTGGGCTACTGGGTGGACCAGCGGGTGGCCGGGCGGGGGATCGTCCCGACTGCGGTGGCGATGGCCGTCGACCACTGCTTCGCCACCCTCGAGATGCACCGGATCGAGATCGCCATCCGGCCCGAGAACGCGGCCAGCCTGCGGGTGGTCGCCAAGCTCGGCTTCCGGCCCGAGGGGCTGCGTCCGCGCTACCTGCACATCGACGGCGACTGGCGCGACCACCTGGTCTTCGCGCTCAACGCCGAGGAGGTGCCGGAGGGGCTGCTGCGGCGCTGGGAGCGGCTGCGGGGCTGAGCCCGTCCCCGTCGACCGCCGACACTCCGTCCCGCCTCGCCGACCGGGCGGCACGCCGCTCCTATGCTCGCGGCGTGGGTACGGGACTGATCTTCGCCGCCATCGTGGCCGCCTGGCTGGCCTACCTCGTCCCCCTCTTCCTGCGTCGGAACCAGGTCGACCTGGACGCCGACGACCCCGCCGACCACTTCTCCTCCTCGGTGCGCATCGTCACCAGCGGCACCGCCCCGCTGGTGGACCAGGACGGGGAGGAGATCAGCGACGTCGAGGTCTCCACGCCGATGACGCGCCGCTCGGCGATCCGGCGGATCCGCGGTCTGGAGCGCCAGGCCGCCTCGCGACGGCGGCGGGTGCTGGTGGTGCTGATGGTCGGGCTGACCCTGTGCCTGGCCGCGGCGGCGTTGGAGCTGCTGCCCTGGTGGAGCCTGGCGGTGCCGGGCGGGCTGCTGCTGGTCTTCCTCGCCGTCGCCCGGATCACCGTGCGGCGGATGGTGCGCCGCCACGACCAGCTGGTGGCGCGGATCCGGGTCGGCTCGGAGGAGGAGACCGTGCTGATCACCGTCGGCGCCGGCGTGGTGGCCGGTGCCGAGGGGCAGGGGACCGGGGAGCCCTCGCGCCCGCTGCGCGGTCTGTGGGACCCGATCCCGGTGACCACCCCCACCTACGTGTCGAAGCCGCTGGCCCCGCGCACCGTGCGCACCATCGACCTCTCCGCCCCCGACGTCACCTCCTCCGGACGCCGCACCCAGCCGGTCCTGGCCGAGACCGGACCGGTGACCGCCGCGCCGACGCCCGAGGTGGTGCCGGAGCCGGTGGTCGAGGTGGAGGACCGCCGGCGCGCCGTCGGCGAGTGAGCCTCAGTCGGGCAGGATCTGCCCGATCGGCTCGCGCTTCTCGGCCTGGAACCGGTCCTCGGTGCGTCCGAACGCCCAGTAGCCCGACAGGCTGACGCAGGAGCGCGGCAGCTGCCGCTCGGCGAAGAAGACGTCGCGCAGCGCCTTCATCGCCTCCCGCTCGCCGTGGGCGAAGACGTCCAGCGGGCCGTCGGCCGGCCAGTCCAGCGCCCGCACCGCGTCGGGCAGGAGGCTGACTGCGCCCGGCTCGGCCCCGCCGCGGTGCAGCCAGGTGACCCGGACGCCCGCAGGCGGGGTCGGCAGCACCTCGTCGGCGGCGGAGTCGACCTCGAGGACCACCTCCCCGCGGGCGTCGTCCGGCAGCGCCTCGACCGCGGTGCTGATCGCCGGTAGCGCCGAGTCGTCCCCGACGAGCAGGTACCAGCCGGCCTCCGGAGAGGGGCTGTAGGCGCCACCGGCGCCGATCACGCCGACCTCGTCGCCGGGCTGCGCGTTGGCCGCCCAGGGGGCGGCGACGCCGTCGGTGCCGTGGGTGACGAAGTCCAGCGTCAGGGTGCCCGCCTCGGTGTCCCAGGCGCGGACGGTGTAGGTCCGCCGCACCGGCGGCTCGCCCTCGACCGGGGTGAAAACGAGCTTGACGTAACGGTCGGTGTGGTCGTTGGAGGAGAGCATCGCGATGTCGTCGCCGCCGAGCACCACCCGGACCAGGTGCGGCGCCAGCAGCTCGGTGGACCGGACGGCGAGGCAGGCGAGGGGACGGGCGGGGCGTGTGCTCATGGCCTGCACCCTAGCCGTAGGTAAGGCTGTCCTATCCGATCCGGGGGGTGGATGCGTGTGTGGGTCGGTCCGCCACGGATACCCCTGAGGAGGCTTGGCCGGTTGAGCAGCCAGCCGGTCAAGCCCTCTCCCCGCCGCCCGGTCGGTCGGGGTGCAGGTGGGCCCGCTCGCCGTCGTGGTCGAAGATGGTGAGGATCTCCACCGGCCCGTCCACGGCGGTGATCGCGTGCGGCACCATCGTGGAGAACTCCGCCGCCTCGCCCTCGGCGACGACGATCGTGCGTTCGGCCAGCTGCAGCCGGGCGGTGCCGGAGAGCACCGTGAACCACTCCCGTCCCGGGTGCACCCGCAGGTCGTCGGGGTCGTAGCGGTGCTCGGGGGTCACCCGCATCTTGGCCACCGTCGTGCCGCGCAGCGCGCGTTCGGGGGAGAGCAGCCAGGTCGTCATCCCGGGGTGGCTGCTCGGGTGCGGCCGGATCACCACGTCCTCGTCCTCGCCCGGCTCGACCAGCTGGTCGATGCTGGTGCCGAGGGCCCGCGCGATCGGGACGAGCTGGTCGAGCGCGATGCGGCGGTGGCCGGTCTCGATGCGGCTCAGCGTGGACGGGCTGAGGTAGCAGCGGGCGGCCAGCGCGTCCAAGGACCACCCCCGGGCGAGCCGGAGACCCCGGATGCGCTGGCGAATGAGGACGTCGACCTCCACTTCTTGCTCCATACGCAAGAGCCTATGTCTCAGGCGCATGGCGCGTCTACCGTGGTGGTGTCGCCGGGGGGACCCGGCTGAGGACGTGAGGAGACACCATGACGAACTACGACGTGGCCGTCGTCGGAGGCAGCTTCGCCGGGCTGAGCGCGGCCGTCCCGCTGGCCCGGTCGCTGCGCTCGGTGCTGGTGGTGGACGCCGGCCAGCCGCGCAACGCCCCCGCCGAGGGCGCCCACAACGTGCTCGGCCACGAGGGCATCGCGCCGCGGGAGCTGCTGGCCGCCGGACGCCGGGAGGCCGAGGGGTACGGGGTCGAGATCTGCGAGGGCGAGGTGGCGACGGTGCGCCGCGAGGGGGACGGGTTCGTCCTGACGCTGTCGGACGGCTCGACCGCCACGGCACGCCGGCTGCTGCTGGCGACCGGGCTGGTCGACGAGCTGCCCGACGTGCCGGGACTCGCCGAGCACTGGGGGACCAGCGTGCTGCACTGCCCCTTCTGCCACGGCTGGGAGGTGCGCGGGAATCGGATCGGCGTCCTCGCCACCGACGCCGCGGCGGTGCACCAGGCGCTGATGTTCCGCCAGCTCAGTCCGCACGTGACGGTGCTGCAGCACACGGTGGCCGACTTCGAGGCCGAGGACTGGGAGAAGCTGGCCGCCGTCGGGGTCGAGGTGGTCTCGGGCGAGGTGCTCCGGGTGGTCGGCGAGGACGGCGCCCTGCGGGCGGTGGAGCTGGCCGGTGGGCACGCCGTCGGCCTGGACGCCCTGGTCGTCGCGCCGCGGTTCGTGGCCCGCGGGGAGCTCTACGAGCAGCTGGGCGGCACCCTGACCGAGGGCCCGCGGGGGCCGTTCATCGAGGCCGGCCCGATGGGGCGCACCGCGCTGCCGGGGGTCTGGGTGGCCGGGAACGCGGGCAACCTGATGGCCTCGGTGGTGCCGGCGATGAGCGAGGGGATGTACGCCGGCTCGGCGATCCACGGCGACCTGCTGATGGCCGACGTCGAGCGCGCCGTGCGGGAACGGGCGGCGGCATGAGCGCGCCGGCGGGGACCAGCGCGGAGTTCTGGGAGGAGCAGTACGCCGACCGGGACCCGGACCGGGGGACCCGGCCCAACGCGGCGCTGGTCGACACGCTGTACGGGCTGCGGCAGCGTCCGGGCTCGGCGCTCGAGCTCGGCTGCGGCCACGGCGGGGACGCGGTGTGGCTGGCCGAGCAGGGCTGGCAGGTGACGGCGACCGACGTCTCGGCCACCGCGCTGGCGCGGACCGCCGCGCTGGCGGAGAGCCGGCGACCGCTCGGCCGGGTGCGGACCGAGCAGCACGACCTCACCGCCTCGCTGCCGGCCGGCGAGTTCGACCTGGTCTACGCCTGCTTCTTCCACAGCACGCTCGGCATCGACCGGGACGCCGTGCTGGCCCGGGCGGCCGAGCGGGTCCGGGTCGGCGGGGTGTTCGTGGCGGTGGACCACGCCTCGTCGGCGCCCTGGTCGTGGACCGCGGACGCCGGCATCGAGTTCCCGAGCCCGCAGCAGACCCGCCGCTCGATCGGCCTGGTCGAGGGCTGGTCACCGGTGCGGGTGGCGGCGGTCCGGCGGCTGGCGACCGGACCGGGCGGTCAGCGGGCCGAGGTGACCGACAACGTCGTCGCGGTCCGGCGGACCCGACGCTGAGGGCGGTGTCGCTGCGCGGGCGGGGGGACGTCCCGGGTTAGTGTGCGAGACCTGTCGTCGACCGTCTCGGAAGGGGTCTGGGTGTCCTGCATCCGCTTCAGCACCGACGCCATGCGCGAGCAGCTGCGGTCGGTGCCGGCCGAGCTGCGGGAGGCCCCGGTGGTCACCGGGGCCGCCGCGCCACCGGTGACCGAGAGCAAGATCCGCCGGCTGCGGCTGCTCGCGGGCGACCCGGACCCGCAGATCCGGGCCAGCGCGGCCAGCAGCCACCACGCCCCGGCGGACCTGCTGGCGCAGCTGGCCCGGGACGCCGAGGTCGGGGTGCGGACGTGGGTGGCCCGCAACCAGGCCGCACCGGCGGACGTCCTGCGGGTGCTGGCGGGCGATGCCGAGGACTCGGTGCGCGCCTGGGTGGCCTACAACGGGTCGACGCCGTCGGAGCTGGTCGCCGCGCTGGGGGAGGACCCGAGCGCGACCGTGCGCAGCATCGTCGCCTGGCGCGCCTCGGTCTGAGCCTGGTGCGGGCCGGCTAGAGCATCGGCCGGGCGAGCGCGATCTGGACCGCCTGCTCGACGCCCTCGGTCCAGGGACGCCCGTGCCCGGGCAGCAGGACGGCGTCGGGGTAGAAGCGCAGCCGCTCCAGCGAGGCGCGGGCCTGCTCGGCCGACGCCGTGGCGGCGCCGGCGACCAGGGTCGGCCCGGTGCGCGAGGTGTAGGGGTCGTCGGTGACCAGCGCGTCACCGACGAGCAGGGCGTCGGCCTCCGCCACGTGCAGGACGCAGTGGCCATCGGTGTGCCCAGGCGTGTGCACCACCAGCGGCTCTCCCGGCACCGGCAGCTGCTGCCCGTCGGACATCGGCTCCACACCGGTCACCGGGGGCACCCGGAGTGCGCCGGCGCGGACCATCGACGCCAGCCCGGGCAGCGCCTTCGGGTAGCGCAGCAGGTAGCGCGGTCGGGCGCGCTCGTGCCGGTACCGGTAGGGGTGCGCGGCCAGCCAGTGGTCGTCGGGGTGCAGGTACACCGGGATGCCGAGCTCGCGGCGGATCCGGGCGGCGGTGCCGATGTGGTCGAAGTGGGCGTGGGTGAGCACGACCGCCCGCAGGTCGGCCATCGACCGGCCGAGCCTGGCCAGGGCGCGTCCGAGCAGGTCCCAGCTGGCCGGTAGACCGGTGTCGACGAGGGTGAACCCCATCTGGGCGTTGCCGAGCAGGTAGCAGTTGACGTGGTGTGCCGACACCAGGTGGACGCCCTCGGCGACCTGCTCCACCGTGTCAGCCACCGCGCACCTCTGCGCCGTCGTGTCGCTGGATCACCATGGCCCCCGTCCTCCGGCTCCTCCGTGCTGCCAGGCTTACCCCGGTCGGTCGACGGCTCACGCGCGGCGAGGAAGGATCTGTGGCGGCCGGCGGTCGCCCCCTCGCGGCGCACCCCTAGGCTCTCGTCGTGGCCTTCGACTGGAAGAGGCTGGAGCGGCAGGACCGGGAGCGGGTCGATCGGGCCGGTCTGGGCATGGGCCTGGGCTGGCTGGTCGGCGGCGTCCTCGCGCTCGTCGGTACGCGGCTGGGCTGGTGGTCCGGCGGGGACTCGGCGGTGGTCGGGGTGGTGCTCGGTGTGGTGTTCCTGGCCGCATACGGCTTCGCCCGCCGGCGTCGCGCGGGACCGGACCGCTGACGTGATCGGGTCCGGAGGTCGGCTCCGGACGGGCCGGTGCCGCGTGGTGCACCAGCGGGAGCACTCTCGACCTGTCCGCGTCTGCGGTGCGAGTGCGCTGCAAGGCGGCGGGAGTCCGTGGGCAGAGGCTTCTGACCGGCTTCACAGGGCGGCGCCCGGTTCGTCGGCGGAGGCGGCGGAGCCTGGGGCGACCGTCCGCAACCGCACGCCGACCGCGCACCCAAGCCACCCCCCGGGGCGCCCGCGCCGACGGCCAACGCACCACCGCCAGCAGCATGCACCGGGCGATGACGACCATGATCCGGCTCCTACCCGCACGCTGGTGGCGCAAGAGCATCGCCGCCGACAGCAACCCGACCTGGCGCTGGCAGCCACCACACCTTCCAGCAACGGCCACAGGACCTAGGAGCAGCTGACACCTGGCCCGTGGTGCCAGCTGGAGGTCAGCAGAGGGCTGCGCGGCGTGCCAGCTGCACCGCAGGTGTTCGGCGACGACGTGTCGTGGGCACAACATCGATCGGGGGGCGTCGCAGGCGGACGAGCCGTCACGCCACATCGAGCGGCTACCGCCGGGTGGTGGAGCTAACGGGATTCGAACCCGTGACCTTCTCATTGCGAACGAGACGCGCTACCAACTGCGCCATAGCCCCTAGCAGGGTGCGACGATACCAGGCCGGGCCAGGCCTGTTGCAACTCCGCGGTCTCAGACGTCCTCGACCTCGACCAGGACGCCGATCTTGTCGATCCGGTGCTCCGGGTTGCCGAACTCGTCGCGCCAGAAGTTGCCCTCCGCGTCGTCCTCCGGTGTGGCGCAGGTCGACAGCGTGATCATCGCCTCGGTGGCCTCCTCGCCGGGCTCGCCCGGCACCGGGGCCCGCTGCTCGGCCAGCGACTCGTCCGAGCGGAACGAGGTCTCGCGGGTGTCGGTGATCTCGTAGGTGTAGCGGACGCCGTCGGCCTCGACGTGCACCTCCTCGCCCTCCTCCAGCTCGGGCAGCTCGAGGAAGGCCTGGGTGGAGGAGAGCCGGTGCGCCGTGACGATGTAGTTGCCGATGCCGCCGGCGCCGGTGCCGCCCTCCTCGCCGTAGGGGCTGGCCGCCACCCCGCCGTCCTGGATCTCGGTGCCGGGTCCGTCGTCGGGCGAGCCCTCGTAGGCGACGACCTCGAGGTCGTCGATGTCGAGGGCGGGGATGCTCAGCTCGGCGTCGCGCGGTTCACCGTCGCTGGCGGCCAGCGTCGGGGTGGGAGTCGGGGTCGGGGTGGCAGTCGCCCGGGGCGTCGGGGTGACGCTCGGCCGGCCCGGGCTCGACGCGCTGGCCGACGGCGTGGCGGCTCCGGACGGCGACGGGCCGGCGGCCGGGTCCGCCGCGGGCGCGCAGGCGGCGGTGAGCAGCAGTCCCGCCGACAGCAGGACACGTCGCAACGTCATGCCCGCACAACGTCCACCTCCTGCCGAAGGTGCCGCCAGACCGCGGTCAGCTGCTCAGGCTCTCCGCGAGCTCGCGCAGGTCGTCGGGGGAGGACGCGTGGTCGTCGGCGACGATGAGCAGCAGCACCTGCTCGCCCCGCTGCACCACCAGCTCCGACCAGCGGTCGGCTCCGTAGCTGCGGCGTCCGGCGTACCAGTCCTCGGACTCCTCGACCGCCTCGACGGTGAGCACCGGGTCGTCGGCACGCGGGCAGCTGCCGAGCTGCGCCCGGTAGTCTGCGGCGAACCGGCCGGCGTCCTCGCCCGAGCCGAAGCCGAGCAGCAGCCCGTTACCGGGCCGGCCCTCCTCGTCGAGGTAGGTCGCGGCCAGCGCGTGCTCCGGGACGGGCGGCTCGGTGGCCTCCCCGCACTGGGGGCTCGCCTCCCACACCGCCTGCTCGGGCTCGACCGCGTGGGTCCAGGTGCCGTTGGGCAGGTACTCGCCCTCGGCGGCCGGACGCTCCTCGGCCCGGAACCCGAGCACCTCCGGCGGCAGGTCGTCCTGGCCGAGGTCGCCGGCCGTGGACGGGGCCGGGGCGGTGGGACGGGGCGGCGCCTCTCGCGGCGTCTCCGGCGCGGGGACCGGGGTGGTGCTCACCGGCGTGGACGGCAGCGGGTCGGACGGGCCGGCGGTCGGGTCGATGCCGGCGGTGCTGGCGCTCGGCTCCGGCGAAGCCGGCGGGTCGTCGTCGCAGGCGGCGAGCCCCAGCACGAGCGCCAGGGCGAGGAGGCCGCCGCAGCGGGGGAGGCGTCCCATCAGTACTCGAAGTGCTGGTAGTCGCGGTTGGCCCAGCGCCCGCCCCAGAAGAAGCCGCGGTCCTCCAGCGCGTCGGTCAGGGTGCTCCCGGTGGTCAGCACCGCCGGGTGCTCCTTCGGCCGGTTCAGTCCGCCGCCGAGGATCCAGCCCTTCCCGTTCGACGGCCACCAGCGCCCGTTGGCGTCCTGGTACGGGTTCTGCACCGGGTTGACGTCGAGGGCGGTCCCGTAGGAGTGCGGTGAGACCGCGTACGGGTTGCCGACCACCTTGCGGCAGTTGAAGCCGGAGGTGTTGTTGGCCGCCATCTGGTCGGGGTCGTCGCCCTTCCACACGTTCGGGTTGTCCATCCGGGCGATCGGGTAGTCGCGCTCGTAGGCCGCCCGGAAGGCCGCGACCACGTCGTCGGCGAGGAAGTCGCGCACGATCATCTCCCCGAAGCGGAGCCGGTCGCCCTGGTCGCGGTGCAGCATCACGATCTTGCGCAGCCGGGACGGCCCGACCGGGCAGCCGGCGCGGTAGGTGTGGCGGACGTCGGCCGAGCTCACCGGCAGCGTCACGTACCGGAAGGGCGAGGTCGCCCGGGCCCCGGCCGAACGGCTCCAGGTGATCCGTCCCTCGTCGAAGGTCTGGGTGCAGGTGCCGCCGCTGCACCGCTCGTCGCCGTCGGGGTAGCCCAGCACGCTGCGCTCGTAGCCGTAGCCGGCCCAGTGGGTGAGGATCGCGCCCCACACCGCGTGCGCCCCGGTGAACGGCGACCAGTAGATGCTGCCGCCGGTGAACTTCTGCAGGCACCCACCGTCGACCAGGCCGCACCACTCGGCCTGGATGGGGAAGCCGAGCGTCCCGCGCTCCCAGCCGGCGCGGCCGTAGGCGCCGAGGATCGAGCCCCACACCGGGTGCGCGCCGGTGCCCGGCGACCAGTACACGGTGCCGCCCTGGAACTTCTGCAGACAGCCGCCGCCGCGCAGCCCGCACCACTCGTCCTCGACCGGCATCCGCAGGGCGCCGCGCTCCCAGCCGGCGCGGCCGTACGCGCCCAGGACCGCCCCCCAGACCGGGTGCGCGCCCGTGCCGCTCGACCAGTAGACGGTGCCGCCGGTGAACTTCTGCAGGCAGCCCCCGTCGCGCAGGCCGCACCACTCCGCCTGGGTCGGGAAGCCCAGCGGGCCGCGCTCCCAGCCGTGCCGGCCGTAGGCCGAGCGGATCGCCCCGGTGACCGGGTGGGCGCCGGCACCCGGGCTCCAGTAGATCCAGGCGCGGTCGAACTTCTGCAGGCAGCCGTCCTCGGGCAGCCCGCACCACTCGTCCTGGCTGGGGAACCCGCTCTCGGCCGGACCGCCGAGCGCGGTGTAGCGGGCGAGCACCGCACCGCGGACGATCCAGGCGGTGTCGGCTCCCGGCGGCTGGTAGAGGTGACCGCCCTCGTAGCGGGCGTAGCGGCCGCCGGCGACGGGACGCTCCGCCGCCACGACCGCACCGAGCGGGCCGTCGGCGCCACCGGTTTCGCGGTAGCGGCGCGCGATCGGCGTCTCGGCCGGGGCGGCGGCCCGGCTCCGCGACCGGAGGCCCGGCTCTTCCGGGTCGGTGTCCGGCTGCTTCTCGGCGACCTCGGTGCCGGGCCCGGAGGGGGCCGGGGCCGAGGGAGAGGCCGTCTCCGTCGGAGCGGCAGACGTCGGGGCCGCGCTCGGGGTGGGCGTCTCCGGCATCGGCACGGCGGTCGAGGTCGGCGTCGACGACGGGCTCGGGGCGCTCGGCGCGGTCGCCGACGGGGACGCCGGTGCACTCGGGTCGGGGACGACCGCCGACGCGGACGCCGCGGGCTCGGAGGCGGGGGCTGCCGGTGGCGTCACGCCGTCGTCCCGGGTGGTGCACCACCCCTCCACGGGCACCGCCTCGTCGAGCTCGGCGCGGATCTCCGCTGAGCCGCTGCGTCCGGTCACCACGGCCACGAGGTCGAGGTGGCACTCCTCGCCCTCACGGACCCCCGGCACGACGGTGGTGCAGACGACCCGGTCGGCGTCGCCGCGGCACGCGTCGGCCTCCGCCGTGCCGGCGCCGCCCGTGTCCTCGGCCCGGGCCCCGCCGGCCTCGGGAGTCTCCTCACCGGCGGTCAGCGTGACGTCGTCCAGCGGGTCATCACCCGACCACGTCCCGGCGACGGTGATGCGGACGGCGTCGGTCGCCGCGTCCTCGGCGGCCACCGCGGCGGTGGCGCTGAGCTCGAGCCGCGGCGACGCGACCGCGGTCGGCAGCAGCGTGCCGACGAGCACGAACGCGAGCAGCAGGACGGGGACGGGACGCAGACGGGACACCGGCACTCCTCAGCAGGGGGTGGTGCCACCCAAGCACGAAGCCGCTGCCGAGGGCGAGCCTCCACTCAGCGACGCGCCGGGGTGCTGAGGTGCCCGGCACCGGAGGCCAGCCGCTGCTCGACCAGCGCGCGCCGGGCCTCCGCACCGCCCGCGACCAGCCGGTCCAGCTCGTCGGGGCCGACCACCGTCACCGCCACCAGGTCCACCGGCCCACCGGGGGTCTCGACCCGCAGAGCCCGTCCGGGCACCGGCATCCCGAGCAGCACGCCGACCGTGCCCTGCGGCGACCGCAGCTCCGCCGGTGCGGCGTCCCCGAGCGGCAGCTCCATCGACAGCACGCCGTGCTGCTCCAGCCGGTCGGAGAGACCGCCGAGGTGGGCGACGTTCATCGCCAGCTGCTCGACCAGGCTGAACTGCCAGCTGGCCCGCAGCTCGGCGAACTCGGCACCGACCAGGTCCGGGGTCTCCAGGAACACCTCGCAGCCGACGCCGGGGGTCGCCTCGTCGGTGTCGACGTCGGGGTCGGAGAGCCCGTCGGAGGCCAGCACCAGCGTCTGCGGCGTGCGCACCACCCGGTAGCTCTGCCGGATGCCGGGCCAGCGCGGTGCGCCGGTGAACATCGGGTTGAGCAGGTAGCTGATCCGGTCGGTGTCGCTCACGCCGATCCCGTCCCAGTAGGCGTCGACGGCGCGCTGGACGGCGGCGGTGTGCGGGTTGTCGTGGCTCGGACCCGCTGCCTCCGGCGCTCCGCCGTCCGGCGGTCCGGCCGGGGCCGCGTCGGCAGCCGCGGGCGCCGGCTCGGACGGTGCGTCGGGCTGGTCGGTCGAGGGGGCGGTCGGGCGGCGGAAGATGCGGTCGAACAGTCCCACGGTGTGGCCTCTCGCTCGGCGGTCCGGCCTCGACGGTAGGCCGCGGCAGGGCCAGGTCGGGGCGCCGGCGGCCCGGGTGCATGGCGCGGGCGCGCCCTGGGTAGCCCGGAGGCATGGCATCCCACCCCCGCATCGCCCACCCCTGGGGTCGGCGCACCCCCTACGGACCCGGCGAGCCGTGGCCGGTGCGCGAGGACGTCCAGCTGGCCGACGGGCTGACCCCCGACGACGTCGACCGCTGGGTGCAGTCGGCGGCCGTCCTGCACTCCAACGGCGACGGTCTCGACATCGCGGTCAAGGACGGCCGGATCGTGGGTGTCCGCGGTCGCACCGTGGACCGGGTCAACCACGGCCGGCTCGGGCCCAAGGACCTGTTCGGCTGGCAGGCCAACCACTCACCGGACCGGCTGACCCGACCGCTGGTCCGCCGCGACGGACGCCTGGTCGAGACCAGCTGGGAGACCGCCATGGGCGTCGTCGTCGATCGCACCCGGGAGCTGCTGGCCGAGCAGGGACCGAGCGCGCTCGGCTTCTACACCACCGGCCAGCTGTTCCTCGAGGAGTACTACACCCTCGGCCTGATCGCCCACGGCGGTCTGGGCACCAACCACGTCGACGGCAACACCCGGCTCTGCACGGCCACCGCCGCCGCGGCCCTCAAGCAGAGCTTCGCCAGCGACGGCCAGCCCGGCAGCTACGCCGACATCGACCATGCGGACACGATCGCCCTGTTCGGCCACAACATGGCCGAGACGCAGAGCGTCACCTGGACCCGCGTGCTGGACCGGCTGGCCGGCCCGAACCCGCCCCGGGTGCTCTGCGTCGACCCGCGCGAGACGCCGGTGGCCCGCGCCGCCACCGTGCACCTGCGCCCGCGCCCGGGCACCAACGTCATGCTGATGAACGCGCTGCTGCGCGAGCTCATCGAGCACGACTGGGTCGACCACGCCTACGTCGACGCCCACACCGTCGGCTACGACGAGCTGGTGCAGCGGGTGGCTGACTACCCGGTGGAACGGGCCGCGCAGGTGTGCGACGTCCCGGTCGGGGACCTGCACGAGGCCGCCCGGCTACTCGGCACCGCCGGACGGCTGCTGAGCACGGTGCTGCAGGGCTTCTACCAGTCCCACCAGGCCACCGCCGCCGCGGTGCAGGTCAACAACGTGCACCTGCTCCGCGGCATGCTCGGCCGGCCCGGCTGCGGTGTGCTGCAGATGAACGGCCAGCCCACCGCCCAGAACACCCGCGAGGCCGGCGCCGACGGTGACCTGCCCGGGTTCCGCAACTGGTCCAACGACGCCCACGTCGCCGACCTGGCCCGGATCTGGAACATCGACCCGATGGACATCCCGCACTACGCGGCCCCGACCCACCTGATGCAGATCATGCGCTACGCCGAGCAGGGCACCATCCGGCTGCTCTGGGTCACCGGCACCAACCCCGCGGTGTCGCTGCCCGAGCTGGCGCGGGTGCGCCGGATCCTCGCGCAGGAGCGGCTGCTGCTGGTGGTGCAGGACATCTTCCTCACCGAGACCGCCCAGCTCGCCGACGTGGTGCTGCCCGCGGCCGCGTGGGGGGAGAAGACCGGCACCTTCACCAACACCGACCGCACCGTGCACCTGTCGGAGAAGGCGGTCGAGCCGCCGGGAGAGGCCCGTCCCGACCTCGACATCTTCCTCGACTACGCCCGCGGGCTCGACCTGCGCGACCAGGACGGTGACCCGCTGGTGAAGTGGTCCGACGCCGAGGGTGCCTTCGAGGGCTGGAAGGAGTGCAGCCGGGGACGCCCCTGCGACTACAGCGGGCTCAGCTACGACCGGCTGCGCGGCGGCAGCGGGATCCAGTGGCCCTGCACCGAGGACGCACCGGACGGCACCGAACGGCTCTACGCCGACGGCAGGTTCTTCAGCGCCCCCGACTACTGCGAGAGCTACGGCCGCGACCTCGTCACCGGTGCGCCCGTGTCGCCGGTGGAGTACCGGGCGCTCAACCCCGACGGCCGGGCGGTGATCAAGGCCGCCGCCTACCAGTCGGCGCACGAGCGTCCCGACGCCGAGCTCCCCTTCCAGCTGATCACCGGGCGCACCATCTACCACTTCCACACCCGCACCAAGACCGGACGGGCGCCCGAGCTGCAGGCCGCCGCCCCCGACGTGTGGGTGGAGGTCGCCGCGGCCGACGCCGCCGAGCAGGGCTGGGTGGAGGGCGACCTGCTCGAGGTCTCGACGCCGCGAGGATCGGTGCAGGCCCGCCTCCGGGTGGGTGGGATCCGGCCCGGGGTGCTGTTCCTGCCGTTCCACTACGGCTACTGGGACACCGGGGGCGGGCATGCACCGGACGGCCCCGGCCGTGCCGCGAACGAGCTCACCCTCACCGACTGGGACCCGGCCTCCAAGCAGCCGATCTTCAAGACCGCCGCCGCCCGCGCCCGACGGGTCGACGGCGACCGGACGGCAGCGGATGCCGGGCCGACGCGGACGGAGGAGGAGCGGTGAGCCGACTGGCGACCGCGATCGCGGACCTGCACCTGGCCGAGCAGGAGCTGGCTGCGGCCTTCGGTGCGATGGCGCAGCGGCACTCCGAGGACCACGAGGTGTTCCACCTCAGCCGCGACCTCGCGGAGTGGTCCGCCCGGCACGTGGACGAGCTGGCCCACCTCGCCTCCGACCGCGACATCGCCCTCATCGGGGCCGACGCCGACCGTGCCGACGACGCCCCGGCCGGGGTCGGTGGCCGTCGGGCGGTCCGCGACCGCGACGACCCGTCGCTGCGGCTGCTGGACGACCTGCGCGACGTGCACCGCCGGGCCGCCGGGGTGTCGCTGGACTGGGAGGTGCTGGCGCAGGCCGCGCAGACCCTCCGCGACGGCGAGCTGCTGGCCGCGTGCCAGCGCGCCCATCCCGACACCCTGCGCCAGATGCGCTGGGCCGACGCCATGCTCAAGTCGGTCGCGCCGCAGGTCATGGCGAGCGGATGAGCGGACCAGAGAGGGTCGTGCTGCGGCCGTTCGCGACCCCGCTGCCGCTGGGCTTCCTCGGGCTGTTCGTCGCCACTGCTTCCTTCGCCGCGCTGCAGCTGTCCTGGGTGCCGGCCGAGCAGGGCCAGCCGCTGGCCCTGGCCGCGCTGCTCCTCACCGCACCGGTCCAGCTGGTCGCGGTCGTGCTCGGCTTCCTCGCCTGCGACCCCGTGGCCGGGACGGGGGCGGGCGTGCTGGTCGGCACCTGGGCCGCCGATGGGCGTGCTGCTGCTCGCGGCTGTCAGCCTGTACGCCGCCCTGGCCTTCGAGCTCGAGGGCGTACGGGGGCGGGCTGTGCTGCCCACCGGCCGCAGGGCCCCTGACGGCGCCCCGGGGGATCCGCCCCAGCTCTGAGTGCGCCGACCCGTACCGGGTAGGGCAGCAGGACGCGACGTCCGGGCCCGGACCGGACGCGACCTGACGACAGGAGGACGACCGTGAGCGTGGCCGACCAGATGCTGCAGAGCTACCCCGCCGACCTCGGCGGGATCGACCGCGAGAAGCTGCGCGCCTGCATCGAGGCGTGCCTGGAGTGCGCCCAGGCCTGCACCGCCTGCGCCGACGCCTGCCTCAGCGAGGAGGCGGTGGCCGACCTGCGCACCTGCATCCGCACCGACCTCGACTGCGCCGACGTGTGCGAGACCACCGGCCGGGTGCTGTCGCGGCACACCGGCTACGACGCGAACGTCACCCGGGCCGTGCTCGAGGCCTGCGCCACGGTGTGCCGGGCGTGCGGCGACGAGTGCGCCTCCCACGCGGAGATGCACGAGCACTGCCGGGTGTGCGCGGAGGCCTGCCGCCGGTGCGAGCAGGCCTGCCGCGAGCTGCTCAGCAGCCTCGGCTGAGCGCCGTCGGGAGGCTGGCGCCTAGATCCACGTCCTGAGCCACATCCGAGCCGCCCACTCGCGGTAGGACAGCAGCGCGTCGGTCCACACCGGGTGGAAGTAGATGAAGTTCACGACCACCAGCGCGACGAAGACCGCGCTGACCATGGTCGCGACCCGGCGTCGCGGCGCGTCGGGTGGGCCCATCGCCAACCCGATCAGCAGGCACACCGCCAGCACGGTGAACGGGATGATGGTGACGGCGTAGAAGAGGAACGTCGGCCGGTCGGTGTACTGGAACCACGGCAGCCAGGTGCTGGCCACCCCGACCACCGGGACGCCGAAGCGCCAGTCCCGGCGCATCAGCCACCACACCACCGCCACCACCAGGCAGGCGGCGCCGACCCACCACAGCAGCGGGGTGCCGATCCCGGTGATCACCCGCTGGCAGCGGTCCACGTCCAGCGGGCAGCCGTCCACGCCGGGCTCGATGTTGTTCACCGCGTCGATGCCGATGGTGCGGGCCAGCACCAGCCAGCCGATCGGGTCGGCGTCGTAGCCGTGGCTCTGGTTGTTGATGAAGTCGCCGGTGTGGAAGCCGTACATCTGGGAGTGGTAGTGCAGCAGCGAGGCCAGCGGCGCCCCGAGCAGCTGGACGCTGGTCGACTCCGGGTTGCTCCGGCCCCAGTCGCGGTAGTAGCCGCCCTGGGTGGCCAGCCAGCCCGCCCAGGTGCTGAGGTAGACCAGCGCGCCGAGCACCACCACCGACACGAAGGCGGGGATCCCGTCGACGAGCAGGCCGAGCAGCGAGCGCCGGCTCGCCCCGGCCAGCCGGCGGGCGCCGACGTCCCAGGCCACGCTGAGCAGCCCGAACGCCGCGACGACGTACAGGCTGGACCACTTCACCCCGCAGGCCATGCCGAACATCACCCCGGCCAGCACCCGCCACGGCCGCCACAGCACGAGCGGTCCGGCCAGCCCGCCGAGGTCGGGCAGACCGCGGGCGAGCAGGTGGTCGGCCAGCCGGGTGCGGAACCAGTCGCGGTCGGCCACCAGGGCGGAGACCCCTGCGACCAGGAAGAAGGCCTGGAAGCCGTCGAGCAGCCCGATCCGGCTCATCACGAAGGCCAGCCCGTCGAAGGTCAGCAGCACCCCGGCGGCGCCGCCGAGCAGGGTCGAGCGGGTGATCCGGCGGACCAGCCGGATGGTGATGAGCACCAGCAGCGCCCCGAACACGCAGGCCGAGAAGCGCCAGCCGAAGGAGGTCATCCCGAACAGCGCCTCACCGCCGGCGATCAGCCACTTGCCGAGCGGCGGGTGCACCACGAAGGCCGGCCCGTCGCCCATGATCATCGTCTCGCCGGCGACCACCCGCTCGTTGGCGTCGGCCGGCCACTCCCGCTCGTAGCCGAAGTGCAGCAGCGACCAGGCGTCCTTGGGGTAGTAGGTCTCGTCGAAGACGAGCTTGTCGGGGTAGCCGAGGCCGATCACCCGGACCACGAAGGCCAGCGCGGTGAGCCCGAGGGTGACCGTCCAGCCGACCAGCCGGTCGGTCGGCATCGGGTCGCGGAGGGCGGCCTGCAGCGCGCTGGTCTCGGCCGGGGCGGTCACGGCGGACATACTAGGGACCGGTCCCGTGCCGCCCCGGGATCGCGGGAGGAGCGGTGTGAGCGAGGCAGCAGACGGGTCCGGTGTGCTGGTGCTGGCCGGGACGCCGATCGGTGACGTCGACGACGCCCCGCCGCGGCTGGTCGCCGAGCTGGCCCGCGCCGACGTCGTCGCCGCCGAGGACACCCGACGCCTGCAGCGGCTGCTGCAGCGGCTCGGGGCCGAGGCCCCGGCCCGGGTGGTCTCCTACTTCGAGGGCAACGAGGCCGCGCGCACCGAGCAGCTGGCCGAGGAGCTGGTCGCCGGCGCCCGGGTGCTGGTCGTGACGGACGCCGGGATGCCCTCGGTCTCCGACCCCGGCTACCGGCTGGTGCGGGCCGCGATCGAACGCGGGGTGCGGGTGACCGCCGTCCCGGGCCCGTCGGCGGTGCTGACCGCGCTGGCCGTCTCCGGGCTGGCGGTGGACCGGTTCTGCTTCGAGGGGTTCCTCCCGCGCAAGGACGGCGAGCGCCGCCGCCGGCTGCAGGGTCTGGCCGCCGAGGAGCGGACCATGGTCTTCTTCGAGGCCCCGCACCGGCTGGCCGCCTTCCTCGACGCGGCGGCGGAGGTCTGGGGGGCCGGACGTCCGGCCGCGGTCTGCCGTGAGCTGACCAAGACCTATGAGGAGGTGCGGCGCGGCACCCTGGCCGAGCTCGCCGCCTGGGCCGCCGACGGCGTCCGCGGCGAGATCACCGTCGTGGTGGCCGGCGCCGAACCCGCCGGCGGCCCGGAGGAGGCACTCGAGCTGGTGCGCGCCCTGATCGCCGACGGCGTCCGGCTCTCCGACGCCGTCGCCCAGGTCGCCGCCAGCACCGGCGTCAAGCGCAACGCCCTCTACAAGTCCGCCCTGGCCGACCGCTGAGCGACGCGCGAAACCGACCCCAGCGCGCTGCCGACTACCGTGGCGCCGGTGAAGTCCGAGCTGCCACCCGTCCCCGACGCGCTACCCGCCCCGGTCACCGACTCGCACTGCCACCTCGACGTCGCCGAGGCCTACAGCGGGCTGGACCCGGCCGAGGCGCTCGAGCGGGCGGCGGCGGTCGGTATCACCCGGATCGTGCAGGTCGGCTGCGACCTGCCGAGCTCGCGCTGGGCGCTGGAGGCGGCTCAGCGGTGGCCCTCGGTGGTGGCCACGGTCGCGCTGCACCCCAACGACGCGGCCCGCGCCGGGGACGACCTGCCCGCCCAGCTGGACGAGCTGGCCGCGATGGTGGCCGAGCACGCGCCCGGCCGGCGGCTGCGGGGGGTGGGGGAGACCGGGCTCGACCACTTCCGCACTCCCGACGCCGAGGGCCGGCAGCGCCAGCGCGAGTCCTTCGCCGCCCACATCCGGCTGGCCCGCGAGCACGACCTCACCCTGGTGATCCACGACCGCGACGCCCACGACGACGTGCTCGACGTGCTCGACGCCGAGGGCGGGGTCGAGCGGGTGGTCATGCACTGCTTCTCCGGCGACGCCGACTTCGCCCGCCGCTGCCTCGACCGCGGCGCCTGGCTGTCCTTCCCCGGCACGGTCACCTTCAAGCCCAACCAGCACCTGCGCGACGCCCTCGCGCTGACCCCGCTGGACCGGCTGCTCACCGAGACCGACGCCCCCTTCCTCACCCCGGTGCCGCACCGCGGTCACCCCAACGCCTCCTTCCTGGTCCCGCTCACCGTCCGGTTCCTCGCCGAGCAGCGCGGGATGGAGCTCGAGCCGCTGTGCGCCGCCCTGCACGACAACGCCTCGGCGGCCTTCGGCGGCTCCTGGTGAGCGACGACCTGGCCGCGCTGCTGCGCCGCCGCCGGATGGTCCGCGACTTCGACGCGGACGCACCCGTCGCCGACGAGCAGCTGCAGCAGGTGCTGGACGCCGCGCTGGCCACCCCGTCGGCCGGGCACGCCCAGGTGGTGTCGCTGGTCGTGCTGCGCGGTGAACAGGTCGAGGGGTTCTGGCGGGCCACCAGCGACCCGGACGCCGACAGCGCCTGGCTGCGCGGGATGCGGCGGGCTCCGGTGCTGGTCACGGTGTGGACCAGCGAGCAGGGCTACGCCGAGCGCTACGCCGAGGCGGACAAGCGCCGCGCCGCCGGGGAAGGCTTCGCTGCGCCGTGGTGGTGGGTGGACGCCGGGATGTCCGTGCTGGCGATGCTGCTCACCGTCACCGAGACCGGGCTCGCCGCCTGCTTCTTCGGCGTCCCCGCGGACCGGCAGGCGGCGCTGGCCACGGCGCTCGGCGTCCCGGACGGCTGGTCCAGCGCGGGCGTCGTGGCGCTCGGGCACCGGGCGCCGGGGGAGCGGGCCGCCGGCTCAGGACGTCGCCGGCCGCGGCGGCCGCGGGAGCTGCGCGTGCACGACGGCCGATGGGGTGCGCCGGCGTCCTGAGCGACCCGCACGTCACGCGGCAGGGCGGAAGAGCCGATCCAGGTGCTGGTCGATGGCTGCCAGTGCCGCCTGCGGTTCGACGACGTCGAGCTCGATCAGCGTGGCGAAACCCGTCAGGGCGAGGATGAGATCGGTCTCGATGTCGGGGTCACGGTCCGCAGGCATGTGCCCGTCCTCCAGCGCTTGTCGGATCAGACGTCCGACCATCGCGCGTCCCTCGCGTAGTCCGATGCCGACCTGCCGCTGCAGCGTCGGGTCGTGCATCGCCTCGAGGACGTAGGCCGCGTTCATGCGACTGGTGGCCCGAGCATCGGGTCGCAGCGGGAGCATCTCGGTGAGCACCGGTCGCAGCACGTCGCGGGGGTGCGGAGGTTGGTCGAGTGCGGCGAGATGCCGTGTGTTGTGGAGGCCACGGTGACCGCGTGGGCCGAGCGCAGGGCCGCCCGGGTTGAGGAAGCCAGGAGGAAGGCGCGCGAACCAGCCAAGCCGGACGACAGCCGTCGTCGTCACCTCTTCGGCAGGCGCCGTCCGTCGCCCCCGTCGGAGGCCTGAGACCTAGTCGGTCGATCGGCTCGACGTGGGCGTCGACATCGTCCGGACCCTTCGCTAGCGTCGCGGGTCAAGAGACACCACCAGCGTGACGCCGCATCGGCTCTCGGGGCAGCGCGCGGGAGGCGGCAGCCGACAGGAGGATCGATGGTGAGGCAGCGATGGCGTGGGCCGGGCGGCACCCGATGAACACGCTGTTCGACGAAGAGATCCGCGGGCACCACAGCATGCGGGACCACGTCCTGACCGTGGTCTCCGACGACGACCTCACCAAGCAGATGCCGGGGTGGAACCCGACCCTGGGCGAGCTGCTGATCGAGATGGGCGACCTGCAGGGCGTCTACACGCACTCGTTCGCCACCCTCGCGCTCGACTGGTCGCACCGGCAGCTGCCCGCCCCTGCTCCTCCCACCATCGAGACCCTGCGTGCATGGTTCGGAGCGCACGACGAGGCGATGAAGGCCGCTCTCGACCGGTTCACCGATGACGAGCTCCATGTCGGCAGCATCGACCGGGGCGGCGGCTTCATCGCGTCCCCGTTCGTCCAGCACCAGGTCTACCGGGAGGCGGTCTACATCTTCTACGGCAAGCTCAGCGTCTACCTGGGAGCCCTTCGGCGCGACGCCGGCCCGGCCTGGGCTGCCTGGATCGGCTGAGCGCAGGCCGGAGTCGTCACGTGGGGTGGTCCGGGAGCTGGTGACTGGTCGACAATCACCTCAACGTTGATCAGCGGACCGGTGCAGATCCGACGCCAGCGAGGACTCCAGAAGCGGCGGAGGGACCGACCGATGGGTATCGACGACGAGACCACCAGATCCCGGCTGGGCCGTCCGCAGACGCAGTCGCCGCGCTACTCCGTGCGCCCACTGGACGGTGACACCTGGGACGCGTTCGCGGAGCTCGTGGAGCGCAACGGCGGCGTCTTCGGTGGCTGCTGGTGCATGGGCCACCACCAGGCCCCGGACGGGCGGTCCTACCACCAGATCCGGGGCATCGACAAGCGGGCGACCAAGGAGGCGCTGGTGCGTAGCGGTCGAGCGCACGCCGCGCTCGTGCTCGACGAGGACGGGCTGGCCCAGGGGTGGGCCAAGTACGGCCGGTTCGAGGAGCTGCCGATCCTCGCCCAGCACCGCAGGGCCTACGAGAAGGAGCCCGTGAGGCCACCCGACTGGCGTATCGCCTGCCTCTACACCGACAAGTCCCGTCGGCGCGAGGGGATCGCCCGGGCAGCGCTCGGAGGTGCGCTCGACCTGATCCAGGCCGCCGGCGGCGGGACCGTCGAGGCCATCCCCGAGGTGACGAGCGGCCGCGTCGCCCACGGGCGGTTCCTGTTCCAGGCATCCGTGGAGCTCTTCGAGGACCACGGCTTCGAGCGGGTCCGCCAGCTCGGCAAGTGGGCCTGGCTGGTGCGCCGCACCGTCCTCCCCTGACAGCCGAGCCGCCCCGCACGTCCGGACCGGCCGAACATCAAGGGCCTCCACTGATCGGGTGCGTCCTGCACGCACCACGCGCTGCACGGGCTCTGGCGCCGAGCCGCTTCTTCGGTGCGCCCGGCAGCAGGCCCGCTCGGGCCCTCCCGGGCGATGGGGGCCGTCACACCGCCGGCGTCCAGCCGCGGGCGGCGTCTCCGCGAGGTGGCCTCGAGGTGCTGCGGGTGCTGATGATGGGCCGCGGGTACGAGCCGTCGGGTCCTGGGACCGTCTCGTCGTGGGCGAGTCGGAGGTCGCGGGCGACCGCACGCAGCTCCACCGGTTCCTCCTGCGGCTCGCCGTCGACCTCGCCCGGTACAGCGCTTCGCCATCTGAGCGACGCGACGACTACCGATGGCCGTCGCCTGCCGGCACACGCTCCAGACTCGTCAGAGCGTCACGCATCCTCGTCGAACCGCTCGCTAACCATCCTCAGTGAACGCGACTCGTCGTCGGGTAGGGAGCCAGCACTCTGGTGCGGAAGTCGACGTACCAGTCCCGCTGGACGATCTGCGGCAGTCCGATGATGAGCCGAATCGGGTCGTCGAGGTGCGCGTTCAGCTGGGAGAGGTCGACGACGCCGCACTCCTGCGGGGCCAAAGCCTGGCCGGCGACGAGGCTGGCGCTGAGGAGGCCACGAGCTCCGGGAATTTCCGCTCCGGTGACGTCGGTGCCGCGGCTGGGCTCCTGCAGGAGCGTGACCGCATGAGGGTGGGCCTCGGCCCAGGCGCGGTCGACCACGGTCACACCGGCGCCTGTGTCCCAGACGGCGTCGACCACCGTGTCGCCCCATCGCACCGGGACGCATGGCCCCCCCGCCACGGTCCCGCTCGGTACGTCTCGTCTGGTCGTTCAGGCGGGTCGATCTCGATCTGGCCGATCCCGAAGCGGAAGCGGCAACGGTGGTTGCCGAAGACGTCGGTACCCAGGATCGGTGGATGCTGCCAGCCATCGGGTTGGACGTCGACCGTCAGTGAGCAGGACAAGGCGCTGGAGAGGCGCAGGCGGGTCGTCACCCGCTCCACCTCGAGCTCGTCGCCCCCGGCCCGATGGCGAGCGCGTACCCGGCCGCGACGGCCGAGCGCCCGGCTCCCGGTGTCGAGCAACATCCGTACCACATGTCGGCTCCTTCGGCCACCGAGCCGTCCTCCACCCAGCTGAGCCGCTCTCCCGGCCGGCCGAAGCAGAACCCGAGGTAGCCGTACTCCAGACCGACGAGGTGCTTCACCAAGCCCAACAGGTTCGTGCCCGTGGGTGTCAGCGGTTGCCGGAGGTCGAAGTCGTCGAGATCAGGCCGCACTCCTGGACCAGTGACCCGGTCCTGATCCAGCGACGCAGAACTCGTTGTCTTCCGGGTCGGCCATCACGACGCCCTCGACGTGCCCGGCCCAGCTGGCCTCTCGCGTGATCGTCGCGCCGGCCGTGACCAGCGCGGACACCTTGGTGCGGATCACCGCGTCCCGCTCGGCAAGGTCCTCGACACCAGCAGCGGGCCACAGGTCGAGGTGACACCGGTTCTTCGCGGTCTTGGCCTCGGGTACCCAGAGGAAGCTGACGGCGGGACGCTGGCCATCTGGATCGACGCGCGACGCGCCGTCCTCGAAGTCGTGGCCCTCTTCGTCGATGTACCCGAGCGCTCCCGCCCAGGAGGCTGCGAGCCGCTTCGGATCCCCGGCGTCGATCGTCACTGTCCAGACCAGACCCATGGACGGACGCCAGCGACTGGCGACCACCTGGACCAGGGACCGCGATCGATACCCGACACGAGCGGACCCTCACCCGACGGCCAGAGTCCTGGACTTGCATGTTCCGTTACGTCATGTGATCCGGTGGACCCACGTCCCGCCCACCGAGGAAGGTCCAACCGATGTATGCGTCCTTCAGCCCGCCGCGTCAGGTCGCGATCGGTGATGCGGCATCGTTCGTCGGCACCACGCCGCGCGCGATCCGCCACTACCACCAGATCGGGTTGCTGCCCGAGCCCGAGCGGAGTCGTGGCGACCGCCGCCGGTACGGCTACGCGGAGATGATCCGGCTGCTGTGGATCCGCAAGATGGCTGACGCCGGGATCGCGCTGACCGACATCCGTGCCGCCTTCGCCGACACGGCTCCGGCTGGTGCCCACGAAGACCAGGAGGTCGCGCGCATCCTGGAACGGCTGGAGGAGACCCTCGCCGCTCAGCAGGCAGAGCTGGAGCGGCAGCGGTCTGCCGTGCACCGCATGCGCACCCGGGGCAGCAGGATGGGTCTGCTCTCCGACGTCGTCGCCAGCCGCCTGGAGGGCCTGCCCGACGGCTCCCTGCGCCAGTCGGACCTCGACAGCCTGCTGGTCACCGAGCGGATCTTCGGCCGCCTCGGTGCGGCCGTCCAGGCCACTCGGTTTCTCGCCCTGGCCACGCATCCCGATCTACGGGAGGAGTCCGACCGGGTCGACGCCGCCGAGGAGGCACTCGATGACACGGTCGCTGTCGACGACCCCCGCGTGGCACAGGTGGCCGCCGAACGGCGGGCCTTCGAGCTGAGGCTGCACGCCGTCATCGAGGAGTCCGGGCTGGCTGAGGACGAGGAAGCGCTCTTCGACTCCTGGGAGGACCTGCACCCCGGCGACGAAGGCGAGGCCGGGGACGGCGCGGGCCAGGAGCCCATGAGCGTGGTGGCGGCTGTGGGGAAGATGCCCTACGACTTCTCCCCGGCTCGTCTGCGTTGCCTGGAGCTGGCCGACGGCGTCGCCGCCCACGAGCCACCCGTTACGTGAGCCGAGCCTGAGGGCAGCACGGCGGCAGGCGGTGCATGCTGGTCTCCGGCTGAGGGGAGGCGCCGTGACGGATGCGAGGGTGCTGGTCATCAACGGCACGGTCGGCGTCGGCAAGACCACGACGGCGGAGATAGTGGCGGCTCGCTGGCGCGACCGCGGGCTTCCTGGCGCGGTGGTCGACGTGGACGAGCTGCGGCGCGCCTGGCCCGCGCCGGCCGACGACCCGTTCAACGCGCGGCTCGGCCTGGCCAACCTCGCTGCGGTGGTGGCCAACGACGTGCGGGTCGGCGCTCGCCGGCTGGTGGTGGCCGACGTGCTCGAGGACCGCGCCCAGCGCGACCGGCAGCAGCAGGCTCTCCAGCTGCCCCTGACCGTCGTGCGGCTGCGGGCCGATCCTGACCTGATCCGTTCCAGGCTGACCGCCAGGCACCGCACGGACCACGACGGCGGAGCCGCGCTGGCCTGGCACCTGGAACGGGTGCTGGAGCTCGAGCGCATCCTGGACCGCGCTGAGGTCGACGACGCGGTGGTCGACGTCACCGAGCTGGACCCACCGGCTGCCGCGGACGCGGTCCTGGCGGCCGCCGGCTGGTCCGATGACGGAAGCACCCCGGCGTCCACTGGCCGCCCCTGACGTCAGGACGGGAGCGGCTGCTCGTCGCGCTCCACGACCCGGGCGCGTAGCGTGAGCGTGGTGCGAGCCGAGGGTGGTGTCGTCCTTCTGCTGTCGGGCAGCAGCTCGTCGGGCAAGTCGACGCTCGCCCGGGCCCTGCTGCGACAGACCGGCGAACCGTGCGCGCTGGTCGAGGCCGACGCCGCCTACCCGGCCCTCAACGTGCCGCCGCACACCGCGATCGTGGTGTTCCACCGGAGCATGGCGGCGTGGTCGGAGGCCGGCTACCACCTCGTCCTCGACGGGTCGCTGCCCTACGACGACCACGACCTGCGTCGTCAGTGCCTCGAGGCCCTGCCGGCAGGGCGCTCCTTCGTCGTCGGCGTCCACTGCGACCTCACCGAGCTGCGCCGGCGGGAGACCGCCCGACCAGAGCCCCGCCTGGCCGGCTGGGCGGAGCGGCAGGCTGCGGACGTCAACGACGGTCTCGACCTGCTGCTCGACATCGACACGACCTCCGGCGCCACCGACGAGCACGCCCGGTCGGTCTGGACCGCGCTCCGTCGTCGCCATCGGCGTCCAGCCGACACGCCGGTTCGCTGAGAATTCTCACCCGCGGCTTGGGAATCGAGCCGCCCGAAGGTTAAGGTGCCTCCCGAACGGGTCCGCCTCGGGGTGCGGGCCGCCTCACCTCTTACTCGTGGAGTCGTCCCGTGCGCAAGCTCGTCCCTGTCTCGATCGCCGCTGCCGTGGCCCTCGCCGTGACCGGCGGCATCGTCGGCTACCAGGTGGCCGACAAGACCGTCGAGGTGTCCGTCGACGGCGTGCCCACCACCGTCACCAGCTTCGGCTCCGACGTCGGTGACGTGCTGGAGCAGCAGGGCATCACCGTCGGCGAGCGCGACCTGGTCGCTCCCTCCGTCACCACCGAGATCGAGGACGGCAGCCGGATCGCGGTCCGCTACGGGCGCGAGGTCACCATCGAGCTGGACGGGCAGACCACCACCCACTGGACCACCGCCACCACCGTGGGGGAGGCGCTCGCGGTGCTGCAGATCAAGGCCGAGGGCGCCGACATCTCCACCAGCCGCTCCGCCGCCATCGGGCGTGAGGGCCTGGAGTTCAGCGTCGACACCCTCAAGAAGGTCGAGCTCGAGGTGGGCGGCAAGACGTCCTCCCACGAGACGACTGCGGCCACCGTCGCGGAGGTGCTGGACGAGGTGGAGGCCAAGCACGACGACGACGACCGCGTCACCCCCGGTCTCGGCGAGGCGGCGCTGGACGGATCGCGGATCACCGTGGTCCACGTGCACGTCGAGGACAAGACGACGAAGCAGCCGGTCGACTTCAAGACCGTCCGGAAGGAGTCCTCGGAGCTCCTCCAGGGCACGACGAGGACCGAGACCGAGGGCGTGGCCGGCGAGCGCACCGTCGTCACCACCGTCACCAAGGAGAACGGCAAGGTCGTCAAGGAGGAGAAGAAGTCCGACGAGGTGACCCGCCAGCCGGTCGACGAGGTCGTCCTGGTCGGCACCCGCGAGCCCGAGCCGGAGCCGAAGCGCTCCACCGGCGGCTCCTCCTCGGGTGGTTCCTCCTCCGGCGGCTCGTCCTCCGGCGGTTCCTCGGGCGGCTCCTCCTCCGACGACGACGATGACGACAGCTCCTCCGGCTCGTCCGGCGGCAGCTCCTCCGGCTCCTCCGACGGCGTCTGGGACCGGCTGGCCAAGTGCGAGTCCGGCGGCAACTGGTCGATCAACACCGGCAACGGCTACTACGGCGGTGTGCAGTTCAGCGCCCAGACCTGGAAGGCCTACGGCGGCAAGGGCCTGCCGCACGAGAACAGCAAGGCCGAGCAGATCCGGATCGCCAAGAAGCTGCAGGCCGCTGCGGGCTGGGGCCAGTGGCCGCACTGCTCGGCCAAGCTCGGCCTGCGCTGAGCCCGGTCCGCTGACGACCACGACGGGTCTGCTCGACCCCAGCTCCGTGCGCGCCCTGGCCACCCGGCTGGGCCTGCGGCCCACCAAGCAGCGCGGGCAGAACTTCGTCACCGACGCCAACACCATCCGGCGGCTGGTGGCGCTGGCCGGGCTCGGCGCCGACGACGTGGTGTGCGAGATCGGTCCCGGGCTGGGCTCGCTCACCCTCGGCCTGCTCGAGCAGGCCCGGCACGTGCTGGCGATCGAGATCGACCCGCTGCTGGCCGGGCAGCTGGCCGACACCGTCGCGACCCGGATGCCCGGCGCGGCCGAGCGGCTCACCGTGCTCGAGGCCGACGCCCTGGCCGTGCCGGCGCTGCCCGAGCCGCACCCGACCGTGGTGGTGGCGAACCTGCCCTACAACGTGTCGGTGCCGGTGCTGCTGCACCTGCTCGCGATCGACCAGCACTGGTCCCGCGGCCTGGTGATGGTCCAGCTCGAGGTGGCCGACCGGCTGGTGGCCGGCCCGGGCTCGCGCACCTACGGGGTGCCCTCGGTGAAGATGGCCTGGTACGCCGAGGCGGTCCGGGTCGGCACCGTCCCACCCGGGGTGTTCTGGCCGGTGCCCAACGTCGACTCCGGTCTGGTCCGGCTGACCCGCCGCCCGCCGCCCCGCACCACCGCCACCCGCGAGCAGGTCTTCGCCGTGGTGGACGCCGCCTTCGCCCAGCGCCGCAAGATGCTCCGCGCCGCGCTCTCCCCGCTGCTCGGCTCGTCCGCGGCCGCCAGCACCGTCCTCGAGGCCGCCGGGGTCGACCCCCAGGCCCGCGGGGAGACGCTCACCGTCGAGGACTTCGCCCGGGTGGCCGAGCAGCTGCCGGGCCGCGACGGCAGGTCGGGCGCCGGGCGCTAGCCTCGCTTCGCGTGAGTGCCGACGCCGAGCCCGAGCTCGAGCTGGTCCGCGTCCGCGTCCCGGCCAAGATCAACCTCGCGCTGCGGGTCGGTCCGCGCTCCGAGGACGGCTACCACCCGCTGGTCAACGTCTTCCAGGCCGTCTCGCTGTTCGACGACGTCACCGCCGAGACCGCGCCCGGCGGCGAGGTCGGGTTGCAGCTGGTGGGGGAGCAGCCCGGGGTGCCGGCCGACGAGGACAACCTCGCCGTCCGCGCGGTCCGGCTGCTCGCCGCCGAGCACGGCGATCCCGGGCTGGGGGTGCGCCTCACCCTGCGCAAGACGATCCCGGTGGCTGGCGGGATGGCCGGCGGCTCGGCCGACGCCGCCGGGGCGCTGCTGGCCTGCTCGGTGCTGTGGGACCTCGACGTCCAGCCCGACCAGCTGACCGCGCTGGCCGCCCGGCTCGGGGCCGACGTCCCCTTCGCCCTCCTCGGCGGCACCGCGATCGGCACCGGCCGCGGTGACGTCCTCGCCCCGGTGCTCAGCCGTGGCACCTTCCACTGGGTGCTCGGGCTCTCGGCGCAGGGGCTGTCCACCCCGCGGGTGTTCGCCCGCTTCGACGAGCTGAGCACGCCGGCCGAGGAGCCGCTCGAGGTGCCCGACGCCCTGATGGAGGCGCTGCGCACCGGACGGGCCGAGGCGCTGGCCGGGGTCGTCGGCAACGACCTGCAGGCGGCCGCCCTCGACCTGCGCCCCGACCTGGCCGACGTCCTGGAGCGGGGTCGCCGGCTCGGTGCGCTGGCTGCCCTGGTCTCGGGCTCCGGACCGACGTGCGCCTTCCTCTGCGCCGACGAGTCCGCGGCGATCGACGTCAGCACCAAGCTCGGCCGCGAGCCGGCGGTGCACGCCGTCCGCCGGGTGCACGGTCCGGTCGAGGGTGCGCGGCTGATCAGCTGAGGCCTACCTCACAGAGTCTCGATATCAAGAATCTCGCCGCGTTATGCTCGAGCCGTGCGAGACGAGGTCGACGCCCTGGTGGCGAGCTGGGCGCGGGAGCGTCCCGACCTCGACCTGTCCGCGATGCAGGTGCTGAGCCGGGTGAGCCGGCTCGCGCTGCACCTGGACCGGGCCCGCAAGGAGGCCTTCAGCGCCCACCGCGTGGTCGCCTGGGAGTTCGACGTGCTGGCCGCCCTGCGCCGGGCCGGGGCGCCCTACACGCTCTCCCCGGGAGCGCTGATCCGCGAGACGATGGTCACCAGCGGCACCATGACCAACCGGGTCGACCGGCTGGTGCACCGCGGCCTGGTCACCCGAAGCGCCGACCCCAGCGACCGCCGCGGTGTGCTGGTCACGCTGACCCCGGAGGGACGCGACACCGTGGACGGCGCACTGGGCAGCCTGCTGGACGCCGAGCGGCGGCTGCTCTCGGGGCTGAGCGAGGACGAGCAGACCCAGCTCGCCGGTCTGCTGCGCTCCCTGGGGCTCTCCTTCACCGACCTCGCGGCCTGAGCTCAGGCTCGCAGCTGCGGCGAGGCCTCCAGGCCGCGCAACCCGTTCCAGGCCAGGTTGACCAGGTGCGCGGCCAGCTCGGGCTTCTTCGGCCGCCGGGCGTCCAGCCACCACTGGCCGGTGTAGGCGATCATCCCCACCAGCATCTGGGCGTACATCGGTGCCACCTTCGGGTTGATCCGCTGCACCTTGAAGGCGGCGGCGAGGATGTCCTCCACCTGCGAGGCGACGTCGGACAGGATGCTCGCGAACGAGCTGCCGGTGCTCTCCAGCGAGGAGTCCCGGGCCACGATCCGGAACCCGTCGGGGTTGGTCTCGATGTAGTCCAGCAGCGTCAGGGTGGCCCGCTCGATCAGCGCCCGGCTGCTGCCCGGCGTCTCCAGCGCGCCGCGGATGGCGTCCAGCAGGGTGCGCACCTCCCGGTCGACGACGACCGCGTACAGCCCCTCCTTGCCCCCGAAGTGCTCGTAGACCACCGGCTTGCTGACCCTGGCCCGGGCGGCGATCTCCTCGACCGACGTCCCCTCGAACCCCCGTTCGGCGAAGGAGTGGCGGGCCACCCGGATCAGCTGCTCGCGGCGCTCGGCGCTGGTCATCCGGGTGCGTCCGGGACGGGGGGCGGAGGCGGGGTCGCTGGGGGTCGGCACGGCACCCAGTGTGACGGATGGGAGCGGCCCGTCCTCGCGGTTATGCTGACCCCGGTGGTCGTCGCGCGTCGCCAGGACCGGCGGCGCGCCGGACGCCACCGATCCCCGGTTGGTCTGCCGGCAGGGCCCGCCTGACTTTGAATCAGGATCAAGCGACGCAGGTTCGACTCCTGCCCGGGGAGCCGAGGACGTCGCGCTGACCACCGGGCGTTCCGAGCCGGGCGCTCAGGCCGGGGCGGCGCCCAGCGGCGGGTGCTCGAGCACCCGCGGCCGGTACTCGACCAGCTGGATGCCGCCGCCGAAGGTGCGGTGGTCGGTCATCTCGAGGGCGACGTCGGGGTAGCCGTCGTAGATGCGCTCCGCGCCGGTGGCTCCGGTGATCACCGGGAACAGCACGACCCGGAACCGGTCGACCAGACCGGCGCGCAGCAGCGAGCGGGACAGGCTGAGGCTGCCGAGCGTGCTGAGCAGCCCCGTCCGCTCCGCCTTCATCGCCCGGACGGCCGCCACGGCGTCTCCGCGGACGAGCGTGGCGTTGGACCAGGTCAACGGCTCCTCCAGAGTGGAGGAGAACACCAGCTTGGGGGCCTGGGCGAGCTCGTCCACCGACGCCTCCTCACCGGGTCGGAGCTCGTCCGGGCCGCCCTCCACCCCGCCGGTGCTGAAGCCCGACATCAGGCGGTAGGTGGTCGCGCCCATGAGGTAGGTGACCTGGGGCTGCTCGCCCAGCCAGGCGAGGTAGTCCGGGCTCTCCAGGCCCCAGAACCCGGGCCAGCCCGCACCGGAGGCGTAGCCGTCCAGCGAGGTGATGAAGTCGACGAGGAGCTCGGCCATGACGTTGTCCTTCCCTTGGTGACGGTCGAGGGGTCGACCGGCGGGCGGGCGCGAACTCATCGGCTGCCGGCGACCGGGGAGCCGTTACGCTGACCGGGTCCCTGCCGCCGCCCCACCCCTGGAGTGCCGATGACGACCGTCCCGCCCGGCCAGCCCTCCTCCGACGACCAGACCGCGCAGCCCTCCGGGGTGTCGGCGGTGGTGGTGCTCGCCGCCGGTGGCGGGACGCGGATGAAGTCGTCGCGCTCCAAGCTGCTGCACGAGGTGGGTGGCCGCTCGATGCTCAGCTCGGCGCTGCGGGCCGCCGCCGAGGTGCAACCCGAGCACCTGGTGGTGGTGGTCGGCCACGCCCGCGACCAGGTGGAGCCGCACGTGGCCGAGGTGGCGCCGCAGGCCGTCACCGCCGTCCAGGAGCAGCAGCTGGGCACCGGGCACGCGGTGCAGTGCGGGCTGTCGGTGCTGCCGCCGCTGGAGGGCGAGGTGCTGGTCACCTACGGCGACGTGCCGCTGCTCACCGGCGAGACGCTCACCGCCCTGGTGGCCGAGCACCGCCGCGCCGGCAACGCCGTCACCGTGCTCACCGCCGAGGTCGACGACCCCACCGGCTACGGCCGGGTCATCCGCGACCCCGAGGGCGGCGTGCTGCGCGTCGTCGAGCACCGCGACGCCGACGACGCCGAGCGGGCGGTGCGCGAGATCAACTCCGGCATCTACGTCTTCGCCGCCGCCACGCTGACCGCCGGGCTGGGCCGGCTGGACAGCGACAACGACCAGGGCGAGCTGTACCTCACCGACGTGCTGGGCACCGCCCGCGCCGACGGCGGGCGGGTCGGCGCCCTGGTGACCGAGGACGCCTGGCAGACCGAGGGCGTCAACGACCGGGTGCAGCTGGCCCGGCTCAACGCCGAGCTCAACCGCCGCACCGTCGAGGGCTGGATGCGGGCCGGGGTCACCGTCGTCGACCCGGCGACCACCTGGATCGAGGCCGACGTCGACCTGGGCCGGGACGTCCTCATCCACCCCGGCACCATCCTCGCCGGGGCCACCACGGTGGGGGAGGGCGCCGAGCTCGGCCCCGACACCCGGCTGCGCGACTGCGAGGTCGGCCCGGGTGCCTCGCTGGTGCGCACCGAGGCGCACCTGGCCGTGGTCGGCGCCGAGGCGACGGTGGGGCCGTGGTCGTACCTGCGGCCGGGCACCCAGCTGGGCCGCGGCGGCAAGATCGGCGGGTTCGTCGAGACCAAGAAGGCCGTCATCGGCGAGGGCTCGAAGGTGCCGCACCTGTCCTACGTCGGCGACGCCACCATCGGCGCCGGCACCAACATCGGGGCCGGCACGATCTTCGCCAACTACGACGGGCGCGACAAGCACCGCAGCGAGGTTGGCGACGAGGTCTTCGTCGGCTCCGGCACCGTGCTGGTCGCCCCGGCCGCGCTGGAGAGCGGGGCCTACGTGGCCGCCGGGTCGACCGTCACCGATCCGGTGCCGGGCAGCGACCTGGCGATCGCCCGCGGACGCCAGCGCAACGTCGAGGGCTGGGCCGACCGGCGCAGGGCCCGGCTGGCCGACGGCCCCGGCGGGGCGTCGAGTGGTGAGGGCCACATCGCCGGAGGCGACAGCCGGGGTGGGCAGTAGTAGGTTTCATCACCGACCTTCGACGCCCACCGGGGAGACGCTGAGTGACCGGATTGAAGAAGTCCACCGAGAAGCACCTGATGCTGTTCAGCGGGCGTGCCTACCCCGAGCTCGCCGGTGAGATCGCCGACCTGATGGGTGTGGGCGTCGTGCCGATGCGGGCGCTGAGCTATGCGAACTCCGAGATCTACGTGCGGTTCGAGGAGTCGGTGCGCGGGTGCGACGCCTTCGTCGTGCAGAGCCACTGCGCCCCGGTCAACGAGTGGCTGATGGAGCAGCTCATCATGGTGGACGCCCTCAAGCGGGCCTCCGCCAAGCGGATCACCGTGGTGGCGCCGTTCTACCCCTACGCGCGGCAGGACAAGAAGCACGCCGGCCGTGAGCCGATCTCGGCCCGGCTGGTGGCCGACCTGTTCAGGACCGCCGGCGCGGACCGGATCATGTCGGTCGACCTGCACGCCGCGCAGATCCAGGGCTTCTTCGACGGCCCGGTCGACCACCTGTGGGCGCTGCCGGTGCTGGCCGACTACGTGCAGAGCAAGTACGACACCTCCGAGATGACGGTCGTCTCGCCCGACGCCGGACGTGTGCGGCTGGCCGACATGTGGACCGACCGGCTGAACGCCGAGCTGGCCATCATCCACAAGCGCCGCGACCCCGACGTCGCCAACACCGTCGCCGTGCACGAGGTGGTCGGCGAGGTCGAGGGCAAGGTCTGCCTGCTGGTCGACGACATGATCGACACCGCCGGCACCATCTGCCAGGCCGCCGAGGCGCTCAAGGCCCGCGGGGCGAAGTCCGTGATCGCGGCCACCACCCACGCCGTGCTCTCCGGGCCGGCGGCGCAGCGGCTCAACGCCTCGGCGTTCGAGGAGGTCATCGTCACCAACACGCTGCCGATCGACACCCCTGAGCCGGTCGAGAAGCTCACCGTGCTGAGCATCTCCCCGCTGATCGCCGAGGCGATCCAGCAGGTGTTCACCGACGGTTCGGTGACCAAGCTGTTCAACGGCCAGAGCTGAGCCCGGCCGCCGATTTCTCCCTGCCCGCACCGGTGGGCTAGCATCCGGGGCTGAACCATGGCGAGGGGGACCGCCGTCCCCGTGATCGACAGGGTGAGAGACATCTCCCTGGCCTCGCCCGTCCGAGCCCACGGTTGAGGAGTACCACCGATGTCAGAGATCAAGCTGCAGGCCGAGTTGCGCACGGAGTTCGGCAAGGGTGCGGCGCGCCGCATCCGCCGCGCCGACCGCGTCCCCGCCGTCATCTACGGCCACGGCACCGACCCGGTGCACATCTCGCTGCCCGGTCACGAGACCCTGCTGGCGCTGCGCAACGCCAACGCCCTGATGTCGGTCGACATCGAGGGCCGCAACGAGCTGGTGCTGGCCAAGCAGGTCCAGCGCGACCCGATCAAGGGCTTCCTCGAGCACGTCGACCTGGTGGTCGTGCGGCGCGGCGAGAAGGTGTCGGTCGAGGTGCCGGTGCAGGTCGTCGGCGAGGCCGGCCCGGACACCCTGGTGGTGCTCGACGCCACCGTGATCGGGGTGCAGGCCCCGGCCACCCACATCCCCGACGCCGTCGAGGTCTCGGTCGAGGGCCTGGCGGCCGGCACCCAGGTGCTCGCCTCCGACCTCACCCTGCCCGGTGACGTCACCCTGGACGTCGACCCCGACCTGCTCATCGTCAACATCACCGGCGCCCCGACCACCGCGCAGGTGGAGGCCGAGCTGGCCGGCGCCGAGGCCGACGCCGGCATCGAGCCGTCCGTGGGCGAGGAGGCCGAGACCGCCGGCGCGACCGCCGAGGGTGGGTCCTCCCAGGAGTCCTGAGCCGGTCCGGCTCGGCAGCACGCGATGACGACCTGGCTGGTGGTGGGGCTCGGCAACCCGGGCCCCACCTACGCCGCCCACCGGCACAACGTCGGGTTCCGGGTGGCCGACGAGCTGGCCCGCCGGGCCGACGCCCCGTTCGGCGCGCCCCGCGGGATGCGCGCCGAGGTCGCCGAGGCCCGGCTGGGGACGTCCGGGCTGGGCGGGTTCGGCGGCACCGACAAGGTGCTGCTGGTCAAGCCCCGCACGTACATGAACGACTCCGGGATCGCGGTGGCCAAGCTGGCCGCCTTCCACAAGATCGACCCGGCGCAGGTGGTCGCCGTGCACGACGAGCTCGACCTCGACCTCGGCCGGCTGCGGCTCAAGGTCGGCGGCGGCGACAACGGCCACAACGGGTTGCGCTCGCTGCGGGCGCACCTGCATACCGGTGACTTCGCCCGCGTCCGGTTCGGCATCGGGCGCCCGCCGGGCCGGATGGAGGTGCACGCCTTCGTGCTCTCCGACTTCAGCGCCGCCGAGCGCGCCGACGTCGAGCTCGAGGTGTCACGGGCCGCGGACGCCGTCGAGCTGCTGCTCACCGAGGGCCTGGTCGCGGCCCAGAACCGCTTCAACTCCTGATCGCCGGTCCCCGCTGCCCGCTGCGCCGGGCGTGGAGCCGCTGGCCGGGTCGCGTCCCGACGAGTGCGTCGAGTGGGCGGCGGTCAGGCTGGCAGGGGCCGAGCGACCGGACGAGTGCGTCGAGCGGGCGGTCCTCAGGTCGGCACGGCTGATGAGCCGACGAGCGCATCGAGCGGGCGGTCCTCGCGTCGGCAGGGGCGGCGTGACAAGACGAGTACGCCGAGTGGGCGGTCGTCAGGCGGCTGGGCCGAGCGCCTGGACGAGTGCGTCGAGTGGGCGGTCATCGCGCTGGCAGGGGCGGCGCAACCAGACGAGTGCGTCGAGTGGGCGGTCCTCGCGCTGGCAGGCACGACGCGACCAGATGAGTGCGCCCAGTCGGCGGTCGTCAGGCCGACTGGCCCCTAGGACGGCCCCGGGCCCGCCAGTGCCTCCGCCCCGACCGGGACGGGGTCGGGGTCGGGGGCGTCCGAGCGCTGCGTGAGCCGGGTGAGCATCGACCGGGCGGCGTGCGCGACCAGGTCGCGGTCGTGGCTGAGCACGTAGTCGAACTGGCGTGACCGGTCGTCCGCGGCCGGCAGACCGGTGTCACGGGCCGCCAGCATGGCCGCCCCGGTCGGGCTGAGGACGAGGATGTCCCACTCCTGCACCAGCGGGTCCGAGGCGTCCAGGTCGGCCACCGACACCCCGGGGACGGTGGTCCGCGCCACGTCCTGGGCGGCGGCGAGCACGAGGCTGCACCGCCGTCCCAGCCGCTCGTAGCGCTCCAGCGTGCCGGGGGTGAGGTGCCGGGCCTGCTGGAAGGCCGCCAGCACCATGCTGGAGCGGCCCGCGGTCGTCGCGGTCGCCTCCAGCCGCCGGCTGACAGCCAGCAGCAGCTCCTTGCCGGCCCGGCGCGGTGCGGCGCGACGGGAGGCGAGCTCGAACGGGCTGCGGTGCGGCGTCGGCAGCGGGGGAGTGAACCGCCGGAACAGCCGGTCGCCGCCCACCGGCCGGACACGCCGCGGACGGTCCAGCGGGCGCCCGGTGACCAGGGTGGCGCCCGCCGCGACGGCCGCCGCGCGGGTGCCGGGGTGGTCGTCCACGTCCTCGGCCGCCACCGTCCCGCCGCTGGTGTGCACGAAGGCGGTGGTGGCCTGGATGGTCTCCACCGAGAGCTGGCTGGTCGGCTCCCTCAGCACCCGGTCGCTGAGCACCACCAGGGCCGGTTCCACCACCCCGAGCGCCGCCAGGCTGAGGTGGTCGGCGCCGACCTGGCGCAGACCCAGCTGCCAGCCCTGGGCGCGGGCGGCCCCGACCAGCCGGAGCATCGACGCCGGCCGGTCCAGCACCGTGCGCGCGTCCAGCACCAGCACCGTCGGTGCCGGCTGCGGGCTCAGCCCGAGCTCGCTCAGCCCGGACAGCTCCGCGTCGATCACCCGCGCCGCACCGGGGACCAGCGGGTCGGCGTCGGCCGCCGCCAGCGCCCGCGCGCGGACCGCGGCGTCCAGGGTGGCGGGGTCGGGTGCGCTGCCGATGAGCCGACGGACCTCGGCCGGGCCGGGACTGCCGTGCTCGACGGCGTCGGAGGAGAGGGGGTCGGAGGAGAGGGGGCCGTGGGTGAGGATGCGTACCGCCGCCACCTCCGAGGTCGCGAGGTCGACCAGCGCGCGCTGGCTGACCTGGAGCTCCCCCCGTCGGAACAGCCGGTCCAGCAGGGTGCGGTCGCCGTCGGCGGGGGAGGTGTCGTCCATAGCGGCGTCAGCCTAGGGGCCGGGCCGATGGTGCCAGCCCGCTCCGCTCAGTAGCGGACGCGGTAGCGCGACCAGAGGGTGCCGTCGTCGAGCCGCTCCAGCTCGGTCAGCTCGAGGTCGAGGCCGTGCTCGTCCATCGGGTGCGGCAGCTCGACCACCGACAGCCCGTGGTGGCGTCCGGACAGTCTCGGCACCACCAGCAGCACCAGCTCGTCGACCAGCCCGGCGGCCAGCAGCGCACCGGCCAGCCGGCCCCCGCTGTCGGTGCGCAGCGATCGCACCCCGTGGCGGCGGGCCAGCTGCTCCAACGCCGCGGCCAGGTCGACGTGGCGGTCGCCGGCGGTGACGACGTCCACCTCGCGGCGACGCAGGTGCTCCACGTGCTCGGGCGGGGTGTGCGCGCTGACGAGCGAGACGAAGCCGCCGTACCAGGGCTGGGCCTGGGCGTGGCGCCAGTTCCGGACGACGCCGCCCCCGTCCACCACCACCAGCCGGGGCCGCGGTTCGGTGACCAGCTCGGCGAAACCCTCCGGCACCGGCTGCGCGGCCACGGTCGGGCCCTGGCCGGCCTGCTCGTCGTCGGTCTCGGCCGGCCCGAACGACCGGGCGGTGACGCTGCCCATGAGGACCGCGTCGTAGTCGAGGGCGAAACCGCGACGGTAGTAGCGGGACGGGTCGCCGACGAAGCCCTGGATCCTGCCGTCGACGCTCACCTCGTTGTAGACGGTCACCCGTGGTCGTGCCATGACCGCACGCTACAGCGGGTCAGCGGGTCAGCTTGGGGAGCACCTGCTCGGCGAAGACGTCGATCCACTCCCGCTGGTTGCGCCCGACGTTGTGCAGGTAGACCCGGTCGAAGCCGAGGTCGACGAAGCGCTGGATGTAGGCCCGGTGCTCGTCGGGGTCGCTGGACATGATCATCCGGCCCTCGAAGTCCTCGATCCGCACCAGCTTGGCCATCTCGGCGAAGTCCTGCGGGTTGCGGATGTCGGCCTTGGGGAACTTCATCCCACCGTTGGGCCACTCCGTCAGCGCGTTCTGCCGGGCCTCCTCGTCGGTGGGGGCCCACGACAGGTGCAGCTGCAGCACCTTCGGCATGGTGTCGGGGTCCTTGCCGACCGAGCGGGCGCCCTCGGCGAACTTGTCGAACAGCCCGGAGATCTTCTCCAGCGGGGCGCCCACGGTGATCATCCCGTCGGCGTGCCGGCCGGTGCGCTTGGCGTTGAGCGGCCCGGCGGTGGCGACGAGGATCTCCGGCGGCGTCTCCGGCATCGTCCACAGCCGGGCGGTCTCCATCTGGAAGAACTCGCCCTTGTGCTTGACGTCCTTGCCCGTGAACAGCTTGTTGATGATGTCGATCGCCTCGAACATCCGCCGCGACCGCTCCCCGGCCTCGGGCCAGTAGCCGGCGATCACGTGCTCGTTGAGGGCCTCCCCGGCGCCCACGCCCAGCCAGTGCCGACCCGGGTACATCGCGGCCAGCGTGGCCGAGGCCTGCGCCACCACGGCCGGGTGGTAGCGGAAGTGCGGGGCCACCACGCCGGGGCCGAAGTCGCCGGAGGTGCGCTCACCGACCGCGGTGAGCACGTTCCAGACGAAGGCTGACTGGCCCTGGCTGGGCACCCACGGCTGGAAGTGGTCGGCCGCCATCACCCCGGAGAAGCCCTTCGACTCCGCGTAGGCGCTCAGCTCCACCGCCTCGGTGGGGTGGAACTGCTCCAGCATCGCGGCGTAGCCGATGGTCAGCGACATGGGTGGACCTTCCTCGCTCGACGGTGTCGGGGCTGCTCCGACGTCTCCGGTGAGCCTAGGTCGTCGGGGCCGGCGGCCGCGGACGGGTCAGCCGGGGAGGAGGTCGGCCAGGCGCAGGTCGAGGGTCTCTGCCACGAACCGCACCACCATGTAGCCGACCACGAGCACGATCGGCAGCCAGGCGACCCGGCGCTTGAGCCGGCGGCCCTGCGGGGCGATCGCCTGCGGCCCGCGGACGTGCCGGGACGCGCCCGCCACCCCGGGCGGCAGGGGGGCGCGGTCGTCGCGGTAGCTGCGGGAGCGGTCGAGCATCCGGGCCGAGACGGTGTCGCTGATCCGGGCCAGCCGCTGCCAGGTGGCGGGGTCGGTGAGGCGCAGCTGGTGGCGGGTGTAGAGGAACATCCAGTCGTCGACCACCTCGACGTCGAAGGCGGCGGTCTCGTCGATGAGGTGGGCCATCAGGTCGGGGGTGAAGATGTAGAACGCGTCGTGGCCGTACTGCTCGGGGGAGTAGAGGTCGAAGTGACGGTCGAACTCCCCGCCCAGACTCAGCCTCTGCTCCTTGGCGAACAGGGTCGGCAGGTTGGAGCCGAGGAAGGTGTTGTTGACCTTCGCGTCGAGCAGCAGGTGCGGCAGGTGACCGTCCAGGCGGATGGCGGCGAACTGCCAGGTGTGGGTGGTGCGGTTCTTCCCGCTGCCCGTGGTGTAGCGGTAGGTGCCGACGTCGGCGACCGGGCCCCGGGTCGACCACACGTGCTCGACCACCGTGCGGTCCGAGCCGACCCCGAAGATGGCGCCCTGGTAGGGCGGGGTCCCCGAGCGCGGGGAGAACTCCATCGCGTTGGCCCGGGCGAACTCCTCCGCGCGCAGCATCCGCTCCCAGCGCCCCGGGGTGCCACGGGTCAGCAGGACGATCCCGACGGCGAGGATGACGCCGAGCAGCACCAGCCCGGCCACCAGGCCGGCGGTCGCGCTGTCGGCCATGAACCCGACGTTGGCGCCGACCACCAGGGGGAAGACCACCGCGAAGGCCACCAGCACCAGCACCCCGACCCACCGGGAGGTGCGCCAGCGCGGGTCACCGCTGGCCAGCTTCGCGCGGCGGAAGGCCGACACCTCCTGCGGTGTCACCGGCCGGGTCAGCGCCCTCGTGTCGAACGTGGTCGCCACGTCACCTCCTGCTCGTCTGCTCTGCCTCGTGCGCCGTCACCCTAGGGTCCGGCGGTGGCACCATGAGCCGGTGCGGATCGACGTGGTGACCATCTTCCCCGACTACCTGGCCCCGCTCGAGCTCTCGCTGATCGGCCGGGCGCGCCGGGCCGGCCTGCTCGACGTCGTCGTGCACGACCTGCGCGAGGCCACCACCGACCGCCACCGCACCGTCGACGACACCCCCTACGGCGGCGGCGCGGGCATGGTGATGAAGCCGGAGCCGTGGCGTCGGGCGCTGGACGCGGTGCTCGCCGCGGGGCCCGCGGACGTCGGACGTCCACGGCTGCTGGTGCCCAGCCCCGGCGGGCGGGTGCTCGACCAGGCGATGGCCCGCGAGCTGGCGAGCGAGCCGTGGCTGGTCTTCGCCTGCGGACGCTACGAGGGCATCGACGAGCGCGTGCTGCTCGACGCCGCGCAACGCTTCGAGGTCACCCCGGTCTCGCTGGGCGACTACGTCCTCAACGGCGGGGAGGTGGCGGTGCTGGCGATCACCGAGGCGGTGGCCCGGCTGCTGCCCGGGGTGGTCGGCAACGCGGAGTCGCTGGTGGAGGAGTCCCACGAGGACGGGCTGCTGGAGTACCCCGTGTACACCAAGCCGGCGAGCTGGCGCGGGCTGGACGTCCCGGAGGTGCTGCTGTCGGGCGACCACGCCGCCATCGCCCGGTGGCGGCACCAGCAGCGCCTGGAGCGCACCGCCACCCGGCGGCCGGACCTGCTGGCGCCGACCGCGGCCGACGACCCGGCCGGGCTGGCGGTCGTCCCCGCCACCCCGGCCGACCTGCCCGAGCTGTACGTGCTGCAGCTGGCGTGCTGGGTGCACCAGGCCCAGCTCAACCCCGAGGTGGAGATCCCGGCCCTGCACGAGACCCTCGACGACCTGCGGGCCTCGCTGGCCGACCACCCGACCTGGGTGGTGCGCAGCGCCGGACGTCTGGTCGCCTCCGTCCGCGGCCACCTCGACGGCACCGACTGGGAGGTGGGCCGGCTGATGGTCGCCCCCGACCTGCGGGGTCGCGGTCTGGGACGCCGGCTGCTGGCCCACGCCGAGGCCATGGCACCGCCCACGGCGACCCGGTTCACCCTGTTCACCGGCGCCCGCAGCGAGGACAACCTGCGCATGTACCGCCGCGCCGGATACCGCCCGACCCCCGAGCCGTGCCCGTTCCCCGGCGCGGTGAAGCTGGGCAAGCCGGTCCGCCGCTGAGCGGGCTGTCGGAGGCGGCGACTAAGGTTTGCGGGTGACCTTGGCTGGCCTTGTCGAGCACGTCGCGAGCGATCCCGTCCTGTCCGAGTCGATCGACGACGCGCGCTCACGCACCGTGGACGTCCTCGACCTCACCCTGGCGGCCCCGCTGCGGCCGCTGGTCGCCTCCGCGCTGGCCCGGCGCACCGGGCGTCCGCTGCTGCTCGTCACCTCCACCTACCGCCAGGCCGAGGACCTCACCGCCACCCTCGGCTCCTTCCTGGAGCCCGACGAGGTCGCCTACTACCCGGCCTGGGAGACGCTGCCGCACGAGCGGCTGAGCCCCCGCTCCGACACCGTCGGCCGCCGGCTGTCGGTGCTGCGTCGGCTGGCCGGCAACGACGAGCTGCCGGCGCCGAAGGTCGTGGTGGCGCCGGTGCGCAGCCTGATCCAGCCACAGGTGAAGGGGCTGGCCGAGCTGCTCCCGGTGCGGATTACCGTCGGGCAGGACCACGACCTGGACGAGCTGGCCCGGGCCCTGGCCGGCGCCGCCTACGCCCGGGTCGACATGGTCGAGCGCCGCGGCGAGTTCGCCGTCCGCGGCGGCATCCTCGACGTCTTCCCGCCCACCGAGGAGCACCCGGTCCGGATCGACTTCTTCGGCGACACGGTCGAGGAGATCCGCCCCTTCGCCGTCGCCGACCAGCGCTCGGGCGCGGAGACCGTCGAGTCCGTGGTGGCCGCGCCCTGCCGCGAGCTGCTGCTCACCGACGCCGTCCGGGCCCGCGCCGCCGAGCTGACCACCGAGCAGCCCGAGCTGGCCGAGATGCTCAGCCGGATCGCCGCCGGGCACGCGGTGGAGGGGATGGAGTCCCTCGCCCCGGCCCTGGTGGACGGGATGGAGCTGCTGGTGGAGGTGATGCCGGCCGACACCCTGGTGGTGGTCTGCGACCCCGAGCTGGTGCGCACCCGCGCGGCCGACCTCGTCAGCACCTCGAGTGAGTTCCTGCAGGCCTCCTGGTCCGCGGCCGCCGGTGGCGGGCAGACCCCGATCGACCTCGGCGAGTCGGCCTACCGCAGCCTCGCCGAGGTGCGCCGCTGCGCCCGCGAGCGTGGGCAGGCCTGGTGGAGCTTCTCCTCCTTCAGCGCCGGCCCGGAGGACGGCGGGCCGGCGGTGCCGGTGCGCACCGAGGACGGCGAGCTCGTCGACCTGTCCGCGGCCGACGGCACCAGCAGCGTCCCCACCCGGGTCGTCGAGGCCCGGGCCATCGACTCCTGGCAGGGCGACACCGAGGCGATGGTGACCGAGGTCCGCCGCGGGGTGGCGGCCGGCTGGCGGATCGTCATGACCGCCGAGGGCCAGGGCCTGATCGACCGGATGCACGAGCTGCTGACCGACCACGAGATCGCCTCCCGGCGGCTGGTCGGGCTGCCCGACGTGCCCGAGCCGGGCACCGTCAGCCTGGTCACCTCCGACCTGCGGCACGGGTTCCGGATGGAGGCGGTGCAGCTGGCCGTGCTCACCGCCGGCGACCTCTCCGGCCAGCGCGCCGCCGACAAATCGGCCCGCCGGATGCCGGCCCGCCGCAAGAACCAGATCGACCCGCTGCAGCTGAGCCCCGGCGACCCGGTGGTGCACGAGCAGCACGGGGTCGGCCGCTACCAGGAGATGGTGCAGCGCACCGCCGGCGGGGCCACCCGGGAGTACCTCGTCATCGAGTACGCCCCGTCCAAGCGCGGCCAGCCCGGTGACCGGGTCTACGTGCCGATGGACCAGCTCGACCTGGTCACCCGCTACGTCGGCGGGGAGAACCCGACGCTGGACAAGATGGGCGGCGGCGACTGGGCCCGCCGCAAGTCCAGGGCGCGCCGGGCGGTGCGTCAGATCGCCGGGGAGCTGATCCAGCTGTACGCCGCGCGCCAGGCCACCCGCGGGCACGCGTTCAGCCCCGACACCACGTGGCAGCGCGAGCTGGAGGACGCCTTCGGCTACGTCGAGACCCCCGACCAGCTCTCCACCATCGACGAGGTCAAGCGCGACATGGAGCAGGTGGTGCCGATGGACCGCCTGGTCTGCGGCGACGTCGGCTACGGCAAGACCGAGATCGCGGTCCGGGCCGCCTTCAAGGCCGTCCAGGACGGCAAGCAGGTCGCGGTGCTGGTGCCCACCACGCTGCTGGTGCAGCAGCACCACCAGACCTTCGCCGAGCGCTACGCCGGGTTCCCGGTGACGGTGCGGGCGCTGAGCCGCTTCCAGAGCGAGGCCGAGAGCAGGGAGACGCTGGCGGGGCTGGCCGAGGGCACCGTCGACGTCGTCGTCGGCACCCACCGGCTGCTCTCGGGTGAGGTGAAGTTCAAGGACCTCGGCCTGGTCGTGGTGGACGAGGAGCAGCGCTTCGGCGTCGAGCACAAGGAGGCGCTGAAGCGGCTGCGCACGGCCGTCGACGTGCTGGCGATGTCGGCCACCCCGATCCCGCGGACGCTGGAGATGGCCGTCACCGGCATCCGGGAGATGTCGACCATCGCCACCCCGCCGGAGGAGCGGCACCCGGTGCTCACCTTCGCCGGGCCCTACGACCGCGGCCAGGTGACCGCGGCGATCCGGCGCGAGCTCAGCCGCGAGGGCCAGGTGTTCTACATCCACAACCGGGTGCAGACCATCGAGAAGACCGCCGCGCAGATCCGCGAGATGGTCCCCGAGGCGCGCGTGGTCACCGCGCACGGCCAGATGGGGGAGGCTCGCCTGGAGCAGGTGATGGTCGACTTCTGGGAGCGCCGCGCCGACGTGCTGGTGTGCACCACGATCGTCGAGTCCGGGCTCGACATCTCGAGTGCCAACACCCTGCTGATCGAGCGCGCCGACCTGCTCGGGCTCTCCCAGCTGCACCAGCTGCGCGGCCGGGTGGGCCGCGGCCGGGAGCGCGGCTATGCCTACTTCCTCTACCCGCCGGAGAAGCCGCTCACCGAGACCGCGCACGACCGGCTGGCCACCATGGCCGCCCACACCGACCTCGGCTCTGGCATGCAGATCGCGATGAAGGACCTCGAGATCCGCGGTGCGGGCAACCTGCTGGGTGGCGAGCAGTCCGGCCACATCGCCGACGTCGGCTTCGACCTCTACATCCGGCTGGTCGGGGAGGCGGTCGCGGAGTTCCGCGGCGACGGCGCCGAGCCCGAGCCCGAGGTGCGGATCGAGCTGCCGGTGGAGGCGCACCTGCCGGTCGACTACATCGAGTCCGAGCGGCTGCGGCTGGAGATGTACAAGCGGATCGCCGAGGTGCGCAGCGAGGCCGACATCGCCGCCATCGTCGCCGAGCTCACCGACCGCTACGGCGCCCCGGACGGTCCGGTGATCACCCTGCTGCACGTCGCGAAGTTCCGCCTGGCGGCCCGGGCGGCCGGGCTGACCGAGGTGGTCAGCCAGGGCAGCTACGTCCGGTTCGGCCCCTTCGACCTGCCCGAGTCCCGGGTGCTGCGGCTCAAGCGGCTGCACCCCAAGGCGGTCATCAAGGAGGCGGCCGGGTTCGTGCTCATCCCGCGTCCGCGCGGCGGGCTGGGGCAGGCCGCCCCTACTGGGGACGAGCTGCTGGCCTGGTGCACCACGGTCGTCGAGGACGTCTTCGCCCGCGAGCCGGTCGCCGCCGGCTGAGCGGCCCGCTGGCTAGGATCGGGCCCGCCGACCCCCGACGAAGGGAGCAGTCCGTGAGCGTGCGTCAGAGCCGTCGTGGCGCGCTGGGACGTCACCTGGCCGCGGCCGGGACCGTCGCAGTGCTGCTGAGCGGCTGCGCGAACCACCCCACCGACGCCGCCGTGGTCGACGGCACCACCATCAGCGAGTCCTCGCTGCAGACCACGGTGCGGGCGGCCGCCCGCGCACTCGGTGCCGCACCGACCGACATCAACCAGCGTGCCGTGCTGGCCTCGCTGGTGCAGGGTGCGGTGGTGGACGAGGTGGCCCAGGAGCGCGGGGTCGACGTCGACCCGCGGGCCCGGGAGAGCCTCATCAACACCGAGCCGCAGCTGCAGGCCTTCGCCGCCGACCCCGAGGCGGCTCCGCTGGCCGAGGCGCTGGCCGACGTCGCGCTGGTGCAGCAGCAGCTGGGGCCTGAGGCCTTCAGCGAGGCCTTCCTCGCCGTCCCGGTCACGGTGAACCCGCGCTACGGCACCTGGGACCCCACCAGCCAGGAGGGTCTGACCGGCACCGGCTCGCTGTCGGTCGAGTCCTACACCACGCCGTGAGCAGCCCGGTCCACCCCGAGCTGGAGCGCTTCGTCGAGGTGATGGAGCGGCTGCGCCGGGAGTGCCCCTGGGACGCCGAGCAGACCCACCGCAGCCTGGTCCGCTACCTCGTCGAGGAGACCTGCGAGGTGGTCGAGGCGATCGAGGACGGCAGTGACACCGACCTGCGCGAGGAGCTCGGCGACCTGCTGCTGCAGGTGGTCTTCCACGCCACCATCGCCGCCGAACGGGGTGCCTTCACCCTCGACGAGGTGGCCGCCGGGGTGGCCGACAAGCTGGTCGCCCGCCATCCCTACGTGTTCGCCGACGGCGACGTCCCCGACGACCTGGACGCCACCTGGGAGCAGCGCAAACGCGCCGAGAAGCAGCGGACCTCCGCCCTGGACGGCATCCCGTCGCAGCTGTCGGCGCTGACCAGGGCGGCCAAGACGATCAGCCGGGCCCGATCCCACGCGGTGGACCTGCCGCTGCCGGCCGAGCCGGTCGAGGCCGACGTCCTCGGCAGCGAGCTGCTCGCCCTCGCCGCGCGCGCCCAGGCCAGCGGCCTCGACCCCGAGCAGGTGCTGCGCGACTCGCTGCGGACCCTGGAGGGCGACATCCGTCGCCGGGAGTCGCCGGTGCCGGCGACGGACGGGTCCGCCTCCTGACCCACCCGCGCGCACCCTCGCACGGGCGTCGGTCAGGATGGGCCCGTGGCGGGCTACGAGGCGGTGGCGCTGACCGGTGACGGCCGGGTGCGGGTGGTGCGTGAGGACGTCCGCGCGCCCGGGCCCGGCGAGCTGCGGATCGCCGTCCGCGTCGCCGGGCTGTGCGCCACCGACCGGGAGGTCCGCGACGGCGAGATGGTCTACTTCACCACCGGCTTCGCCCGCTACCCGGTGGTCCCCGGCCACGAGTGGGTGGGGACGGTGGTCGAGGTCGCACCCGACGTGGCGGGGTTCGCCCCCGGCGACCGGGTGGTGGGGGAGTGCAGCATCGGCTGCGGCCGGTGCGCCACCTGCCGCTCCGGCGCCTACCACCTGTGCCCCGACCGCGAGGAGACCGGGATCGTCGGCCGCAGCGGCGGTCTGGCCGGGGAGCTGCTGTTCCCGGCCCGCGCGGCCCACCACGTCCCGCCCGGCCTGCCCGACGACGCCGCCGCCCTGGTCGAGCCGGCGGCGGTGGCGGTGCACGCGGTGGACGCCGCCGACCCCGGCCCGGGCGACTCCGTCCTGGTGGTCGGCGCCGGACCGATCGGCGTCCTGGCCATGCAGGCCGTCCGCGCCCGCGGCGGCGAGGTGACGATCTGCGACCGCGCCGCCGCCCGGCTCGCGCTGGCGCAGCGGCTGGGCGCCGACCACGTCCTCGACGTCACCGTCACCGGACCGCCCCGCCAGCGGTTCGACCGGGTCGTCGAGGCCTCCGGCAGCGCCGGCGGCCTGCGGACGGCCATCGCCGCCGCGCGTCCAGGAGCCACGGTGGTCTGCGTCTCGCTCTACGGTGCGGAGATCCCGGTGCCGGTCGACGAGGTGGTGACCGGCTCGCTGCGGCTGCAGGGCTCCCTGGGCAGCCCCGGCGCCTGGCCGCGGACGCTGGAGCTCATCGCCGCCGGCGCCCTCACCCCCGACCGCATCGTCACGGCCCGGTACCCGCTGTCGCGGGCGGCGGAGGCCTTCGACCAGATCGGACGACCCGACCAGCTCAAGGTCGTGGTCGACGCACGAGACGAGGAGTGAGGATGGCGTTCGACGCGAGCCGGGTCTTCGGCTTCAACTACGACGGCTCGTGGGGGACCAGCGGGCTCGACCTGTGGATGCACCACGACCACGGGCTGATGGCCAAGGAGGTGGCCCGCGGCAAGCGCTACTTCCCCGCCTGGAACACGGCGCGGTGGTGGCTCTCGCACGAGGCCTACCAGCGCGACCCGGAGCGGTTCGCGGCCAACTTCGAGGCCGGGCTGGGGGTCTTCGCCGCGCACGGTATCGGCGTGGTGCCGGTGCTGTTCAACCGCTGGCGCGACCCGTGGTGCGACTTCGGCGGGGTGCCGCTGGACCACATCCTCCCCGGCGCCAGCTCCTGGTCGCGCTCGGACTCGCTGTTCGCCGCCGTCGACGTCGCCACAACCCAGGTGGAGCAGCTGTTCGGCGCCTACCTCGCCGGCGTCGTCGGCCCGCACGCCGACGACGAGCGCGTCGTGGCCTGGGACCTGTGCAACGAGCCGCTGATGGGCACCTACGTCGAGGACGACGACAGCCCGGTGCTGGCCGCGGAGCTGCGCTGGCTCGGCTGGGTCGCCGACAGCTGTCGCCACCTCGGCGCGTCCCAGCCGCTGACCATCGGCAACTTCGCCAGCCTCACCGCCATCCGCCGGACCGAGCCGCTGGTCGACGTCATCTCCTTCCACCCCTACTACATGTGGAACGGGCACCCGACCCAGCCGCACATGGCCACCGTCGAAGGGTTCGAGGCCTTCCTCGACGAGGCGGTCGCGATCGCGTCGGAGGCGGGCAAGCCGCTGCTGGCCAACGAGACGGTGTGGGGTGCCCGTGACGACGCGACCCACGTCGAGGTGATGCGGGTGACCTTGGGTGCGCTTCGGGCCCGCGGGATCGGCTTCACCGTGCACGCCCTGCAGCACAGCCTGGTCGCCGACCTGCACGAGGACGTCTACGGCCCGGTCAGCCACGCGGAGTGGCTGCACTTCGTCCGCGCCGACGGGAGCCTGCGCGCCGGGCACGAGGCGTTCAACGAGTACGCCCCGGGCTGACTCAGCCGTCGAGCAGCTGCTCGACCATGCCCGTCAGGGTGGTCGTGGCGGTCGCGGTGTCGTAGCCGGGGTCGGCCAGCCGCTCGGCGACCACCGCGTTGACCGCCCCGCCCACCGCGAGCGCCGCGGTGCGCGCGTCGGGCAGCTCCGGACGTCCCCGCGCGCGGCGGGCGGCCTGCAGCAGCTCGGCCAGCGGACGCCAGCGCCCCTCGGGCTGGGGTCGCTCCCCACGCTGGGCCATCTCCTCGATGATCACGTGGGTCTGCGCCGGCCGGGCGGAGAGGTGGGCGACCATCGTCTGCACGTAGGCGAGCGGGGCATCGGCGGCGTCGGCCTGCTCCACCGCGGCGCCGACCGCGGCCACCAGGTCGGCCAGCGCCTGCTCGTGGGCGGCGCGGACCACGGCCTCCTTGCTCGCGAAGTGGTAGAGCACCGCGGCCTTGGAGATCCCGGCCGCCGCCGCGATCCGTGACAGCGACGTCCCGGCGTAGCCGTGCTCGGCGACCAGCGCGGTCGTCACCTCGACCAGCTGGGCGCGTCGGGCCTGCTCGGTGAAGGACCGTCGGCGCGGTTCCGCCATCTGCTGCCTCCTCGCTCGGACGCTTGCCAGCCTCCCATACTGACCGTACGGTAGAAGAACTGACCGATCGGTAAGGAGCAGTGATGGACCAGGAGTCGACGACCCCGACCACCCCGACCCGTGCGCCCGGGGCCGGGCGGAGACGCTCCCGGCGGCTGCTGCTCGGCCTCGTCGCGGTGCTCCTCGGTGGGGTCCTCGCGCTGACCCTCGCCCTGCGCACGCCCTCGCCGGTCGGGCACTGGCGCAGCGCCGCCGCCCACGACGCGTTCCTGCAGACCTACCGCGCGGCCTTCGCCGACCTCCCCGCGCCCGCCGAGACCCTGGACGTCCGGACCGACTACGGGGTGGTCCGGCTGTACCGCTTCGAGGGGTCCGGGGACGAGCCGCTGCCACTGGTGCTGCTGCCCGGCACCGCCTCGGCCTCCCCGGTGTGGGCGGACAACCTGCCCTCGCTGCTGCGGATCGGCGACGTCTGGACGCTGGACCTGCTCGGTGAGCCCGGGATGAGCGTGCAGAGCCGGCCGATCACCGACCACGCCGACCAGGCGCGATGGCTCGACCAGGCCCTGGCCGGGCTGCCCGAGCCGGAGGTCCACCTGGTCGGGCTCTCGATCGGCGGCTGGACGGCGGCCAACCTGGCCCTGCGCGAGCCGACCCACCTGGCCAGCCTCACCCTGGTCGACCCGGTCCAGGTCTTCGGGGACATCCCGCTGGAGACGGTGCTGCGCTCCCTGCCCAGCTCGGTGTCCTGGACGCCGAAGGCGTGGCGGGACAGCTTCAACTCCTACACCGCCGGCGGCGCCCCGGTGGAGGACGTGCCGGTGGCCGACATGATCGAGTCCGGGATGGCGGGTTACGCCCTCAGGCTGCCGCAGCCGTCCCGCATCGATCCGACGGCGCTGGCCGACACCGGGGTGCCCGTGCTCACCCTCCTCGCCGGCCGCTCGGTGATGCACGACCCGGCCACCGCGATCCCCGCCGCCGAGCAGGCGCTGCCGGGCCGCGTGCGGGTCTACCCCGACGCCACCCACGCTCTCAACGGCGAGTACCCCGACGAGCTGGCCGCCGACGTCGCTGCCTTCCTCGCCCAGCAGCGTTGAACACCGCCGCGGTCAGCCGGCAGCGACCTCCTCGACCAGGTCACGGGCGTCCTGCACCGACCGGGTCAGCTCCGCCGGGCTCCGGCCGAGCTCCCCCAGCAGCCGGTGGGCGCGCTCGGCGAACGCCGCCGGGGCGCCGGGCAGCCGTCCGGCGGAGTCGACGAGACCCTTCTCGTTGACCACCCAGCTCCCGGCTCGGGCGTGCACAGCGTGCGCGCACAGCCCCACCACCCGGAACAGGCACCCGGCGAGGTAGCTGGTGTCACCCCGTCCGGCGGACTTGGCCAGGGCTCCCAGCAGGAAGCGGGCCTCCCCGAGCCGCTCGAGCACCGCCCCGGTCAGCGCCGGGGGATAAGCCGTGACCTGCCCCTGCAGGGCCCGCAGCTCCCCGTCGGGGTCGGCCAGGACTCGCGCCAGCGCGACCTCACCGGCGTAGGCGGTGGTCGGGACGCCGAGCGGGTGCCCGACCTGGAACGCGAACTCGAAGACCCCGCGCCGGGCGTCCTCGACCGAACGGCGCACCCGGTCCAGGTCGCGGTAGATCCAGTCCACCGGCGTCGATCTGATGCTCATCCAGGCCCCGCCGTCCACCCACGGACCCCAGCCGCCGGGCTCGGTCACCTCGAGCGAGCCCGTGCCGGGACGGGTGGTGGCCACCTCACCGGCGAGCGCCCGCAGCGCCCCGGTGTCGATGCTCGACCGGTAGTAGAGCCCGAGATCGACGTCGGAGTCTGGGTGCGCCTCCCCGCGAGCCCGGCTGCCGCCCAGCGCGACCGCCTCCACCCCCGGCACCTGCACCAGCCGGTCGGCCAGCTCCACCAGCTCCTGCTCGGTCGGCACCGGCGTCACGACGACGGACGCTTCCGCCAGGTGTCCCAGCCGAGCAGGACGGCCGCCGGCCCGAACAGGGCGAACACCACCGACCTGACCCACTGCGGGTCATCACCCATCAGGTCGAGCACCGAGGACACAGAGATCCCGAGCGCGGTGAGGCAGACGAGCACGATCACCCAGGACCTCTCGTACCACCGGCGTGGACGGGTCCGGTCCTCCCGATCGGCCATCATCGCCTCCTGTCCGCCCCGGGCCCGGGGTCGCGCCACCGTAGCAACGAGGGGACGGTGGTCGCTGCGGATCCTACGGCCGCTAGGGACCACCCGGGGCGCTGGTAGACACCAGTGGGGCACTGGTGAGAGACCAGTCTGGAGCTGGCCCGGTGAGGTCCCGTGGAGTTCACCCGACGGTCGTCGACCCGCGGCCGTCCCTGGGCTCAGGGCGCCTCCCGGAGGTCTAGGGTGGACGCTGTCGCACACCCGCCCGGATGACCGAAAGGCAGAATCCTTGTCCTACATCGAATTCGTCGACGCGCGCGAGATCCTCGACTCTCGTGGCAACCCGACCATCGAGGTCCAGGTCATCCTCGACGACGGCTCCGAGGGGCGTGCCGCCGTCCCGTCGGGTGCCTCCACCGGCGCCTTCGAGGCCGTCGAGCTGCGTGACGGTGACCAGTCCCGCTACGGCGGCAAGGGCGTGCTCAAGGCCGTCGAGAACGTGGTCGAGACGATCTTCCCCGCCGTGCACGGCCTGGACGCCGACGAGCAGCGCCTGGTCGACCAGACCATGCTCGAGCTGGACGGCACCGACAACAAGGGCTCGCTCGGCGCCAACGCCATCCTCGGCGTCTCGCTGGCGGTGGCCCGCGCCGCGGCGGAGTCGGCCGAGCTGCCGCTGTTCCGCTACGTCGGCGGCCCCAACGCCCACACCCTGCCCGTGCCGATGATGAACATCCTCAACGGCGGCGCGCACGCCGACTCCGACGTCGACGTCCAGGAGTTCATGGTCGCCCCGATCGGTGCGTCCACCTTCTCCGAGGCGCTGCGCCAGGGCGCGGAGGTCTACCAGGCGCTGAAGTCGGTGCTCAAGCAGAAGGGTCTGGCCACCGGGCTGGGCGACGAGGGCGGTTTCGCCCCCAACCTGCCGCAGAACGTCGCCGCGCTCGAGCTGATCGCCGAGGCGGTGGAGAAGGCCGGGCTCACCCTCGGAACCGACATCGCGCTGGCCCTCGACGTCGCCTCCACCGAGTTCTTCACGGCATCGGACGGCGGGGGCGGCGTCTACACCTTCGACAAGACCCAGAAGAGCGCGGAGGAGATGGTGGCGGTCTACGAGAGCTGGATGAGCCAGTTCCCGATCGTCTCCATCGAGGACCCGCTGGCCGAGGACGACTGGGCCGGCTGGAGCTCGCTCACCGCCAAGGTCGGCGACCGGGTGCAGATCGTCGGCGACGACCTCTTCGTCACCAACGTGCAGCGGCTGCAGCGCGGCATCGAGGAGAAGGCGGCCAACGGGCTGCTGGTCAAGGTCAACCAGATCGGCTCGCTGACCGAGACCCTGGACGCCGTCGAGCTGGCCCACCGCAACGGCTACCGCTGCATGATGAGCCACCGCTCGGGCGAGACCGAGGACACCACCATCGCCGACCTGGCCGTGGCCACCAACTGCGGCCAGATCAAGACCGGCGCCCCGGCGCGCTCGGAGCGGGTCGCCAAGTACAACCAGCTGCTGCGCATCGAGGAGGACCTCGACGACGCCGCGCGCTACGCCGGCGCCGCCGCCTTCCCGCGGTTCAAGGCCTGAGCGGACGAGCCTCGATGGCACAGCGACGGACCCCACGGGCCACCGCCGGACCGGGACGCAGCACGCGTGCCGGCTCCGGCGGTGGCTCGCGGCGCCCCCGCAGCGCCAGCACCCCGCGGGCGCGGACGCAGGCCCGCGCCAAGGTGCGCTCCACCCCGGGCAGCACGCTGCCGGCACCGGCCGCCTCCCCGACCAGCCCGGACGAGGCGCCGGCCGCCGCGCCCCGGTTCCACCGCACCCTCGGGGTCACCCGGCGGGCGGTGGCGCTGGCCGTGGTGCTGGCGATGCTCGTGCTGTCCTACGCGTCCTCGCTGCGGATCTACCTCAACCAGCAGAGCGAGGCCGCTGAGGCGCGGGCCGAGATCGCGGCCACCCAGCAGCGGATCGACACCCTGCGCGACCACCTCGACCGCTGGCAGGACCCGGCCTACGTCCAGGCGCAGGCCCGCGCCCGGCTCGGGTGGGTGATGCCGGGCGAGACCGGCTACGTCGTCCTCGGACCCGACGGGGAGCCGGTCGACGGCGGCACCACCATCGACTCCGAGCGCAGCGACGGCGACCGGCCGGACGCCGACGCCTGGTGGGCGCGGATGGCCGGCAGCCTGGAGGCGGCCGACCACCCGGCGCCGCCGCCGAAGGAGACGGCCGAGCTGCCGGAGCGCGACCAGCCCCGATGACGCACCACGACTCCCCGCTGCCCGGTCTGGAGCCGATGGACGCCGACGACGAGGCCGCGATCGGCGCCCAGCTCGGGCGGGTGCCCCGCGGCGTCGCCGGGGTGGCCTGGCGCTGCCCCTGCGGACGTCCCGGAGTGGTGGCCACCGAGCCGCGGCTGCCCGACGGCACGCCGTTCCCGACCACCTACTACCTCACCTGCCCCCGCGCGACCGCCGCCTGCTCCCGGCTGGAGTCGGCCGGGATGATGGCCGAGATGACCGAGCGGCTGGAGCACGACGAGGAGCTGCGGGCCGCCCACCAGCGGGCGCACGAGGCCTACCTGGCCGACCGCGCCCGCCTCGGCGAGGTGCCCGAGATCGCCGGGGTCAGCGCCGGCGGTATGCCCACCCGCGTCAAGTGCCTGCACGTGCTGGTCGGGCACGCCCTGGCCGCCGGTCCGGGCGTCAACGTCCTCGGCGACGAGGCGGTCGCGGCGGTGGGGGAGTTCTGGCAGCGCCCCTGCCTGGACGACGACACCCGACCCGAGGAGGACGCGTGAGCGAGCGCTGCGCCGCCATCGACTGCGGCACCAACTCCATCCGGCTGCTGGTGGCCGATGACGACGGGGCCGGTGGCCTCGTCCAGGTGGACCGGCGGCTGGAGATGGTCCGGCTCGGGCAGGGGGTGGACGCCACCGGCGAGTTCCACCCCGACGCCCTGCAGCGCACCTTCGCCGCCTGCGAGATGTACGCCGACCTGCTGCGCGAGCACGGCGTCGACCCCGCCCACACCCGGTTCGTCGCCACCTCCGCCGCCCGGGACGCGGGCAACGCCGAGGAGTTCTTCGCCGGCGTCCGCGAACGCCTCGGCGTCGACGCCGAGATCATCACCGGCTCGGAGGAGGCGGTGCTCTCCTTCACCGGGGCGGTCAGCGGGATCGGCGAGCACCCCGACCCGGTGCTGGTGGTCGACATCGGCGGCGGGTCCACCGAGCTGGTGCTCGGTGAGGAGCGCCGCATCCTGGCCGCCACCAGCATCGACATCGGCTCGGTGCGGCTGCGCGAGCGGCTGCTCAAGGGCGACCCGCCCAGCCAGGACGAGATCCGGGCCACCGTCGAGCACGTGGACGCGATGCTCGGCTCCAGCGGGGTGGCGGTCGAGCGCGCCCGGACGTGGGTCGGTGTGGCCGGCACCATGACCACCCTCGCCGCGGTGCACCAGGAGCTCCCGGCCTACGACCCGGCCAAGGTGCACGGTGCGGTGATCCCACGCGAGGAGCTGGTGCCGCTGTGCGAGTCGGTGGTCGCCCGCACGGTGGGCGAGCTGCGCGACATCCCGTCGATGCACCCCATGCGGGCCGACGTCATCTCCGCCGGCGCGGTCATCGTGCAGCGGCTGGCCGAGCGGATCGGCGCCGACGCGCTGACCGTCAGCGAGACCGACATCCTCGACGGCATCGTGCTGCAGCTGCTCGAGCGGGACCGCCGGTGACCGCGGCACCGGTGGCCGTCGGACGCCCGGCCCGGCCACCGCGGGGGTGGAACAGCTGGGACTGCTACGGCACCACCGTCACCGAGGCCGAGGTGCTGGCCAACGCCCGGTTCATGGCCGAGCACCTCCTGCCGCACGGCTGGGACACCGTGGTCGTCGACATCCAGTGGTACGCGGCCTCGGTGGGGGCCGGCGGCTACCACGCCGACGCCGACGTCCAGCTCGACCGGTGGGGCCGTTCGATCCCCGACGTCTCCCGATTCCCCTCCGCCGCCGACGGTCGGGGGTTCGCCCCTCTGGCCGAGCAGGTGCACGCCCTGGGGCTGCGGTTCGGGGTGCACATCATGCGTGGCATCCCGCGGCGGGCGGCGGAGCAGCGGCTGCCGGTGCTCGGCACCGAGGTGACGGCGGCCGACCTGGCCGACCCCGAGCAGGGCTGCAGCTGGAACCTCGACAACGCCGGCGTCCGCTCCGAGCACCCGGACGCCGCCGCCTGGTACGCCTCGGTGGCGCGGCAGCTGGCGGACTGGGGCGTCGACTTCGTCAAGGCCGACGACATGCTGTGGCCCTACCGGGCCTGGGACATCGAGACGCTGTCCACCGAGCTGGCCGCCACCGGACGCCCGATCGAGCTGAGCCTGTCGCCGGGGGTGGACGTCTCCACCACGCGTGCCGAGCACCTGGCCGCCCACGCCACGATGTGGCGGATCTCCAGCGACCTGTGGGACTCCTGGGACGACGTGCTCGACATGTTCACCCGGCTGGCCCGCTGGGCGCCGCTGTCACGCGAGGGCGCCTTCGCCGACGCCGACATGCTGCCGCTGGGCCGGGTGGGAATCCGTGCCGAGGTCGGCGCGGACCGCACCTCGCGGCTGACCTGGGCCGAGCAGCGGACGCTGCTGACCCTGTGGGGAGTCGGTCGCTCGCCGTTCTTCGTCGGCGGCGACCTGCCCACCAGCCCGCCGCAGACCATCGCGCTGCTGCAGAACCCGCTGCTACTGGCGGTCAACGACGCGGCCACCGGACCGCGTGAGGTGCTCCGGGAACGTGACCACGTGGTCTGGACGGCCCGCCTCGGCGAGGAGCTGGTGGTGGCCGTCTTCGCCATCGGTCCCGACCGGCTCCGCCGGACCATCCCGCTGGCCAGCGTGGCCGGCGAGGGCCGTACCCGGGCTCGCGAGGCCTGGACCGGCGCCGAGGTGGACGTCACCGACGGCGTCGTCGTCGACCTCGCCTCCCACGACGCCGCCCTGTTCCTGCTCTCCTGACCGTCGCCTCCTGGCATGCTGAGCGCCGGGGCCCCCGTAGCCCAACGGCAGAGGCAGGCGGCTTAAACCCGCTCCAGTGTGGGTTCGAGTCCCACCGGGGGCACCAGGAGGTGCTTATCGAAAGCGCCAGTGGCCTGAGTCCAGCCCGCTCGGATCTGGCCGGTCGCTTGCTTCGTTCAGGGCGTTGTAGGGCTCGTTGAGTTCCATCCCTATCTGGTCGGGCTCGTAGCCCAGCAGGATGCGAGCGAGATCGCACGGTTGAGTTGCTTGCGAGTCGGGCTGGTGGCTTGCTTATAGCTCACGTGTGCGTCTTGGAGCATATCGAGAGCGTCGCGAGTCTGCTGTTCTAAGTCGGCGAGGTCGGCTTCGGCAGTCTTCCGGTCTCGATCGTTGCGGCGTGGTCGGCTTTGAGCCGTCGTTGCGCGCTCAGGAACAGGTCGCGGCCGATGGCGTTGGCGTAATAGGCGTCGAGCAGCTTGCTGCGGTTGGTCTCGATCATGGTTGCTTCCTCCTCGAGTTGCTCCAACCTCTCCACACTCGCGGCCTGCTGCCGTCGTAACCGGGCGAGCGCGACACGTTCGACGCAGTCTCGCTGCTCAAGTGGAGTCCCTGATAGTGGTGTAGCGCTGTGGCCGGGATCGCGTCCTAGACGTAGGCGCGGTCACCGCGTGATCTTTCGAGCGAACCTCACAGCACTCTCGAAGGGAGACACACGATCACCGCGCCACAGATTGTCGACCCTGCCGGGCTGTTGAGGGAAGCCCTGGCCCAAGCCAGCCCGGACCTGATGCGCAGCTTGTTGCAGACCATTGTCAACGCGTTGTTGTCAGCCGATGCCGATGCGGTGGTCGGCGCGGAGTGGGGTGAGCGCTGACCGGGGCGGACCGCCCAGCGCAACGGTTACCGCCACCGCGACCTCGACACCCGGGTCGGCACGATCGATGTCGCGGTGCCGAAGCTGCGCACCGGCAGCTATGTCCCCCCAGCGGCTGCTGCAGCGCAGGAAGCGGGCCGAGACCGCGTTGATCACCGTGGTCGCTGACTGCTACCTCGCCGGGGTCTCCATCCGCCGGATGGACAAGCTGGTCAAGACCTTGGGCATCGACTCGTTGAGCCGTTCCCAGGTCAGCCGGATGGCCACCGACCTGGACCAGTTGGTTGCCGACTTCCGGCACCGCCGCCTCGACACCGCCGGCCCGTCCACTCTCGTGACCGCTGATGCGTTGACGGTGAAGGTCCGCGAGGGCGGGCGGGTGATCAACGCGGTTTGCCTGCTGGCCACGGGGTCAACGGTGACGGACACCGCGTGGTCCTGGGGCTGCGGCTGGCCAACGCTGAGACCGGGGCGGCCTGGAACGAGTTCTTCGCCGACCTGGTCGCCCGCGGCCTGGATGGGGTGGCGCCTGATCACCTCCGATGTTCACCGCGGTCTGGTCGAGGCGGTGGTTGCGAACCTGCCCGGCGCGGTCTGGCAGCGCTGCCGCACCCACTACGCCGCGAACTTGATGTCTGTGACCCCAAATCGATGTGGCCGGCGGTCAAGGCGATGCTGCACTCGGTCTGTGACCAATCCGACGCCGCCTCGGTCAAGGCCCAGTTCGACCGGCTGATCGACTACGTCGCTGAGAAGCTGCCCGCCGTGGCCGACCACCTCGCCACCGCCCGAGAAGACCTGCTGGCGTTAGCCACCTTCCCCAAGGACGTGTGGATGCAGATCTGGTCCGACAACCCGCCGAACGACTGAACAACGAGATCCGCCGACGCACCGACGCGGTCGGGATCTTCCCCGACCGCGAGGCCATCATCCGCCTGGTCGGCGCGGTCTTGGCCGAGCAGACCGACGAGTGGGCCGAAGGCCGCCGCTACCTCGGCCTGGACCTCCTCCACCGCTGCCGACACCGACCCGACACCACCACCGGCCCCGACCAGCCCCTGCCCGCACTCACAGCCTGAAACCCCGGAGAGTCACCAACTGCTACACCACCTCCAGGAACTTGACCGTCGCCACTCCTGGGAACCCGCGTCCTACCGCCCGGAATGACGCCGGCACAAACTCGGTCGATTCGACACGGGTCGCCGACCGAGCTGGGAACCACAGCCAGACCGGCAGGCCCATCGCGGCCTGCTTGGTGTCCTTGCCGCCCTCCGAGACGGCGACGCCGACCTCCTGCTGGTCGCTCGGCTCAGCCGGCCCGCCAGCATATGGGGTCGGTGGTCGTGCGTACCGGCCTCCCTCCGATTCGGTTCGGGGCGCGTCACCTGACCGCCGCGCACCGTTGGCAGAGCCCCCGCTAACCCCTCGGAGTGGGGCTCGCTGCGCTGCCACCGAATGGAGCGGCGTACGCAGCGGCCCCGCAAGGACATGGATCCCATGGATGGGTCGTATGGGACTGCATGAACCTGCCACTTCCGTTTTCCCGCTAGGTCTGGAACGACGTGCAACGCACTCGATCTGAAGCTCTCATGGACGTAGTTTGAGGCTGACTCGTCATGGGCTGATGAGCTAGTCCGCCTTCCGGAGTGCTCAGAGATGGGTTTGAACTGTGTGTTTACAACCAGCAGCAGAATGGGGCGGAGACATACCAACGCATGCATGGACGCGCCCCACAACGGACCTTCTTGTGACTGCCCATCACGGATGGCTACTCTAGGAAGTCCACAAGTGGTAGGAGTGCTGCATGGAAGTCAGCGAGACGCTCAAGAAGGCGTGGACTGCCGTCGAGGATGCCGGTCTGCCCGAGAAGATTCAGGAAGTCGCGTTCCGCGAAGCGGTGCGACTGCTCGTCCCCACTCAGGTCGTGGCGGCTGCCTCTCCTGCCGCGCCGCGCACGTCTGGCCAGACGGAGAAGTCTGGCGCGACGAGCGGGTCCACCGGGAGCGGTGTGAGCGGCGGGGGCTCCAACGGCGACGGGGCCAAGATTGCTGAGGCCGAGGACACGATCCTCGACAAGGTCGCGCAGCACACCGGTGTCTCCCGCGAGAAGCTGGAGGAACTGGTCCACCTCGACGACGGAGTCCTGAAGGTCAGTATCCCCGGAATCAAGTTGGGCAAGAGCAACGCCGACAAGACGCGGGCGATTGCGCAGATCATCACCATCGTGCGCGGCTTCGGTCTGGACGAGCAGGAGACGTCGGTGGAACTGGTTCGCGCCGAGGCTCAGCGTCTACGCTGCTACGACCAGGCGAACTTCTCGTCGCAGATCAGGGCACTCAACGGCTACCTCATGACGGGCAGCGGCGCCAACCGCCGCATCCGGGCGAAGTCAGGTGGCATCACCGCGTTCCCGGCGTTCGTGGACAGCCTGCTGGACGAGTCGTGACCGCGCTCGACGTCCGCGTCCAGCAGGGCTTCGTCACTGCGGGCATCCCCGCCGAGTTGGTGAAGGAGCTGCTGGAGGCGTTCGCCGAGGCAAAGCGGCGGTTCTACCGGGACGACCTGCGGCCCTCCGAGATCGAGGGGGCTCGGTTCTCGGAGGCCGTGTTCCGGATCCTCGAGTGGGCGACGGCGCAGCAGTACACGCCGCTCGGCGGCAACCTGCCCAAGGTCCCGACCCTGATGGGCAAGTTGGAGCAGGCTACGGCTGCGCCCGAGAGCGTCCGCTTCCATATCCCGCGGACGCTCCGTCTGATCTACGACGTGCGGAACAAGCGGGACGTGGCGCACCTTGGCGACGGCATCGACCCGAACCAGCAGGACGCCACGATGGTCGTTCGGAACATGGAGTGGGTGCTCGCCGAACTTGTACGCCTCCACCACAACGTGTCTGCGACCGAGGCGCACGGGATCATCGTCGCCCTGGTGTCGAAGGACGTCCCGCTGATCCAGGTCTTCGACGGCTTCCCGCGCGTGCTGAAGCAGTTGAAGGCATCGGACCACATGCTCGCCCTGCTCTACTGGCGCGGTGTCGAGGGTGCCACTTTCACCGAGTTGCACTCGTGGTCGAGGGCAGCGATGCGCGCCAACCTGAAGCGCACCCTGAACACGCTGGACGCCAAGGATCTAATTCACCTCAACGGTGACCGCTACGTTCTGACGCACCTCGGCGAACGGGACGTCGAGCAGCGAAAGTTGCTCGAACCGCAGTAGGCCGTCCCCGGAAGCCGACGGCACCGATATTCATGGAGTCGGCGACATCAGATCTACGCCGCCGACCCGTAGCAAACTTCGCAGCCGGTCTCGATACTGGCGCAACTCTTCGTACTCCAAGGTCACAGCATCTCCAGACGTTCGGGGCGGGGCACCTGCTGCCGCCAATCGTTGCTCTGAGGAGTCGTCGATCAGCCGCGTGCCGTGCGCGAAAGCGTTCCGTACTACTGCAACTTCAACTGCACCGGCCTCGCCATCGAAGACCCCACTCCAGTCTCGGCCGTGCGCGCCGAGCAGACTCCCTCCCCAGGCTTCGATGCCGCCAGCAGTCCGCGAATCGATCCCAAGTTTCCGACACGCAGCCGACTCTGCGAGTGCGTACGTGTGGATCAGCACCGACGCGTAAAGAGTGACTTCGTCTTCGACGGCGGATAGGTGGTTCTTGAGCGCCACTTCATAGCGCCGGAGGCCTGTGGCGCTCGTGATCTTCACCGCGTCAGGATCGGCGAGTTCAAGCGAGCTCCATAGATTTCGCTGCCGCGCGAAAGCAAGCCGGGCGCTTTCGAGAAATCGAGTGAGCGCACCCCACTCAGTCCAAACGGTCGACATTCGACACTCCTTTCCCGCCTGCGCCAGATTCAACAGCAGGTAAACCCCACTTGCATCGATACCCGACAGCGGATGCTCCAACCCGTTGGTCTGTCGTGCTGAGAGGGAAACGCAGCTTCGAGCCGGGCAGAGCCTCTCCGAGCCCGGCACCGCCCGAGCTACGTCGGCCAGGGGAGAGCTACACGACCAGCGTGGGCAGCCGAAGTGAGAGCGACAGCGCGGATGCCTGGGCCAAGCCTCACCAGGCCCCAGTCCGGGTGAATGGAACAAGCAGCCGGGATCCGCACGGTTCAGAACGTGCGTCTTCCCGCCGCAAGCTCGCGTACTCACGGGGCGCCTTGACATCTGGCAGTCTCTTATTCTATCCCGTGGGCCGTGCTCAGTCACTGATTCTTTTGCGCGTCGTCCCCGTCGGCGGATGGTGACCCCGGCATCCGACAGGACTCGCCTGACGGCATCGGACCAACACCGAACCTGTTCCCGACTTCTACCAACGACGAGCCGCCCTCGTAGACTCGCGCTGCAGCGTGAGCGTGCTCGGGAGCGAGGCCGCGGCGAGGCAGGTCGAGACCTGCCTGAGTGATGATGCGAAGGCCCGTCTGTCGATGCACTCCGAACCGCTGCGCCAACTCATCTACCGACGTGCCGCTGGCGTACGCATCGGCCAGCGCGGCTCGATTGGGGACGCTCAAACGGGTTTGAGGACGAAGCGAGTCTTTTTCGCCATTGGACCGCGCACATCCTCTATACGCTGGTCCCTGGAACGACGACTCGAACGCCGGGATTCTCGCAGAACACGGCGGATCAGGGTCTTCACAGGCTTGCGGGGGTTTGAGAAGGTCTTCACAGGCTTGCGGGGGTTTGAGAAGCATCCCGCGAGGCGCCCCAGACGACGTCCCGGACGTCCGGCCGGCTCTGGCACCCTTGCCCCGTGCCTGCCCAGAACGACGTGACCGGCGTCCTCGACCTGTGCCTGCGGATCGGTGAGATGCTGCTGGCCAACGGTGCCGGGGCGGCCGACGTGACCCTCGCGATGGACTCGGTGGCCCACCACTACGGGCTCCGCAACGCCGAGATCGACGTCACCTTCACCTCGCTCTCAATGAGCTACCACCCGGCGGACGGCGAGCCCGCGCACACCATGATCCGCCAGGTCAAGCAGCGCGGCATCGACTACGAGGACCTCACCCGGGTCGACCACCTGATCGCGCGGATCCTGGCCGACAAGGAGTCGCTGCGCTCGGCCCGGGCCTCGATCCTCACCCTGTTCTCGACCGGCCACCACCGGCGTCGGTGGGCGGTCACCCTCGGCTGGGGCGTGATGGCCGCCGGGGTGGCGCTGATGCTCGGCGGCGGGGCCTGGGTGGTGGGCAGCGCGCTGGTCACCGCGATGGTCATCGACCACGCCCAGGCGCTGATGACCCGGCGCCGGCTGCCGACCTTCTACCAGCAGGTCGCCGGCGGCGCGATCGCCACCATCGGGGCGGTGGTGGTGGCGCTGACCGGGGTGGACGGCATCGACCCGTCCCTGGTCGTCACCGCCAACATCGTCATGCTGCTGGCCGGGATCGGCTTCATGGGTGCCCTGCAGGACGCCCTCAGCGGCTTCTACGTGACCGCGGGCGCCCGGCTGCTGGAGGCCATGCTCTCCACCGCCGGCATCATCGTCGGCGTCTCCGGGGGTCTGGCCGCCGCGGCGGTGCTGGGCGTCGACATCGGACGGATGGACCCCTCCCCGCCGGGTCTGGTCGAGCTGGCCCTGCTCGGGGTCGGTGCCGGGGTCGCCGCGGCCGGCTTCGCCTACGCCAGCTACGCACGGGTGGTGGTGCTGCTGCCGGTGGCGGTGGTGGCCGCGGGGGCGACCGGGCTGTCCCGGGTGGTCGAGGAGCTGGGCTTCGGACGGCTCTGGCCGGTGGGTCTGGCCGCGGTCGGCGTGGGCGTCGTCGGCTACGCGGTGGCCCGTCGGGTGCACGTCCCGCCCCTGGTGGTCGTGGTCTCGGCGGTGGTGCCGCTGCTGCCCGGGCTGACCATCTACCGCGGGCTCTCGCTGCTGGGGGAGGGCGGCGTGGAGGCCAGCACCCAGGGCATCGTCGCCATGGTCACCGCCGCCTCGATCGCGTTGGCGCTGGCCGCCGGGGTGATCCTCGGGGAGTACATCGCCCAGCCGCTGGCGCGCGAGGCCCGCCGGCTGGAACGGCGGCTGTCCGGGCCGCGTCTGGTCGGGCCGCTGCGCTCCCGGCCTGTCCGCCACCCCGACAGCTGACCGCTCCGTCCCCGGCCGGACGGTCGGACGGCGCTGGCACACTCGGGGCCATGCCCGCGCCCAGCCCCGACCGTCGGCGACGCTCCCCGCTCACCGTCATGGTGGCCGTGGTCGGCGGCGTGCTGGCGCTGCTCGTGCTCGGCGTGCTCGGCCTGCTGGGCTGGAACGCCTGGCGCCCGCCGTCGGCCGCCGACTACACCCGCCTCGAGCAGGAGAGCGCGCTGACCAGCGACTTCGTCACCCTGCTGGCCGCCGAGGTGGGACGGGCCCCGGCCGCGGTGTCGGCGCCCGGGCCCGACCAGGTGCAGCAGCTGGTCGGGGCGATCGAGCTGCAGACGGTGCAGCTGCAGGACCAGACCGCGGCGCTCGACCGGCTGCGCGCGGCCGACGACCCGGAGGTGGCGCGCCGGCTGCAGACCCTGCACACCGCGGTGGACGAGCTCGACGGCTATCTCGAGCGCTACAGCACCGCGCTGCTGCCCCTGCAGGGCGCCGGAACGGCCTGCCCCACCTGGGACACCGAGCTCGACCTGGCCGCGGGCCCGAGCGAGGAGCAGATCGCCTCGGCCAGCGCGCCGTGCCTGCAGCGGGTGCAGTCGCTGCGCGAGGTGCCCGACGGGGCCTGGCAGGCCTTCGCCGACGCCCACGCCGCCCACGTCGAGGACTACGCCGCGCTGGCCGAGCGGGTGCGCGGCGGCGAGGCTGCCGCCGCCGACGAGCTCACCGGGCTGCACGAGCGCTACCTGCAGCGGCTGCAGCAGGCCGCGGCCACCCTGGACGCCGAGGTCGCCGGCCGGGGTCAGGCCACCGCCACGGCCGTCGACGACCTGCGCGGGTACGCCCGCGAGCAGGCCGCCGGGTGAGGTCGCGGCACCACCACGACCCTGGTGCGGCCCGGTAGGATCGGGGTGCAGAGACTTCCCGAGGAGGACACATGCTCCGCACGAGCAACCCCATCCTGACCAAGGACGAGGCGTTCGCCCCGCGGGCGCCCCAGGGTCAGGGCCAGTGGGGCGCCTACCCGCAGCAGGCGCCCGGGTTCGGCATGCAGGACCCGCGCCGAGCCAACCCGTACCAGCAGGGCCCGGTCGGCGCGCCGACGTCGTCCAAGGGTCGGATGACCATGGAGGACGTGCTCACCAAGACGCTGGTCGTCATGGGTCTGATGATCCTGGTGGCCGCCGCCACGTGGGCCTCGATCATCACCGGCCTGCTGCCGATCCAGGCCGCGCTGCCGCTGATGGTGGTCAGCGGTCTCGGCACCGTGGTGCTGTCGCTGGTGGTCGGCTTCCGCTCCAAGGTGGGCCCGGTGGCCGCGCTGCTGCTCGGCGTCCTCGAGGGCGTCTTCGTCGGCATGATCTCGATGGTCTTCGAGCAGTCCTACCCGGGCATCGTCGTCCAGGCCGTCTTCGCCACCCTGGTCGTGGCCGCGGTGATGCTGGTCGCCTACCGCTTCAAGGTCATCCGCGTCACCCCGGTGTTCACCAAGGTGCTGATCATCGCCACGGTCTCCTTCGGCCTGGCCATGCTGCTCAACTTCGCGCTGGCGATCTTCGGCGTCAACGGCGGCAGCGGCCTCGGCTTCCGCGCCGGTGTGGACGGCCCGGTCAGCATGCTGGCCATCGGTGTCTCCATCCTCGGCGTGGTGCTCGCCTCGCTCAACCTCATCCTCGACTTCGACCTGGTCGAGCGCGGCGTCCGCAACGGTGCCCCGGCCTCCCAGTCCTGGCTGGCCGCCTTCGGTCTGACCGTCACCATGGTCTGGCTCTACATCGAGATCCTGCGGATCATCTCCTACTTCCGGCGCTGAGCCCGGACGCACGAGGCCCGTCACCCTCCGGGGTGGCGGGCCTCGTCGCGTCCCGGCCCGCGGAGGGGACGGTCAGGAGCGGCAGGAGAACTCGGCGGACAGCCCGCTGACGCAGCTGTCGAGGTGGCGCTGCAGCAGCGAGCGCGCACCGCGGGTCCACGAGACGGAGTGCCAGCGCTGCAGCGGCACCCACTGCGCGGCCGAGGTGGTGCCGCCGACGTCGTGCACCACCGCCCGCTTCGGCCTTGGGCAGCGGGCGGCGTAGATCAGCCGCACCGCGTGGAAGTCCTCCAGCACCCCGCTCGGGGCGTGCCCGACCCAGTGGTCGGACTGGACGTCGATGAGCACCGGCGCCTCGAGCTCCTGGCCGGCCTCCTCCCAGGCCTCGCGGACCACCGTGTGCGCCGGGTCCTCGGCGTGCTCGATGCCGCCGCCAGGCAGCCCCCACTGGCCGGGCACACCGGTCAGCGAGGAGAACTCGGTGGCGAGCAGCGAGTCCTCGCAGAGCACGATCCCGTAGGCGGCCGGGCGCTGCCGGACGACGGCCCCGGCCACGCTGTCGGATCGGGTGCGGGACGGCCTGCGGGGTCCGCCGCGAAGGGGGGAGACGAGCAGGGCGAGCTCGAGGTCGTCCCCGGAGAGCTCGGCGCGCAGGGCACGCTCCACCTTCCAGCCGCGCTCGGCGGCCGCGTGCCGGGGATCCTCCCCGTGGGCCAGCCGGTGCCGGTAGACCACATCGAGGGAGGAGACCGAGAGCCCCACGATGTCCATCCCGTCATCTTGCCTCATCCGGTGAAACCGGACGCCGGCGACAGGCGGGCGCCCGCCGGCCGGTCACCGGCGGCCCTAGGGTGAGGGGATGCGGATCGCCCTGGCGCAGGTCACCACCGGACGCGACGTCGCGGCCAACCTCACCCTCGTCGAGCAGCAGGTGCGGGCGGCCGCCGAGCGGGGTGCCGAGCTGGTGGTCCTGCCGGAGGCGACGCAGCGCGCCTTCGGGCACCGGCTGGACGACGTCGCCGAGCCGCTGGACGGCCCCTTCGCGTCCCGGGTGCACCGGCTCGCGGAGGAGACCGGGCTCACCGTGGTGCTGGGCATGTTCACCCCGAGCACCGAGACCCGGCCGGGCTCGGGACGTCCGAAGGTGACGAACACGGTGCTGGTCACCGGCCCGGGGCTGCACCGCGGCTACGACAAGATCCACCTCTACGACGCCTTCGGCTTCGCCGAGTCCGCCACCGTGGCGGCGGGGCAGCAGCTGCTCACCGTGGACGTCGGCGGGCTCACCCTCGGCTTCGCCACCTGCTACGACGTCCGGTTCCCGGCGCTGTTCACCGCGCTGGCCCGCGCCGGCGCCGACGCCGTGGTGGTCTGCGCCTCCTGGGCCGCCGGACCCGGCAAGGCCGAGCAGTGGGACCTGCTGCTGCGCGCCCGCGCCCTGGACTGCACCTCCTGGGTGCTGGCCTGCGCCCAGTCCGACCCTGCCGCCGCCGGCGTCGAGGCGGTGCCCGGCGCGCCGACCGGGATCGGCCGCAGCGCCGTCGTCGCCCCGGACGGTACGGTGGCCGCCCGGGCCGGAGCCGGTCCCGAGCTGCTCCTCGCCGACGTGGACGCCGACACCGTCGCCCGCGTCCGGGAGCAGCTGCCGGTGCTGGCCAACGCCCGGCTCAGCTGATCCCTGGAGGAAGGACCCGCCCCGTGGCCCGGTACGTGCTCGCGATCGACCAGGGGACGACGTCCACCCGGGCCATGGTCTTCGACCAGTCGGGCGGCGTCGTCTCCACCGGGCAGCTGGAGCACCGGCAGTCCTTCCCCCGCGCCGGTTGGGTGGAGCACGACGCCGCCGAGATCTGGCGCAACACCCGGGAGGTGATCGGCCAGGCGCTGTCGCGGGCCGACATCACCCGCCACGACATCGCCTGCGTCGGGATCACCAACCAGCGGGAGACCACCGTGGTCTGGGACCGCGCCACCGGCGAGCCGGTGCACCCCGCGATCGTCTGGCAGGACACCCGCACCCAGGAGATCGTCGACCGGCTGGCCGCCGACGGCGGCACCGACCGCTTCCGCGACGTCACCGGGCTCCCGCTGGCCACCTACTTCGCCGGCACCAAGCTGCTGTGGCTGCTGGAGAACGTGGACGGTCTGCGGAGGCGGGCCGAGGCCGGGGAGGTGCTCTTCGGCACCGTCGACACCTGGCTGCTGTGGAACCTCACCGGCGGCCCGGACGGCGGCGTGCACGCCACCGACGTCACCAACGCCAGCCGGACCCTGTTCATGGACCTGCGCACCTGCCAGTGGGACCAGGCCATCCTCGACGAGCTCGGCGTCCCGGCCCGGATGCTGCCGAGGATCTGCAGCTCGAGTGAGGAGTACGGCCGGATCGAGTCCTCCAGCCTGCTGCGGGAGACCCCGGTCACCGGCATCCTCGGCGACCAGCACGCCGCCACCTTCGGCCAGGTGGCCTTCGAGGCGGGGGAGTCCAAGAACACCTACGGCACCGGCAACTTCCTCATCGTCAACACCGGGGAGGAGCTGGTCCGCTCCGAGCACGGGCTGCTCAGCACCGTCGCCTTCCAGCTCGGCACCGAGCCGGTCCGCTACGCGCTGGAGGGCTCGATCGCCGTCACCGGGTCGCTGGTGCAGTGGGTGCGGGACAACCTCGGGCTGATCCGCGAGGCGCCGGAGATCGAGGAGCTCGCGCTCAGCGTCGAGGACAACGGCGGCGCCTACTTCGTGCCGGCGTTCTCCGGGCTGTTCGCGCCCTACTGGCGTCCCGACGCCCGCGGCGCACTGGTCGGACTGACCCGCTACGTCACCAAGGGCCACCTGGCCCGCGCGGTGCTGGAGTCGGTCGCCTTCCAGACCCGCGACGTCCTCGCCGCGGCCGACGCCGACGCCGACGAGGCGGCCGCCGAGCTCAAGGTCGACGGCGGCATGGTCGCCAACGACACGCTGATGCAGTTCCAGGCCGACGTGCTCGGCATCCCGGTGGTGCGGCCCCGGGTGGTCGAGACCACCGCCCTGGGCGCGGCCTACGCCGCCGGGCTCGCGGTGGGCTTCTGGAGCGGGCTGGACGAGCTGCGCGACCAGTGGAGCGAGGACCGCCGCTGGGAGCCCCGGATGGAGCGTGCCGAGGCCGAGCGCCTCCACCGCAACTGGCAGAAGGCCGTCCGGCGCACCTTCGACTGGGTCGACGCCGACACCCGCTGACCCCACCTCGCCCCGAACCTGCCGGAGGCCGACCACTCGAGCCCGACCGCCCGACGTGCCCCAACGCCCCGACCCTGTCGGAGGGCGACCCGCGGACGTGCGCCGGGGGACGTCCCTGACCGGCCCCCGACGGCGCAGCCCGCACAGCGCCGCGCGCCCTACGCTGTGCGCGTGGCGAACCCGATCTCGAACGCACTGGCCGGGGCGGCGTTGCTGCCTCGCGGGCTCCGGCTGATGACCCGACGTCCGCGGCTGCTCGGGCTGGGGCTCATCCCGCCCCTGGTGGTCTCGCTGGTCTTCGGCGCGGTGTTCGTGCTGCTCGCGGTGAACGCGATGGACCTCGCCGCCGCGCTCACCCCGTTCGCCGCCGACTGGGGCTGGGTCGAGGCGTTCCGGGTGCTGGTCGCGATCGCGCTGCTGGTGGCGGCCGGCGCGCTGATGGTCATCGCGTTCAGCGCGGTGACACTGGCGGTCGGGTCCCCGCTGTACGACCGGATCGGGGAGGAGGCCGAGGACGTGCTCGGCGACGTCCCGACCGCCGTGGAGGAGCCGCTGCTGCGCTCGGTGCCCCGCACGATCCGGCAGGTGCTCACCCTGGTGGCGATCTCGGCGCTGGCGGCGCTGCCGCTGTTCCTGCTCGGGCTGCTGCCCGTGGTGGGCACCGTGGTCGGCGGCCTGCTGTCGGCCGTCTTCGGCGGCTGGATGATCACCACCGAGATGGTCGGTGGCGGGTTCGAACGCCGGGGCCGGTTCCGTCTCCGCGACCGCTGGGCCGCGATGCGCCGCCAGCCCGCCCGGACCCTCGGCTTCGGCGTCCCGCTGTTCCTGCTGCTGGCGCTGCCGCTGGTCGCCATCGCGGTGTTCCCGGTCGCGAGCGCGGCCGGCACCCTGCTCGCCCGGGAGCTGTTGGCGCCCGAGCCCGGCCGGCCGGAGCCGAAGCCCTCCGCGCCCGCGACCTGACGACCCGGCGCGTCCCAGCCGGGTGGGACGCTCACATGGCGGTGCAGCCAGCCGGGTCGAGCACCGGGGGAGGACGCCGAGCGGAACGTCCGCGGGGTCCGAGCACCTCCGGGACCCCTCGGACGTTCCGTTCGGCGCGGCCCCCGCCCGGCGTTCGGCAGCAGTAGTTACTCACCAGTAGCAACGCGTTGTACGCTGCCGACGTGACCGACTTCACGCAGATGTATCGGCCCAATGACGAGCACGATGCCTTCCGCGCCGCCGTCCGCGAGGTGTGCGAGGCCAAGGTCGCACCGAACGCGGCGGAGGCCGACGAGCGGGCGGAGTTCCCGCAGGCCTCCTACGACGCGCTGCGGGCCGCCGACCTGCACGCCCCGCACCTGCCCGAGACCTACGGCGGGGTCGGCGCCGACGCGCTGGCCACGTGCATCGTCATCGAGGAGGTGGCCCGGGCCTGCGCGGCGACGTCGCTGGTGCCCGGGGTGAACAAGCTCGGCACCCTGCCGCTGCTGCTGAGCGGCAGCGAGGAGCTGCGCCGGGAGTTCCTGCCGCCGGTGGCGTCGGGGGAGGCGATGTTCTCCTACTGCCTGTCCGAGCCGGAGGCCGGGTCGGACGCCGCCGCGATGCGCACCCGGGCCGTGGCGGAGGGCGACGGCTACCGGCTCAACGGGGTGAAGCGCTGGATCACCAACGCGGGGGTGTCGCGCTTCTACACCGTCTTCGCCGTCACCGACCCCGATGCCGGCAGCCGCGGGATCAGCGCCTTCGTGGTCAGCGCCGACGACGAGGGGGTCAGCTTCGGTGCGCCGGAGCGCAAGCTCGGCATCAAGGGCTCGCCGACCTGCGAGGTCTACCTCGACGACGTGGTGGTGCCGGCGTCACGGATGATCGGCGAGCCGGGCACCGGCTTCGCCACCGCGATGCGCACCCTCGACCACACCCGCGTCACCATCGCCGCGCAGGCCCTCGGGATCGCCCAGGGGGCGCTGGACTTCGCGCTCGGCTACGTCCAGGAGCGCCAGCAGTTCGGCCGGCCGCTCGCCGACTTCCAGGGGCTGCAGTTCATGCTCGCCGACATGGGCATGAAGCTGGAGGCCGCCCGCCAGCTCACCTACGCCGCTGCCGCGAAGTCCGAGCGCGGGGACGCCGACCTGCCCTTCTTCGGTGCCGCGGCCAAGTGCTACGCCTCCGACGTCGCGATGGGGGTCACCACCGACGCGGTCCAGCTGCTCGGCGGCTACGGCTACACCAAGGACTTCCCGGTGGAGCGGATGATGCGCGACGCGAAGATCACCCAGATCTACGAGGGCACCAACCAGGTGCAGCGCATCGTCATGGCCCGCCAGCTGCTGCGCCGCTGACCCGCTGGTCGGAGGCCACCGGCGCCGCCGGATCGCTGCTCAGGCGGTGGCCCGCTCCAGCCAGGTCAGCAGTGGCCGGCAGGCGCGCCAGTCCGCGCGGACCAGGTCGGCGAGCGCGGGGGAGGTGACGTCGGCGCCGAAGCCGAGGACGTGGCTGACCGCCAGCGTCTTGTGCCGCAGCAGGGAGATCCGCGGGTGGTCGGCCGGGTAGCCGCGAGGGGACGTCTTCAGCCGGTCACCGCCCACCTCGAACCCCCGCTTCTCCAGGGTGGTGAGCACCCGCCGCAACGCCGGCCCGCTGCGCTCGTCGGCCACCGCCGCCCGGATCGCCGCCAGTCGTGCCGGCTCGGCGTCGTAGAAGCCCGCACCCACCCGCACCCCGGCCGCCGACACCTCCAGGTACCAGCCGGTGGCCGGGCCGGTGGCGACGTAGGCGCCCTGGTGGGTCTTGTACGGCGACTTGTCCTTGCTGAAGCGGACGTCCCGGTGCGGGCGGAACAGCTTCGCCTCGCCGAACTCCTCGGCGAGCAGGGCGCACAGCTCCTGCACGGGCCGGCGCACCGACTCCTCGTAGGTGCTCCGGTGCGCCTCGAAGAAGGACCGGGAGTTGTCGGTCTCGAGGTCGTCGTAGAAGTCGAAAGCCACCTCGGGGATGCCGCTGAACGCCACGCGCCGAGGGTAGTGCGGTCAGCGGCCCCGGCCGGACGTGCACCACAGCGCCCAGGCGATGAGCACCGGCTGTCCGAAGAGCCGCGCGATCCGCTTGCGGTCGGTGTCCAGGCCGAAGGCGTCCTGGTGGCGGTTGAGCTGGGCGAGGTTGCCCGGGAAGATCGCCACGAAGAACAACGCCGCGACCTTGCCGACCAGGGGTCGCAGACCCCGCGGGCCAGCGCGACCGCGCTGCCGAGCAGGATCTCCACCACCCCCGACGCGAGCACGGTGGTGTCCTTGTGCAGGGGCACCCAGTCGGGCACCTGCGCCCGGAACGGCTTGCGGGCGACGGTGAGGTGGCTGGTGCCGGAGAGCACCAGCATGCCGCCGAGCGCCCAGCGGGCCAGGTGCTTCGCCGGAACAGTGCGACGGGTCGTCATGTGCTTCCTCCGGGCTGCGGGGACGGTGCTCCGACCGTACCCAGCGGACCCGGTCCGTCCCGCTCCCGTGCCGGGTTGAAGCACCCGGTCGTCCCAATGACAGGATGGACGGGTCCCAGCAGCAGCGGCCCGAGTGGGGAGTGCGCGTGAGCGAGCAGTCGACAGCCGAGGAGCCCGTCGTCGAGGAGATGCCGCCCATCCCCGCCCCGGGGGTCGGCGAACCCGGCGAGGACGGTGAAGGCGGCTCCGAGCTCAACTTCGACGAGCAGTTCTACCCGGCGCGTCCGCGGTCGCTGCGCCCGCGGGCCCGGCGCAAGCTCACCTTCACCGGCGACCTCACCCCGCCGTTCGAGCCGACCGGCACGAACAAGGCCTACGTGGAGTGGCTGGTCAACCAGTCGATGCTGGGCGACGCCACCATGATGGCCCGCCAGCTGGCCGGGCAGTCGAGCATGTGGAACAACCCCTTCGCCCACCCCAACCCGCGACGCGCCGTCGACACCGCCTCGGTCTGGTTCACCGCCTACCCGCTGTCGCTGATCACCGGGCGCGGGCAGTCCTTCCTCAACGCGCTCGGCGCGGACGAGCTGTGGCAGTGCTTCGAGCAGATCGGCATCAAGGCCGTGCACACCGGCCCGGTGAAGATGGCCGGCGGCATCACCGGCTGGGAGCCCACCCCCAGCATCGACGGCCACTTCGACCGGATCGCGATGGCGATGGACCCGCTGTTCGGCAGCGAGGACGACTTCCGCCACATGTGCGAGCAGGCCGCGGCCCACGGCGGCACGATCATCGACGACATCGTCCCCGGCCACACCGGCAAGGGCGCGGACTTCCGCCTGGCCGAGATGAACTACCGCGACTACCCGGGCATCTACCACATGGTGGAGATCCCCGAGAGCGACTGGGGCCTGCTGCCCGACGTCCCCGAGGGCGAGGACTCGGTCAACCTGGACGCCGAGACCGAGCGCAAGCTGCAGGACGCCGGCTACATCATCGGCCAGCTGCAGCGGGTGATCTTCTACGAGCCCGGGGTCAAGGAGACCAACTGGAGCGCCACCCGCGCCGTCACCGACACCACCGGCCAGCGGCGCCGCTGGGTGTACCTGCACTACTTCAAGGCCGGCCAGCCCTCGATCAACTGGCTCGACCCCACCTTCGCCGGGATGCGGCTGGTGATGGGCGACGCCCTGCACTCCCTGCTCGACCTCGGCTCGGGCGGGCTGCGGCTGGACGCCAACGGCTTCCTCGGCGTGGAGCGCTCGGCCGAGGAGTCGCCGGCCTGGTCGGAGGGCCACCCGCTGTCGGAGGCCGCCAACCAGCTGATCGGCTCGATGGTGCGCAAGGTCGGGGGGTTCACCTTCCAGGAGCTGAACCTCACCATGGACGCCATCAAGGCGACCTCGGAGTCCGGGCCCGACCTGTCCTACGACTTCGTCACCCGGCCCGCCTACCACCACGCGCTGGCCACGGGCGACACCGAGTTCCTGCGGCTCGTGCTGCGGGAGGGGATGCGGGTCGGGATCGACCAGGCCTCCCTGGTGCACGCCCTGCAGAACCACGACGAGCTCACCTACGAGCTGGTGCACTTCGCGACCACCCACCGCGACGACGTCTACACCCTCGGCGGGGTCGAGATGGTCGGTTCCGACCTGGCCGAGCACGTCCGCGAGACGCTGCGCCAGGAGCTCACCGGTGAGGCCGGGCCGTACAACGCGATCTTCACCCAGAACGGCATCGCCTGCACCACCGCGTCGGTGATCACGGCCTCCCTCGGCATCACCGACCTCGACGAGATCGGCGAGGACGACGTCGAGCGGATCCGCTCCGCGCACCTGCTGCTGGCCATGTACAACGCCTGGCAGCCCGGGGTGTTCGCGTTGTCGGGCTGGGACCTGTGCGGCACGCTGCCGCTGACCCGGGAGCAGGTGAAGAGCCTGATCCGCACCGGCGACACCCGCTGGCTCGAGCGCGGCGCCCACGACCTGATGGGCTGGAACCCCGAGGCCAACCAGTCCTCCTCGGGCATGCTGCGGGCCACCTCGCTCTACGGCACCCTGCCCGAGCAGCTGGCCGACCCGTCCTCCTTCGCCTCCCGGCTGGCGGGGCTGCTGGCGGTCCGCGAGGCCCACGGGATCGCCACCGGCGAGCTGCTGGACGTCCCCGACGGCAGCCACGCCGCCATGCTCGTGCTGGTCAACCGGCTCGCCGTCGGTGCGGTGCAGGTGACGGTGCTGAACTTCGGCGAGGAGGAGATCCGCGGCACGGTGATGTCGCCACGGCTGCCCATCGGGGCCCGCGTGGTCGACCTCACCACCGACGAGGAGGTGGCCGAGGTCGACGACCTCGGCAGCTTCCGGGTCTCCCTCGGCCCGTTCGGCGGGCTCGCCCTGATCATCAAGGAGGACGGCGACGATGACTGAACCGCGCACCCACGAGAACACCCCGCAGCCGGACGGCACCGGCCGCGCCCCCGACTCCGGCGAGCAGCACTCCGAGGAGCTGCGCGAGGCCGAGCGGGCGCAGCTGCTGCCGGAGGAGGACGTCGTCGGCAGCGACGACCCGCAGGCCCAGGCCGCGGAGATCCTGCACGACTCCGACGCCCGCACCGACGACCCGGAGGGCACCCTGGAGGAGTCGGTGCAGAGCCCGGAGCACGAGCACGGCTGAGCCCCGGGTCCGAGCCCGGACCGACGTCGTGGTGGAGGGTCAGTGCACCAGCCGGTGCAGCGCCAGCCGGGAGAGCTGCCCGTAGGCGAAGGCCAGCGGCAGCGGCGCGTGCACCGTCAGGGTGGCGATGCAGCCGCGGTCGCGGGCGACCACCTGGTGCTCCATCAGCACCGTCACCGCACCCGTGCCGACCCGCCACGACCAGGTGTGTCGACTGGCGTCCACCGTCTCCACGGTGAACGACACCGCCACCGGGAGCACCGTGCGGACGGTGCCGCTCATGCCCGGCACGAGCCGGGTGGAGGCGGTCTCCACCGCCCGGATCTGCGGCGACCACTCCGGCCACCGGGCGACGTCGGGGTAGCGCTCCCACGCCTCGGCCACCGGCACCGGACCGGCCACCGCCACGGTGTGCGCCGCCCCCGACCCGAACCAGCTCATCGCCCGTGCTCCGCGCTCACTCGGTGAACTGCGCCAGCGCGGCCGAGTCGCCGCGGGCGATCGCCTCGAACATCTCCGGGGCGTCCTCGCTGTCCCACAGCACCGACGACCCGGCCGAGGTGGCGTAGTCGGGGTCGCCGACCGGGACGGTGAGGGTGAGCCCGTCGCCGCCCGACACCCGGGCCACCGCCAGCGCCATCGCCCCGGCGTCGAACAGCCCGGTGCCGGGATCGGTGGACAGCGCACCGGCCACCGCCCGGTTGAGGTTCCAGTACCGCACCGGGTTGAGCACCGTGGCGGGGCTCGCGACCTCCTGCGCCAGCGCGCCGAGCATCTCCCGCTGCCGCTCCACCCGGCCCAGGTCGCCGCGGGGGTCGGCCTTGCGCATCCGCACGTAGCCCAGCGCGGTGCCCCCGTCCATGGTCTGGCAGCCGGCCTCGAGGTCGAGCCGCGACGCCTTGTCCTTGATCGGTTCCTCCACGCACATCTCGATCCCGCCGACCGCGTCGATGACGCCGACGAAGCCGCCGAAGCCGATCTCGACGTAGTGGTCGACCCGCAGCCCGGTGTTCTGCTCGACGGTGGCGGTGAGCAGCTGCGGGCCGCCGAAGGCGTAGGCGGCGTTGAGCTTGTTCGAGCCGTTGTCGGGGATCTCCAGGTAGGAGTCGCGGGGCAGCGAGATCAGCGCCGGCGGCCCCTCCGACGGCACGTAGAGCAGCATCATGGTGTCGGCCCGGCGACCCTCGGCGTCGCCGGTGCCCAGCCGGTCGCGCTCCTCCTCCGACAGCCCCTCCCGGGAGTCCGAGCCGACCAGCAGGTAGAGCTCGCCCGGCTGGCCGTCCGGACGCTCCCCGGTCGGGAACGCCTCGACGTCGTCGCCCTGCGTCCAGGCGTACACCGGGACGCCGACCAGCCAGACCAGCATCGCCAGCAGCAGCACGCCGAGCACGGCGAAGAAGCGCCGCACCGGGTGCCGGCGGCGGGTGCGCGTCCGCGTCGGGGTGGTGTACGGGTCGTCGGGCGGTGGGGGAGGGGCGACCGGGCGCACCGGCTCGCGCCGGCTGGGCTCGGGCCGCGGCTGACGGGCCCCGGCGTCCCGGTCGTGCTGCTCGGTCCGCGCCCGCAGCTCCGACAGCTCCTCGTCCGACATCATCCGGGTCTGCTCGGGTGTGACCGGACGGTCCCTCGGCTCCCGGCGGTACAGCCAGTCGAGGTCGTCGTTCCTGGAGTCGGGACCCATGGCAGCCACCGTACTTCCCAGCCGCGGCGCGACGCGGACGTCGCGACCCCGGGTCGGCGTCCGAGGTGCAGCCGCGAGCCCCTGGTCGGCGTGTTGAGTGGGCAGCTCTGCCCGTGGTGGTACACGCTGGGACCCGATCTGGGTGGGACCTTCCCCGCTCGCCGAGATTGAGAGGACCTGCCGTGCCCGCAGCCGAGGCCACGACCGCCACGCACCCGTTGCTGCCCCCCGTCGACCACCCCCGCACGCACCGCCGATCCGCCGACTGGGCCTCGCTGCGCCGCGGCCTGGTGCTGCTGGCGATGACGCTGCTGCTGCCGGGCTCGGCCCAGCTGGTGGCGGGCAACCGCCGCGTCGGCCGGGCCGCCCTGCGCGTGTGGGTCGGTGGCTGGGTGCTGCTGCTGGCCTTCGTCGTGCTCGCGCTGGTGCACCGCAGCACGGCTGTCGCCCTGCTCAGCGGGGACTTCATCTGGTCGGCCCTGCAGGCCACCATGGTGCTGGCCGGGGTGGCGCTGGTGCTGCTGCTGGTCGACGCCTGGCGGCTGGCCCGCCCGATCGACATGCACCGTCCGCACCGGCTGGGCTTCGCCGCCCTCAGCCTCGGGCTGGCGCTCACCGTCGGCAGCGGCGCCGTCGCCTCCGCCGGCGTCCTGGACAGCCAGGGCCACCTGGTCGAGCACGTCTTCGCCGGCGGTGGGGAGAAGGAGACCGTCGACGGCCGCTACAACGTGCTGCTGCTCGGTGGCGACGCCGGCGAGTCGCGGGTGGGGATGCGCCCGGACAGCCTCATCGTGGCCAGCGTCGACGCCGAGACCGGGCGCACGGTGCTGTTCAGCCTGCCGCGCAACATGGAGGACGTCCCCTTCGCCGAGGGCTCCCCGATGCGCACCCTGTACCCCGCCGGCTTCACCTGCCCCGACCACGAGTGCATGCTCAACGCCGTCTACACCGAGGCGACCAAGCACCCCGAGCTCTACCCGGGCGTCCGCGACCCCGGGGCGCAGGCCACCAAGGAGGCCGTCGAGGGCATCACCGGCCTGAAGATCAACTACTACGCGATGGTCGACCTCAAGGGCTTCGAGTCGCTGGTCGACGCCGTCGGCGGGATCACCCTCGACATCGAGCGGCGGGTGCCGATCGGCGGGGGCACCAGCAAGGTCAAGGGCTACATCGAGCCCGGTGAGCAGGTGCACCTCAACGGCTACCACGCGCTCTGGTACGCCCGCTCCCGGCACGGCTCCAGCGACTTCGAGCGGATGGAGCGGCAGAAGCAGGTGATGAACGCCATGCTCGACCAGCTCGACCCGATGACCGTGTTCACCCGGTTCTCCGAGATCGCCGCGGCCGGCAAGCAGGTGGTGCGCACCGACGTCGACGGCGGCGCGGTCAGCGACCTGGCCGAGCTGGCCCTGGGCGCCCGCCAGCACGACATCCAGAGCGTCTCCTTCGTGCCGCCGCTGGTCTACCCGGGCAGCCCGGACTTCGGCCTGGTCCGCCAGGCGGTCGCCCACGAGCTGGCGGTCGCGGAGGCCCTGGACGCCCAGACGCCCCCGCCGCCGGCTCCCGAACCCCTGGCGCAGGCGCAGGCGAAGGTGGAGGCCGCCGAGAAGAAGGGCGACTAGGGTGCACCGGTGGCCGACCTGAGCACCCGTCCCGCCGCCGACCCGTGGCCCGGGGTGAGCGTGGTGATGCCGGTCCGCGAGGAGGAGCGCCACCTCGCCCGGGCGGTGTCGCGGATCCTCTCCCAGGACTACCCCGGTGAGCTCGAGGTGGTGATGGCGGTCGCCCCGAGCGCCGACCGCACCGAGCAGATCGCCGCCGACCTGGCCGCCGCCGACCCCCGCGTCCGGGTGGTGCCCAACCCGGCCGGACGGACCCCGCACGCGCTGAACGCGGCCATCGCGGCGTCCCGCTTCGACGTCGTCGTCCGGGTGGACGGCCACGGCGAGCTCACCCCGGGCTACCTGCGGACCGCGGTGGAGCTGCTGCGCCGCACCGGGGCGGCCAACGTCGGCGGGATCATGGACGCCCAGGGCGAGACCGCCTTCGAGCAGGCCGTCGCGGTGGCCTACACCAGCCGGCTGGGGCTCGGCGGCTCGGCCTTCCACCTCACCACCAGCCGCGAGCAGGAGGCCGAGACGGTCTTCCTCGGCTCGTTCCGCAAGGACGCCCTGCTCGAGGTGGGCGGCTACGACGAGACGCTGCACCGGGCCCAGGACTGGGAGCTCAACTACCGGCTGCGCCAGGCCGGGCACCGGATCTGGTTCTCACCGACCATGCGCGTCACCTACCGGCCCCGCTCCACGCTGCGCGCGCTGGCCCGCCAGTTCTTCGAGACCGGCCGCTGGCGGCGCGAGGTGGTGCGCCGCCACCCCGACACCGCCAGCCCGCGCTACCTGGCCCCGCCGGTGGCCGTCACCGGGGTGGTCGGCGGGCTGCTGCTCGCGCTGGCCGGCGGCACGGTCGGCCCGCGCTGGCTGCGGCTGGCCGCCCTCGCGCCGCTGGGCTACCTGGCGGTGGTGGTCGGTGGCGCGGCCGCGCTGCGCCGCGACCTGCCCCCGGGCGTGCGGGCCCGGCTGCCGCTGGTGTTCGCGGTGATGCACCTGTGCTGGGGCACCGGCTTCCTCGTCGGCCGCCCGCAGTCCGGCGAGGAGCACGACCCGACCCGAGCGCCCTGAGCGCGACCGACGCTGCGGTGCGGCTCAGGACGCTGTGGTCGAGCCGTCAGGCCACGTTCTCCTCCGCGCGGATCCGGTCGAGGTCGGCGTCCGTGCCCCCGGTCACCACCACCGCGGACCCGCCGCCGATCAGCGGACGCACCAGCGCCGCGGCGACGGTCGGCCACGGGTCGCCGGGCCGCACCAGCACCCGGTCGGCCACCCCGGACTGGGTGACCAGCTCGTCCTGGGTGAGCACCAGCTCCGGCTCGGCCCAGGCGGGCAGCTCCGGGGTGGGCGGGACGCCGGCGAACCGGTCGGGCTGGCTGCGCACCTCGGTCGACCAGTCCACCCAGCCCGCGGGCAGCGGCTCGCGGAAGCCGAGCCCGAGCGGGTGCAGCGAGCAGGCGAGCACGGTGCCCGCGGTCACGGCGTCGGGGTCGGCCACCGCCGCCGGACCGACCACCGCGACCGCACCGGCGTCCTCACCCGGGGCGACCAGCCGCGGGTGCGCGCCGGTCACCCACAGCGCCATCACCCACACCAGGCTCATCCAGTGCCCCGGCGCCTCCCGCAGCAGCGGCACCGCCACCGGGTTCCCGGCGTCGAGGTCGAGCTCGTCCACCGCGAGGTTGGACGCCTTGGCCACCCAGTTGGCGAAGGTGGTGGCCGACAGCTCGGTGCGGCTGCCGGCGCCGACGTCGTAGCAGGTGAGCAGCGGCGCGGAGCCGTCGCGGCGGACACGGTCGGTGAGCAGGTCGGTGATGAGCACCGATCCACCGTAACGAGGCCTCGCCTCCCGCCCTACCGTCACCGGACGCCGCTAGGGTGCCGCCCATGCGTTTCGTGGTCATCATGGCCGGGGGGTCGGGCAAGCGGCTGTGGCCGCTGTCGCGCAAGGACACCCCGAAACAGCTGCTGCCCCTGCTGGGGGAGCAGAGCCTCCTGCGGGTCGCTTTCGAGCGGGTCCGCCAGGCGGTGCCGCAGGAGCAGGTCTACGTCTGCACCGGGGCGGAGTGGACCGACCTGGTCGCCGCCGAGCTGCCGGAGATCCCGACCGCCAACATCCTCGGCGAGCCGGTCGGGCGCGACTCGCTCAACGCGGTGGCCTGGCCGGCGGCCCTGCTCGCCGAGGCCGACCCGGACGCCGTCGTCGCGATGGTCACCGCCGACCACCTGATCGAGCCGGTGGACCGGTTCGTGGCCGCGCTGACCCGGGCCTTCGAGGTGGCCGAGACCCAGCCCGACGCGCTGGTCACCTTCGGCGTGGTGCCGACCAAGGCCCACACCGGCTACGGCTACCTGCGCCGCGGCGAGGCGCTGCCCGGCACCGACGACGTCTACACCACGCTGGAGTTCAAGGAGAAGCCGGACGCCGCCACCGCGCAGGCCTACCTGGCCTCGGGTGAGCACTTCTGGAACTCCGGCATGTTCGTCTGGCGCGCCCGCACCCTGCTCGACCAGCTCGCGGTGCTGCAGCCCGACTGCCACGCCATCGTCACCGAGCTCGCCCGACACCCCGAGCGGCTGGCCGAGCTGTACCCGCAGCTGCCGCGGATCAGCGTCGACTACGCGGTGATGGAGCCGGTCGCCGCGGGCCGTGGCACCGCCCGGGTGCTGATGGTGCGGCTGCCGATCAGCTGGCACGACGTCGGTGGCTACGCCTCCCTGCTGGAGCAGCTGCAGCGCGACTCCTCCGGCAACGCCACCCGCGGTCTCAGCGTCCAGGTCGACGGCAGCAACAACCTGGTGATCAACGACCACGACGACCACCTGGTGGCCACCATCGGGGTGCACGACATGATCATCGTCTCCACCCGGACGATCACCCTGGTCTGCCCGCTGGACCAGTCCGAGCGGGTCAAGGAGCTGGTCTCGGCGGTGACCGACAACGACGGCCGCTACGCCTGAGGCGGTGCCGGCGGCTCGGTGTGGCGGGCGGCGTCCAGCAGGTCGCTGAGGAAGGTCGCCACCGACGCGTCGTCGGTCAGCGCCACCACGGCGTCGGTGAGTTCCTCACCCTCCAGCGCCACCAGCTCCTCGTAGCGCCCCGGCGCCGCCAGCGCGCCGAGCGCGGCGTGCAGCACCGCCTCGCGGGTGCCGCGGGCGAACAGGTCGCCCGGTCCGGTGCGGGTCAGGCTGCGGGCCCCGGGTGCCTCGTCGACGACCAGCGCCGCCAGCCCGCGCACCACCGCGACCGGCCGCCGTCCGAGCTTGGCCTTGACCAGGTCGCCGGCCGCGGCGACCTCGTCGGCCACCGCCATCTGGGTCACCACCAGCTCGTTGCCCCACGGGTCGGTGCGCCCGCCGTAGTCCAGCACCGGCAGCACCCCGGCCGCGCCGATCGCCAGGTCGGTCTGGCCGCGCCGCCAGGCCCGCCCGGAGGTGTCGGAGACGACCACCCCGAGCCGGACGCCGGACAGCTGCTGCAGCCGCTCGCGCAGCCGGCGGGCGCTGGCGTCGGGGTCGGCCGGCAGCAGCAGCGCCGTCCCCGGCGCGACGTTGGAGGCGTCCACCCCGGCGGCGGCCTGCACCAGCCCCTGCCGGTTCTCCACGATCCGCACCGTCCCGCGGCGGGCCACCGTGCGCACCGTCTCGGCCGCGACCACCGGGTCGCGGTCCTCGGCGGCCACCGTGCGTCCCTCGGCCTTGGAGACCACCTTCGAGGTCACCACCACGACGTCGCCGTCGCGGAGCGGGCCGTCGGGGTCGGCGGCCAGCGCCTCGTGCAGCATCGCGGCCAGGTCGTCCCCGGCCGCGACGTCACCGATGCCGTCGGGGGCGAAGACCAGCAGCCGGCTCACCCGCGGCTCCCGGTCCGCCGCTGGCCGCGGGCGGGGGCGCCGCTCACGATGCTCTGCTGGGCGTGAGCTCCGCTCACGACGCCAGCGCCCGGCCGTCGTCGGGGTCGGGGGAGACGCCGGCGCGGATGAAGGCGGCGGTGGTATCGGGGTCGGTCATCAGCAGCGGGTGGGCCAGCGCCTCCAGCCCGCCGTCGCGCAGCCGGGCCAGCGCGGCCGCGTCGTCGGAGTCGACCACCCACCGGTCGAGCACCCCGCCGGCGCGCCGGCTGCCGTAGTGCAGCCCGACGGCGGCGGCGTCCACCTCGACCCCGATCGCCGGCAGCAGCTTGTCGGCCATGCCCAGCACCGGGCGGCCCGACAGGATGCCGGAGAAGCCGACCACCGGCGCGGGCGTCGCCCGCACCGCGTCGCGGACGCCGGGGGTGGCGAGCACCGGACCGATCGAGACCACCGGGTTGCTCGGCGCCACCAGCACCAGGTCGGCCCCGGCCAGGGCCTCCAGCACACCGGGAGCCGGGCGGGCCTCCTCGATGCCGACCTGGACCACCTCGAGCACCGGCGGCTCGGCGTGCATCCGCACCCAGAACTCCTGGAAGTGCACGGCCCGCCGACCGCCGGGGGCGTCGTCGTCGGCGATGACCACGTGGGTCTCGACCCGGTCGTCGCTCATCGGCAGCAGGGTGACGGGGGAGTCGGCGCCCAACCAGCGCTGGGTGAGCGCCCGGGTGACGTCGCTCAGTGGGTAGCCGGCGGCGAGCATCTGGGTGCGGATGAGGTGGGTGGCGATGTCGCGGTCGCCGAGGTTGAACCAGGTCGGCTCGGCCGCGTGCGCCCGCAGCTCCTCCATCACCCGCCAGCCCTCGTCGGCCAGCCCCCAGCCGCGCTCGGGGTCGATCGCGCCGCCCAGGGCGTAGGTCATGGTGTCGAGGTCGGGGCAGATCCGCAGCCCGTGCAGGGTGATGTCGTCGGCGGTGTTGCCGACCACCGTCACCTGCGCTCCCGGGTAGGCGGCGAGCACGCCCCGGACGAACCTCGACCCGCCGACGCCGCCGGCCAGCACCACGATCTGCACCCGGATAGTCTGCCACCGGCCCGCCGACCGCGGCGGGCGGCCGGGAGGAGGCTGCGATGGCGACGTCGAGCGCCGGACGCGAGCCCCGCGGGCTGCTGGTCCTGGCCTGGGTGGCGCTGGTGCTGGTGGCGCTGACGGTGGCCGGCGTCCTGCTCCCCGCGCTGCCGCGGGCCTACCTGCCGCCCACGGTGCCGGTCGAGCTGGTGCTGGTCCTCGCCCTGCTGCTCGTCGTGGTGCGGGGCTCGCGCAGGGCCGGGCCGCTGCTGGTGACGGCCGCGGTCGTGTGCCTCCTCGCGACACTGCTGACGGGTGCGGAGTGGGCGCTCTCGGCGGCGCAGGTGCAGTACGAGCTCGGGGCCGGGGTCTGGACGGAGATCTCGTCCACCGGTGGCCCGGTGACGTGGGTCAGCCCGGCCGTCTGCCTGGTGGTGGCGGTTCTGGCGGTCCTGCTGGCCCGCGGGCGGCGGCATGAGTCGGCCGCGGCGGTCGCCACGGAGCCGACGACCCGAGAGGTCACCGGGCCCGAAGCACGGACGGAGTCGTCGGAGGAGGTCGAGCGGCGCCCCACCTGGGAGCCCGACGAGGCCACCGGCGCGGTGTGGCGACGGGCCACCGACGCCGCCCGCGGGGACCAGCCCGAGCGGGACTGGGGCGAGGGCGGGGCGGCGCACAGTACCGACCAGGACCAAGCCCCGGAGGGTCCGACACGCCCGGGGTGAGATCGGTCACCCGTCAGCGCTTGACGCCGGGTGGACTACACGCGTGTAATTCTTGGCAAGTCCTCGGGATCCCCACTCGCGGACGGGTCGAGGAGGAGAACATGCACGAGCTGTTGGAGGCGTTCGGCGCCGACGACGACGAAGGTGTGCTGGGCTGGCAGGAGCGGGCGCTGTGCGCACAGACCGATCCCGAGGCGTTCTTCCCCGAGAAGGGCGGGTCGACGCGCGAGGCCAAGAAGGTGTGCCTGTCGTGCGAGGTCAGGGGCGAGTGCCTCGAGTACGCCCTGGCCCACGACGAACGGTTCGGCATCTGGGGCGGGCTGAGCGAACGCGAACGCCGCAAGCTGAAGAAGCGAGCCGTATAGCATCGGGGGCGCCCTGCGGGGCGCCTTCGTGCTTTCCGGGGCCGGTGTGAGCGGCAGACCGCGTCCCGGCCTCGACCTGCCGCTGGGGTGACGTGACGGAAGCGGGGGTGTCGGAGCCCGAGGCGACCTGGGAGGTCGACGACGAGGAGCCCGGGACCGACCCCGTCGACCTGTCGGGGGAGCAGGTCACCGCCGTCCTCGTCTGCCACGACTCCACCACCTGGTTGCCCAGCGCGCTGGCCTCTCTCGCCGCCCTCGACCCCGCCCCGGACTACCTGGTCGCGGTCAACAACACCCCCGGCGACGAGGCCGACGTGCTGCTGGAGGCCGCCCGGCGCGAGGGCACCCTCGACCTGGTGGTGCCCGGACGCCGCGAGCACGGCTTCGCCGAGGCGGTCGAGGCCGGGCTGGCGGCTGCCGACGCCGACCTGCTGGAGCAGACGGTGGTGCCGCGCCGCGGCGCGACCGCCCCGCCCCGGCGCTGGGTGTGGCTGCTGCACGACGACGTGGTGGCCGAGCCGGACGTCCTCGGCGAGCTGCTGCGCCACGTCGCCACCGAGCCCGACCTCGACCTCACCGGACCCACCCTGCTGGTGCCCTCGCGGGCCAACCAGCCGCGGCGGCTGACCGACTCCGCCGTCGGGGTGGCCGGCTCCGGGCGTCCGGTGCCGCAGGCCGAGCCGGGGGAGGTGCTGCAGGGCCAGCTCGACCGGCCCGCCGACGTCCTCGGGCTGTCCACCTGCGGGCTGCTGGTGCGCCGCGACGTCTGGGACGCCCTCGGCGGGCTGGCCCCGGAGCTGCCCGTCTTCCGCGACGGCGTCGAGCTGGGCTGGCGCGCCACCCGCGCCGGCTACCGGGTCGCCACCACCCCGACCGCCCACCTGGTGCACCGCCGGGTGGGCCGGGCCGGGCTGCGGGCCCGCTCGCACACCGGCGCCCACCCGTCCGCCGTCGACCGCGCGCTGGGGATGACCCTGGTCGCCGCGCACCGCACCGGCCCGGCCGCGCTGCTCACCTCGCTCCGGCTGGTGCTGGGCTGCCTGCTGCGGATGGTCGGCTTCGTCCTCGGCAAGGCCCCGGACCGGGCCGCCGACGAGTGGCGCGCGCTGCGCCGCTACCTGGCCGGCGGGCGCACCCGCTCCCGGCTCCGCGAGCGGGTCGGCGCCGCCCCGGCCACCGACCAGGGCAGAGCCACCGCGCACCGGCTGCGCCCTCGCTGGTGGTACAGCCTGCGGCTCGGCGTCGAGTGGGTGGCCGGGGCCGTCTCCGACGCCTGGCGCGACCTCGGCGGACGCCGCCAGGACACCTCCCTCGACGAGCTCACCGGCGACGACTTCGCCGGCCGGGAGGACGCCGGGGCGCCCTGGTGGCACGCCCCGCTGGCGCTGCTGGTGGGCGTGGTGCTCGTCGCCGGCGTCTTCGGCCGGATGCTCTCCCCGGGCCTGCTCACCGCCCCCCAGCTGCTGCCCGGGGCCACCACCCTCACCACCAGCTGGGGCCGCTACCTCGACCCGGTGACCGCCGCCGACGGCGTCGTCGCCCCGCCGTGGGTCGGGCTGGCCGCGCTGCTCGCCACCCCGCTGGCCGGGCACACCGACTGGGTGCTGGTGGGGGTGCTGGCCGGTGCGGTCGGGCTCGCCTTCCTCACCGCCCGCGCCGCGCTGCGAGCCCTCGACGTCGACCCGGTGACCGCGGTCTGGGTGTCGGCGGTGTGGGCGCTGCTGCCCACCGTGCTCGGCGCGGCCCAGCGCGGCTCCCTGCTCGCGGTCGGCTTCGCGGTGGTGCTGCCGCTGCTGCTGCGCGCCGCCACCCGGCTGGTCGGACGTCCCGGGCTGGAGTCGGTCCGCGGCGCGTTCGGCGTCGCGCTGGCCGCCACCGTGCTGCTGGCGCTGCAGCCGGCGCTGCTGGTGCTGCTGGTGCCGGCCGGTCTGCTGGCGCTGCTGCTGCGGCCCCGGCTGCGCGCGCAGGTGGCGGTGGCGGTCGGCGTCCCGGTGCTGCTGCTGGGGCCGTGGTGGCCGACCCTGGTCCGCCATCCCGGCCGGTGGCTGACCGGGCCCTCGCCCACCCTCGCCCCCGACGAGCCCGCCGCCCCCTGGCGGCTGCTGCTCGGCCAGACCCCCGGACCCGCCTGGTTCGACGGCGGACCGGTGCCGCTCGCGGTCACCGCGCCGGTGGTGCTGGGATGCCTGGCGCTCGGCCTCCTCGGGCTGGTCCGCCGGGGCCGGCAGCCGGTCGTCCGCACCGCCTGGCTGGTCGCCGTCCTCGGGCTGGCCGCCGCGGTGCTGACCAGCCGGCTGGTGGTCACCGTGCCGCCCTACGACGAGGCGGTCCGGCCCGAGACCTCGGGCTGGCTGCTGGTCGCCCTCGGCGCGCTGCTGGTCGCCGGCGCCCGCGGGCTGCCCGCCTCCCGGCTGCCGGGCGCGCTGCGCCGCGCGGTGTCGGTGCTGCTGGTGCTGGTGCTGCTGACGGTCGGCACCGCCTGGTGGGTCTTCGACGGCGTCACCGGCCCGGCCGAGCGCCGCGCCAGCCGGCTGCCGCCGTTCATCACCTCGGCGATGGCCGACCAGCCGGTGCGCACGCTCGCGGTCGACCTCACCGGGGAGCAGACCCGCTGGAACCTGCTCACCGCCGACGGTCCCCGGCTCGGGGACGCCGAGCGCGGGCTGCCGGTCGGCGCCGCCGAGCGGGCGGAGCTGGGGGCGCTGGTCACCCGGCTGGTCGCCACCGGCGGCGACGACGAGGCCACCCGTCGACTGGCCGAGCTGCAGGTCGGCTTCGTCTGGGTGCGCGGCGCCGAACCCGTCGAGGTGACGACGATCGGCTCCACGCCGGGTCTGCAGGTGGGCAGCGACAGCCCCGGCGGACGGGTCTGGACGGTCACCGCGGAGGCGCCCGCGCCCCCGGCGCCCGCGCCCGACCCGGTGCTGCGCGCGCTGGCGGTGGCCCAGCTGGTGCTGCTGCTCGGTGTGGTGGTGATGGCCGCGCCGGCGCTGCGGCGCGAGGAGGAGGACGAACCGGTGGCCCGACGCGGTCGCGCGGTGCTGGAGCAGGAGGCGGGTCGGTGAGCGCGGTCGGTCGGGCCCTCGGGGCCGTCTGGCGTCCGGTCTGGGCGCGGCTGCTGCTGGTGGCGCTCGCGGTGGCGGCGGTGGTCGTCGGCGGGACGCTGCTGCCGGCACGTCCGCTGCCGCAGCCCGCCCCCGTCCCGGTGAGCGGGGTGTCCCGGCTGGTCTGCCCGGTGCCGGCGGACGAGTCGGCCTCGGTGCGCGCCGGCGTCCCCGGCGGCGAGACCTCCCTGCTCGAGCTGCAGACCCTCGACCAGGCGCCGGTCGAGAGCACCGTCACCGACGGGGTGCTCAGCGCCGACGTCGACGGCACCGCCCTGCTGACCGCGCGCGACGAGGCCTCCGGGCAGGTCGTCGCCACCACCACCCGCGCCAGCACCGAGGGGGAGGACCCCGGGCTCAGCCAGGTGACCTGCCGCGGTGCCGGCTCCGGGCAGTGGCTGGTCGGGCTGCGCGAGGGCGGCGACGACCGGGCCGCGGTGGTGCTGACCAACCCCGACGACCGCCAGGCCGTGGTCAACCTCGAGCTGCACGACGAGACCGGGTTGCTGGCCGCGCCCGGGTCGCGCGACATCGCGGTGCCGGGGCGCCAGAGCGTGGTGGTCGAGCTGGGCCCGCTGGTCCGTCCCACCGGCGCGCTGGCAGTGCAGGTGGAGACCACCACCGGACGGGTCACCGCCGTCGGCCGCCAGCGCGGCTACACCGACAGCCGCCCCCGCAGCTCGGAGTGGCTCGACCCCGGTGCCCAGCCGGCGACCAGCCAGGTGCTGCCCGCCCTGCCCGGCGGGGACGGCGCCCGCCGGCTGGTGCTGTTCAACCCCGGTGAGCGCCGCGCCCAGGTGGGCGTCGAGGCGCTCGGCGACGGGCCGTACGTGCCGGCCGGGGTGCAGGGCCAGGTCGACGTGCCGCCGGTCGGGACGGCGGTGGTCGAGCTCGACGAGGGGTTCAGCGACGAGGCCACCGCGCTCCGGCTGACCGCCAGCCAGCCCGTGGCCGCCACCGTCGAGGCCGAGGACCCCGACGGCGACCTCGCGCTGGTGCCGGCCCGCGACCCGCTCACCGGCACGGCCGCCGGGGTGGTGGGCACGGTCCCCGACGCCGAGGGTGAGCTGGTGCTGGCCAACGCCGGTGCCGAGCCGGCCCGGGTCCGCCTCACCGGTCCGGGGGCCACCCAGGAGGAGCTGGAGGTGCCCGCCGGGACGAGTCTGGTCCGGCCGGGCGACGGGCTGGTCGCCGTCGAGGTGCTCACCGGTGGGGCCGTCTCGGCCGGCACGGTGCTCAGCGGTGACGGCGGGGTGGCGAGCGTGCCGCTGCAGCCGACCGGCGCCGGGGCGGGGGCGCTGCTGCCGCGGCCCGACGAGCACCTGTGGTGAGCCCGGACCGTCGCCGTCGTCACTAGGCTGTTCCCATGCCCAGCCGCCGACGCGACCGTCACCAGCGCGGGATCCGCGGCCCGATGGCGCTGCCCAACCGCTTCAGCCGTCAGCCGGTCCGGCTGCGCCGCACCCTGCCGCGTGCGGAGGTCTTCGACCGGGCCGTGCACGAGGCCGTCCAGCGGGTCCGGCACAGCTGCCCCGAGGCGGTGGAACGGGTCGAGATCGGGGTCGAGGACGTCCCCCTGCTGGCCAGCGCCTGGAGCGGGGACCAGGTGCCGCTGGCGGCCGCGGTGGAGGCCACCGTGGACGTCCCGGGGCGGGTGGTGCTCTACCGCCGCCCGCTGGAGCTGCGCGCGGAGGACACCCTGCTGCTGCGCGAGCTGGTGCACCAGACGCTGGTGGAGCAGCTGGCCGCGCTGACCGGGCTGAGCGTGCACCAGATCGACCCCGACGCCGACGAGGAGGACTGAGGACGGGCCTCCGGCGGGTTGATCGCGCCGACCGTCCCCGGGGCGGTACGGTCCCTCCCATGAGGTCGTCCAGGCGCTGCTCGCGCACCGGCTGCTCGGCGTCGGCGGTGGCCACCATGACCTACGTCTACGCCGACTCCACCGCGGTCCTCGGGCCGTTGGCGCTGCGGGCCGAGCCCGGCGCCTACGACCTGTGCGCCCGCCACGCGCAGGGGCTGAGCGTGCCGCTGGGCTGGGAGGTCATCCGGCTCTCGATGGAGGAGCAGCCCGAGCACAGCACCGACGACCTGCTGGCGCTGGCCGACGCCGTCCGCGAGGTCGGGCTGGCCGAGCCGCCCGCACCGGCGTTGCACGGGCCCGCCGAGGTGGTCGAGCTGGCCCGTCGCGGGCACCTCACGGTGCTGGCCGACCGGGACCGCCGACCGGACTGATGCCCGACCGCGCGATCTTCAAGGCCAACGACATCCGGGGCCGCGTCGGCGTGCAGTGGGACGCCGACGACGCCCGGGCGATCGGCCGCGCCTGGACCCAGGTGCTCGGGCTGGCCCCCGGCAGCGCGCTGGTGCTCGGCCGCGACATGCGCACCACCGGCGCCGAGCTGGCCCGCGCGGTCGCCGACGGCGTCCGCGACGCCGGGGTCGACGTCGTCGACATGGGGCTGGCCAGCACCGACGGCCTCTGGTTCGCCTCCGGCCACCTCGACCTGCCCGGGATCATGCTCACCGCCAGCCACAACCCCGCCGCCGACAACGGGATGAAGTTCTGCCTGGCCGGCGCGCGGCCCGTCACCGCACGGATGCTCACCGAGCTGGCCGAGCGCACCGACGCGCTGCTGGCCGAGCCGACCCCGCCGGGCGGTCCGCGCGGCGCCCTGGAGCAGCGTGACCTGCTCGGCGCCTACGCCGCCCACCTGCACTCCCTGGTCGACCTGTCCGCCCTCGGCTCCGGCCCGCGGCTGCGGGTGGTGGCCGACGCCGGCAACGGGATGGCCGGGCACACCCTGCCGAGGGTGCTCGGGGTGCTGCCGGTGGAGCTGGTCGGGCTGTACACCGAGCTCGACGGCACCTTCCCGAACCACCAGCCCAACCCGCTGGAGCCGGAGAACCTGCGCGACGCCCAGCGGGCGGTCCGCGAGCACCGGGCGGACCTGGCTCTGGTCTTCGACGGCGACGCCGACCGCTGCTTCATCATCGACGAGCGCGGCGAGGTGGTGCCCCCGTCGGCGGTCACCGCGCTGATCGCGGCCGCGGAGCTGGCGCGCGAGCCCGGCGCCACCATCGTGGTCAACACCATCACCAGCCGCAGCGTCGCCGAGGTGGTGGCGGAGCACGGCGGGCGGTGCGTGGTCTCCCCGGTGGGCCACACCTACGTCAAGACGCTGATGGCCGAGCACCACGCGGTCTTCGGCGGCGAGCACTCCGCGCACTACTACTTCCGCGACTTCTGGCGCGCCGACACCGGCATGCTGGCCGCGCTGCACGTGCTCGCGCTGCGGGCCCGCGACGGACGTCCGGTCTCGCAGCTGGTGGCCGACTACGACCGCTACGCCGCCTCGGGCGAGCTCAACTCGACCGTGGTCGACCAGGCCGCGACCCTGGACGCCGTCGCCGCCGCCTTCGCCGACCGCGGCCGCGCCGACCGGGTGGACGGGCTGACCGTCCGCGCCGAGGACTGGTGGTTCAACCTGCGTCCCAGCAACACCGAACCGCTGCTGCGGCTCAACGTGGAGGCCACCGACACCGCGACCATGGCGCAGGTGCGCGACCAGGTGCTGGCGCTGGTGCGGGCGGGCTGAGCGCCCGCTGGCCTCCCGTGCCCGGACGCGCCAGACTGAGGACCCGCCCGCGAGAGGAACGGAGGACCGCGATGGCCGTCGAGCTGCCGCCGGAGCTGCTGGAGATCCTGGCCTGCCCCAACTGCCACGCCGCGCTGGCCGTGGACCACGACGCCGACGAGCTGGTCTGCACCAGCGGCGAGTGCGGGCTGGCCTACCCGGTGCGCGACCAGATCCCGGTGCTGCTGGTCGACGAGGCCCGCAGCCCCGAGATCCCGGCCCGCGGCTGACCGTCGGTGGTCGAGTTCGAGGACGCCCGCCTGGAGGACCGCGCCGCACTCGAGCGGGCCGACCCGCTGCTGCGCCGGCTGGCCGGTGCGGGCGCGCGGATCCGGGTCGAGGCCGGCGCGGCCGCGCAGCCGATCGCCACGCTGCGGGCCGAGGTCGCCGACCAGGGGCGTCCGCGGGCGGTGATCGCCGTCGGCACCGAGGCCCGGCTGGTGCGCTCGCTGCTGGAGCCGGTGTGCCCGGTGCCGATGATGGCCTGGCCGGGCTCGACCCTGCCCGGCTGGGTCGGCCCCCTCGACCTGGTGGTGGTGCTCGCCGCGCACGGCGGTGAGCAGGCCCTGGTGCGGGCGGCGCACGAGGCCGTCCGCCGTGGCTCCCGGCTGCTGGTCACCGCACCGGCGGGGTCGGCGGTGGTGGACGCAGCCGGCTCGCGGGCGACCGCCGTCCTGCCCACCACCACCTCCGACCCGCTGGCCGCGGTCGCCGTGGTGGCTGCCGCCCTGCACCAGCTGGAGATGGGGCCACCGGTCGACCTGGAGGGGGTGGCCACCGCCCTGGACCGGGTGGCCGAGGAGTGCTCGCCCTTCGTCGACCTGTCCACCAACCCGGCCAAGGACCTCGCGCTGGCACTGGCCGACGCCCAGCCGCTGGTGTGGGGCGGGTCGGTGCTGGCGGCCCGGGCCAGCCGGCGGGTGGCCGAGGCGCTGCGCGCGGCCAGCGGACGTCCCGCGCTGGCCGCCGACGCCGACGCGCTGCTGCCGCTGCTCGTGGGCACCGAGCCCCGCGACCCCTTCGCCGACCCGTTCGACCAGACCGTCACCGACCGGCGTCCGGCCCTGCTGCTGCTCGACGACGGGCACGGCAACGAGCTCGTCACCATCGCCCGGCGCCACCTCGAAGGGGCCGCCGAGGTGGCCGACGTCCGGGTCTGCAAGGTCGCCACCGACCACGGCGACCCGCTGCAGCGCTACGCGGTGCTGCACCAGAAGGGGCTGTTCGCCGCCGGCTACCTGGCGGTCGGGCTGGACCGCTTCGACGAGCGCTGGCTGGGCACCTGACAAGATGCTCGGGTGAGTGCATCCGGAGGGACCAAGGCGGTCGTGGCCGCCCTGGTCGCGAACCTGTTCATCGCCGTCACCAAGTTCGTGGCCTGGGCCCTGACCGGGGCGTCCTCGATGCTGGCCGAGGCGATCCACTCGGTGGCCGACTCGGGCAACCAGGCCCTGCTGCTGGTCGGCGGGCGCCGGGCGAAGCGGGAGGCCACTCCCGAGCACCCCTTCGGCTACGGCCGGGAGCGCTACGTCTTCGCCTTCATCGTCGCCATCGTGCTGTTCAGCGTGGGCGGGCTGTTCGCGCTGTACGAGGCCTACCAGAAGTACGAGGAGGTGCACGCCGGGCACCCGAACGAGCTGCTCGAGGGCCGCTGGTGGTGGGTGCCGCTGGTGGTGCTGGTGGCGGCGATCGTGGCGGAGTCGTTCTCGTTCCGGACCGCCATCCGGGAGTCCCGCCACAGCAAGGGCCGCCAGTCGTGGGTGCGGTTCGTCCGCTCGGCCCGCTCGCCCGAGCTGCCGGTGGTGCTGCTGGAGGACCTGGGCGCCCTGCTCGGCCTCGTCTTCGCCCTGATCGGGGTCGGGCTCAGCCTGCTCACCGGCAACGGCTACTTCGACGTCGCCGGCACCGCGGCCATCGGTGTGCTGCTGGTCGCGATCGCGGTCGTGCTGGCCATCGAGACCAAGAGCCTGCTGCTGGGGGAGTCGGCCACCCCCGCCTCGATCCGGCGGATGACCGAGGCGCTGACCGGCACCGACGGCGTGGACCGGCTGATCCACATGAAGACGCTGCACCTTGGCCCGGAGGAGATCCTCGTCGCGGCCAAGATCGCCGTGGATGCCGGTGACAGCGCCGCGGAGGTGGCCGCCGTCATCAACCGCGCCGAGGCGTCGATCCGCGAGGCCGAGCCTATGGTCACCGCGCTCTACCTCGAGCCCGACATCGACCGCGCCCGCACCGCCTGAGCCCGGCTCGCGGCGCACGCGGGGATCTCGCTCCACGGTGGCGCGGCGCGGGCCGACGAGCCGCGCAACGACGCGCCGGCCCGTCGTCCACAGGGACACCGTGGACCAGGATCCGTGCACAACCCCGCGCACCCTGGCAGCGGGACGGCTCTCGCGCGCCCATCTGGGGGCCATGAGATATGCGCACCTGCTCGAGTCCGACGGCGTCGTCGCCCTGCATGACCATCCCCAGCTGCGGAGGTCGGTGGAGTGGGCGGTGCGCCGGGGCCGGCTGACGAGGCTACTGCCGGGCGTCTACACCAGCGACCCCGCTGCCCTGAGCCTCGAGCAGCGGGTCAGGGCCGTGTGCGCCTGGGACCCCGACGCCGTGGTGCTGGGTGACGCGGCGCTGCGCCTCGTCGACCCTCTGCACCCGGTCGGGGACGTCCTGCTGGCCAGCCCGAGCCGGCACCGGGCGCAGCCGGGCTTCCGGTTCTGCCGCCGCAGGATCCCGCCCGAGCTGGTGCTGCACCGGGCGGGAGCGAGGTTCGGCCGGCCCGCGCTCGTGGCGGTCGACCTGGCGAGCACCGACGACGGGTCGGCCATCGACCTCGTGCTCCGCACCCGGACCGCGACGCTGGCCGGGATGCGTGCGGCGCTGCAGGTCTGCGCACGCTGGTCGGGCAACGTCCGGCGGGCGGAGGTGCTGCTCGACTCCCGCGACGAGCCGTGGTCGCGCGCGGAGCGCCTGGTGCACCGGTGCCTGCGGGGCGCCGGCCTGACCGGCTGGCGGAGCAACCTGCCGCTCCGGGTCGAGGGGTGCACCTACTACGGGGACGTGGTGTTCGAGCGGGAGCGGCTCGTGCTCGAGGTGGACGGGTACGAGGTGCACAGCACCCGGGCGGCCTTCGAGCTGGACCGACGACGCCAGAACCAGCTCCAGCTCGCCCGCTGGCTCGTGCTGCGGGTGACGTGGGCGATGGTCACCGACGAGCCCGACCTGGTGGTCGACTGGGTCCGCCGGGGGCTGGCCGGGCAGCGGGCACAGGGATCCTGATCCAGGGTCGGTGCCACGACGCCCGCCGCATCAGCAACGGCGGCAGCGCGGGTGCGCGGGAGAGGCGACGGTGGAGCAGGATCCGCGCACTACGCTGGCCGGCATGGACTACCGCGTCGCCGACCTGAGCCTGGCCGAGTTCGGCCGCACCGAGATCATGCTGGCCGAGCACGAGATGCCGGGGCTGATGGCGATGCGGGCGCGCTACGGCGAGTCCAAGCCGCTGGCCGGCGCCCGGATCACCGGCTCGCTGCACATGACGGTGCAGACCGCGGTGCTGATCGAGACGCTGACCGCGCTCGGTGCGGAGGTGCGCTGGGCCTCCTGCAACATCTTCTCCACCCAGGACCACGCCGCTGCCGCGGTGGTGGTCGGCGACGGGACGCCGGAGCAGCCGGCCGGGGTGCCGGTGTTCGCCTGGAAGGGCGAGACGCTGGAGGAGTACTGGGAGTGCACCGAGCTCGCGCTGACCTGGCCCGAGGGCGAGCAGCCGACCGCGATCCTCGACGACGGCGGAGACGCCACCCTGCTGGTGCACAAGGCCGTGGAGGCGCTCAAGACCGGCGAGGTCACCGAGGCCGTCGACACCGACCCGGAGGAGCTGCGCGTCATCCTCGCCCTGCTCAAGCGCAACCTCGCCGAGCAGCGCACCGACTGGCTCGCTCTGGCCAGCTCGGTGGTCGGGGTGAGCGAGGAGACCACCACCGGCGTGATGCGGCTCTACGAGATGGCCCGCGCGGAGACGCTGCTGTTCCCGGCGATCAACGTCAACGACTCGGTGACGAAGTCGAAGTTCGACAACCGCTACGGCTGCCGGCACTCCCTGGTCGACGGCATCAACCGCGCCACTGACGTGCTGATCGGCGGCAAGGTGGCGGTGGTCTGCGGCTACGGCGACGTCGGCAAGGGCTGCGCGGAGTCGCTGCGCGGGCAGGGCGCCCGGGTGGTCGTCACCGAGATCGACCCGATCTGCGCGCTCCAGGCCGCCATGGACGGCTACCGGGTCGCCACCCTGGAGGACGTGGTCGGTGAGGCCGACATCTTCGTCACCGCCACCGGCAACCGCGACGTCATCACCGCCGCCCACATGGCGCAGATGAAGCACCAGGCGATCGTCGGCAACATCGGCCACTTCGACAACGAGATCGACATGGCCGGGCTGGCCGCCGTCCCCGGCATCGAGCGCACCACCGTCAAGCCGCAGGTCGACCTGTGGCGCTTCCCCGACGGCCACGCGGTGATCGTGCTCAGCGAGGGACGTCTGCTCAACCTCGGCAACGCCACCGGCCACCCGAGCTTCGTGATGAGCAACTCCTTCACCAACCAGGTGCTGGCCCAGATCGAGCTGCACGCGAACCGCCTGCCGGTCGGGGTGCACACGCTGCCCAAGCACCTGGACGAGGAGGTGGCCCGGCTGCACCTGGACGCGCTCGGCGTCCGGCTGACCACGCTGACCCCGGCGCAGTCGGACTACCTCGGCGTCCCGGTGCAGGGCCCCTACAAGTCCGACCACTACCGCTACTGAGCGGACGGCCCGCGCGGCTCAGCGCCAGCCGGCTGGCAGCTGCTCACCGGTCGGCACGCCGTCCCGGCTGCGGCGGACGCGGTCGCGCGCCCGGTCGCGGCGTTCGGCGACCACCGCGACCAGCAGCTCCTCGCTGGTCAGCGGACGCGGCGGCGGTGGGCTGAGCCGCGGGTAGACCTGACGCGCCAGGTCGTCCAGCAGCGCCTGGCGCGGCGGTCGGCGCATCTCGCCGCCGCGGCGCACCACGGTGCGGGCGGCGGCGAGCAGGTCGTCGGGCAGCCCGCTGAGCTCCAGCCGGCGACGCCACCCGTCCAGGTCGGACGCCGGTTCGGGCGGCAGCGGCGGCTGGCGGGGAGAGCGCACCCGGACGACCACCGTCCCGGCCAGCAGGTCGCCGACCCGCTTGCCCTGCGGGTGCGCGCCGGCCACCACCAGCCCCAGCAGGCCGAGGGTGAGCGGGGAGAAGTCGACCAGCCAGAAGGCGAGCCACCGGGTCACCGCGTGCCGCAGCCGGACCACACCGCCGTCGTCGCGGACCACCCGCAGCCCGGTCGCCCACCGGCCGGGGGTGCGTCCGCGGCTCAGCGTCTCCACCGCCACCGGGACGACGAAGCAGATCAGCAGGTAGCCGGCGGTGCCCAGGGCGGCGGTCGCGGCGGGGGAGCCGCCGAGCTCCTCGGTGGCCCGGGACCACAGCAGGGACAGCCCCAGCAGGCAGGCGAGGTCGACCGCGGCGGAGACGGCGCGGGTCGGCACCCGGGCGGGGCGCAGGTCCAGTCCGACCGCCTCCCCGGTGTACAGCACGCCGTGAGCCTAGTGCCGGCCGGTGCCGAGCCGCCCGCCTCGTAGGGTGCGGGCCATGGACATCGACTCCTTCGTGGCCGAGCGCGAGGGGCAGTGGGACCGGCTCGACCGGCTCACCACCCGACGCCGGCTCACCGGGGAGCAGGTCGATGAGCTGGTGGACCTCACCGCCCGCGTCGCCACCCACCTGTCGGTGGTCCGGGCCAGCGCCCACGACCCGCTGCTGGAGGCCCGGCTGACCGGGCTGCTGGCGCGGGCACGGGCGGTGCAGCACGGGTCGGGCCCGGTGCTGGCGGCCACCCTGGTCCGCTTCCTCACCGTCGCCTTCCCGGCCGCGGTCTACCGCAACCGGTGGCCGGCCCTGGGGGTGGCGGTGGCGATGGTCGCCGTCGGTGGGGTGCTGGCCGCCCGGGTCGCCGGCAACCCCGACCTGGCCGACGCCCTGCTGCCACCGGACCTGCAGCGGGCCTACGTCGAGCACGACTTCGCCGCCTACTACAGCGAGAACCCGGCGCACGACTTCGCCTTCCAGGTGTGGCTCAACAACGCCCGCGTGGCCGCGATCTGCCTGCTCCTGGGGGTGGCGCTGGCACCGCTGCTGCTGGTGCTGTGGTCGAACACCGAGAGCCTCGGGGTGGCCGCCGGGTTCATGGTCGCCCACGACCGCGCGGACGTCTTCTTCGGCCTGATCCTGCCGCACGGGCTGCTGGAGCTGACCGCCATCTGGATCGCCGCGGCCGGCGGCCTGCGGGTGGCCTGGGCCTGGATCTCACCCGGACCCCGCACCCGCGGACGGGCCCTGGTGGCCGAGGGACGGGCGGCCGCCACCCTGGCGATGGGGCTGGTGCTGGTGCTGGCGGTCAGCGGCGGGCTGGAGGCGTTCCTCACCCCCAGCACGCTGCCGGTCTGGGCCCGGGTGCTCCTCGGCGCGCTGGTGTGGCTGGCGGTGCTGGGTTACTGCACCTGGTTCGGACGCCGGGCCGTGCGGGCCGGCGAGACCGGCGACCTGCAGCCGGCCGAGCGGGAGGCCGAGCAGCCCTACGAGGCGGCCGTCTAGGACGTGGCGGTCAGCCGCTGCCGGCGCCGGTGGGCCGCCCGGCTGGCGCCCGCGGAGGGGTTGATCTCGGCCCACACCTCGTCCAGGGACAGCCCGAGGACATCGGCGACGGCGGCGATCGTCGGGAAGGCCGGGGTGGCGACCCGTCCGGACTCGATCTTGCGCAGCGTCTCGGGCGAGACCCCGGCCGCCAGTGCCGTCTCGAGCACCGTGCGCGGCCCGCGGGCACGCCGGAGCAGGGCACCGAGACGCCGACCGCGTTCGACCTCGGCGGGGGTGAGGGGCAACCGGACCATGACGCCAACTCTAATACCGGGATAATCTGACCGGGATAGTTATCCGACTGCCAGAGAGGCACCATGATCGAGATCCTCAGCCCCAGCCGGGTGGACCGGGCCCGCCGCACCGGCGCCCTGGTCGGCGACATCCTGCAGACGCTGCGCCGCCGCACCGAGGTCGGCACCAACCTGCTCACCCTCGACCGCTGGACGAAGGAGCTCATCGAGGAGGCCGGGGCGACGTCCTGCTACGTCGACTACGCGCCGTCGTTCGGCCGCGGGCCGTTCGGCCACCACCTGTGCACCGGGGTCAACGACGCCGTGCTGCACGGCCGGCCCCGCGACCAGGTGCTCGCCGACGGCGACCTGCTCAGCCTCGACCTGGCCGTCACCCTCGACGGGGTCGCGGCCGACGCCGCGATCAGCTTCGTCGTCGGCGAGGCCCGTCCGGCCGAGAGCGTGGCGCTGGTCGAGGTCACCGAGCGCGCCCTCGCCGCCGGCATCGCGGCGGCCCAGCCGGGTGCGCGCACCGGTGACATCTCCGCCGCCATCGGGGCGGTGCTCACCGGGGCGGGCTACCGCGTCAACACCGAGTTCGGCGGGCACGGCATCGGCTCGACGATGCACCAGGACCCGCACGTGGCCAACACCGGACGTCCCGGGCGGGGCTACCCGCTGCGTCCGGGGCTGCTGCTGGCGCTCGAGCCGTGGGTGATGGCCGACACCGACCAGCTGGTCACCGACGCCGACGGCTGGACGCTGCGCAGCGCCACCGGGTGCCGCACGGCGCACAGCGAGCACACCGTGGCCATCACCGAGGACGGCCCGGAGGTGCTCACCCTGCCCCGGGCGGCGTGAGCGGCTCAGCCCTCGTCGCCGCCCTCGCCGCCGTCGCGCAGCGACTCCCAGATCTCCTTGCACTCCGGGCAGACCGGGAACTTGTCGGGGTTGCGGCTGGGCACCCACACCTTGCCGCACAGCGCCACCACCGGCGTCCCCATCACCATCGCCTCGGTGAGGGGCGCCTTGGGGACGTAGTGGGAGAAGCGCTCGTGGTCGCCGTCGTCCAGACGCTGGTCGGTGCGCTCGTCGAGGATCGTCTCCGCGCCGGGGCTGAGCTCCTGGGTCGTCTGCTGGCTCACTGGTCCCTCCCTGGAACGAGTCGGTCGCCGCTCCTGATCCCGCCACTGTAGTCGCCGGCACTAGGTTGGGCCCATGGTCGAGCTGCACAGCGCCCGGACGGTGGAGCGGATGCGTCCGGCGGGTGCGTTCGTCGCCGAGGTGCTGGCCGAGCTGCGCGAGAGCGTCCGGGTGGGGACGAACCTGCTCGAGATCGACGACCTGGTGCGCCGGCGGGTGGAGGCCCGCGGCGCGCAGAGCTGCTACGTCGACTACCACCCGTCCTTCGGTGCCTCGCCGTTCGGGCACTACATCTGCACCTCGGTCAACGACGCCGCGCTGCACGGGCTGCCGCACGACCACACCCTCGCCGACGGCGACCTGCTCACCCTCGACCTGGCCGTGGCGGTGGACGGCTGGGTGGCCCACTCCGCGGTGACCTTCGGCATCGGCCGCACCAGCCCCGAGGACGCGCGGCTGGTCCGGGCGACGGAGGAGGCGCTGGAGGCCGCGATCGCCACCGCCCGTCCCGGACGCCGGATGGGTGACGTGTCGGCGGCCGTGGCCGCGGTCGCCGCCCGCTTCGGCTACCCGGTCAACGGGCAGTTCGGCGGGCACGGGGTGGGGCGCACCATGCACCAGGAGCCGCACGTGCCGAACGTGGGCGAGCCCGGCACCGGGATGACGCTGCGGCCGGGGCTCGTGATCGCGATCGAGCCCTGGTTCATGTCCGGCACCGACGAGCTGGTGGTCGACCCCGACGGCTGGACCCTGCGCAGCGCCGACGGCAGCCGCTCGGCCCACTCCGAGCACACCGTCGCCGTCACCCGGGGTGAGCCGCTGGTGCTCACCCGCCCCGTGTGAGCGTCCGGTTGACCTCCAGTGCGCTGGAGGTGCTGCGATGGGCCCCGCACCGCACGAACCCCCGAACGGATCCCGCATGACCGACCAGCTCACCCGCCCCGCCCTGGACCGCCGCGCCCTCGGCGTCGGGCTCTGCATCGGCGTGGTCGCGATCGCCTTCGAGTCGGTCTCGGTGGCCACCGCCATGCCGCGGGCCGCGGAGGACCTCGACGGCGTGCGCTACTACGCCTGGACCTTCTCCCTCTTCGTCATCGGCATGCTGCTGGCCACCGTGGTCGCCGGCCGGCTGGCCGACCGGGTCGGTCCGCTGCGGCCGCTGGCCGGCGGCATGGTCGTCTTCGCGATCGGGCTGGTGGTGGCCGGAGCCGCGCCGACCTTCGTCCAGCTCGCCGCGGGCCGGCTGGTGCAGGGACTCGGCGCCGGGGCGCTCAACCTCGGGCTGTTCGTCGTCATCGCCCGCGCCTACGACGACCGCGGCCGGGCCCGGATGATGACCTGGATCTCCTCGGCGTGGGTGGTGCCGGCCTTCGTCGGCCCTCCGGTGGCGGCCTGGGTGACCACCACCCTGAGCTGGCACTGGGTGTTCTTCGGGGTGCTGCCGCTGGTGGTGCTGGCGGCCGTGCTCGGGTTGCCGACGCTGCTCCGGCTGCAGGCCAGCGGCGTCCTCGACGGTGACCCGGATGCGCGTCCGGTGCCGCTGTGGGCGGCCGGGGTGGTGGCGCTGGCCGCGGCGGCGGTGCAGCTGGCGGGGCAGCGCGCGGCCGACGGTGACCGCGACTGGATCACGGTGGCGGTCGCGCTGGCGGGTCTGGTCGGTCTCGGGCTGGCCCTGCCGGCGCTGATGCCGACCGGCTTCTGGCGCTTCCGCACCGGGCTGCCGACGGTGGTCTGGGCCCGGCTGCTGGTGGCGGGCTCCTTCTTCGGCGCCGAGGCGTTCGTGCCGCTGATGCTGGTCCGCACCCGCGAGCTCGACCTGGTGCTCGCCGGGGCGGCGCTGACGGTGGGCGCGGTGGGTTGGTTCACCGGCTCCTGGCTGCAGTCGCGCTCGTGGGTGCGGCTGGCCCGCCACCAGCTCATCACCACCGGCGCGCTGTGCGTGGTGGCCGGTCTGGGTGTCACCGCGCTCGTCGGCGCCCGCACCGAGCTCTGGTTCGGGCTGGTCGGACCGGCCTGGGTGGTGGTCGGGCTCGGCATGGGGCTGATGATGTCGAGCACCTCGGTGGCGATGATGACCCTCAGCCCGGTCGTGGAGCAGGGCCGCAACTCCTCCTCCCTGCAGGTGGGGGAGGCGGTCGGCAACGCGGTGCTGGCGGGCACGGCCGGCACCGTCTTCGCGCTGCTGCTGGCGCCCGGTGCCGAGCCGACCGCCTTCGGGGCCGTCTTCACCGTGATGACGGTGGCCGCCGGCGTCGGCGCGGTGCTGTCGCTGCGGATCGGTGCGATCCGCCCGCCCGCCTCCTCCTGACGCGCCGGTCCGCTCAGACCGCCAGGGCGTCCACGTCGGGCAGCTCGGGGCGGGTGGTCGTGGGTACGTCGAGGTAGCACAGGGCCAGCGAGGCGATGTCGTCGCGCAGCGGCAGGTAGCGGTGGCCCGACTTCCACCCGAGCGCCTGGATGTCGACCCGCAGGTCGCTCTCGAAGGTGATCGGGTCGGGCACGTGCCAGCGGTACATCCCGAACCGCTGCTGGCTGTCGTAGAGCCCGTCGGGACGGATCACCTGCGGCATCCCGAGGAAGGGGGTGCTGAACTCGGTGTAGCCCCGGCCGGGCACGTCGAAGTTCCAGGCGCCGCCGAAGTAGTCCTCGGTGCCGGTGCTGGCGATGGTCGGGTCGGTGTCGCCGTCCAGGTGGAACTTCACCTCGCCCTCGCCCCACCAGCCGTTGGAGTTGACGCCCCAGGCCAGGTAGGTGCCGACGTAGTGCCCGCGGCCGGTGACCTCGAGGATCGGGTGGGTGGTCAGCTCGGGCAGCGGGTTGCTGCGCCGGAACTGGGCGTGCAGGTAGCCGGTGCCCTCGACGTCGCCGCCGACCTCGTAGTCGAGCTGGTAGTAGACGACCGCCGGCTCGGTGCCGAGGTTCTCCAGCGTCAGCCGCGCCGAGCCGGCGAAGGGCATCGGCCAGTAGGAGTTGAACCCGCCGTGGGGGTTGGTCGCCACCATCTGCGAGGACACCTGGGCGAAGCGGCCCCAGCCCTGGGCGAAGAAGTCGCCCACCGGGGTCTCCACCGCCGGCTCGTCGGCGCCGTCCCAGTACGCGCGCAGCACCAGCGAGCGCCAGTGGCGGGTGTGGGTGGTCATCCAGATGTGGGTGATCCGGCCCGGCTCGTCGATGCGGCCCAGCTCGTGGGTCTGCCCGGCCGCGATCTCGACCGACGGTGACACCTTCCAGCCCCGGCCCAGCTCGCGGGCCGCGTGAGCGCCGGTGCCCTCGGTGGCCCGGGCGGCGCCGCCCTTGGCGCCGTCGGGGTTCTCGGGGCAGATCGAGCGGGACCGGGTGCGGCGCAGCCGCGCGACGTCGGGGAACACTCCAGCTCCTTCGGTGGACGGCCCGGGACCGCGGTCGGCGCCGGTGCCGACCCCCAGCAGACCAGACCCCGGACGACACCGCCAGCACCCGGGCCGCCTGCGGACGCCGGCCGGACCTGCCAGGCTGGGCCGGTGACCACCGGAACGCTGCCACCGCTGCCCGAGGACGTCCGCTGGTCGGTGTGCCTCCGCGAGGTCGCGACCTCGCGGGTGCTCGCAGCGCACGCGCCGGAGCAGGTGCTGCGGACCGCGAGCGTCGGCAAGGTGTTCCTGCTGCTCGAGGTGGCCCGCCGGCTGGAGGCCGGCGAGCTCGACCCCGACGAACCGCTCAGCCCGGCACCCGACGAGACCGTCGCCGACTCCGGGCTGTGGTACCTGATGCGCACCGACACCCTCGGCGTCGACGACCTGTGCTGGCTGGTCGGCGGCTTCAGCGACAACCTCGCCACCAACGTGCTGCTCCGCCGGGTCGGCCTGGACGCCGTCACCACCCTCACCCGCTCGCTGGGCGTGCACCGCAGCGCCCTGCTCGACCGGGTGCGGGAGGACCGCGGCCCGCAGCACCCGCCGACGCTGTCGGTGGGGTGTGCCGAGGAGCTCTCGGAGCTGCTGGCCCGGCTGCACCGTGGTGAGCTCGTCTCGGCGGCGGTCAGCGCCCGGGTGCGCGGCTGGCTGGCGGCCAACGCCGACCTGTCCATGGTGGCCTCGGCCTTCGGGCTGGACCCGCTGGCCCACGGCGAGCCCGACCGCGGGGTCCTGCTGGTCAACAAGACCGGCACCATCTCCACCGTCCGCGTCGACGTCGGCGTGGTCACCGGACCGGAGGGGTCGGTGGCCTGGGCGGTGCAGGCCGACTGGCAGGAAGCCCCCCGTGACCCGCGCGGAGAGGTGCTGGCGGTGATGGCCGAGATCGGACGCCGGGTGGCCGACCTCGTCGGCGTCCCGGCCGTGCCCGCCGGGCTCAGACCCGCTCGAGGAAGCGGGTGAGCACCCGCGTCCCGCCGACCAGGGAGGCCACCGGCACCCGCTCGTCCACCCCGTGCACCCCGCCGGGAGTACGACCGGCGGGGTCGAGGGTGAGCGGGGAGAAGCCGTAGCAGGCGATGCCGAGGCTGCTGAACGCCTTGGCGTCGGTGCCACCGCCCAGGCACCCGGGCACGACCACCGTGCCCGGCGTCTCCGCGGTCACGGCCTCGACCATGGCCGCGAACCACGGCCCGTCCAACGGGGCCTGCACCGGCGGCTCGAAGACGGTGTGCTCCAGCTCGACCCGGTCGCCGACCAGCTCGGGCAGCCGCGCCACCACCTGGTCGAGGTAGCCCGGCGGGCAGCGCACGTCCACCTCCGCGCTGGCGGTGCCCGGGATGACGTTGACCTTGTAGCCGGCCTGCAGCACCGTCGGGGTGGTGGCGGCCCGGACGGTGTAGCGGGCGGCGTCGACCGCGGGCCCGAGCAGCTCCAGCGCCCGCTCCACCCCGGCGTCGTCGTCCAGGTCGACCGGGTGCCCGAGCGCCTCGGCGGTGCCGGCCAGCTGGGCCCGCACCAGCGGCGAGAGGTGGATCGGCCACCGGTGGTGCCCGATCCGGTGCAGGGCGTCGACGAGGGCGAGCACCGCGTTGTCCTCGTGCGGGCGTGAGCCGTGCCCGGACGTCCCGCGGGCGGTCAGCCGGACGTGCAGGGTGCCCCGTTCCCCGGCGGCCACCCGGGCCAGCCGCACCCGGTGCCCGTCACGGTGCGGCCACTCCTCGACCATCCCGCCGGACTCGCCGATCGCCGCCTCCACCCCGGTGAAGAGCCCGGCGTGCTGCTCGACCAGCCAGCGGGCCCCGAAGCGGCCGTCGGTCTCCTCGTCGGCGACGAAGGCCACCACCACGTCGCGGCGCGGACGCCGGCCGCTGCGGCCCCAGTCCAGCAGCACCGCCAGGGTGGCCGCGGCCATGTCCTTCATGTCGGCCGCACCCCGGCCCCACACATGGCCGTCGGCGACGACGCCGGCGAAGGGCGGCACGCTCCACTGCTCGGGCTCGGCGGGGACCACGTCGAGGTGGGCGTGCACCAGCAGGGCGGGCAGGGTGCGGTCCCGCCCGGTCACCCGCAGCACCACGCTGGCCCGCTCCGGCGCGTCGTCGGGGGCGATCAGCAGCGGCTCCCAGCCGACCTCCTGGAGCCGCCCGACCAGCCAGCGGGCGCAGTCCAGCTCACCTTCGGCGTCGCCGGGGGAGCGGTTGGTGGTGTCGAAGGCGATCAGCCGGCGGAGCAGCCCGACCACCTCCGGCTCGGCGGAGGCGTCGGGGACGCGCGGGAGCGATGCGGAACACATGTCGCGGGCCACTGTGCTGCAGATCCGCCCCGTTGGCGAGCAGTGGCGTCCGGCGGCGAGATGAATGTCAAGGTTGGGTTACGTATCCCGTTGTGGTCATTGACACGTCAGGACCGGGCTGCTTGGTTCGTGCCGTCCGGGAACCCCGACGGAACGAGGAGAGATGGGCAGCTCGATGGTGCGTCGCGTCCGCGGCGCGATGGGTGTGCTGGTGGCCGCCGTGCTGGCGCTCGGGGTGCTGGTGGCGCCGGCCCCGGCCTCCGCCGAGCCCGCCGCCGCCCCGCGGATCAAGGTGGCGCTGACCAGCGACATCGACACCTTCAACCCGTTCCTGGCCATCCTCGCCTCGAGCACCGACATCCTGCGCTTCCAGTACGAGCCGCTGGTGGTGTGGGGTCCCGACAACGAGATCGCGCCCGGGCTGGCCGAGAGCTGGGAGTCCTCGGAGGACGCCCGCACCTGGACCTTCACCGTCCCCGAGGGGCGGCTGTGGTCCGACGGCCAGCCGCTGACGTCGGACGACGTGGCCTGGACCTTCCAGCAGGTGATCGACAACGACGCGCTGCAGCAGGCCAACGGCGGTCTGGTGGAGAACGTGGAGAGCGTCACCGCCCCGGACCCGCAGACCGTGCAGATCCAGCTCACCGCGCCCCAGGCGTCCAACCCCGGCGCCGAGCTGCCGATCGTCCCGCGCCACGTCTGGGAGGGCGTCGACGCCGCCACCTACGCCAACGACACCGACACGGTGGGCTCGGGCCCGTTCGTCATCGAGTCCGCCACCACCGGGCAGTCGGTGGAGATGGCGGCCAACCCGCACTTCTGGCGCGGGGCGCCGAAGGTGTCGGGGATCACCTGGGTGGTCTACCGCAACAGCGACGCCGCGGTGCAGGGGCTGCGGGCCGGTGAGATCGACGTCCTCAACGGCCTCACCCCGGCGCAGTTCCAGTCCCTGGAGGGCCAGCCGGGCATCACCACCAACTCCGGCGCGGGACGCCGCTACCAGTCGATCGCCATCAACCCCGGCGCCATCGACGCCGAGGGCAACCCGATGGGCGACGGCAACCCCGCCCTGCGCGACCCGGTGCTGCGGGAGGCGATCTTCACCGCCATCGACCGGCAGGCGCTGCTCGACACCGTCCGCCAGGGCCTCGGCGTGCCCGGCCAGACCGAGGTGCCCAGCGTCTACGCCGACTACTTCGGCTTCGCCCCCGGCTACCAGGCCTGGCCCTTCGACCCGGCCGCGGCCAACCAGATGCTGGACGAGGCCGGCTACGAGCGGGGCCCGGACGGCATCCGGCTCGACCAGGACGGTGAGCCGCTGCGGCTGCGGCTGATGGGCCGCAACACCGACGCCTCGCACCAGCAGATGGCCGACTTCATCGGGCCGTGGCTGGCCGACATCGGCATCGCCACCGACGTGATGATGGTGCAGCCGAACCAGGTCAACGACGACTCCACCCTCGGCAACTACGACCTGTACTTCACCGGCTGGGGGATCGGGCCCGACCCCGACTTCCAGCTCTCCATCAACACCTGCGCCTCCCGGCCCAACGCCGACGGCTCGGGGGCGACGAGTGAGAACAACTGGTGCAGCCCGGAGTTCGACGAGCTCTACGCCGCCCAGCACGCCGAGCTCGACCCCGGACGCCGCGCCGAGCTGGTCAAGGAGGCCTTCTCGGTGCTGTACGCGGCGGCGGTCAACATGCCGATCTACTACGCCGACACGCTGGAGGCCTACCGCAGCGACCGGTTCACCGGGTTCGTCACCCAGCCCACCGAGGGCGGGGTCATCCTCAGCCAGAACGCCTACTGGGGTCTGTACGGCGCCGAGCCGGTGGTCGCCGAGGAGGCCGGCGCTGAGGACGGCGGTCTGCCGGCTGGTGCCTGGGTGGCCATCGCGGTGGTCGTGGTGGCCGGGGCTGCGGGTGTCCTGATCGCGATCCGGCGCCGCGGCGGCGCCGACGACCGCGAGTGACGCTCGCGGAGTCGACGCCGGCGCTGGAGGAGGAGCAGCCCCGCGGCTCGACCCTGGGCCGCTACCTGGCCTGGAAGGGCGGCGGGGCCGCGATCAGCCTGGTGATGGTGGTGGTGCTCGGGTTCTTCGCCTTCCGGGTGCTGCCCGGTGACCCGGCGATCAACCTCACCCGCGGCCGCCGGGTCAGCGCCGCGGAGGTCGAGCGGCTGCGCGAGGAGCTGGGGCTGAACGACCCGCTGCCGTGGCAGTTCGTCTCCTACCTCGGCGACCTGCTGCGCGGCGACCTGGGCGTCTCCTACGTCTACAACCGCAGCGTCGGCGCGCTGATCCTCGAGGGTCTCGGCCCGACCGTCCTGCTCACCGGGTCGGCGGCGCTGGTCTCGATCGTGCTCGGGCTGTGGCTGGGGCAGAAGGCGGCCTGGACGCGGGGCAGCCTGTTCGACCGGTCCCAGACCGGGCTGGCGCTGGTGTTCTGGTCGGTGCCGACCTTCTGGCTGGGGCTGATCCTGCTGCTGGTCTTCAGCGGCGGGTTCGGCTGGTTCCCCAGCGGCGGCATGGTCACCGCCGGCACCGACCTGCGCGGGCTGGCGCTGGTGCTCGACGTGGCCCACCACCTGGTGCTGCCCGTGCTCACCATGGTCGCAGTGGTCTACGCCCAGTACCTGATGGTGATGCGGGCCTCGGTGCTGGAGGAGATGACCTCGGACTACCTGACCACCGCACGGGCCAAGGGCCTGCGGGAGGACCTGGTGCGCACCCGGCACGCGGTGCCCAACGCCCTGCTGCCCACGGTCACCCTGATCTTCCTCACCATCGGCGGGCTGGTCGGTGGCGCGGTCACGGTGGAGACGGTGTTCTCCTGGCCGGGGCTGGGCTACCTCACCTTCCAGGGCCTCAGCGCCCCCGACCTGCCGCTGCTGCAGGGCACCTTCGTGGTCTTCTCCTCGATCGTCATCGTGATGAACTTCGTCGCCGAGCTGGTCTACCGGGTCCTCGACCCGCGGCTGAGGTCGTCGTGACGGCCCCCGCCTCCCCGGTCTCGGTGGTCCGGGCCCGTCGACGGGCCCGCGCGGCCGGGCTGTGGCGCGAGTTCGTGGCCACCCGGTCCGGGCTGGTCGGGCTGCTGGTGCTGGCGGTCGTCATCGTGCTGGCGCTGCTGGCCCCGCTGCTGGTGCCGATCGAGACCCTCGACGTCACCCGGGTCACCGCCGGGATCAACGAGCCGCCGAGCGCGGCCCACCCGCTGGGCACCGACCCCTCGGGCCGCGACGTGCTCGGGATGCTGCTGTGGGGCGCCCGGGTCTCGCTGCTGGTCGGCTTCTCCGCGACCGCGGTCTCGATGCTCATCGGCACCGCGGTCGGGATGGCGGCCGGGCACTTCTCCGGTCTCACCCAGGCCGTGATCATGCGGGTGATCGACTTCTTCCTGGTGGTGCCCAGCCTGGTGCTGGCGATCGTGCTGTCGGCGGTGCTCTCGCGGGGGCTGTGGACGATCGTCATCGCGATCGGCGTCACCAGCTGGGCCGCCACCGCCCGGGTGGTGCGCTCCCAGACGCTGACCATCGAGGCCCGGCCCTACATCGAGCGGGCCCGGGCGCTGGGCGGCGGGCACCTGCACGTGCTGGGCCGCCACGTGCTGCCCGCGGTGATGCCGCTGGTGTTGGCCAACACCACCCTGACCGTCGGCTCGGCGGTGATCGCGGAGTCGACGCTGTCCTTCCTCGGGCTGGGTGACGCCACCCAGTTCTCCTGGGGCTCGATGCTCAAGCGGGCCCTCGACACCGGCGCCGCGACGGCCGGGTTCTGGTGGTTCGTGCTGCCGCCCGGGCTGGCGATCGTGCTCGTGGTGCTGTGCTTCACGCTGGTCGGCCGGGCCCTGGAGGCCGTGCTCAACCCGACACTGAGGGGGCGCTGATGACGCCGACGGCGGCGCCCGCGCTGGAGTGGCGCGGGGTGACGATCGGCTACCGGCGTCCCGGTGAGCCGGAGCTGGTGGCGGTGGACGACGTCAGCCTGCGGGTCGGCCGCGGGGAGACCCTCGGGCTGGCGGGGGAGTCCGGCTGCGGCAAGTCCACCCTGGCGATGTCGGTGCTCCGGCTGCTGCCGCGTTCCTCCCGGCTGGAGGGGGAGGTGCTGGTGCACGGCGAGGACGTCGCCGCGATGTCGTGGGGCCGGTTGCGCGCGGTGCGCTGGACCGAGGCGGCGATCGTCTTCCAGGGGGCGATGCACTCGCTCAACCCGGTGCGCACGGTGCGCTGGCAGATCCTCGAGGCGCTGGAGCTGCACGCCGACCGCGGCGGCAGCGCGGAGAGCCGGCAGGCCCGGGTGGCCGAGCTGCTCGGCCTGGTCGACCTGCCGGTGGCCCGCGCCGACGCCTACCCCCACGAGCTGTCCGGTGGGCAGAAGCAGCGGGTGATGATCGCGATGGCGCTGGCCTGCGACCCCGACGTCATCATCGCCGACGAGCCGACCACCGCCCTCGACGTGGTGGTCCAGGCGCAGGTGCTGGACGTCCTCAGCGCCCTGGTCCGCGAGCGCGGGCTGACGCTGGTGATGATCAGCCACGACCTGTCGGTGCTGGCCGCGGTCTGCGAGCGCATCGTGGTGATGCGTCACGGCCGGGTCGTCGAGCAGGGCCCGTCGGAGCGCATCCTCACCGCCCCCGAGCACGAGCACACCCGTGAGCTGGCCGCCGCCTTCCCCGTCATCGGCGACCCGGCCTCCCGCCGGGTGGTCGGCCGCGTCGCCAGCCGCGACGCCCTCGACGCCCAGCGCACCGAGCCCACCCCCCAGCGCCCTGAGCCTGTCGAAGGGCGATCACCCGACCCCGCCGACCCACCCCTGCTCGAGGTCCGCGACCTGGTGGTCGACTTCCGCTCCCGCGGCCGCGCGGTGCGCGCGGTCGACTCGGTGTCGCTGCAGTGCCGCCGCGGCGAGATCGTCGCGCTGGTCGGGCAGTCCGGGTCGGGCAAGACCACCCTGGCCCGCAGCGTGCTCGGCCTGCAGCGCCCCACCTCGGGCACGGTGCTGCACCGCGGTCACCCGCTGCCGACCGACCGGGCCGGGCTCAAGGCCTACCGCCGGGCCGTGCAGTTCGTGCTGCAGGACCCCTCGGCCTCGCTCAACCCCAAGCACACCGTCTACCAGGCGGTGGCCGAGGGGGTGCAGATCCACCGGCTGCCCGGGGACGAGGCCGAGCACGTGGCCGAGGCGCTGCGCCGGGCCGAGCTGAACCCGCCGGAGGCGTTCTTCGGCCGGCTGCCCCAGGAGCTCTCCGGCGGGCAGCGGCAGCGGGTGGTGATCGCCGGCGCGCTGGCCCTGCAGCCGACCTTCCTGGTGGCCGACGAGCCGGTGGCCAGCCTGGACGCCTCGGTGCGCGGTGAGGTGCTGGCCCTGCTGCTGGAGCTGCAGCGCGACCTCGACCTCGGTGCGCTGGTGATCACCCACGACCTGGGGCTGGCCTGGAACATCGCCGACCGGGTGGTGGTGATGCACCAGGGCCGGCTGGTCGAGGAGGGCTCCGTCGAGCAGGTGCTGCTCGACCCCCGGCACGCCTACACCCAGAGCCTGCTGCGGGTGGTGCCGTCCCGGCTGGGCAGCCGGCCGTGAACGCGCGCGTGCTGGCCCCGCTGCGTCCGGGGTCGCGGGTGGCGCTGGTGGCCCCGTCCGGCCCTCTGGAGCCCGGACGCCTGGAACGCGCGGTCGGGCTGCTGCGCGGCTGGGGGCTGGAGCCGGTGCCGTTCCCCAGCACCACCGCCGCCCACCCGCGGGCGTCCTACCTGGCCGGCAGCGACGAGCAGCGCGCCGCCGACCTGCAGCAGGCCTGGTGCGACCCCGGGTACGCCGCGGTGTTCTGCGTGCGCGGCGGCTACGGCGCGGTCCGCGTCCTGGACCGGCTGGACGTCGGGGCGATGCGCGCCGCGGAGCCGAAACCGCTGTTCGGCAGCTCCGACGTCACCGCCCTGCACGAGTGGTTCGCCGAGCGGCTCGGCGTGCCCACCTGGTTCTCGCCGATGGTCGCCACCGGCGCGCTGCTGGACGACGAGGCGGCCACCGCCGACCTGCGCCGGGCGGTGGTCGGCCCCGCCGGCCCGCGCACCTGGACGTCCCCGGCCGCGGCGACGCTGGTGCCCGGGGTGGCCGAGGGCAGGCTGGTCGGCGGCAACCTCAGCCTGCTGGCGATGACGCTTGGCGCCCGCGGCCGGCCCGTCCCCGACCACACCGGGTGCATCGTCCTGCTCGAGGACGTCACCGAGGAGACCTACCGCCTCGACGGCTACCTGCAGGCGCTGCTGCGCGCCGGCTGGTTCTCCCGCGTCGCCGGGATCGCGCTGGGCGGCTGGTACGCCTGCAGCCCGCTGGCCGAGATCCGCGCGCTGGCGCTGGAGCTGCTGGCCCCGCTCGGGGTGCCGCTGGTGGAGGAGCTCGGCTTCGGCCACGGCCCCGGCGCGCACACCCTGCCGCTGGGCGTCGCCGGCCGGCTGGTGGCCGACGACCGCCCCCGGCTCGAGGTGGACGTCGGGGACGGGTCGCGGTGACCACCGAACCGGTCCGGGCCCCGCGGTCCTCCCGGCTGCTCAAGCAGCGGCTGGTGCAGGCCTACCGGCGCGACGTTGCCGCCGGTCTGGACTGGCTGGCCGAGGACCCGTCCCTGGAGGCGGTGGCCGCCCGGATCACCGGCGCCCGCCGCCGGTTCGTGCTCGGTGCGGCGACCTCCTTCACCCACGCCTCGCTGCTGGCGGCCAAGCTCAGCGCCGCGCTGGCCCAGGTCACCCTGGTCGACGGCACCATCGTGCGCCCGCTCGACATCCTCAGCGACGTCCGCGACAGCGACGTGCTGATCGTGGTCTCGCTGCGCCGCTGGCGCCGCTACACCGTCGACAACGCGCTGCCCTTCGCCCGGGCCGGCGGCTCGCTGCTGGTCATCACCGACGCCGCCGACCACCCGCTGCTGGCCTCCGCCGCCGAGGCGGTCGTCATCGACACCGGCGCCGGTGACCCGTTCGCCGGGCTGAGCGCGGACGTCCGCGCCCACCCGGAGTCGCCGGAGGTCTCCCCGGTGGTGGTCAGCCTGGTGATCGACGTGCTGGCCACCCTGGCCAGCGCCAGCGCGAAGGGGTCGAACCGCCGGCTCGCCGAGCGCGAACGGCTGGCCTCGGAGCTCGGTCTCTACCTGGAGTGACCGGGCCGACGGCCCGACCCGCGGCTCACCACCGGTGCGCGACGTCGATCACCAGCCGGCTGCCGGTGCCCGGACCGTCCAGCTCGAACACCCGCATGGGCAGCCGCGCCCGGACGCCGAGCCCGATGGTCGTGCGCCCCTCGAAGGTGCCGGCGAAGCGGACCTGGCGGAAGGTGTCGTAGCCGCTGACGTCGGCCAGGGCACCGACCCGGAACGAGCGTCCCCAGGCGGCGACGTCGACCTCGATGTCGGCGGCTCCCCGCAGCGGGACGACGGACCCGCTGCCCGGCGCGTGGACGGTGCCGTAGCGCACGTCGTAGCCGACGCCGCGGCGGTCCAGGTCGAGCACCAGCCGGTCGAAGCAGGCGTGCCGCCCCGTGCGGACCTGCTCGATGTCGTTGGGCGTGAAGGTGCGGTCCACCTCCGGCAGCGAGCCCCAGGTGACCGAGCACCCCGCGGCCTCCGCCGTCTCCAGGGCGACCCCCGCCGGGGCCAGCCCCAGCACCGCCGCACACGCTCCTGCTGCTGCGAGCCGACGCAGCGTCCTCGTCCCCATCCGAACCACCCCCGCACTCCCTAGGATGTGACGTAGATCACGCTAAGCCGTGTCGCCGCGGGCGCGGCTGGGAACGGGAGAAGCAACGACGAAGAACAGGCTGAGCCCGGCGCGGCGCGCGCAGCCCGGGCCGTTCACCTCGGTGTCAGCCGGCGTTGGCGCCGTCGTCCGCCACGGCCCGGTCGGGAGTCACCTGAGCGGAGCAGGGTGTGGCGGGTGAGCACCGACCCCGCCCCCGCGACGTCCACCCCGCTCGAGCCCGCCGGTGCCCGGCTGGGCCGCCGTGGCTTCCTCGGCCTGGCCGGCGCCGGCGGTCTGCTCGGTCTGGCCGGTGGGCTCGGCACGGCTCCGGCCGCCGCCCACGCCGAGACCGGGTCGCTGCGGTTCGTGGTGCTCACCGACACCCACGCCGACGTCGACGTGCCGACCAACCTCGACAACCTGCGCCGGGTGTTCACCGCGGTCGAGGCCGAGCAGCCGGCGTTCGTGCTCAACTGCGGCGACATCACCGAGTACGGCGCCGTCTCGGAGTACGACGCCTACCGCGCCACCGTGCCCGACACGCTGTGGCCGCTGCTGCAGCACGTGCCCGGCAACCACGAGGCCCGCTGGGACCCCACCGCCGGGGCGGCCTACCGGGCGGTCTTCGGTCCGCCCAGCTTCTCCTTCACCGCGGGCGGTCCGGAGAGAGGGGGGCTGCACGTGGTCGGTCTCGACCCGACCCAGGTGCTGCAGGAGCCGGGGCTGTTCGGCCCGGACCTGCTGCGGTGGCTCGCCGACGACCTGGCCGCCGTCCCCGCCGGCACCCCCAGCCTGCTCTTCCTGCACTACCCGCTGGGTGGGCGCAACCTCTACGTCAACGACACCGAGGCGCTGCTTAAGACGATCGAGCCGTTCGACGTCCGCGGCGTCTTCGCCGGGCACGTGCACCGCGAGGAGGTCACCCGGTTCAACGGGCTGACCCAGGTGACCGGACGCGCCACCAAGGGCAACCCGGTCTACTACCGCGTCGAGCGGGTCGAGGACGCCACCGGCCCGGTGCTGCGGGTGGCCCGGGTGGAGGTGGCCCCCGACGGCAGCACCCGCGCCACCGCCTACGCCGTCATCCCGCTCGCCGACCCGGCCGCCGACCTCGGCCCGCTGCGGCCCCGCGTCCGCGCGGACGGCGACCGGTTCACCCTCACCGTGCCGGCGCTGCGCGGCGTGCAGGAGGTGGGTGCGCGGATCTACCCGCAGGGCGTCTTCGGCGGCACCGACGACACCCCGCCCACCCCGCTGCGGCGTCGCGGCCGCGGGCTGTTCTCCGGCGAGCTGGCCGCCGGCGCCCTGCCCGCCGGGACGCACCGGGTGCAGGTGCAGGCCCGGGCCGCCGACGGGCGGCTGTGGGAGACCACCGTCCCGGTCGAGCGGGGCGGCCAGGAGGACCTCCCGGTGCTCTGGTCGCACCGGGTCGGCGGCCGCGTGCAGGGGGCGCTCGCCCTGGTCGGCGACCTCGTCGTCGCCGCCAGCAGCTCCGGCGCGGTGGAGGCGCTGCGGCCCACCGCCGACGGCCCCCACCCGGTCTGGCGCCGCCGCCTCGGCCCGGTCTACCGCGGGCCGGCCCCCAGCGCCGACCAGTCGACCCTGCTGGTGCCCTCGGCCGACGCCGCCCTGCACGCCCTCGACGCCGCCACCGGCGAGGAGCGCTGGCGGGCCGACCTCGGCGTGCCGGTGCTCTCCGCGCCGCTGGTGGCCGAGGTCGACGGCGCCGAGACGGTGCTCATCGCCGCCGGACCGACGCTGTTCTGCCTCGACCCGGGAGGCCGCGTCCGCTGGCAGGCCCCGGTGCCGGTGATGTCGGCCGGCCGGGTGGCCTGCGACGGCGAGCTGGTCGTGGTCGGCGCCGGTGACGGGCGCGCGTACGCCCACGACGCCCGCACCGGTGAGCGGCGCTGGTCCTTCGACACCACCACCCGCACCACCGCCTACACCCGGCTGATCTACGGCCCCTGGGACGACACGGTCGAGCTGCTGCCCGACGGCGGCGTGCTGGTCTCCACCGTGGCCGCGGCCATCGCGCTGGACCGCCGCACCGGCGTCGAACGCTGGCGTCGCGCCGGCAGCCACGTCTACACCCCGTCGCTGCTGCTCGGCGACGACGCGCTGCTGGTGGTCGACGAGCGCGGGCTGGCCGCTCTGCTCGACCCGGCCGACGGCACGGTCCGCTGGACGCTGGCGACCGCGCCGCGGGCGTTCAACGCCGGACCGGTGCTGTCGGAGGACGGCCGCACCGCGTGGCTGGTCGGGGTCGCCGGGCTGCTCACCGAGATCGACCTGACCACCGGGACGGCCACCCGCCGGCGTCAGCTGTTCACCGCCAACACCTTCTCCACCCCGGTCCGGGTGGGGGAGCTGCTGCTGGTCGGGGCCCAGGACGGGTCGGTGCACGCGGTCGACCTCGGCTGAGCGTCCGGCGCCGTCCGTCCCCGGCACTACAGTGGGGCCAGTGACACCCCGGCACCCCGACCCCAGGAACGTCGAGCGCGCCCACCCCGACCGGCTGCCCCCGGCCTTCCCCGACCGGGCCGCGTGGGGCACCGTCACCAAGCTGCGGGCCTGGCAGCAGGCCGCGCTCGACCTCTACCACCGCGACGAGCCCAAGGACTTCCTCGCCGTCGCCACCCCCGGCGCGGGCAAGACCTCCTTCGCCCTGCACCTGGCCGCCGACCTCATCAACCGGCGGGTGGTCAACCAGGTCGTGGTGGTGGCCCCGACCGAGCACCTGAAGACGCAGTGGGCCGAGGCCGCAGCGCGGATCGGACTGGCCATCGACCCGGCCTTCGGCACCCGGCAGGGCGGCACCAGCAGCGAGTACCAGGGCTTCGCGCTCACCTACGCGGGGGTGGCGGTCAACCCCAACGCGCTGCGGATCCGGGTGGAGCGCACCAAGACCCTGGTCGTGCTCGACGAGATCCACCACGCCGGGGACGCCCGCAGCTGGGGTGAGGCGGTCCGTGAGGCCTTCGACCCGGCCACCCGCCGACTCGCCCTGACCGGCACCCCGTTCCGCTCCGACAGCACCCCGATCCCGTTCGTGCGCTACGAGCACGACGGCACCGGCCACCTGCGCTCACGCGCGGACTACACCTACGGCTACGGCGAGGCGCTGGCCGACGGCATCGTCCGGCCGGTGCTGTTCATGGCCTACAGCGGTGAGATGTCGTGGCGGACCCGGGCCGGGGACGAGATCGCCGCCCGGCTCGGCGGCCCGCTCACCAAGGACCTCGCCGCGCAGGCGCTGCGCACCGCGCTCGACCCGCACGGCTCCTGGGTGCCGGCGGTGCTGCAGGCCGCCGACACCCGCCTCACCGAGGTCCGCTCCGGCGTCCCGGACGCCGGGGGTCTGGTGATCGCCACCGACCAGACCAGCGCGCGGGCCTACGCCGCCATGCTGCGCCAGATCTCGGGCGAGGAGCCGGTGGTCGTGCTCAGCGACGAGCCGGGCAGCAGCGAGCGGATCAGCGATTTCGCCGCCGGCCGCCAGCGCTGGATGGTGGCGGTGCGGATGGTCTCCGAAGGCGTGGACGTCCCCCGGCTGGCGGTCGGGGTGTACGCCACCACCACGATGACCCCGCTGTTCTTCGCCCAGGCCGTGGGCCGCTTCGTCCGCGCCCGGGCCAAGGGCGAGACCGCCTCGGTGTTCGTGCCCAGCGTCTCCGCACTGCTCGGCTACGCCGCCGAGATGGAGGTCGAGCGCGACCACGCCCTCAAGGTGGCCACCCGCACCGAGGAGATCGAGCTCGACGAGATCGACGAGGCGGTGCACGACGAGCCGGACGCCGACCTCGAGGCCGGCGAGTTCGCCGCGCTGGCCAGCGAGGCCGACTTCGACCGGGTGCTATTCGACGGCGGCGAGTACGGCCTGGGCGGGGCGTCCGGCTCGGTCGACGAGGCCGACTACCTGGGCCTGCCCGGGCTGCTCGAGCCCGAGCAGGTGCGCGACCTGCTGCAGCGCCGCCAGGCCGAGCAGCTGGCCCGCGGCGCCAGCCCCCAGGAGCAGGAGCGCCAGCAGGCCCAGGCCACCCACCAGAGGCTGCGCGAGCTGCGCAAGGAGCTCAACGGCCTGGTCGGTGCCTGGCACCACCGCACCGGCGAGCCGCACGGGGTCATCCACAACGCCCTGCGCGAGGCCTGCGGCGGTCCGCTCACCGCCACCGCCGACGCCGACCAGCTGCAGGCCCGCATCGACCGCATCCGCCAGTGGGCCGTCACCCGCGCCAGCTGACCCGCCCGAAGCCCTGACCCCGACGCGCTGCCCACCCGCAACGCCCTGAGCCTGTCGAAGGGCGATCACCCACCCAGGGCGTCCCAGCGCTGCTGGTCGGTGCACAGCAGCAGCAGGTTCGACCGGGCACCGGGTCCCGGGGGACGGCGCGGCAGCGTTCTGCCGGATCCGGCGCCGATCCCTTCAGGACGGTCGACGCCGGCGCCCCGGGCCGGGAGATTGACACCTCCGACCCCTGCTGCTGTCCTCTCCTGGTGCCAGCCGACCGCCGCAGCGGGGCGTCGCCCAGGGAGCTGCACCGCGCGCAGGTGGTCGAGCGGCTGCGCCACCGTGGCCGGACCAGCCGGGCCGAGCTGGTCGAGGCCACCGGGCTCTCCCGCGACACCGTCTCCGGGCTGGTCGCCGAGCTGCTGGCCGACGGTGAGGTGGTGGTGGCCCCGGGGCAGCCGCGCACCGACGCCGGCGGCGGGCGGCCGCCGCAGCACCTCACGCTCAACCCCGCCGCCGGCGTGCTGCTCGGGCTGGACTTCGGCCACCGGCGGGTGCTGATGGTGCTGGTCGACGCGGCCCACGAGGTGGTCGGCTGGCGGCGGCGCACCTACCCCCCGGGGACCAGCTGGCCCGAGCGCTGCACGGTGGCGCTGACCGCGGTGGAGGAGCTGCTGGCCGAGGATCCCGCCGGACGCCCGCTCGCCGGCTGCGGCGTCGGGGTGCCCGGGGGCACGGTGCAGCGCGCCGACGTGCTGGCCACCATCCGCGCCCGGGTGAGCGCGGCGCTGGACGTCCCGGTGCGCACCGACAACAACGCCCGGCTGGCGGGGCTGGCCGAGGCCACCTGGGGTGCGGCGCGGGGGATCGCCGACGTCGCCTACCTGCGGCTGTCAGCGGGGGTGGGTGGGGCGCTGGTGCTCGGCGGACGGATCCGCACCGGCAGTCACGACCTGGGCGGTGAGCTCGGCCACGTCTGCGTCGACCCCGCCGGCCCGGTCTGCCGCTGCACCAAGCGCGGCTGCCTGGAGGCCCACGTCCGGCTCGAGCAGGTGCTCGCCGACACCGGCTGCCACTCGCTGCCCGAGCTGCGCAGCCGGGTGGCGGCCGGCGAGGAGGCCGTCTGCGCCGTGGTGGCGCGGGCGGGCCGCCGGGTGGGCGGGGTGCTGGCCGCGGTCGGCACCGCGCTCGACCTGCACCACTTCGTGCTCGCGGGAGAGCTCGTCGTCCTCGGCGAGGCGCTGCTGGAGCCGGTCCGCGACACCCTGCGCGCCCAGCTCGGGCTGGGCGCGAGCGCGCAGCAGGACGGCCAGGGCACGTCCGCGGCGCAGGTGGTGCCGGCCCAGCTCGGCGACCAGGCCGGCGCGCTGGGGGCGATCGCCCTGCTGCTCGGCGACCCCGGGATCGACCTGACCCCCGCCGGCACCGGGGTCTGAGCCGACGCCGCCGGCGCCCGGTCGACGTTCTGCCGGGTCCGGCCCGCTTTCCGACAGAACCGTTGCCGCGTCCGCGGTGCCTTCCTACGGTCATCGCCACATCAGAGTCGATGACGAAGGGGTCCACCATGAGCAGGTCGACGACGGCCTCGGCCGCAGGAACGATCAGCCGGCGGCGGCTGATCGGAGCGGCGTTCGCCACGGCCGGCGGGACGGTCGCCGCACCCTGGCTGACCGGGTGCACCGGCAGCCAGGAGCCCGGCCAGGGTGTCGCCTCCGGCGGCGGCGAGACCACCGGTGCGGTCACCTGGTGGGACCAGTTCCGCCCCCTGACCACCCTGTTCGAGGAGGAGCTGTTCGCCCCCTTCACCGCGGCCCACCCGGGTGTCACGGTCGAGCGGCGCGAGATGGATGGCCCGTCGATGGGTCAGGCGCTGCAGCTCGGACGCCGCAGCAACCAGCTGCCCGACGTGCACTCCCTGGCCGGGCTGGACGGCTCGCCGGCCTCGCTGGTCGGCGCCGGCTGGTTCCAGCCGATCGACGAGTTCGTCGACGTCGAGGGCTCCCCGGTGGGTGAGCTGCTGCTCGACGGCATCCACCGCTTCGACGGCCGGGTCTACACCGTGCCGGTGTTCAGCAGCCGCTGGCACGACGCCATCCCGTGGCTCAACACCGAGCTGTGCGAGCGGGCCGACGTCGACCCCGAGACCTCACCCGGCAGCTGGGACGCCTTCCGCGCCGCCCTCCAGCAGCTGCGCGGTGCCGGCGGCGACGACGTGCACCCGATGGTGATCGGGGCGAAGGACCCGTCCTACCTGGCCTCGCTGCTCAACCGCCTGGCCCAGACGGCCGGGGCCGCGGGCGCGGTCGACCCCCGCACGGGGGAGTACGCCTACGCCAGCGAGCCCTACCTGCAGGCGATGGAGTGGCTGCTCTCGCTGCAGACCGACGGCCTGCTGCACCCGTCCTCGGCCTCGATGGACACCCGCGACGCCCGGGCCCGCTGGGCCGCCGGTGAGGCGGCGGTCTACCCGTGGGGGCCGTGGTTCATCGGCGGGCTCAAGGTGCAGGAGCCCGAGGCGGTCGAGCGCGGAGTGGGGGTGTGGCACATCCCCACCGTCGACGGCAGCGACCCGGTGCTCTACAGCGAGCCGCCGGGCGGCACCTTCTGGGTCTCCAGCCAGGCCCAGCGCGCCCAGCTCGGCGCCGAGCTGATGCTGCGGCTGGTCGACCCGGAGTTCCAGCGCAGCCTCGCCTCGGCGATGGACCAGCCGCCGGTGCTCACCGAGGTGGTGGCCGACGCCGAGGTGCACCCCACCTACCGGACCAACGTCGAGTACATGGCCGCCGACGTCCGGATGGCCCCGGTGCCGCAGGTCCGCAACCCCGCGGTGTCGGCGGTGCTGGCCGAGATGGGCGAGGTCACCCCCGGCCTGGGCCAGATCGTGCAGGCCGCGCTCACCGACGGCTCCTCGGACTGGCGCTCGGCGCTGACCACCTTCGCCGAGCAGATGACGGCCGAGCGGGAGCGGGCCATCGAGTCCGTCGCCGGCGACGGCGCAGAGGTCGGCGTGGAGGACTGGCGGTTCGAGGACTGGACGCCCGGCGAGGACCACCAGCAGTGAGCGCCCCCACCCGGCTGCCCGAGGCGGCCGCCCCGCCGCCCGCGCCCGCGGCGTCCCGGCGACGCCGCGAGCCGCCGCTGCGCTGGCTGCGGCGGAACTGGTGGGTCTACCTGTTCCTGCTGCCGACCTTCCTCGGCTACGGCGCCTACACCGTCTACCCGCTGGCGGCGAGCTGGTGGTACGCCTTCCTCGACTGGCCCGGGTTCGCGGTGCGCGGGGAGTTCGTCGGGCTGGACAACTTCACCGAGCTGCTCGCCGACGACCTGTTCTGGAACGCCTTCGGCAACTCGCTGCTGTTCCTCGTGGTGGCGGTGCCGCTGCGGGTGGGTGGGGCGCTGCTGCTGGCGCTGCTGCTCAACAGCCGGCTGACGCCGCTGCGCGGGCTGTTCCGCACCCTGATCTTCCTGCCGGTGGTGACCACCGGAGCCGTGATCGGCGTGGTGTTCACCCTGATCCTCGACGCCGGCGGCCCGGTGAACGCGGCGCTGGTGCGGCTGGCGCTGCTGGACTCGCCGGTCAACTTCGCTGCCAACGCCGACACCTCCCTCGGGGCGGTGATCGGGGTCTGGGTGTGGAAGTGGCTCGGTATCACGATGATCTACTGGCTGGCCGCCCTGCAGACCATCCCGCCCGAGCTGGGCGAGGCGGCCCGGGTCGACCGGGCCGGGCCGTGGCAGGAGTTCCGCCACGTCACCCTGCCGCTGCTGGTGCCGTTCCTGGTGATCATCACGCTGATCGACATGGTGGGCGCGCTCAACGTGTTCGACCTCGCCAACACCCTCACCGGCGGCGGGCCGGCCTACTCCTCGGAGGTGATCGAGATCTTCATCTACCGGACGGCCTTCGAGGCCACCGTGCCCCAGCTGGGCTACGCCTCGGCCGCCGCGGTCCTCTTCGGGCTGCTGACCATCGGCCTGGCGCTCGGGCAGGCCCTCGGCGTCCGCGCCATCCGCCGCCGGAGCCTGACGTGAGCACCGTGCAGGACGCCGGCCGCCTCAGCATCAGCGCCGGTCCGGTCTCCGGCGGGCCCGGACGCCGCAGCCGCCGGGCGCGGCTGCTGGTCGGGATCGGGCTCGGTCTGTTCTGCCTGGTCTGGGTGTACCCCTTCCTGTGGGTGCTGTCGGCCTCGTTCAAGGAGCAGGGCGAGATCTTCGGCAACGGGCTGTCGCTGCTGCCCGAGACCCTGGTCTGGGACAACTACGTCCGGGCCTGGGAGCAGGTGGGCTTCAGCACCTACTTCGCCAACTCGGTGCTGATCACCGTGGCGACGGTGGCCCTGATCGTGGTGCGCAGCGCGTTGGCCGGCTACGTGCTGGGCCGGTGCAGCTTCCCGGGCAAGAAGCTGGTGATCGGGATCTTCCTGGTGACCTTCTTCCTGCCCGAGGGCTACACCATCATCCCGATCACCCAGCTGACCGACTCCCTCGGCCTGCTCAACACCCACGCCGGGGTGGTGCTCGGGCTCGGCGCCGGCGGCCACGTGGCCGCCACCCTGCTGTACGCCGGCTACTTCCGCAGCCTGCCCGGCGAGCTGGAGGAGAGCGCCCGGGTGGACGGCGCCGGCCCCATCACGATCTTCTTCCGGGTGATGCTGCCGCTGGCCTGGCCGGTCACCGCGACCGTCATCATCCTGCAGTTCCTCACCGCCTGGAACGCCTACCTGCTGCCGCTGGTGTTCACCCTCAGCCAGCCCGAGCTGCGCACGCTGGCCGTCGGCATGACCAGCTTCGTCGGCGAGTACAGCACCGACTACACCGGGCTCGCGGCCGCGGCGGTGATCTCCCTGCTGCCGGTGATGCTGGTGTTCATCTCCATGCAGCGCCACTTCGTCGACAGCATCGCCGGCGCCGTCAAGCAGTAGCCCGTCCCCAGCGTCCCATCCGTCCCCATCTCCCCAGGAGGAGCACCCATGCCCGCACCCGACCCCCAGGCCCGGGTCCAGGTCGACCTCGCCGGCCCCGGCGCGCGGATCGACGACCTGGTCTACGGCCACTTCCTCGAGCAGGCCTTCTTCGGCAACGTCGAGGGCGGCGTCTTCGACGAGGGGTCGCCGCTCTCGGTGCGCGAGCCGGGACCGCTGCAGGGCTGCCGGGCCGACGTCATCGAGGCCTGCCGCGACCTGGGGCTGCCGGTGGTGCGCTGGCCGGGCGGCAACTTCACCTCCGCCTACTGGTGGCGCGACGGCACCGGACCGCGGGACGGCCGTCCGCGCCGGCTGGAGCTGGCCTGGGGCAGCGAGGAGAGCAACCGGTTCGGGACGCCGGAGTTCCTCGCCTGGTGCGCGGCGGTGGGCACCGAGCCCTACCTGGCCCACAGCGCCCGCAGCGTCGACGACGCCGTGCGCTGGGTGGAGTACACCAGCTACCCCGGGAACACCGAGCTGACCCGGCAGCGCGCCGCCGACGGGCTGCCCGAGCCGGTGCCGGTGCGGTACTGGGGGCTCGGCAACGAGGTCTACGGCGCCTGGCAGATGGGCCACCGCCCGGTCGAGCAGTACGTGGCCGACGCCCGCGAGCACGCCCGCTTCATGAGCCTGGTGACGCCGGGGCTCGCCTTCGTGGCCGTCGGCGACCAGCACCCGGAGTGGAACCGGGCCGTGGTGCACGGGCTCGGCGACGTCGTCGACTACGTCTCGCTGCACCTCTACGGCGGCGACGAGCACCTCACCGCACCGACCCGGGAGGAGTTCGAGGCGGTGGTCGCCCAGCCGGTGTGGTTCGAGCAGGCGGTGCAGGACTGCGCGCACCAGCTGCGACGGTTCCAGCGCGAGGCCGGGCACGAGCGCCCGCTGGCCATCGCACTGGACGAGTGGAACATCCGCCACCACGAGCCGGCCGGCTGGCCCGACCCCGAGCCGGGTGAGGACGGCGGCATCGCCTCCCGCGAGCTGACCGGGGACGGGCCGGGCTCGGCGGTCTCGGCCGAGGGCCGGGTGCAGCGCCAGCGGGTCAACCGCTACAGCCCCCGCACCCTGGCCGACGTGCTGTTCTACTCCGGCGCCTTCCACGCCATGCACCGCGCCGCCGCCCTGCCGGTGCCGGTCGGGATGGCCAACACGGTCAACCTGGTCAACGCCAACGGCCTGCTCGCGGTGCGTCCCGGCGGGGTGGTGCGGACCGCGACCTACCACGTCTGGGACCTCTACCAGAACCACACCGGACGCCGGGCCGTCCCCGCCGAGGTGCTCGCCCCGGCCCGGCACGGCCGGGTCCGCCAGGGCGCCGAGCACGCCGAGGGCGGCTACGTGCACCGTCCGGCCACGGTCTCGCTGCTCGACGTGTCGGCCACCACCGACGAGACCGGCAGCACCCTCTACCTGGCGGTCATCAACCGCTCCGCCGACCGCGACCTGACCGCCGAGCTCGTCCTGCCCGGACGCCGGCTGCCCGCCACCGCGGTGGCCCGCAGCATCGGCGCGGGGGAGTCGGACCTGTTCGCGCACAACACGCTCAGCGACCCGGAGCGGATCAGCCTCTCCTCCCCGACGGAGGTGCCGCTGGCCGACGGCGTGCACACCTTCCCCGCCCACTCCGTGACCGTCCTGGAGGTGGCCCTGTGAGCTCGAGCGACGGCGTGGCGCGCCCGGCCCGCGACATCCTCTTCCTGATGACCGACCAGCACACGGTCAGCACCCTGGGCTGCTACGACAACCCGGTGGTGGAGACGCCGAACCTGGACCGGCTGGCTGCTACCGGCACCCGGTTCACCGACTGCTTCACCCCGACCGCCATCTGCACCCCGGCGCGGGCCAGCCTGCTCACCGGGGCGGCCCCGTTCCGGCACAAGCTGCTGGCCAACTACGAGCGCAACGTCGGCTACATGGAGGACCTCGACCCGCACCAGTTCACCTTCGCCGAGGCGCTGCGCGACGCCGGCTGGAACCTGGGCCTGCTCGGCAAGTGGCACGGCGGGGTGCAGCGGACGGCCGCCGACTACGGCTTCGCCGGCCCGCACTTCGAGGGCTGGCACAACCAGGTCGACCACCCCGACTACCTGGCCTACCTCGACGAGCACGACCTGCCGCCGTACCGGATCAGCGACCTCGTCCGCGGCACGACGCCCAACGGTGGCGAGGGCAACCTGCTGGCGGCCCGGCTGCACCAGCCGCTGGAGGCGACCTTCGAGCACTACCTCGCCACCCGGACCATCGAGATGCTGGAGCGCTTCGCGCAGGGCGAGGGACAGCGCTCCGCGCCGGAGGAGGGGCCGGACGGGCGCCCACCGTTCTTCCTGGCCACCCACTTCTTCGGCCCGCACCTGCCCTACATCCTCCCCGCGGAGTGGTACGACCGCTACGACCCCGACGCCATGGAGCTGCCGGCCTCGGTGGCCGAGACCTTCGAGAACAAGCCGCCGGTGCAGGCCAACTACTCCGGGCTGTGGACCCACGACACGCTGGGGGAGCGGACCAGCCGGGAGCTGATCGCGGCCTACTGGGGCTACGTGGCGATGATCGACCTCGAGATCGGACGCATCCTCGACGCCGTCGACCGGCTCGGGCTGACCGGGTCGACGGCGGTGCTGTTCACCGCCGACCACGGCGAGTTCACCGGCGCCCACCGCCTGCACGACAAGGGCCCGGCCATGTACGACGACATCTACCGGATCCCGGCGCTGGTGCGGGTGCCGGGGGAGGCGCCGCAGGTGCGTGAGGAGCTGGTCACCCTGACCGACATGACCGCCACGGTGCTCGAGCTGGCCGGGCTGGACGCGTCCCCGGCCGTCGACAGCCGCTCGCTGCTGCCGCTGGTGCGCGGGGAGTCGGTGCCGTGGTCGCCGACGGTGCTGTGCGAGTACCACGGTCACCACTTCCCCTACCCGCAGCGGATGCTGCGGACCCGCACCCACAAGCTGGTGGTCAACCCGGAGTCGGTGAACGAGCTGTACGACCTGGTGACCGACCCGCACGAGCTGGTCAACCGCATCGGCGACCCCGAGCTGGCCGTCGTGGAGCGCGAGCTGGTGAGCGAGCTCTACCGCCAGCTGCGCGAGCGTGGCGACAACTTCTACCACTGGATGACACCGATGTACGCCGTCGGTGAGGCCGACTACGACGCCACCCTCAGCTCCTTCGAGACCGATCGCCACGCCACCCACTGACCGACCCGACCCCTGAGCCCGACCTGACCCCGACGTCCTGAGCCTGTCGAAGGGCGATCGCATCCCACGGCTCTGCGTCATCCCGCTGCACGACGATCCCGTGGTCTTCGGCTTCCTCGCCCGCACCCGGCCTCGACCCCGGGCGGGCGTGGTCTCAGGTCAGCAGCACCCCGACCGAGACGACCAGCACGACGAGCAGCCCGAGCACCACCGCGCCGAGCACCAGCCCGAACCGCCCGAGCCCGGCCGGCACCCGCCCTTCGGCCGGCTCAGGGCGCGGTGGTGGCGTCCCGCGCTCACCGGATCCCCGCGGGCTGAGCCTGTCGGAGCCCGGACGCCCGAGGCCGGCGGAGGCGATCGCGTCGAGGGCGTCGGCCAGAGTGGCGGCGGTCACCGGACGCTCCCGCGGATCCGAGCTCAGCGCGGCTCCCAGCACGTCGTCCAGCCCGGCCGGCATGCGACCGCCTCCGCGACCGCCGGCGGGCGGGCGTCCGGGCCGCGGGCCACCAGGTCAGCCAGCGTGCGCACGGGGAACGGCGGCCGGCCGGTGAGCAGGGCGTAGCCGACGCAGGCCAGCGAGTACACGTCGCAGCGGCGGTCCAGCGCGCCGCCGGTGGCCTGCTCCCAGGCCATGTAGGCGGGGGTACCGGCGGTCATCGTCGAGCCGGTGCCCACCGACAGGTCCTTGGCCACCCCGAGGTCGGCCAGCCGGACCCGGCCGTCGGCGTCCAGCAGCAGGTTGCCCGGGGTGACGTCGCGGTGCACCACCCCGTGCTCGTGCAGCACGTGCAGGCAGCGGGCGGCCTCGGCGGTCAGCCGCAGCGCGCGATCGGCGGGCAGGCGCTGCCGGCGCAGGTCGTCCAGCGAACCGCCGGGGCAGTGGTCCATCGCGAACCAGGGCCGACCGTCGGGCAGCGTGCCGATCTCGTGCACCGCGACCAGCCGCGGGTCGGCGATCCGCTGCAGCAGCCGCGCCTCGGCCAGGAACCGAGCCCGGACGTCGGCGTCCACCGCCCAGTTCTCGGCCAGCACCTTCACCGCCACCTCGCCTCCGGGGCCCGCCGCCAGCCAGACGGTGGCGAACGAGCCCACCCCCAGGCGTCGGACGAGCCGGTAGCGGCCGACCTGCGTCACCGGCGCGGCTCGCGGTGCTGGACCAGCGGCTGGGTGCGCATGGCGATCTCGGTGCTCAGCCCGATCACCGTCGAGGTGCGCAGGATGCCCGGATCGGCCACCAGCACGTTGATGACGTCCTGCAGGTCGGCGTTCGAGCGCGCCACCAGCCGGCACCACAGGTCGCCGTTGCCGGTCACCGTCCAGCACTCCAGCACCTGCGGGATGCGCTCGAGGTGGGCGGTGATCCGCTGCCGCAGCGCCTGGTCGATCTCCAGGCTGACGAAGGCGGTCACCCCGTAGCCGAGCGCCTCCGGTGAGATCTCCGGCCCCCACCCGGTGATGACGCCGGCCGCGGTGAGCCGGTCCAGCCGCGCCTGCACGGTTCCCCGGGCCACCTTCAGCTGCCGGCTCGCCTCCAGCACGCCGAGGCGTGGACGGGCCGCGAACAGCGCCAGCAGCCGGCGGTCCAGGTCGTCGAGGGTGTGGTGGCTGCTGGTCACGTTGCCTCCAGGTCGACGGCGCCGTCCGACGGGCAGGTGGTCAGGTTGTCCACCTGCCCGACCGACTGTTGCACAACCTGACAGCCGGCACTGCACTGACCCCATGACCGAGTCCACCGACGTGCTCACCTCCTCCATCCTCACCGCCGACGAGAAGCTGGCCTCGCTCAGCGCCGAGCAGCTGCGCCAGCTCGTCGGCCTCGTCGACTACGACGCCGCCGGCGACGTCTTCCCCGTCACCGGCTGGGACGCCGTGCACTGGGTGGTCGGCAACGCCACCCAGACCGCGAAGCACTACCAGTCCGCCTTCGGCATGCGCCTGGAGGCCTACGCCGGCCCCGAGACCGGCCGCCGCGACTCCGTCGCCTACGTGCTGCGCAGCGGCTCCTGCCGGTTCGTGGTCACCGGCGGCGTCGCCCCGGACAGCCCGCTGCTCGACCACCACCGCCGCCACGGCGACGGGGTGGTCGACATCAGCCTCGAGGTGCCCGACGTCGACCGCTGCGTCGCCCACGCCCGGTCGGTCGGGGCGACCGTCCTGGTGGAGCCGCACGACCTGAGCGACGAGCACGGCACGGTCCGCACCGCGACCCTGGCCGCCTACGGCGACACCGTGCACACCCTGGTCGACCGCAGCCGCTACACCGGCCCGTTCCTGCCCGGCTTCGTCGCCCGCACCTCCGGCCACGTCCCGCGCGAGGGCGCGCCGACGCGGGTGTTCCAGGCCCTCGACCACGTGGTCGGCAACGTCGAGCTGGGGAAGATGGATGAGTGGGTGCGCTTCTACACCGAGGTGATGGGCTTCACCAACATGGCCGAGTTCATCGGTGACGACATCGCCACCGACTACTCCGCGCTGATGAGCAAGGTGGTCGCCAACGGCAACCACCGGGTGAAGTTCCCGCTCAACGAGCCGGCGGTCGCCAAGCGGCGCAGCCAGATCGACGAGTTCCTCGAGTTCTACGACGGCCCCGGTGCCCAGCACCTCGCGCTGGCGACCCACGACATCCTCGCCGCGGTCGACCACCTGCGCGCCGAGGGCGTGGAGTTCCTGCAGACCCCCGACTCCTACTACACCGACCCCGCGCTGCGGGAGCGGATCGGTGAGGTGCGGGTGCCGGTCGAGGAGCTGCAGCGCCGCGGCATCCTCGTCGACCGCGACGAGGACGGCTACCTGCTGCAGATCTTCACCAAGCCGCTGGGCGACCGTCCGACGGTCTTCTTCGAGCTGATCGAGCGCCACGGCTCGCTCGGCTTCGGCAAGGGCAACTTCAAGGCCCTCTTCGAGGCGATCGAGCGGGAGCAGGAGCGCCGCGGCAACCTCTGAGCTGCCAGCGGGCTGACGGCCGGCTCACACCGCGCTGACAGCCGCTCTTCCTAGCGTCGGTCGCACCGTCGAACCGCTCGGCGGGCAGGGAGGAGCAGCAGATGAGCAGCAGAGCGAAGTGGGTGGCCGGCGCGGCGGCGGTGGCCGCCACGGCCGGGATGGGCCTCGGCCTGGGCCAGGTCGCGGTGGCCGAGCCGACGCCGTCCCCGACGGCCAGCCCGAGCGCCCCGGCCAGCCCGGGCGCCGGCGAGGAGCAGGCCCCGGCCGACGGCGAGCGCGGCCCCCGCGGGGGTGGGCACGGCCCCGGCGGGTTCGACACCGCCGCGCTGGCCGAGCGGCTCGGGGTGGAGGAGGAGGCGCTGGTCACGGCGCTGCAGGAGCTGCGCGAGGAGCAGCGCCAGGCCCGCGAGGACGCCGACGGCGAGCGTCCCACGCCGGACGAGCGCATCGCCGAGCTCGCCTCCGCCCTGGCCGAGAAGCTCGGCATCGAGGAGTCGGTCGTCACCGACGCGGTGGAGGAGCTGCGCAGCGAGCGGCAGGCCGAGCGCGCCGCGCGTGTCGAGGAGCGGCTGACCCGGGCGGTGGAGGACGGCACCCTCACCCAAACCGAGGCCGACGCCGTCCGCAAGGCGGTCGAGGAGGGCGTGCTGGGCGGACGCTGAGGTCGGCCCGGGGCCGTGCCGGGCCGACCGGCGCGGCCCGACCGGAACGCCCGGGCGCGAGGCAGCTCAGTCCTCCGAGCCGGCGGCGGAGGGCTGGCTGAGCAGCTTGTCCAGGATCCGGCGCAGCTCCGACCGCTCCCGCTCGTCCAGCTGCTCCGTCATCGCGGCGAACTCGGCGGCCAGCGCGTCCAGCGCCCGCGCCCTCACCTGCGCGCCCCGCTCCGTCGTCGTCAGCCGGTGCCGGCGCAGGTCGTCCTCGTCGATCTCGCGCCGCACCAGCCCCGCCGCCACGAGGGTGCGCAGGTACGTGGTGACGCTGGCCTTCGGCAGCAGGAGCTTCGCCGCCAGCTCGGCGGGGTAGCGGCAGGCGTCCACCTCGTCGAGGACGAAGAACTCCTTGGTCCCGATGCCCAGCGCCGCCAGCTGCGGTTCGGCGGCGTTCATCACCCGGGTCAGCAGCCGCTGGTTGAGCTTCCAGAGCTGGGCGGCGTCCTGGCTCGCGGACATGCCGCACCTCCTCGCGGTTTCGTACAGTGTGGAACAAGTACGGCTTGGTACAAGTTGTGCGTTGAACAGAATCACACTAGAGGACGGACGACACCATGCTCCAGCAGCTCACGATCCCCGCCGGCGGTCTCCACCTGGCCGCCGAGCTCCACCTCCCCGACGGCTTCGACGCCACCACGCCCCACCCCGCCGTGGTGCTGTCCACCCCCGGGAGCAGCGTCAAGGAGCAGATCGGGGCGAACTACGCCTCCCGGCTGGCCCGCCGCGGCCTCGTCGCCCTGGCCTTCGACCCCGCCCACCAGGGCGCCAGCGGCGGCGAGCCCCGCGACCTGGAGGACCCCTACCGCCGCGGCGCCGACCTCTCCGCCGCCCTCGACGCCCTCGCCCGCGTCCCCGGCGTCGACCCCGCCCGCCTCGGCGCCCTCGGCATCTGCGCCGGCGGCGGCTACGCCGTCCACACCGCCCGCACCGACCACCGGATCCGCGCGCTGTCCACCGTGGTCGCGGGCAACATGGGCACCTCCTGGCGCTCGCCCGCCTTCGCCCCCGACGGCCCGGCCGCCGCACTGGACGCGCTGGCCGAGCAGCGCACCCGGGAGGTGGCCGAGGGCACCCTGGAGCGGGTCGGCTGGCTCCCCGACACCCCCGAGGAGGCCCGTGCCGCCGGGACCACCGACCCCGACACGCTGCAGGCCGTCACCTACTACCGCACGCCGCGGGGGCAGCACGAGCGCTCCACCAACCGCCGCCTGCTGCGCGGGGACGCCCTGCTGCTCGGCTACGACGCGTTCCACCTCGTGCCCGAGCTGCTCACCCAACCGCTGCAGGTCGTCGTGGCCGGACGGCGCGGCAGCACCGGGCAGTGCGAGGCCGGGCTGCGGCTGTGGGAGCTCGCCCCGAACCCGGTCGACCTGTACGTCGTCGAGGGTGCCGGGCACTACGAGATGTACGACGAGCCCCGCTACGTCGACCCGGCGGTGGAGCGGATCGCCACCTTCTTCGACCGCCACCTGTGAGCCCGGCCGGCGTCCACCCTCTGGACTGAGGTCGTCCTAACCCACCCTTCCTCACCCACACTGCTCCGGTGACCAGGGTCGAGCTCGTGCGCGGTGGTCTCACCGTGCGCCACCACGTGGACCTGCTGCGCACCAGCAGCGCCCTCTGTCGCTGACCCCGCCCGGGCCCCGCCGACCGGCCACCCCGCGCCCGCGCAGCCCGCACCCTGCGGGAACAGCGGCCGCGACGCCCGCGTTGAGCCGCCCAGGACCATCCCGCTCCACTCCGCAGCCTCGACGGAAGGTCGACCGTGACCCAGAGCCCGACCGCGCCCGCCCGCGCGAAGTCCGCCCGCCCCCAGAAGTCCCACGGCCAGTGGGCCGCGGGCGACCGGACCCCGCTCAACCACAACGAGGAGTTCAAGCAGGCCGACGACGCCCTCAACGTCCGGGCCCGGATCGAGAGCACCTACGCCAAGGAGGGCTTCGACTCCATCCCCGGGGACGACCTGCGCGGGCGGATGCGCTGGTGGGGGCTCTACACCCAGCGCAAGCAGGGCATCGACGGCGGCAAGACCGCCACCCTGGAGCCGGAGGAGCTCGAGGACTCCTACTTCATGCTGCGGGTCCGCTCCGACGGCGGCGCGCTCAGCCTGGAGCAGCTCAACACCATCGCCTCGATCAGCAACGACTTCGCCCGCGGCACCGCCGACATCTCCGATCGGCAGAACATCCAGCTGCACTGGGTCGAGATCGAGTCGGTGCCCGAGATCTGGCGCCGGCTCGAGGCCGTCGGGCTGCGTACCACCGAGGCCTGCGGCGACTGCCCGCGGGTGGTGCTCGGCTCGCCGGTGGCCGGGATCGCCGCCGACGAGGTGATCGACGGCACCCCGGCGATCGAGGCCATCGTCGAGAAGTACATCGGCGACCCCCAGTTCTCGAACCTGCCGCGCAAGTTCAAGTCCGCCATCTCCGGGCTGCCCGACATCGCCCACGAGATCAACGACATCTCCTTCGTCGGCGTGGTGCACCCCGAGCACGGCCCCGGCTTCGACCTGTGGGTCGGCGGCGGGCTGAGCACCAACCCGATGCTGGCCCAGCGGCTCGGCGTCTGGGTACCGCTGGAGGACGTCCCCGACGTGTGGGCGGGAGTGGTCGGCATCTTCCGCGACCACGGCTACCGCCGGTTGCGGAACAAGGCCCGCCTGAAGTTCCTGATGGCCGACTGGGGTCCGGAGAAGTTCCGCGAGGTGCTCGAGCAGGACTACCTCGGACGCCCGCTGGTCGACGGCCCCGCCATCGAGCTGTCCGAGCGCCGGGTCGACCACGTCGGCGTGCACCGGCAGAAGGACGGGCGCAACTGGGTCGGCGTCGCGCCGATCGCCGGGCGGGTCAGCGGTGACGTGCTGAACGCCGTGGGCGCGGTGGCCGAGCAGCACGGCTCGGGTCGGGTGCGGCTCACCCCGCACCAGAAGCTGCTCGTCCTCGACGTCCCCGACGAGCAGGTCGAGGCCGCCGTCACCGCGCTGGAGGCCCTCGGGCTGACCGCCCGGCCGAGCGAGTTCCGCCGCGGCGTGATGGCCTGCACCGGCATCGAGTACTGCAAGCTCGCCATCGTCGAGACCAAGGCCCGCGCGGCCTCGGTGGTCGCCGAGCTGGAGGAGCGGCTGCCCGACTTCGACTCCCCGCTGAGCCTGCACGTCAACGGCTGCCCGAACGCCTGCGCCCGCACCCAGGTGGCCGACATCGGGCTGAAGGGGATGCTCGTCCCGGGCCCGGACGGCGAGCAGGTCGAGGGCTTCCAGGTGCACCTGGGCGGCAGCCTCGGGGTGGACGCCGGGCTGGCCCGCAAGACCCGCAACCTCAAGGTCACCGCCGAGGAGCTGGGGGAGTACGTCGCCCGCGTCACCGGGCGCTACCTGGAGCAGCGCACCGACGGCGAGACCTTCGCCCGCTGGGCGCGCCGCGCCGACGAGGACGACCTGCGGTGAGCACCCTGCGCAGCCCGGTCTTCCACTGCCCCTTCTGCGGGGAGGAAGACCTGGTGCCCGCCGAGCGTTACGCCGACGACACCGTCGGGGGCTGGCACTGCCGCAGCTGCGACCGGCTGTTCAGCGTCACCCTGCACGACGTCAACCACTCACGCACCTCGGGAGGACCTCGATGAGCACGATCACCTGGGACGAGCCACGCCTGCGGGAGGCGGTCCGGGACGGGGCCGCCCTGGTCGCGGCCCACGGCGAGGGCGAGGACTACCTGCGCAAGGTGGAGCTCAGCGAGGCCGTGCTGCGCTGGGCCCACAACACCTTCGGCGACGGCCTCACCACCGCCTCCTCGATGGGGGACGAGGCGCTGGTCGACCTGGTCGGGCGCACCCTGCCCGGGGCCGACGTGTTCTTCCTCGACACCGGCTACCACTTCCCCGAGACGCTGGCCACCCGCGACCACTACGCCGAGAACACCCCGGTGAGCATCCGCACCATCCTGCCGCTGCAGAGCCTGGAGGAGCGGGAGGCCGCCCTGCGGGACTGGTCGCCGGAGCGTTGCTGCGGGCCGCGCAAGGTGGAGCAGCTGAACCAGGCCGTGGCCGGACGCAACGCCTGGGTGACCGGGATGCGCCGGGTCGACGCCCCCACCCGCACCGACATCGAGGTCGTCTCCTTCGACGAGAAGCGGCAGATGGTGAAGATCAACCCGCTGGCCGCCTGGACCGACGAGGACCTCGAGACCTACGTCTTCCACTACGACGTGCACCTCAACCCGCTGCGGGAGCAGGGCTACGCCTCCATCGGCTGCGCCCCCTGCACCCGACCCGTCCTCCCCGGCGAGGACGCCCGCGCCGGCCGCTGGGCCGGCCAGGCCAAGACCGAGTGCGGGTTGCACACGTGAGCCCCATCGACCAGGCAGGAACCGTGACGACGATCGACCGCGCCAGCGTGGCCAGCAGCGCCGCCGCCGACCTCCGGCTCGACCACCTCGACGATCTCGAGGCCGAGTCCATCCACATCTTCCGGGAGGTGGCCGGGGAGTTCGAGCGTCCCGTGCTGCTGTTCTCCGGCGGCAAGGACTCGGTGCTGATGCTGCACCTGGCGGTGAAGGCGTTCGCGCCGGCCAAGCCGCCGTTCACGCTGATGCACGTGGACACCGGCCACAACTTCCCCGAGGTGCTGACCTTCCGCGACGAGACCGTCGAGCGGCTCGGACTGCGGCTGGTGGTGCAGAAGGTGCAGGACTACATCGACGACGGCCGGCTGGTCGAGCGTCCCGACGGCACCCGCAACCCGCTGCAGACCCGGCCGCTGCTCGACGGCATCGTCGAGCACAAGTTCGACGCCGTCTTCGGCGGCGGCCGGCGCGACGAGGAGAAGGCCCGCGCCAAGGAGCGGGTGTTCAGCCTGCGCGACTCCTTCGGCGCCTGGGACCCGCGCCGGCAGCGGCCCGAGCTGTGGGAGCTGTACAACGGCCGGCACTCCCCGGGTGAGCACGTCCGGGTGTTCCCGCTGTCGAACTGGACCGAGCTCGACGTCTGGCGCTACATCGCCCGGGAGCAGATCGAGCTGCCCAGCCTGTACTACGCCCACTCCCGCGAGGTGTTCCGCCGCGACGGGATGTGGCTGTGCGCCGGAGACTGGGGCGGTCCCCGCGAGGGCGAGGAGGTCGAGACCCGCACCGTCCGCTACCGCACCGTCGGCGACATGTCGTGCACCGGCGCGGTCGACTCCACCGCCGGCGACGTCGAGGCCGTCATCCTCGAGGTGGCCGGCAGCCGGCTCACCGAGCGCGGCGCCACCCGCGCCGACGACCGGCTCAGCGAGGCCGCCATGGAGGACCGCAAGAAGGAGGGCTACTTCTGATGGCCACCGAGACGATCGACCCCGATGCCCTGAGCGAGTCCGACCGGATGCTGGTCGACCCCGAGGCCGGCCGCGACCTGCTCCGGCTGGCCACGGCCGGCAGCGTCGACGACGGCAAGTCCACCCTGGTGGGCCGGCTGCTGTTCGACACCAAGTCGGTGCTGGCCGACCAGCTGGACGCCGTCGAGCGGGTCAGCCGCGAGCGCGGGCTGCAGCACCCGGACCTGGCGCTGCTCACCGACGGCCTGCGCGCCGAGCGCGAGCAGGGCATCACCATCGACGTGGCCTACCGCTACTTCTCCACCCCGACGCGGTCCTACATCCTCGCCGACACCCCCGGCCACGTGCAGTACACCCGCAACATGGTCACCGGGGCGTCCACGGCCGAGCTGGCGCTGATCCTGGTCGACGCCCGGCACGGCGTGCTGGAGCAGACCCGACGCCACCTGGCCGTCACCGGGCTGCTCGGCATCCGCCACGTCGCGGTCGCGGTGAACAAGATGGACCTGGTCGACTTCTCCGAGCCGGTCTTCACCGGCATCGTGGCCGAGCTGCAGCGGCTGGCCGGTCACGTCGGCATCGACGCGGTCACCGCCGTCCCGGTCTCGGCCCTGCTCGGGGACAACGTGGTGACCCGTTCGGCGCACACCCCCTGGTACGACGGGCCGACCATGCTCGAGCACCTGGAGACCGTGGAGGTCGGCGCGTCCCCGCAGGACGAGGCGTTCCGGATGCCGGTGCAGTACGTCATCCGCCCGCAGAGCGCGGAGCACCCCGACTACCGCGGCTACGCCGGCCGGATCACCAGCGGCGTGGTCGAGGTGGGCACGCGGGTCCAGGTGCAGCCCGAGGGTTTCGCCACCACCGTGGTCGGCATCGACCGGGTGGGACGTCCGGGGGAGCCGGTCGAGCGCGAACGGGCCCACGCCCCGCAGTCGGTGGTGCTGCGGCTGGCCGACGACCTCGACATCTCCCGGGGTGACCTGATCAGCGAGGCCGCCCGCCCGGCGACGGAGGTGAAGGACCTGGAGGCCACCGTGGCGGTGCTCTCCAGCCGTCCGATCCGTCCCCGCGACATGGTCTACGTCCGGGTGGGGACGGCCACGGTCAAGGGCCTGGTGACCGACCTCGTCGACACCCTCGACATGACCACCCTGGAGCGCGGCCCGGCCCCGTCGGAGCTGCCGCTCAACGGGATCGGCACCATCCGGCTGCGGCTGGGACGTCCGGTCGCGGTCGACGACTACGCCGCCGCCCGCCGCACCGGCTCGTTCCTGCTGATCAGCCCCGACGACGGCGCCACCCTGGCCGCCGGCATGGTCCAGCTCACCGGCGACCTCGTCGACGCCGACTCGTGGCTGATCTGACCGCGCGCCGCCGCGACCACGAGCGCCCCGAGGCTGTCGAAGGGCGAGCCGCCGCCCGGGCGACGCGTGCCCTGCGCCCGGCCCTCCGGGTGGGCTGAGGCGATCGTGTACCCGGTGAGCCTCCGCCTGCGCGACCGCCGCGTCCTCGTCGTCGGCGGCGGTGCCGTCGCCAGCCGGCGGGTCGACGACCTGCTGGCCGAGGGCGCCCTGGTCGAGGTGGTGGCCCCGGAGCCGAGCGAGCGGGTGGTCGCCCTGGCCGCGGAGGGACGCCTGGTCCTGCACCGCCGGCCGTTCGCCGAGGACGACCTGCTGTGTCCCACCCCCGCCTGGTTCGTGCTCACCGCCACCGGGACGGTCGACGCCGCGGTGGCCACCGCCTGCGAGCGCGAGCGGGTGTGGTGCCTGCGCGCCGACGACGCCGACGCCTCCCCGGTGCACCGCCCCTCGGTCGCCCGGGGCGCTCCGGGCAGCCCGGCGGAGGGGATCACGGTGGCCGTCTCCGGCGACCGCGACCCGCGCCGGGCCGTCGCCGTCCGCGACGCCGTGCTGGCCGGACTGGACTCCGGCACCCTGCCGGTGCGTCGCCGGCGCCCGGCCGCCGAGCCCGGCGCCACCCACGCGGAGCCCGGCTCCTCTCTGCCCGAGCACGGCTCCTCCCTCCCTGAGCCTGTCGCAGGGAGGGTGTGGCTGGTCGGCGCCGGACCGGGGGACGCCGGGCTGATCAGCGTCCGCGGCCGGGCACTGCTGGCGTCGGCCGACGTGGTGGTGGCCGACCGGCTCGGCACCGAGGAGCACCTGGCCCTGCTGCCCGAGGACGTCGAGGTGGTCGACGTGGGCAAGCATCCCGGCCGGCACGGCAGCATCCAGGACACCATCCACGAGCTGCTGGTCAGCCACGCCCGGGCCGGCCGGCGGGTGGTGCGGCTCAAGGGCGGCGACCCGTTCGTGCTCGGCCGGGGCGGTGAGGAGGTCGCCTACTGCGCGGCGCGCGGCGTCCCGGTCGAGGTGGTGCCCGGCATCACCTCCGCGACGTCGGTGCCCGCCGCGGTCGGCATCCCGGTCACCCACCGCGGTCTCAGCACCTCCTTCGTGGTGGCCTCCGGCCACGACGGCCCGGCCGGTCTCGGGCCGCTGCTGCACGCCACCGGCTCCACCCTGGTGCTGCTGATGGCCGTGGGGCGCCTGGCCGAGATCGCCGACGCCCTGGTGGCCGCGGGACGTCCGCCCGCGACCCCGGTGGCGGTGGTCGAGCAGGGCTGGACACCCCGGCAGCGGGTCACGCACACGTCGCTCTCCGACCTGGCCGAGCGGGCCCGCGAGGTCGGCGTCACCAACCCCGCCGTGGTGGTGGTCGGGGACGTGGCCGCTGTCCCCCTCGACCGCTAGGGTCCGGCCATGTTCTTCGACTCGGCCTCCCGACGTGAGGTGGACGCCCTGCGGTTCCGCGTGTCCCAGCTCGAGCGCATGGTGCAGGAGCTGGCCCGCCGCGCCGGCGTCGACCCGTCCGAGCTCGCCGACCAGGCCTCGCCCGTCAGCGCCCGCGCCCGCGAGCTGGCCGGGCTGGGCCGCACGATCGAGGCGATCAAGGTGGTGCGCGAGGAGACCGGGCTGGGTCTGGCCGAGGCGAAGCGGCTCGTCGAGTCGCTCTGAGCCCGTCCCGGGGCCCGCACGACCCCGGCAGCCGGGGTCGGGTCTCACTACGATGTCCGGGTGAGCGAGATCCCCGTCGGCAGCCCGCAGCCCCCGCCCGGACGGCACGCAGCACCCGGCGGGTGGTACCCCGACCCGGTCGACCAGCGCCGTGAGCGGTGGTGGGACGGCTGGCAGTGGAGCCGGGACGTCCGCGAACGGCAGGCACCCGTGGCGCCCGTCCGCAGCGGGAGCGGCCCGGCGGGCGGCGCGACCACGGCCGACGGCGTCCCGCTGGCCGGCTGGTGGTGGCGGGCGCTGGCCGTCGTCCTCGACTCGATCATGACCGGGCTGCTCACCATCCCGCTCAGCCTGCCGTTCCTGCAGACCTTCTGGGGCGTCTTCACCGACTACCTCGACCGGAGCCTCGAGGCCGCCCGGATCGGCGCCCCGCCGCCCCCTCAGCCGGACCCGACCGCCTTCTACACCGTGGCCGACCAGCTCGGGCTGGCCCTGGTGTCGCTGGGGGTCGGGATGGCCTGGCACACGCTGTTCCTCCGCTTCCGCGGCGCCACCCCCGGCAAGCTCATCACGGGCCTGCGGGTGGTCCCGGTCGACCGGGGCACCGCCACCGGGCGGCTGCCGTGGCGCACCGTCCTGGTGCGGGCCGCGACCTGGGTGCTGCCGACCACGGCCACCTGGATGTTCGTCGTGACGGTGGTCGACGTCATCCTGCCGCTGACCAACCCGCGCAAGCAGGCCCTGCACGACCTGCTCGCCCGGACGCAGGTGGTCCGGCGGCGCTGACCGGGAACCCGTTGCGGACCCGGCTTCGTCCTGTCTAGGTTGAGCGCAGGTCAGAGCGCGGCCCGCTGGTATCCCGTCATGCCCGCAGCGCACCGGACGTCGGAGGTCGCCATGTCGTGTGTCCCGTCGTCGAGCGCGTCCGGTGCGCGTCGGAGCCCTCGTCCCGGAGCAGCGGGCTGGAGGACGGAGGTGCCCCGATGAGCTCTGACTTCGTCCGCCAGCTGGGCCGCCAGCCCGACGAGCCGGCCACCCTGGACGCGGCCGTGCACCTGGTCACCGAGCTGGTGCCGGGGGTCGACCACGCCGGGGTCACCATGGTGGTGCGGACCGGGTTGTCCACGCACGCCGCCACCAGCGACGTGGTCCGCCGCGGCGACGCCCTGCAGTACGACCTGGGCGAGGGCCCGTGCCTGGACGCACTGCGGGTGGAGCACACCGTGGTGAGCAACGACCTCACCACCGAGCGGCGCTGGCCGCGGTGGGCCCCGGCGGCCGTCCAGGAGCTCGGCGTCCGGGCGATGCTGTCGGTGCTGCTCTACACCGACGAGGCCACGCACTCCCTCGGTGCGCTCAACCTGTACTCCTCGACCACCGACGTCTACGACCGGGAGACCCTGCTGAGCGTCGAGGAGCTCGCCGCTCAGGTCGCGGTGGTGGTGCAGACCGACCGCGAGCTGCACCACCACAAGCTCGCCCTGGCCAACCGCACCGTCATCGGCCAGGCGCAGGGCATCGTGATGGAACGCCTCGACGTGGACGCCGACATCGCCTTCTCCTACCTGCGCCGCGTCTCCCAGAGCAGCAACCGCAAGCTCAGTGCGGTCGCGCACGAGATCGTCACCACGCGCCGGCTGCCCGCCCTCGACGGCTCCGACGGCGGCTAGCTGTACCCGGCCCGGACCCACCCCGCGGCGGCCCGTCCCGGCCCTACGCTGCGTGCCGTGGGCACTTCCGGCGCGAGGCGCCGCTCCGTCACCCCGTGGGTGGGCACCGGCATCCTGCTGCTCGTGCTGGCGCTGCTCAGCGTCGCCGCGATGGCGCGGCCGCGGGGGTTCGAGCACGCTGCCGCCCGGCTGGTCGCCGTCGACGGCGGGTACGCGACGATGGCGGCCGCCGACGGCAGCCGGCTGGACGTGGAGACCGCCCACCAGACCGGCGCCGGCGCCCTGACCTCCGCCCCGGAGGCCTTCCTGTCCGGAGCGCTCGCCCTCGGCTGGGAGCTGTCGGACCAGCGCTGGGTGCGGCAGAGCGAGCGGCACGAGGAGGACGGCCGCACCGCCGCCACGCACCGGCTGCAGACGGTGACCGAGGCCGGTCTGGAGACCTGGGTGGAGGTCTCGCCCGCCGGGGACCGGGTGTTCTCCCCGCCGCTGCCCACCCTGGTCGCCGATGTCGCGCCGGGGTCGCGGTGGTCGGCCGAGGGCACCGTCTCCGACGGGTCCGGCGCCGACATCGGGTCCTACCGCGTCGACCTGGCCGCCGAGGACGCCGACGAGGCGGGCTGCCTGGACGTCCGCCAGGAGCTGGTGGTGGCCGGTCGGGCCGAGACCGGGGTCGACACCTGGTGCCCCGGCCGCGGGGTCGTCGCCCGGGAGCGGGACGGCCGCCGCTGGACGCCGGCCGCAGCGCCCGGGCCGTCCGCCGGCCTCGGCACCGCCAACCCCGCGCCCCGCTGGGAGCCGGGCCGCTGGCGGGCCGAGGAGCGCCCGCTGCTCCGGCACGGGACCGAGGCCGTGCTGACCTCGGCACAGCCGCCGGTGGCCGGCTCCGACCCCGAGCGGCTGGTGCTCGCGCTGGACGCCGCCGGCGACCTGGTCGCGCTGGACACCGCCACGCCGGGGTCGCCGGTGCTCTGGTACGCCCACCCCGGCGGGGTGCTGACCGCGGTACGCACCTTCGGGCAGGTGACGGTGGCCGCCACCACCACCCGTGAGCTGGTGGCCTACGACGACCGCGGCCGCCGGCTGTGGACCCACCGGCTCGACGACGTCAGCCAGGCCGGACCGCTGGCCCTGGACGCCACCACGTTGGTGGTCGCCGACCTCTCCGGCACCGTCACCGCGCTCGACGTCGCCACCGGTGCGGAGCGCTGGCGGGCCGCCCTCGACTCCGACCTCACCGGGACGCCGGTGGTGTGCGGCGACGTCGTGGTGGCGGCCGACGCCGTCCCCGGGCTGCACGCCTTCGACGCCGCCACCGGGGCCGAGCGCTGGCGCTGGACGCCGCCGGAGCCGGTCCAGACGGTGGGCTGCGATGCCGGCCTCGTGGTGCTGACCGATCTCGAGGGCGACCGGCACGGCATCGACGCCGGCGACGGCACGACCCGCTGGCGGGTCGCCGGACCGAGCACGGTCCGCACCGTCGCCGTCGTCTCCGGGCTGGTGGTGCTCGGCACCGCCGACGGTGTGGAGGCCCTGGACGCCGCCACCGGCGAGAGCCGCTGGTCCCAGCCGGAGGCGCCGCTGACGCTGCTCGAGGCGGGCGGGCACCTCGTGCTGGCCCGGCCCGCCGGCCTGGACGTGCTCACCCCGGACGGGCAACGGGTGGCGGAGGTGCCGGTGGACCTCGCCGGACTGGGCGGCTCCGCCCGGCTGAGCGCCGTCGAGGACGGCCTGTGGGTGCTGACCGCGGCCGGCACCCTGACCCGGGTGGGCCCGTGACCCCGCCGGGACGTCCCTGGTGGCGCCGGCTGACGGCCATCGTGGTCGGCTGGGTGTGGCTGGTGGTGGTGGAACCGGTCCGCGACGGCCGGGTGCACGTCCGTGACGGACCGCCGGGGTTGGCCGCGATCACCGCCGTCGCCGCGGTGGGCTACCTCGTCGCCGGCATGCTGGTGCTGCTGGCCCGTCCGATCCGCGACGCCGGGGCGCTGGTCACCGAGGCGGACGGGCTGGTGGTGCTGCCCGAGCTGAGCCTGGCGCCGCTGCTGCTGGTCCTCGTGCTCGCCCTCATCCTGCTGGTCACCGCCGCCCTGCACACGCACTGGCTGCTGCGCACCGGCGCCTACCTGCTGTTCGCCGTCCCGAGCCTCCTGATCGGCGTGCTGGCCTTCCCGGGGCTCGGGCTCTCCGCGCTGCTGCCGGCCCTGCTCGCCCTGGTCGGGCTGGCGGTGCTGATGCTGGTGCGCCGCCGACGGCGTTTCGCGTGGCCGGAGGTGCTCTGGGTCGGCGGGCTGGTGGCGCTGGGGGTGCTGGTGCCGCTGGTGCTGCAGCAGCAGAGCATCCGCAGCATCGGCCCCGACGTCCGCGCGCTGCAGGTCAACCTCGTGTTCACCCTGGTGGCCCAGGTGGCGCTGCCGGCGGTCGTCATCGGCGGGGCGGCGCTGGCCGAGCTCGCCGTGCGGGCCGGCGCGTGGGGCGTCTCGGTGGTGCGCACCGAGACCCCGCGCCGCTGGTGGGTGCTGCCGGCGTCCGCGGTGGTCGTCGCGGCAGCGGCGTGGGCGGTCTGGCTGGTGCTGCAGGAGCCGCTGTCGGTGGCCTTCTCCGCGCTGCCGCTGGCGGTCGGGGTGCTGGCGCTGCTCGCCATGCAGGCCCTGCGCCGGCGCGGCGACCCGGTCGGCCCGGAGGACCTGGTGGAGGAGTGGCCGCGGCTGCTCACCCCGCTGGCGGTCGTCACGGTGCTCGGCGGCTGGGCCGCCTCGCTGGGCCCGGTGGCCGAGGGGCTGGGTCTCGGCCGGTGGTCCCCGCTGGGTGACCTGCCCACCCTGACCTTCTCCCGGCTGGCGGTGGCGGGGGTGGGCCTGGTGCTGGCCGTGGCGTGGTCCGGGGCGGGGGAGCGGGTGCGGCCCACGCTGCTGGTGGCCTTCGCCGCGGTGATGCTCAACAGCTCGGGGCTGTTCGCGGCGCTGCCGGTCTCCTGGAGCGGCGACCGCCTGGCCGCCGCGGTCGCGCTGGTGGCGGTGCTGCTGCTCGCCGGGTTCGCCCTCACCCGCTCGCTCACCAGCCGGCGGGCCACCGCGTGCGTGCTGATGGCGGCGCTGTCGGCCTGCTTCGCGCTGCGTCAGGTGCTGGCCGACCCGATCAGCTGGCTGCTCGGCTTCTCCGCGCTGGCGCTGACCCTGTTCGGCCTGGTCTGGCGGCTGCTCAGCGACGCGACCTGGACCCGCGCCGACACCCCCGCCTTCCCGCGGCCGGCGCGGGTGCTGCTGTTCTGGGGCTACGCGCTGCTGGCGGTGACCTCGCTGGCCTTCGTGGCCCTCGGACGCCAGCTCGGCGGCCCCGCCGACGTCACCCCGTTCACCGTGCTCGGCGACCACCTGTTCGGCACCCCGGTCTTCCTCGCCGCCGTGCTGGGCTGCCTGTGGCAGTGCGTCCACCGCGGGGCCGCGGTGGTGCCCGACATCGCCGAGGAGCTGGCCGACTGATCCAGTCCTCTCGGGGGCGGCGCGGTGCTGAGCAGCGCCGCGATCGGGCGCTGCTCGGGCCGGCGGACCGCTCCGGGGCCGAGGAGTGCGCCGAGTGGGCGATGCTCGCGCCGGTGAGACCCTGCGGGGCCGACCGCCGCCGCGAGTGGGCGGTGCTCCGGGGCAAGACCCTGCGACGCTGAGGAGCGCGTCGGGTGGGCGGTGCTTGCGTGCGGCGCTGAGCAGCGCGCCCAGCGGGCGGTCATCGGGTCGATGCGGCGCTGTGGTGCTGAACGGCGCCGCGAACGGGCGGTGCTCAGGCGGCGAGGGCGGGACGTCCGGGGAAGTGGCGCATCCAGTCGTCGCGCAGCCGGGGCACGCGCATCCCGGCTGCTCTCATGGCGGCCACCACCCGGGCGAGGGTGGCGCCGGGAACCGCCGTGAGGTCGTCGGACACCACGATGACGAAGCGCCAGCCGGTGTTCTGCAGCTCCTCACGCCGACCGATGTCCTCGCGCCAGGACTGCTGCCGCTCGATGTGCTGGCGGCCGTCGTACTCGATCGCGAGCAGGACGTGCTCGTAGGCCAGGTCGAGGCGCCGGACGACCTCGCCGTCGTCGTCGCGGATCCGGACGTCGACGGCCGGCTCGGGCAGACCGGCGAGGACGAGCAGCAACCGCGTCTGGGTCTCGCGTGGTGAGTCGACGCCGCTCCGCACCAGCCGGGCGGCCTCCCGAGCACGCCGTGCGCCGCGGCCGGAGTGGGAGGTGGCGGCCTCGACCAGGGCGCCCGGGCTGGTGTGGCCCTTCCGGACCAGGGAGTCGCCGAGGACGACCAGCTCGACGAGGCTCAGCGAGGCAGCCAGGTCGAGGAAGGTCCGCGACGCTGACGTGGCCAGCACCCCGTAGCGGCGCACCAGCTCTGGTCTGCGTGTGTAGCGGTGCTCCACGACGCCGCCGCGGCGGGACTGCGCCGTCCCGGTGGTGCCGACGTGGACGTCCGGGCACGCGGGTACCGCCGCGTCGAGCAGGAGGGCGGCCGTGTGGTGCGAGGCGAACCGTGCGCCCGGCCGGACCAGCAGCGCAGCCCTGGCCAGCAGGCTGGGCGTGAGCGGGACGCCAGCGGCCACGAAGCAGTCGACGAACAGCCGCCGGAACGCCGGACCGCGCAGCTGGTGGTCGGTGTACCCGGCCCGGAGGCCGGCCCGTCGCCGGAACGGTCGCCGGAGGTCGAAGGGCTCGCTCGTCATGCGGCCAGCCTGGAGCACCCGGCCGGTCGGTCCCGGGGTTATCCACAGGCCGTGCGGAGCGACTGGGCGCTCAAAGTTCGACGCCGGTCGCGGAGGGCTGTCGCGAGCGGGCGGTGCTCAGGAGAGCAGCGTGAGCGGCGCAGAACACACGACGCGAGTGGGCGGTGCTCAGGTGGCGCGGGCGGTCGACGCCAGACGCGCGACGCGAGAGGGCGGTGCTCAGGTGGCGCGGACGGCCGACACGGGACGCCCGACACGAGAGGGCGGTACTCAGGTGGCGCGGACGGTCGACACGGAAGGTCCGGCACAGTGGGCGGACCGTCAGGAACGCTGGGACGGCTCGGCACAGGCGCGCTGCGAACGGGCACTCCCCAGCCTCGTCCGGACGCTCGGCGGTCACGAGCGCCGCGACCGGGCGCTGCTCAGCCGGACGTGCCAGCGGTCAGCTGCTGCGGACCGCGACCCCGGCGTCGGTGAGCTCCTCGGCCGTCCGCGCCACGCCGTCGGGGTGCACGGCGGCGGTGAGGGGGAGCCGGACGCCGGTGGCGAAGCCGGCGGCCGCGGCGTCCAGGGCGGTGGCCCGCACGCAGTAGTCGGTGGCGATCCCGACGACGTCGACCGCGGCGACCCCGCGGGTGGTCAGCCACTCCGTCAGGGTCTCGCCCTCGGCGCTGCGGCCCTCGAACCCGGAGTAGGCGGCGCTGTACTCGCCCTTGTCGAAGACCGCCGCGAACGGGAAACCGGCCAACGCCGGGTGCAGCTCGACGCCGATGGTGCCGACCACGCAGTGCGGCGGCCAGCTGTCGACGTAGTCGGGGGTGTCGGAGAAGTGCGAGCCCGGGTCGATGTGGTGGTCGCGGGTGGCGACGACCAGGTCGTAGCCGTGGTCGCCGGCCAGCAGGGCGGCCACCGCGGCGGCGACGCTGTTGCCGCCCTCCACGCCGAGCGCGCCGCCCTCGCAGAAGTCGTTCTGCACGTCCACCACGACCAGCGCCCGGCCGCCGGTGGTCGCCGTCTGGTCCTGGCTCACGGGCGGCCCTCCCAGATCGTCTCGACCGCCGGTTCCCCGCGCGACATCTTCAGCGCGTCCAGCGGCAGCTCGGCACGGCTGCGCAGGTGCCGTTCCCGGGCCGCCGCCAGCGGTTCGGCGCCGACCACCTCACCCTCGCGGACCAGTGGCACCAGCAGCTGCCGGTCGTTGCGGTCGGCCTCGCTGCGCCGTCCGACTCCGATCACCTCGGCCTCCGCGACCCCCTGCTCGTCGAGCCTGCGCAGCGCGTACTTCCGCCCGCCCACCGAGATCTTGTCCTGGCTCTTCTTCGCCACCGGCTCCAGCGGGGTGTCCGGGCCGCCGGCGCTGCGGGCCACCAGCTTGTAGACGAACCCGCTGGTGGGGTGGCCGCTGCCGGTGACCAGGGACGTCCCGACGCCGTAGCCGTCGACCGGCGCCCCGGCCAGCGCGGCGATCGTCCACTCGTCGAGGTCGGAGGTGACGACGATCTTGGTCCGGGTCGCGCCGAGGGAGTCGAGCAGCTCCCGGGTGCGGCGCGCCACCAGCGGCAGGTCGCCGGAGTCGAGCCGGACCGCTCCCAGCCGTCCACCGGTCAGCTCCACCCCGGTGCGGATGGCCGCCTCGACGTCGTAGGTGTCGACCAGCAGGGTGGTGTCCTCCCCGAGCGCGCCCAGCTGGGCGGCGAAGGCGTCCCGCTCGCTGTCGTGCAGCAGGGTGAAGGAGTGGGCGGCGGTGCCGACGGTCGGGACGCCCCAGCGGCGTCCGGCCTCGAGGTTGGAGGTGGAGGCGAAGCCGCCGACGTAGGCGGCGCGCGCCGAGGCGACGGCCGCCCGCTCGTGGGTGCGGCGTGAACCCATCTCGATGCAGGGCCGGTCCTCGGCGACCACCGTCATCCGGGAGGCCGCCGAGGCGATCGCGCTGTCGTGGTTGTAGATGCTGAGCAGCAGCGTCTCCAGCACCACCGCCTCGGCGAAGGTGCCCTCCACCACCAGCAGCGGGGAGTAGGGGAAGTACACCTCGCCCTCGGGGTAGCCCCAGACGTCGCCGGTGAAGCGGTAGCCGCGCAGCCACTCCGCGGTGCCCTCGTCCACCACCCCGCGCCCGAGCAGGAAGTCGACCGCCTCGTCGTCGAAGCAGAACCGCTCCAGCGCCTCCAGCGCCCGGCCCACCCCGGCCACCACGCCGTAGCGGCGGCCGTCGGGCAGCCGGCGGGCGAACAGCTCGAACACCGAACGGCGCTCGGCGGTCCCCGCGGCCCGGGCGGCGCGCACCATGGTCAGCTCGTACATGTCGGTGAGCAGCGCGGTGGTCAGCACGCGCTCACCTTCCCACGGCCACCGGGTCGCGAGGCCGCTGCCCATCTCCGGTGACGCCGGGTGGCAACCGGCGCGAACGGTTGGACGGCCGGGGTCGGTGCGCCAGAATGGGCCGCATGTCCGCACCCGGTGGCGCTCCCGCCGCACCCTCAGGCGGCACAGCAGTCGTCGAACGTCCCGACGCCGACAGCCTCACCCAGACCCCGTGGGTGACGATCGTGTGGGACGACCCGGTCAACCTGATGTCCTACGTCGCGCACGTCTTCACCCAGTACTTCCACTACCCGCGGGCGAAGGCGGAGAAGCTGATGATGGAGGTCCACACCAAGGGCAAGGCGGTGGTCTCCAGCGGCAGCCGCGAGGCGATGGAGCGTGACGTCAACGCCATGCACGACTTCGGGCTGTGGGCGACCCTGGACCGGTCGGAGTGAAGCGGTTCGAGCGGCGGGGCAAGAAGCTCGTCACCTCCTTCGAGCCCGAGGAGGTGCAGCTGCTGCAGTCGCTGGTGCAGCAGCTGGTGGAGCTGATCACCGAGCACGGGCGACGCGTCGAGGAGTCCACCCCGGCGCCGGCGCAGCCCGACGACCCGTTCGCCTTCTGGGAGCGCGATCTGCGCGAGCACCCCGACCAGCCCGAGGTGCCGGAGGACCCGGTGCTGCAGCGGCTGTTCCCCGACGCCTACCCGCACGACCCGCGTGCCTCCTCCGACTTCCGCCGCTTCACCGAGCAGGACGCCCGCGCCGCCAAGCTGGCCGCGGCCCAGGTGGTGCTGGACGGGCTGGCCTCCTGCCGGGACGGACGCGACCTCAAGGTGCCCCTGGACCAGGCCGACGCCTGGCTGAAGACGCTGACCAACCTCCGGCTCAGCCTCGCCACCCGGTTGCAGATCACCGACGCCGAGAGCGCGGAGCTGCTGTCTGAGCTGCCCGAGGACGACCCGCGGGCCTTCCTCTACGGCGTCTACGAGTGGCTGGCCTTCGCCCAGGAGACGCTGGTGCAGAGCCTGTGAACGGAGCGGTGCCGCACTCCGGGCCCGACCCCGAGGCCCCGATCGGCGTCTTCGACTCCGGGTTCGGCGGGCTCACGGTGGCCCGGGCGATGAGCGACCAGCTGCCCGGTGAGCGGCTGCTCTACCTCGGTGACACCGCCCGCGCGCCCTACGGCCCGCTGCCGATCGACGTCGTCCGTGAGTACGCCCTGGAGTGCCTGGACCACCTGGCCGCGCAGGGGGTGAAGGCGCTGGTGATCGCCTGCAACTCGGCGTCCTCGGCGATGCTGCGCGACGCCCGCCAGCGCTACGACGTCCCCGTGGTCGACGTCATCCTGCCCGCCGCCCGGCGCGCCGCCCGGACCACCCGCAACGGCCGGGTGGGGGTGATCTGCACCGAGGCCACCGCCTCCTCCGGCGCCTACGCCGACGCCCTCGGGGTGGCTCCGGTGGAGGTCACCGTGCAGGCCTGTCCGCGGTTCGTGGAGTTCGTCGAGGCCGGGGTCACCGGCGGGCCGGAGCTGATGGCCGCCGCCGAGGAGTACCTGGCCCCGGTGCGCGCCGCCGACGTGGACACCCTGGTGCTGGGCTGCACGCACTACCCGCTGCTGACCGGGGTGATCAGCTACCTGCTCGGGCCGGGGGTCACGCTGGTCTCCAGCGCCGAGGAGTGCGCGACCGCCACCTACGCGACACTCACCCGCGAGGGGCTGCTGCGCGGTGGGTCCGCCGCCGGCGCCCCCCGACCTGGTCGGGACCTCCGTCCGGCCCGCATCGAGTTCATCACCACGGGGTCGCCGGACGCGTTCGCCGGGATCGGTCGCCGGCTGGTGGGGGAGTGGGTGGGCGATGTCCGCCAGTTCAGCTGAGGGTCTGACGCTGACCGTCGTCGGGTGCACCGGCTCGGCGTCCGGGCCGGACGCCCCGGCGTCCTGCTACCTGGTGCAGGCCCCGCACGAGGGCCGGCGGTTCAGCCTGGTGCTCGACCTCGGCCCGGGCGCGTTCGGGGCGCTGTGCCGCGTCGTCGACCCGTCGGAGGCGGACGCGATCGGCTTCAGCCACCTGCACGCCGACCACTGCCTGGACTTCGGCTCCTTCCACGTCGCCGCGCACTACTCACCCGGAGCCCCCTTCGACGTCGAGCTGTACGGCCCCGCCGGGACGTCGGAGCGGCTGGGACGGGCCTACGAGGTCGACCCGGCCGACGTCGGGGCCTTCGCCGCCCGCTGGCCGGCCCGCACCTGGCAGCCGGTGCAGCAGGTCGGGCCCCTCACTGTCCGCACCGCACGCGTGCACCACCCGGTGGAGGCCTACGCGGTCCGGGTCGAGCTCGGCGGCGCCAGCCTCACCTTCAGCGGCGACACCGCTCCCTGCGCGGCGCTGGTCGACCTGGCCCGCGGCACCGACCTGCTGCTCGCCGAGGCCGGGCACCCGACCGGTGTGGCCGCCACCCCCGGCGTGCACCTCACCCCGGTCGAGGCGGCCGAGGCGGCCCGGGACGCCGGGGCGGGGGCGCTGGTGCTCACCCACGTCTCGCCCTGGTTCGACGCCGCGGCCTTCCGGGACGAGGCCGAGGCGACGCTGCGCGCGGCCGGCGGGGACCAGCCCGTGCTCCGCGCCGAGCCGGGGCTCACCGTGCACGCGACGGCCGGATCCGTCAGCGTCCTCCGCTAGGGTCACGGCCATGACCTCACCCGCCACCGACCAGCCGCCGACCCGCGCCGACGGACGGGCCGCCGACGAGCTGCGCGAGGTGCGGATCACCCGTGGCTGGCTCGACCACGCCGAGGGGTCGGTGCTGGTGGAGTTCGGCGCCACCCGGGTGCTGGTGGCGGCCAGCGTCAGCGAGGGCGTCCCGCGCTGGCGGCGCGGCACCGGGCTCGGCTGGGTGACCGCCGAGTACGCGATGCTGCCGCGGGCCACCCACACCCGCTCGGACCGCGAGTCGGTCAAGGGCCGGATCGGCGGGCGCACCCAAGAGATCAGCCGGCTGATCGGGCGGAGCCTGCGCGCCGTCATCGACTATAAGGCGCTGGGGGAGAACACCATCCAGCTCGACTGCGACGTGCTGCAGGCCGACGGCGGCACCCGCACCGCCGCCATCACCGGCGCCTGGGTCGCGCTGCACGACGCCTGCACCCACCTCTCCGGGCTCGGCGCGCTGGCCGGTGAGCCGCTGACCGGCTCGGTCCAGGCGGTCTCGGTCGGCATCGTCGACGGACGCCCGGCGCTCGACCTGAACTACGCCGAGGACAGCACCGCGGAGGTCGACCTCAACGTCGTCACCGACGGCGAGGGCCGCTTCATCGAGGTGCAGGGCACCGCCGAGGGACGCCCCTTCGACCGGGCCATGATGGACGCCCTGCTCGACCTCGCGGTGGTCGGCTGCGGCCGGCTGGCCGAGCGGCAGCGCGCCGCGCTGGAGGCCTGAGCGGTGACCTCGGGGACGACCGCGCGGGTGGTGCTGGCCACCGGCAACCCGGGCAAGCTGGCCGAGCTGCGCCGGCTGGTCGGCGACCGGCTGGAGGTGCTCGGCCTGGCCGACCTGCCGGCCTACCCCGAGCCGGCCGAGACCGAGAGCACCTTCGAGGGCAACGCGCTGATCAAGGCCCGCGCCGGGGTGGCCGCCACCGGGCTGGCCTGCCTGGCCGACGACTCCGGGCTGGAGGTCGACGTGCTCAACCGGATGCCGGGGGTGCGCTCGGCCCGCTGGGCCGGGCCGGGGGCCAGCGACCGCGACAACCTCGAGCTGCTGCTGCGCCAGGTCGAGGACGTGGAGGAGGCCCGGCGCACCGCCCGCTTCGTCTGCGCGGTCGCCATCGCGCTGCCCGACGGTCGCACCGAGGTGGTGCGCCGGGAGTGGGAGGGGCGTCTGACCACCGCGCCGGCCGGGGAGAACGGCTTCGGCTACGACCCGGTGTTCGTGCCCCAGGGCCACACGCGCACCTCCGCCCAGCTCAGCCCGGAGGAGAAGGACACCCTCAGCCACCGCGGTCAGGCGGTGCGGGCGGCCGTCCCGGTGCTGCTCGGGCTGCTCGGGGTGCAGGCGACCAGCTCGGAGGAGGAGGAGTGAGGGCCTACCTCGACCTGCTGCGGCGGGTGCTCGACGAGGGCGTGGTGAAGACCGACCGCACCGGCACCGGCACCCGCAGCGTGTTCGGCCACCAGATGCGCTTCGACCTCTCCGCCGGCTTCCCGCTGGTCACCACCAAGAAGGTGCACACCCGCTCGGTGTTCGGCGAGCTGCTGTGGTTCCTGCGCGGGGACACCAACGTCGCCTGGCTGCACGAGAACAAGATCTCGATCTGGGACGAGTGGGCCGACGCCGACGGCGAGCTCGGGCCCGTCTACGGCTACCAGTGGCGCAGCTGGCCCACCCCCGACGGCGGCACCGTCGACCAGCTGGCCCGGGTGGTGGAGCAGATCCGCACCAACCCCGACTCCCGCCGGCACCTGGTCAGCGCCTGGAACGTCGCCCAGCTCGACGAGATGGCGCTGCCGCCCTGCCACACGATGTTCCAGTTCTACGTCGCCCCCGCCGACGACGGGCCGGGACGGCTCAGCTGCCAGCTCTACCAGCGCTCCGGCGACGTCTTCCTCGGCGTGCCCTTCAACATCGCCTCCTACGCCCTGCTCACCGCGATGGTGGCCCAGGTGACCGGGCTGCGGGTCGGCGACTTCGTGCACACCCTGGGCGACGCCCACCTCTACCTCAACCACGTCGAGCAGGCCGAGCTGCAGCTCACCCGCGAGCCGCGCCCGCTGCCGACGCTGTGGCTCGACCCGGACGTCCGCGACCTCGACGGCTTCACCCTCGACTCGATCCGCGTCGAGGGCTACGACCCCCACCCCGCCATCAAGGCGCCGATCGCCGTCTGAGCGTGACGAGGGTGATCGGGGTGGCGGCCTACGCCCGTAACCGCGTGATCGGCGACGGTCCGGACATCCCCTGGCACCTGCCCGGGGAGCAGGCCCGGTTCAAGGAGCTGACCACCGGCGGCACCCTGGTGATGGGACGCCGCACGTACGAGTCGATCGGGCGCCCGCTGCCCGGCCGGCAGACCGTCGTGCTCACCCGGAGCGGCTGGACGCCGGCGCCCGGGCACGCCGACCGGGTCGCGGTCGCCGCGGGGCCCGAGCAGGCGCTCGCGCTGGCCGCGGAGCGTCCCGGCGAGGTGTTCGTGGTCGGCGGCGGTGAGGTGTACCGGCTGCTGTGGCCCTGGCTGGACGAGCTGCGCCTCACCGAGGTGCAGGCCGATCCGGCCGGCGACGTCACCTTCCCCGAGGTGGACCCGCGGGAGTGGGTGGAGGTGGCCCGCGTGCCGCAGCCGGGCTGGACGGAGCTGCACCTGCGCCGCAGCCGGGCCGCGATCGGGCTGGACGTCGGCGGCACCGCGGTGAAGGCGGTGGTCTGCCGCGAGGACGGCACCGTGCTGGCCCGCTCCGAGACCGCCACCCCGGCGGGGGCCGAGGGCCTGCTGGACGTGCTGGCCGGGGTGGTCACCGGGCTCGAGGCCCAGGTCGCCGGACTGGCCTGCGTGCCCACCGTCGGGCTGTCGGTGCCCGGCATCGTCGACGACGACCGGCAGGTGGCGGTGCACTCGACGAACCTGGGCTGGCGCGACGCCCGGCTGGCCGACGACCTGGCCCGGAGGCTGGGGCGTCCGGCGGTGCTGGGCCACGACGTCCGCGCGGGTGGCCGGGCCGAGCTGCGCTGGGGTGCGGCCGCCGGGGAGTCCTCGGTGATGTTCGTCGCGGTCGGCACCGGGATCGCCACCGCGCTCTACCTCGACGGCCGGGCGGTGGTCAGCGGCGGCTACGCCGGCGAGACCGGGCACGCACTGGTGCCCGACCCGGCCACCGGCGAGCTCGAGCTGATGGAGCGGATCTCCTCGGCCGCGGCGATCGCGCGCCGCTGGTCGGCCCGCAGCGGCCGGCCGGCCACCGGCAGCCTGGACGTGTTCACCGCCGCCGACGCCGGCGACCCCGACGCCCGCGCGGTGATCACCGAGGCCCTGGAGACCCTGGCCGACGTGCTCGCGGTGCAGATGAGCCTGGTGGGACCGGTGCCGGTCGTCCTCGGCGGCGGGCTCAGCCGGGCCGGCGAGGCCGTCCTCGGACCGCTCACCGAGGGGCTGCGCCGCCGGCTGGTGCTCTCCGGGCCGCCGCCGCTGCGGGCGGCCCAGCTCGGCTCCTGGGCCGGCGCCATGGGCAGCGCCGACGCCGCCCTGGCCCGGCACGGCGCCAGCTCGGTCGCCGTCAGCGGCTCCGGCCCCACCGCGCCCGAGCCCGCCCACGCACCCACCGAACCGGAGGAGACCCCGTGACCGACTTGCGCACCCTGGCCCGTGAGGCCGCCGCCGACCACGTCGGGCTCGGCGCCTTCAACGTCATCCAGCTCGAGCACGCCACCGCGCTGGTGCAGGGCGCGGAGCGGGCCGGACGACCCGTGGTGCTGCAGATCAGCCAGAACGCGGTGAAGTACCACGGCGCGCTCGAGCCGGTGCTCGCCGCCACCCTCGCCGTCGCCCGGGGCGCGTCGGTGCCGGTGGTGGTCCACCTCGACCACGCCGAGGACACCGACCTGATCCGTCGTGCGGTCGAGCTCGGCGTGCACTCGGTGATGTACGACGGCTCCCACCTGGACTACGAGGCCAACGTCGCCACCACCGCGGAGATGGTGCGCTTCTGCCACGACGCCGGGGTGGTGGTCGAGGCCGAGCTCGGCGAGGTGGGCGGCAAGGACGGCGTGCACGCCCCCGGCGCCCGCACCGACCCCGAGGAGGCGGCCGCCTTCGTCGGGGCCACCGGGGTCGACCTCCTCGCGGTGGCCGTCGGGTCCTCCCACGCCATGACCACCCGCGACGCCGTCCTCGACGTCGAGCTGATCGGCGCGCTGGCCGACCGGCTGGACGTCCCGCTGGTGCTGCACGGCTCCTCGGGGGTGAGCGACGCCGGCATGCAGGCGGCGATCGCGGCCGGGATGACCAAGATCAACGTCTCCACCCACCTCAACCAGGTGATGACCGGGGCGGTCCGCCGGGTGCTGGAGGGGGAGAACCCGCCGGTCGACCCGCGGAAGTGGATGGCGCCGGCCCGCCAGGCCGTCGCCGACGAGGTGGCCCGGCTGCTCAGCCTCTACGGCGCGGCAGCCACGGCGGGCCAGCGGCCCGCATAGACTCCTCGACCGTGCCCGCCAGCGACTTCTTCACCGAGTCCTTCCGCAGCCGGTACGCCGAGGAGGCGCTCGCGCTCGGCCGGTTCAACCTGGCGCTGTTCGGCAAGACCGGGGTGGGCAAGTCCACGCTGATCAACGCGATCTTCGGCTCGGAGGTCGCCGAGACCGGGATCGGCCGCCCGGTCACCCAGGGCTCCCACCTCTACCTGCACACCGAGGGCTTCCTCGGCCTGGTCGACACCAAGGGCCTGGAGCTGGGCCGCGACGACAAGGCGCTGCTGCGCGACGTCGACCAGATGATGAAGGCCGGGCGCAAGCAGGAGCTGTCGGAGCAGGTGCACGTCGCCTGGTACTGCCTGCGCGGGCTCGACCGCCGCTTCGAGGACTCCGAGGCCGAGTTCATCCAGCACCTGCACTCGGTCGGGCTGCCGGTCGTGGTGGTGCTCACCCAGGTGCCGATGCGCGACGGGCAGTACCACCCGGACGCCGTCGAGCTGGCGCACCAGATCGCCGACCGCGAGCTGCCCATCGTGGCCGGCCACCCCTTCCTCGTCCAAGCCCTGAGGGACCAGTTCACCGGTCAGCCGTCCCACGGCTTGATGGAGCTCTTGGAGGCGACCTTTCAAGCTGCTCCCGAAGGTGTCGAGGGAGCGCTCACCGCGGCGCAGCAGATCGACACGGCCCGCAAGGCGCGGCTGGCCCAGGCCCACGTGGGCGCGGCGGTGAGCGCTGCCGCGGGCGCGGCGGCCATCCCGATCCCGTTCAGCGACGCGGCCGTGCTGGTGCCGATCCAGCTCGGCATGATGGCGCGGATCAGCCAGATCTACGGCATCCGGGTCGAGCGGGCGGCGATGCTGGCACTGGCCTCCTCCGCGGCGGCGACCGCCGGCGGTCGGGCGCTGGCGACCAACCTGCTGAAGTTCGTGCCCGGGGCCGGGAGCCTGGTCGGCGGTGTGGTCGGTGCCGGGGTGGCCAGCGGGTTCACCCTCGCCATGGGCGAGGCGTGGCTGGTGGTCTGCCAGCGGGCCGCGGCCGGACGGCTGCCGGTGGTCGACGGGGCGATCCAGTCCGAGGCGCTGCAGGCGCTGTTCCGCGAGGAGTTCACCAAGCACCTGCCGAAGATCCGGGAGCGCCGGTGAGCCGGGCGGGACACCGGGGACGGGCGGCGCTGGCGGGTCTGCTGGCGCTCGGGCTGTCGCTCAGCGGGTGCTCCCTGCTGGCCGACCGGACGCCGCCGGAGGAGACCCTGGCGCTGCTGGCCGACGGGCTGCAGCGGGGCGACCTGACCGCGGTGCCGGTCACGCCGGAGACCCGTGCCGAGGCGCAGCGGCTGCCGCAGGTGCTGGAGCAGCTGGACGGGCTGCGCCCGACGGTGCGTGCCACCCCCAGCGAGCAGGTCGACCGCGGCCGCACCCGCACCCGGGCGGTGGTGGAGTACACCTGGCACCCCGTCCCCGAGGCCGAGCCGTGGACCTACTCCCGCGACGTCGAGCTGGTCAAGGACGCCGAGACCGACTGGCAGGTGGTGTGGACGCCGTCGGCGCTCGCCCCCGGTCTCGACCCCGGCGAGGTGCTGGACACCCGCCGCGTCCCCGCCCGCCGGGCCGACGTGCTCGGCGCCGGGGACGAGCCGCTGGTGCGGATGCGCGAGGTCGAGCGGGTCGGTCTGGACAAGACCCAGGTCCGCCCCGAACGCCAGGAGGACTCCGCCCGCGAGCTGGCCGAGCTGCTCGACATCGACGCCGACGCCTTCGTCGAGCGGGTCGAGGCGGCCGGTGACCAGGCCTTCGTCGAGGGCCTGGTGGTCCGTGGCTCGGAGACCGAGACCATCGAGGAGATCCGCTCCGGGGCCGGGGAGATCGACGGCGCCCGCCTGGTGCCCGACGAGCGTCCGCTGGCGCCCAGCCGGGAGTTCGCCGGACCGGTGCTCGGGGTGGCCGGCCCGGCGACCGAGGAGGTCGTCCAGGCCTCCGAGGGCGATCTGGTCGCGGGCGACTTCGCCGGGTTGACCGGCCTGCAGGCCCGCTACGACGACCAGCTCCGCGGCACGCCCGGGACGGCGGTCGTCATCGAGCCCGTCGACCCCGCCGACGGCGCCCCCGACGCCGACACCGAGGACGAGGTGCTGCACACCGTCCCGGCGACCGACGGGACGCCGCTGCGGCTGACCCTGGACGAGCGCGCCCAGTCGGTGGCCGACAGCCTGCTCACCGAGGTCAAGACGCCGGCCGCCCTGGTGGCGATCCAGCCGTCCACCGGCGAGGTGCTGGCGGCGGCCTCCGGCCCGGCCGGCGGCGGCTTCTCCAACGCCACCGAGGGGCTCTACCCGCCGGGATCGACGTTCAAGATCGTCTCCGCGCTGGCCCTGCTGCGCAGCGGGGTGCGGCCCGACGACACCGTGAGCTGCTCGCGGACGGTGACTGTGAACGGGCGCACCTTCGAGAACTACGACGACTACCCGTCCTCGGCGCTGGGCGAGATCAGCTTCGCGGAGGCGTTCGCCCACTCCTGCAACACCGCCTTCATCCGGCTGTGGGAGCAGGTGGGTGCGGAGGGTCTGCAGACGGCGGCGAAGAGTCTCGGCATCAACACCGACGCCGACCTGGGCTACCCCTTCACCCTCGGCACCGTGCCCGACAGCGACGACCCCGTCGAGCAGGCCGCGATGATGATCGGCCAGGGCACGGTCACCACCAACGCCCTCGGGGTGGCCACGGTCGCCGCGTCGGTGTCGGCCGGGCACCGGGTGACGCCGATGCTGGTGGTCGACGGCGGGGAGAACCCCGAGGAGGTGGAGCAGCCGCTCACCGAGCAGGAGCAGGCCGACCTGCAGCAGCTGATGCGCGCGGTCACGACCGAGGGCAGCGGCCGGTTCCTGCGCGACCTCGGGGGTGACCCGGTGCTGTCGAAGACCGGCACGGCCGAGCACGGCGGCGGCCCGGACGAGGAGCCGGGCACCCACGGCTGGATGGTGGCGGTGCAGGGCGACCTGGCGGTGGCCGTCCTGGTCGAGGACGGCGAGAGCGGCAGCGGCTCGGCCGGGCCGCTGCTCGAGGAGTTCCTCCGCGACTGGCGCTGAGGTCGATCCTGGGCTCAGCCGCGGCTGGAGATCTGCTGCACCGCCCAGCCGTTGCCGTCGGGGTCGGAGAAGAAGAGGAAGCCGATGTTGTCGAGCGGGTCGGGCTGCGGCGACGGGTTCTCCCCGAGCACCTGGACGTCACCGACCTCCACCCCGCGGCCCAGCAGCTCCTCCCGGGCGGCACGGACGTCGGGGACCACCAGCTGCAGGCCCTTGAGCGAGCCGGCCGGCATCTGCGAGGCCTCCGGGCTGCTCAGCACGACCGAGCACCCCGACCCGGGCGGGGTCAGCTGCACCATCCGCTGCCCGGGGCCGACCTCGACGTCGTGGTCGAGCACGAAGCCCAGCTGGTCGGCGTAGAACCCCACGGCCCGGTCCAGGTCGCTGACCGGGACCACCACCACCTCGAGCGTCCAGTTCACGTCCGTCCTCCTCGTCACCGCGCAGCCCGAACGCCACGCTGCTGGAAAGACCCCGCAACCACCCACCACTCATCGCGCCCCGCTACCTCCGAGCGCCCTGAGCCTGTCGAAGGGCGTCTCTCGGGCTTCGACAGGCTCAGCCCGCTGTCGCTGGGGGTTCCTGCCCGGCCGCACCTCGGCGCCCAACCTGACCCAACCGCCCTGAGCCTGTCGAAGGGCGAGCGCCCCGAGCTGTCCAACGTCAGCCGAGCACGGGCTCCGCGACCAGCTCCACCCGTGTCCCCGGGGCGACCAGCTCGCAGACGACGACCTCGTTGGCGCCGGCGCGCCACAGCGGCGCGGGGGCGTAGAGGGTCTGCTGGGGGCCGGCCGGGTTCCAGTAGCGGCCCAGGTTGAAGCCGTTGAGGTACACGTAGCCGTGGTGCCACCCCGGCAGGGCGAGGAAGCCGTCGGCCGGCTCGTCCACCGTCAGCTCCGCCCGGAAGAACCCGGGACCTGTCGCGTCCCCGGCGGCGGACCAGTCCAGCTCCGGCTGCTCGGTCAGGTCGATGCCCCGCTGCTCCCAGCCGAACAGGTGCTGGTGGTCCAGGCGGGCGCTGCGCAGGCCCTTGCGCTCACCCAGGAACGGGCCGAAGTTCACCCGGCCGAGGCTGCTCACCACCACGTCCAGCCGGTGCTCGCCGGCCGGGACGTCCAGCTCGACCTCGGTGCCGAAGGCGGGGTCGACGTCCAGCTCGGAGACCAGCCCGGTCTGGTCGCCGTCGGGGGTGTGCAGGCGGACGCGCGCCAGGTCACCCACCCCGGGCAGTCGCAGCGGCGCCCGCACCGGGCCGCGGACGGTGGTCCGGTAGCGCACGGCGCCGTGCAGGAGCCCGAGGTCCTCCAGCGAGGACGGCGCGACGCCGCGCACCGGGTCGACCCCGTCGAGCACGGTGTCCAGGGCCAGCCCGGACGCCTCCACCTCGACCGTCTGCACCGGCAGCCGGCGCGACGGCGGCGGGGGCTGCGGCGGCTCGGTGCCCAGGACGGCGGTGACCACCTCGCGGAACGCCCAGAACTTGGGCGTGCAGGTGCCGTCCTCGGCGATGGCGGCGTCGTAGTCGTAGCTGGTGACGGTCGGCTGCAGCCGGCCCTCGGGGCTGGCGTTGGCGCCGGCCCACACGCCGAAGCTGGTGCCGCCGTGGGCCATGTAGAGGTTGACCGAGTGCCCACCCTCCAGCATGGTCCGCAGCTCGGCGGCGGCGTCCTCGGCCGGTCGGGTGTGGTGCTCGGCACCCCAGTGGTCGAACCAGCCGTTCCAGAACTCCAGGCACATCGTCGGCGTGCCGGGACGGTGCTCGAGCAGGGTGGCGAAGGCCTCCTCGGTGCGCGAGCCGAAGTTCGCGGTGGCGAGCACGTCGGGCAGGGTGCCGCCCTGCAGCATCAGCGCCGTCGGGCCGTCGGAGGTGAACAGCAGCTCGGTGATCCCGCGCCGGCGCAGCCCGTCGGCGAGGTGCTGCAGGTAGTCCCGGTCGTCGCCGAAGCTGCCGTACTCGTTCTCCACCTGGACGCCCACCACCGGCCCGCCGTGCGCGGCCTGGCGTTCGGCCACCACCGGGATGAGCACGTCGAACCAGGCGTCCACGTGCTTCAGCCACGCCGGGTCGGAGCTGCGCAGGTTGGTGCCCCGGGCGCCGGTGCGCAACCGCGGGTCGGCCAGCAGCCAGGCGGGCAGCCCGCCCAGCTCCCACTCCGCGCAGATGTAGGGCCCGGGCCGCACCAGGACGTCCAGCCCCAGCCGGCCGGCGAGGTCGAGGAAGGCGCCGAGGTCGCGGTCACCGGTGAAGTCGGGCTCGCGGTCGGCGCGCGGCGCGTGGAAGTTCCACGCCACGTACGTCTCCACCGTGGTGCAGCCCAGCGCCAGCAGCCGCCTCAGCCGGTCCTCCCACAGGGCATGGGGCACGCGGAAGTAGTGCAGCGCCCCGGACACGACCGTGTGCGGCTGCCCGTCCCGCCGGAACCCGCCGGGGCGGCCGGGATCGGCGGAGGGGACGGGGGTGAGGACGCTCACGGGCGGGCCTTCCGACGGGTGGGGGACGACGTGCTCGCCGCATCATGCCACCGGCGTCCTCCCTATGCTGGCCGCGTGCGGGAACGGGTCATCGCGCTGGTGCGCGGCCACCTCGACGGCAGCGGGCTGCGCTGGGCCGAGACCGCGCCCGGGACGTTCACCGTCACCCTGCCCGGGGAGCACAAGCTCAGCACCGAGTGCGCGCTGGTGGTGGCCGACCACACCCTGCAGGTGCGCGCCTTCGTGGCCCGGCGGCCCGACGAGCACGCCGCCGAGGTGCACCGCTGGCTGCTGCAGCGCAACCTGTCCGGCTACGGCGTCGCGTTCAGCCTGGACCACCACGGCGACATCCACCTGACCGGCCGGCTGTCGCTGGAGGTCGTCACCGCCGCCGAGCTGGACCGGCTGCTGGGCGAGGTCGCCCGGGTCGCCGACGAGTCCTTCGACACCATCGTCGGCACCGGGTTCCGCACGGCCATCGAGCGGGAGTGGCGCTGGCGGCTGGCCCGCGGGGAGCCGACGGCCAACCTGGCCGCCTTCGAGCACCTGCGCCCGCCGGGCTGACCGGCCCCGCGACTCAGACGGTGGTGTAGCCGCCGTCCATCACCACGTTCTCGCCGGTGATCATGGCCGCCTCGTCGCTGGCGAGGAAGGCGATCAGCGCGGCCACCTCCGAGGGCTGGGCGAACCGCCCCACCGGGATCGCCCGCCGTGCGGCCTCACCCTTCTCCCCGGCCCAGGCCTCCCGGCCCAGCGGCGTCTCGACCACGGTGGGGGAGACCGCGTTGACCGTCACCCCGTGCGGAGCCCACTCCAGCGACAGCGCCCGGGTCATCCCCAGCACGCCGGCCTTGCTGGCGCAGTAGGCCACGTGCTCGTCCAGACCCACCACGGCGGCCTGGGAGGCGAGGTTGACGATCCGGCCGTAGCCGGCGGCCACCATCCGCCGCCCGACCGCCTGGGCCATGAAGAAGCTGGCGCCGAGGTTGACGTCCAGGGTCTGGTGCCAGTGCCCGGCCGGCAGGTCGACCGCCTTGCCCAGCCGGACCACACCGGCGGAGTTGACCAGCACCTGCGGGGTGCCGACCTCCTCGACGACGCGGGCGACGACCTGCTCGGCCCGTCCGTCGACGGTGAGGTCGGCCACCACCGGCAGGTGGCCGGTGCCGGGCAGCCCGGCCACCACCTCGACCACGGACTCGGCCAGGTCGACCCCGACCACCCGGTCGCCGCGGGCGGCGCAGGTCTGGGCGACCGTGCGGCCGATGCCGCTGGCGGCGCCGGTGACGACGGTCACCCGGGGCGTGCCCACGCCGGTCGGGACGGCCGCGGGGTCGGCTGCGGTTGGATCAGGCATCGTCGGGGCTCCTGTCGTCGGGGAGGTCGGGTGGCAGCGCAGCGACCACGAGGCGGGCGGTGGCGGCATCGGTGACGAGGTGGTTGAACAGGCCGGCGCGGGCCCCACCGACGACGCTGTGCACCTTCTCCGCGCCGACCGCGACGGCGATCGAGCACGGGACGGCCCGCAGCTGGTCGGTGCCGATCCGCACCATGTCCGCGCGGCCCTCGAAGTCGGCCTCGGCGCCGTCGGCGCCGTAGAAGTTGAGGCTGATGTCACCGACGGTGGCGCGCAGCCGCGGGTCGTCGACCGGCACCGAGGCCGACACCGAGCGGCGGCCCACCAGCGGGGCCCCCACCCCCACCAGCGCCACCGCGGCGCGATCCCACAGACCGGTGGTGCGTCGGAAGTCGGGATCGGCCTCCAGGGTGGCGCGCATCGCGGGGCTGGGCCGGGCCTGGGCGAAGAGGAAGTGCGGACGTCCGCCCACCCGCTCGGCCCAACGGCGCACGATCTCGTTGGTCTGGTGCCAGGCCTCCGGCTCGGCGACCCCGCCGGACGTCGGAGCCACCTCCACCCCCGTGAGCGACGGCAGCCGGTGCTCGCTGAGCTGGTGCAGCGTCCGTCCCGAGGAGACCAGCAGGACGTCACCGGGCCGCAGGGCGCAGGAGCTCAGCGCCTCACCGACGGCCGGCACCAGCCCAGCCAGGTCCGCACCGGCGGCGGGCACCACCCAGGCGCGCCGCAGCCCGAGCGCCGTGGCCAGCCGCCCGGCCAGGCCGGCCTCGGGCTGCTGCGGCGGGTGCACGGTGATCTGCACCATGCCGCTGCGCCGGGCCTCGGCCAGCAGGCGGCTGACGGTGGGACGCGACACCTGCAGGGCGGCGGCGATCTCGGCCTGGTTCACCTCGTCGAGGTAGTACATCCGGGCGGCGCGGTGCACCAGGTCGGGGTCGAAGCGCGGGCGCTGCGGCGGCGCGTCCATGCCTCTCACCTGCTTCCCGTCGGCTCGGTGGCACTGCCCAGCACCGTAACGCACATTGGTTCCGGTGTGAACATGTGTTCTTGACATCGCTTCCGACGCCGTGCTCGACTGGGGCCGACCGGTTCGCCGCACGACCAACGGAGGTACCACGGATGTCTGAGCCCCTTCCCGACCGGATGCAGGCCGTGGTGGTCCACGGGCCGGAGGACTACCGGCTGGAGGAGAAGGACGTCCCGCGCCCGGGCCCGGGGGAGATGCTGCTGCGGGTCGAGGCGGTCGGCGTCTGCGCCAGCGACCTGAAGTGCTACCACGGGGCGGCCAAGTTCTGGGGCGACGAGCACCGCGAGCCCTACGTGCAGGTCGGCCGCAGCCCCGGTCACGAGTTCGTCGGCGAGGTCGTCGCCGGGGACGAGGAGGCCTTCGCCCACCACCGGGTCGCGATCGGCGACCGCGTCGCCTGCGAGCAGATCGTGCCGTGCGAGGAGTGCCGCTACTGCCGGCGCGGGCAGTACTGGATGTGCGGGCCGCACGACATGTTCGGGTTCAAGAACTTCGACGGCGCGATGGCCGAGTACGTGCTGGTCCCGATCCGGGCCCGGGTGCACCAGGTGTCCAAGCAGCTCGAGCCGCACCACGCCGCCTTCGCCGAGCCGCTGTCGTGCGCGCTGCACGCGGTCGAGCGGGCGAACATCTCCTTCGAGGACACCGTGGTGGTGGCCGGCTGCGGCCCGATCGGGCTGGGGCTCATCCTCGGCGCGCGGGAGAAGAACCCGATGAACCTCATCGCCCTCGACCTCGACGACGACAAGCTCGCCCTCGGCAAGGCCTGCGGGGCCGACCTCACCATCAACATCCGCGAGGAGGACGCCGTCGCCCGCATCAAGGAGCTGACCGACGGCTACGGTGCCGACGTCTACCTCGAGGGCACCGGGCACCCCTCGGCGGTCGGGCAGGGTCTCAACCTGCTGCGCAAGCTCGGCACCTACGTCGAGTACTCCGTCTTCGGCTCCGACGTCACCGTCGACTGGTCGATCATCTCCGACGACAAGGAGCTCGACGTCCTCGGCGCCCACCTCGGCCCGCACTGCTGGCCGGCGGCGATCAAGATGCTGGAGGACGGCAAGGTGCCGGTGGAGCAGATCTGCACCCACCAGTTCGCGCTGGCCGACTTCCAGCAGGCCCTCGACCTGGTGGGCGACACGAGCGGCGCGTCGGTGAAGGTGTCGCTGCTGCCGGGACGCCGGGGCTGAGCCTGTGACGTCGCTGCACAGCGAGGTCGGCACCGGTCGCGAGGAGCGCTTCCTCGACCGCATCGGGATCCCGCACAGCCTGCGCTGGGGGTTCCTGGGGCTGCTGGTGTTCATGACCGGCAACGGCACCGAGTCGAACTTCATCCAGCCGCACATGGAGGCCGTCCTGGGCCGCCCGGAGGCCGTGGTGGCGACCGTGGTCACCGGTTACAGCCTGGCCGTGCTGGTCGGCAGCTACCTGGCCGGGGCGCTGTCGGACCTGTGGGGCCCGCGCCGGGTGATGGCGCTGGGCTTCGCCGTCTGGGTGGTCTTCGAGGTGCTGTTCCTGCTCAGCCTGCAGCTGGGCAGCCTGCCCCTGGTGGCGGTGACCTACTTCCTGCGGGGCTTCGGCTACCCGCTGTTCGCCTTCGCGATGCTGGTCTGGATCAACATCACCACCCCGGTGCAGCGCAACGGCGTCGCCGTGGGCTGGTTCTACGTGATGTTCACCGGCGGTCTGCCGACCCTCGGCTCGCTGGTGGCGGTCGGGGCGATCCCGGCCTTCGGCGGCGGGACGTCCGGCGAGACCGGTGCCATGGTGGTCTCGATCGCGCTGGTGGTCGCCGGCTTCGCCATCAGCTGGTTCGGCGTCCGCGCCGACAACGGCCGCGGCCGGATCGCGCCGGCGGGGGAGAGCACCAGCCAGGTGCTGCTGTCGGGGCTGCGGCTCACCGTCACCCGGCCGAAGATCGCGATGGGCTTCCTGGTGCGGCTGATCAACACCGCCCCCCAGTACGGGATGTTCCTGGTGCTGCCGGCGGTGATCGCCGACGACCGCGGGTGGGGCCAGGCGCGCTACCTGACGATGACCACGCTGGTCTATGCCACCAACATCCTCGTCAACGCCGTCTTCGGCGCGGTCGGCGACCGCTGGGGCTGGCGGAACACCGTCCGCTGGTTCGGGGTGTTCGGGTCGGCGGTCGGGCTGCTGCTGTGGTGGTACGTGCCGCAGTGGGTGCCGGCCGGCTCGGACTGGGGCTACTGGCTGAGCGTGGCGGCGGGCTGCCTGTTCGGCTGCCTGCTGGCCGGGTTCGTGCCGATGGGCGCGATCATGCCGGCGCTCACCCCCGACCACAAGGGCGCGGCGATGGCGATGTACACGACCGCCGCCGGGGGCGCGGCCTTCCTCGGCTCCGGGGTGGTCTCGCTGGTGCTCACGCTGGGGCTGGGCGACGTCGGGGTGGTGTGGGCCTTCGTGCTGCTCTACGCCGCGGCGTTCGTCATGGTCGGCTTCCTCAAGGTGCCCCAGGACGAGCGGGGACACCGGCAGGGGACGCCGGTGGAGGCGGGTGCGGGCTGAGACCGGTTCGACCGAGCGGGTACAACTGGGAGAGAGCGCGTGGCCGGAGGGCCCGCGCGGACGACGGAGGAGACGGACATGGCGTGGCGAGTGGTGGTCGGCAGCGACGACGCGGGTTTCGACTACAAGGAGAAGCTCAAGGGCGACCTCGAGGCCTCGGACCAGGTGAGCGAGGTCATCGACGTGGGCGTGGACGCCGACGGTGACACCGCCTACCCGCACATCGCCGCGGCGGCCGCCCGGATGGTCGCCGAGGGCAAGGCCGACCGGGCCCTGCTCGTCTGCGGCACCGGGCTCGGGGTGGCGATCGCGGCCAACAAGGTGCCGGGTGTGCGCGCGGTCACCGCGCACGACCCGTTCTCGGTGGAGCGCGCGGTGCTGAGCAACAACGCCCAGGTGCTGTGCTTCGGCCAGCGGGTGGTCGGGCTCGAGCTGGCCCGTCGGCTGGCGAAGGAGTGGCTGACCTACACCTTCGACGAGAGCAGCGCCTCGGCGGCCAAGGTCGCCGCGATCGGTGAGTACGAGAACACCACCACCCGCGAGGCCGCGAGCGTCCAGGCCTGCTGAGCGCCGCCCGGACGGTGTGACAGGCTCGAGGACGTGCTCCCCACCCGCGCCGCCGGCGTCCAGCTCCACCTGACCTCCCTGCCCGACGGACGGATGGGGCCCTCGGCCCGGAAGTTCGTCGACTGGCTCGCCGAGGCCGGGCAGACGGTGTGGCAGGTGCTGCCGGTCTCGGTGCCGGGGGAGTTCGGCTCGCCCTACTCCTCGCCCTCGGCCTTCGCCGCCTCGCCGGCCCTGCTCGAGCACCCCGACGCCCCGGTCGGGGAGGACGAGCTGGCCGCCTTCGCCGCCAAGCACGCCTACTGGGTCGACTCCTGGACGGCCGTCGGCGGCGACCTCGCTGGCCAGGTCCGCTTCGACCGCGAGTGGGGCGAGCTGCGCCGCTACGCCGCCGACCGGGGCGTGCAGGTGATGGGCGACGTCCCCATCTACGTCGCCGCCGACGGGGCCGACCACCGGGCCTGGCCGGAGATCTTCCGCACCGACGCCGTGGCGGGCGTCCCGCCGGACGCCTTCTCCGAGACCGGCCAGCTGTGGGGCAACCCGCTCTACGACTGGGACGCCCTCGCCGCCGACGGGATGCGCTGGTGGGTAGAGCGGCTGCGCCGCACCTTCGACCTGTTCGACCTGGTGCGGATCGACCACTTCCGCGGCTTCTCCGCCTACTGGGCGGTCCCGGTCGGCGACACCACCGCCGAGAACGGGCGCTGGGTGCCCGGCCCGGGGCGCGCCGTCTTCGACGCCGCCACCCGCGAGCTCGGCCCGCTGCCGGTGGTGGCTGAGGACCTCGGCGACATCGACGCCGCCACCGACGCACTGCGCCGCGAGCTGGGGCTGCCCGGGATGGCGGTGCTGCAGTTCGCCTTCAACCCCGACGACCCGGACAAGTCCCACGAGCCGGAGAACCTCGAGGCCGACCAGGTCGTCTACACCGGCACCCACGACAACGACACCGTCGTGGGCTGGTGGGACACCCTGCCCGAGGTGCGCCGCGCCCAGGTGCGGAGGGCCTGGCGGGCCGCCGCCGTCACCACCGACGGCGAGGCCGAGCCGTCGTGGGCGATGGTCGAGCTCGCGCTGGCGGCCCCCTGCCGGCTGGCGATGACCCAGGCCCAGGACGTCCTCGGCCTCGGCACCGAGGCCCGGATGAACCTGCCCGGGGTGGCCGGCGGCTGGTCCTGGCGGCTGGAGCCCGGGGCGCTGACGTCCGCGCACGCCGCCCGGCTGCGGGCCCTGACCGAAGCCGCCGGCCGCGCCTGAACGGCCCCGGGGCGGCGACGTCGCGGCCGATAGGCTCCCGTCCATGAGCGAACGAGGCACCCTGATCCTGCTCCGTCACGGCGAGAGCGAGTGGAACGCCAAGAACCTGTTCACCGGCTGGGTGGACGTCGACATCAACGAGAAGGGCCGCGGCGAGGCCGTCCGCGGTGGCCGGCTGCTGGCCGAGCAGGGCCTGCTCCCCGACGTGGTGCACACCTCGGTGCTGCTGCGCGCCATCCACACCGCCAACCTCGCGCTGGCCGAGTGCGGCCGCTCCTGGATCGAGACCAAGCGCTCCTGGCGGCTCAACGAGCGCCACTACGGCGCCCTGCAGGGCAAGGACAAGGCAGCCACGCTGGAGCAGTTCGGCGAGGAGCAGTTCATGATCTGGCGCCGCTCCTACGACACCCCGCCGCCGCCGATCGAGCCCGACGACGAGTACTCCCAGTTCGACGACCCGCGCTACATCGCGCTGCCCACCGAGGCCCGTCCGCGCACCGAGTGCCTGGCCGACGTGGTGGTGCGGATGCTGCCCTACTGGTACGACGCCATCGTGCCCGACCTCCGCGCCGGGAAGACCGTGCTGGTCGCCGCCCACGGCAACTCGCTGCGCGCCCTGGTCAAGCACCTGGACGGGATGAGCGACGAGGCCGTGGTCGGGCTCAACATCCCCACCGGCATCCCGCTGCTCTACGAGCTCGACGAGGACCTGCGTCCCACCACCGAGGGTGGTCGCTACCTCGACCCCGAGGCCGCCCGGGCCTCGATCGAGGCGGTCAAGAACCAGGGGAAGAAGAAGTAGTGCCGCTGCAGCCGCACCAGCGGGAGTTCCTCTCCTACGCCATCGAGCACGGGGTGCTGCGCTTCGGCGACTTCACCCTCAAGTCGGGCCGGCGCTCGCCGTACTTCTTCAACGCCGGCGCCTTCGGCACCGGGGCCCGGCTGGCCGCGCTGGCCCGCCACTACGCGGCCACCGTGGTCGAAGCCGGCTGGGAGGTCGACGTGCTCTTCGGCCCGGCGTACAAGGGGATCCCGCTGGTGGCGGCGACGGCCGTCCAGCTGGCCGAGCAGCACGGGCGCGACGTGCGGTGGTGCTTCAACCGCAAGGAGGCCAAGGACCACGGCGAGGGCGGGACGCTCGTCGGCTCCCCGCTGGCCGGCCGGGTGGTGCTGGTCGACGACGTCATCACCGCCGGCACCGCGATCGGCGAGGCCGTCGAGATCGTCCGCGCGCACGGGGCCGAGCTGGCCGGGATCGTGGTGGCGATCGACCGGCAGGAGCGGGGCAGCGGAGAGCTGTCGGCGGTCCAGCAGGTCAGCCGCGACCACGGCTGCCCGGTGCGGGCCATCGTCACCCTCGACGACGTGGTCGCCCACCTCGAGGAGACCGGCGGCCTGGGCGGGCACCTGGAGGCCGTGCGCCGCTACCGCAGCGAGTTCGGGGTCTCCGCGTCCTGATCCGTTGACGGGCCCGCCGGGCAGGAGTAAGTTCCCGCGCTTGTGTCCCCGGTCACAGAGTCCCGGCTGCGCGCCGGCCTGCTGTGGTCGTTGGTCCGGGCCGGGTTCGCCGAGCAGGCCCACTACCGGCTGGCGGTCGCGGCCGGGCTCTTCACCAACGTCGTCTTCGGGTTCATCCGGGCCGCGGTGCTCTTCGCCGCCCTGGACGCCTCCACCACCGCCTTCGCCGGCTACGACCGCGACACCCTGGGCGGCTACGTCTGGATCTCCCAGGCCCTGCTCGGCGCGATCACGCTGATGGCGCCGATCTCCTCGGTGGAGGAGCGGATCAAGAACGGCGACATCGCGGTGGACTACCTGCGTCCGGTGCCGCTGGTGGCGGCCTTCGCCCTGCCCGCGGTCGGCCGCGCGGCCTACACGCTGCTGCCGCGCGGCGTCCCGGCGGTGGTGGTCGGGCTGCTGACCACCGGCTGGTTCCTGCCTCCCACCCCCGGTCCGTACCTGGTCGGCGTGCTCAGCGTGGCGGTCGCCGTGGTCGCCTCCTACCTCGGCGTGCACTGCATCGGGCTGCTCGGCTTCTGGGTGGTCGACACCCGCGGCATCAAGGCGTTCTACGGCATCCTCGGCACCTTCCTGGCCGGTCTGTTCGTCCCGGTGGACCTGTTCCCGGGGTGGTTGCGCACCCTCGCCGGCTTCACCCCGTTCCCGACCTTCCTGCAGTACCCGGTGGACGTCCTCAGCGGGCGCGTCCTCGGGGCCGCGGCCTGGCAGCACCTCGGCGTGCAGCTGGCCTGGGGGCTGGCGCTGCTGGCGCTCGCGCTGCTGCTGGAGCGGCTCGGCCGTCGCCACCTGGAGGTGCAGGGTGGCTGACCTCACCGCCTACCGCGCGGTCCTCGCCTCCCGGGTGCGCGCGCAGACCACCTACCGGCTCTCCTTCGGCCTCGACCTCCTCGGGGCGCTGCTGGTCGGGCTGGTCGAGCTGGCCGAGACCTGGGTGGTCTTCTCCCAGGTGGACGTCCTCGGCGGGCTCGACTTCGGCGGGGTGCTGCTGGTCTTCGGGCTGGCCAACATCTGCTTCTCCGTCGCCGACCTGCTGGTCGGGCACCTGGACCGGCTGCCCCGCTACATCCGCGAGGGCACCATCGACGTCTTCTACCTGCGCCCCCAGCCGTTGCTGGCCCAGCTGGTCACCTCCGAGATCAGCCTGCGTCGGCTCACCCGGATCGGGGTCGGGGTGGCCGCGCTGGTCGCCGGTCTGGTGGCCAACGAGATCCCCGACCCGCTCCGGGCGGCGGCCGTGGTCGGGCTCGCGCTGGTGTTCGGCACCCTGATCTTCTGCGCGCTGTTCGTCAGCGCGGCCGGCTGCCAGTTCTGGCTGGTCAACGGCGCGGAGTTCACCAACGCCTTCACCTACGGCGGGTCCTACGCGGCCAGCCAGCCGACCTCGGTGTTCGGCACCGGGTTGAAGATCACCTTCGGGTTCGTGGTGCCGGCGGCCTTCGTCGGCTACCTCCCGACGCTGGTCGTGCTCGGCCAGCCCGGCCCGGCGCTGCTGCCGGCGTGGCTGGCCTGGTTCCTGCCGGTGGCCGCGCTGTGGTCCTGCCTGCTGGCCGGGCTGCTCTGGCGGGCCGGGGTGCGTCACTACCAGGGAGCGGGCGGATGAGGGGAGCGAGGAGATGACGGTGCCCGGTGCGGTGGTCGAGGTGGACCGGCTGGTCCGCGAGTTCACGGTGCGCGAACCCGTCCCCGGACGCCGGCTGCGGCGGCGCGCCCGACGGGTCCGGGCGGTGGACGAGATGACGTTCACGGTCGGTCCGGGGGAGGCCGTCGGCTACATCGGGGCCAACGGCGCCGGCAAGTCGACCACCATCAAGATGCTGGCCGGGATCCTGGTGCCCACCTCCGGCAGCGTGCGCACCTGCGGCCTGGAGCCGATCGGGGAGCGGCGGACGCTGTCGCGGCGGATCGGCGTCGTCTTCGGGCAGCGGTCCCAGCTGTGGTGGGACCTGCCGCTGTCGGAGTCCTTCGCCATCCTCGGCGCCATCCACCGCCTGGAGCCGGACGCGCTGGCGTCCCGGCGCGCGGAGCTGGTGGAGGAGCTCGAGCTGGCCGACTTCTGGTCCACCCCGGTGCGTCAGCTCTCACTGGGCCAGCGGAGGCGGGCGGAGGTGGCTGCCGCGCTGCTGCACCGGCCCGAGCTGGTGGTGCTGGACGAGCCCACCATCGGTCTGGACGTGCTCAGCAAGCAGCGGCTGCGGGAGTTCCTCGTGCACGAGCGGCGCACCCGCGGCACCACCCTGCTGCTCACCACCCACGACATGGGCGACGTCGAGCGGCTGTGCGAGCGGGTGCTGGTGGTCGACCACGGACGGCTGGCCTACGACGGCACGCTGAGCGGGCTGGGGGCGACGGTGGCGGCCGAGCGGATCCTCGTGGTGGACCTGGCCGAGCCGGTCGCCGACCTGCAGGTGCCCGGCACCCGCCACCTCGGCAGCGAGGGGGAGGGGGTGCGCCAGCGGCTCGCCTTCGACCCGGCCACCACCACGGCGGCCGCCGTGCTGACGGCGGTGCAGACCCGGGCCGAGGTGCGCGACCTGTCGGTGGCCGAGCCCGACGTCGAGGACGTGGTGCGCCGGCTGTGGGCCCGCAACCGAGCGGTCGGGGCCGGCGGGCGCCCCGGATCTGCTTGACTGTCCGGTCCGAGGACGAGGAGGCGGTGTGGTGCAGTGGCCGGAAGGGGCCAGCCGGCAGGCCCGGGACGACTTCGAGCGGATGCTCCCCGAGGCGTTCAAGGTGGCCCACCACGGGCTGGCCACGTACGGGGAGTTCTGGCCCTTCGCGGTGGTGGTCGACCTGGAGGGCGCGCAGCGGCTGGCACGGTTCGAGCCCGACCGCAACCGTCCCGGCCCCGGGGAGGTGCTGGCGGCGCTGCGCCGCTCCCTGCGCGAGGGTGACCCGCTGCGGGCGGCCGCGCTCGTGCTGGACGTGCACGCGCCCGACCTCGGCTCCGACGTCGTGGAGGTGATGTGTGAGCACCTCGGCTCCCCGCCGGTGGCGGTCCGCCGCCCCTACACCCGGCGTCGCTTCGGCGGGCGGGTCAGCTACGCCCCCGACGTGGTCGGGCCGGGGACGCCGTCGCTGCTCACCCGCTGACCGCCGATGCGGTCAGCCGGTCACGGCCAGTGCGAGGCGCCGGCCGGGGCCTCGCCGGTGACCAGGTAGACCACCCGGGCGCCCATCGAGACGGCGTGGTCGGAGATCCGCTCGTAGTAGCGGCCCAGCAGCGCGCAGTCGACGGCGGCCTCCACGCCGTGGGTCCAGCTGTCGCCCAGCATCAGGCGGAACTGGCTGCGCCGCAGGTCGTCCATCTCCTCGTCGTTGTGCTGCAGCTGCTCGGCCATCTCCACGTCGCGGGACTGCAGGGTGCGCCCGGCGGTCTCGACCATCTGCTCCGAGATCGAGGCCATCCGCTCGAAGTTGCCGCGCAGGGACTCCGGGACGGCGATGTCGGGGTAGCGCAGCCGGGCCACCTTGGCCACGTGCACGGCGAGGTCGCCCATCCGGGCCAGCTCGGCGGCCATCCGCAGGGCGGAGACGACGATGCGCAGCTCGCCGGCGACCGGGGCCTGCAGCGAGAGCAGTGAGAAGCAGCGGTGCTCGACCTCCTCGCTCATCCGGTCGAGCTCCTCGTCGCCGCTGATCACGCGTTCGGCGATCGCGTCGTCGGCCTGCAGCAGGGCACGGGTGCTGTCGCGGACGGCTCCGCGCACGATCTGCGCCATGATCACCAGGTCGCTGGTGACCGACTCGAGCTGTTCGCGGTACGTCTCACGCATGGGCACATCCTCAGCAGGGGGAGTAGTCGTCTGGCACTGGGCCAGGTCGAGCCTACGGCTACCCGGTGGCCACCGCGTCGAGAGAGGTGAACGACACATGAACGACGGCCGAACTCCGCCCGGGATGGCCCTCCAGCGGAGTCGGGGCGAATGCGCGGTGCCCCTAGAGTGAACGTCTGTGGACCTCCTTCTCGCGGCTGGACTCGGCTTCCTGCTGGGTGCCACACTCGCGACCTGGATCGTCCTCGGCACCAGGTTCGGCCGGCGACCTACAGCGGATGAACGGTTGGAGATGCCCCAGGTAGCAGTGCCCGACGGGGTGTCGCAGATGCTGGGGGTGCTCCGCTCGGCCGGTGTGGTGGTGGGGCCGCTGGACGAGGTGCTCCAGTCCACCGAGGAGGCCCGGGTGCTGGGGCTGGTGCGGGGCAGCCGGGTGGCGCACCGCGAGCTGCTCGAGCTGGTCCGCCAGGTGCGCACCGAGCGCCGGGTCCACTCCCTCGACCTCACGCTGCCCCGCGGGCAGGACCAGGAGGGCCACTTCGCCGTCCGGGTCGCCCCGCTGACCGAGGAGCTGTGCGTGATCCTCGCCGAGGACCGCACCACCGCGGTGCGGCTGGAGGCGATCCGGCGCGACTTCGTCACCAACGTGAGCCATGAGCTGAAGACGCCGATCGGGGCGATCTCGCTGCTGTCGGAGGCCGTGGTCGAGGCGGCCGACGACCCCGACACCGTGCGGTCCTTCGCCGGTCGGATGCAGCACGAGTCCGCCCGGCTGACCGGGCTGGTGGCCCAGATCATCCAGCTCTCCGGGGTGCAGGCCGACGACCCGCTGCTCTCACCGCGCCGGGTCGAGGTCGGGGAGGTGCTGGCCGAGGCGGTCGACGTCTGCCGGGTGGACGCCGACGACCGCGGCATCACCCTCACCGTGGTGCCGGGGGAGGACCTCGCGGTGGTGGGCGACGAGACCCAGCTGGCGATGGCGGTGAGCAACCTCGTCCGCAACGCGGTGCTGTACTCCGAGCCGGGTGGCCGGGTGGTGGTCTCGGCCCGCCGCCGGCAGGAGGAGGACGACTCCCTGGTGGAGATCCGGGTCACCGACAACGGCATCGGCATCGCCCAGGCCGACCTCAAGCGGATCTTCGAGCGCTTCTACCGCGTGGACTACGCCCGCAGCCGCGCCAACGGCGGCAACGGCCTCGGGCTGTCCATCGTCAAGCACATCGCCGCGGCCCACCGGGGCGTGGTCGACGTGTGGAGCAAACCCGGCCAGGGCTCCACGTTCACCATCAGCCTCCCCGAGCACAGCGTCGACGAGTCCGAGCCTGCGCCGGGCTTCGCCGACCCCGAGCCCCCGCCCCCGGCGCCAGCCGCTCCGAAGAGTGCGCGCCCGGACCCTGCCGATCCCGACAGCGAGAAGGAGCTGGAACGATGACCCGAGTACTGGTGGTGGAGGACGAGGACTCCTACCGCGAGGCGTTGGCCTTCATGCTCCGCAAGGAGGGCTTCGAGGTGGTGGAGGCCGCCGACGGCACCGCCGGGCTGGCCGAGTACGACCGGGTCGGCGCCGACATCGTGCTGCTCGACCTGATGATGCCGGGGCTGCCCGGCACCGAGGTGTGCCGCCAGCTGCGGGCCCGTGGCCCGGTCCCGGTCATCATGGTGACCGCCCGGGACACCGAGGTGGACAAGGTGGTCGGGCTCGAGCTGGGCGCCGACGACTACGTCACCAAGCCGTTCAGCCACCGCGAGCTGGTGGCCCGCATCCGGGCGGTGCTGCGCCGCGGCCAGGACGTCGAGCTGCTGCCCGACGTGGTCGAGGCCGGCGGCGTGCGGATGGACGTGGAGCGCCACGAGGTGTCGGTGCAGGGGCAGCGGGTGAAGCTGGCGCTCAAGGAGTTCGAGCTGCTGGAGATGCTGCTGCGCAACTCCGGGCGGGTGATGACCCGTGGCCAGCTGATCGACCGGATCTGGGGCGCGGACTACGTGGGCGACACCAAGACCCTCGACGTGCACGTCAAGCGGCTGCGCTCCAAGGTCGAGCAGGACCCGGCCAACCCCGTCCACCTCATCACCGTGCGCGGGCTCGGCTACAAGTTCGAGGCCTGATGCCGGGGATCACCGTCTTCTCCGGCGCCGCCCACCGGGAGTTCGCGCAGGAGATGTGCGACATCCTCGGCGTCGAGCTGTCGCCCTCGCTGACCACCCGCTTCAGCAACGACTGCCTGCAGGTGCAGCTGCGCGCCAACTGCCGGCGCCGCGACGTCTTCGTCGTGCAGCCGCTCGTCCCGCCGGTCCAGGAGCACCTGATGGAGCTGCTGCTGATGCTGGACGCCGCCCGCGGCGCCTCGGCGGCCTCCATCACCGCCGTCATCCCGCACTTCGCCTACGCCCGCTCCGACAAGAAGGACGCGCCGCGCATCTCGATCGGCGCGCGGCTGGTGGCCGACCAGCTGGTCGCCGCCGGCGCGGACCGGGTGGTGACGATGGCGCTGCACTCGGAGCAGGTGCACGGCTTCTTCTCGGTGCCGGTCGACCACCTCACCGCGCTGCAGGAGCTGGCCGCCCACTTCGCCGGCCGCGATCTGTCGAACACCGTGGTGGTCTCGCCCGACTTCGGCGGGGTGAAGTCCGCGGGCAAGCTGGGCCGGCTGCTCGGGGTGCCGGTGGCGGCCGGGTCCAAGCGCCGCCAGGCCGACGACACGGTCGTCATCGACGCCATCGTCGGCGACGTCCGCGGGCGCGACGTGATCGTGCTCGACGACGAGATCGCCACCGCCGGCTCGATGGTGGAGCTGCTGGCGTGCCTGCGCCGCGACGGGGTGGAGCGGGTGGCGCTGGCCTGCACGCACGGGCTGTTCACCGGTCCGGCGGTGCAGCGGCTGGGTGCGGAGACCGGTATCAGCGAGGTGGTCTGCACCAACACCGTGCCGCTGCCGCCCGAGCGCCGGGTGGCGAACCTGGAGGTCCGGTCGGTGGCCCCGCTCTTCGCCGAGGCGGTCCGGCGGATCCACGTCGGGGAGTCGGTCAGCAGCCTCTTCCCGCCGGAGCTCACCGAGGGGTGAGCCCTCGCCGCGGGCTGGGGCCCGGCGCGGCGCCGGGCCCCGGACGGGTCAGCCCGTCAGGTCCTCGGCGTTGGTGATCGGGATGGTCAGCGTGGCCTCGCCGGCCGAGGCGAAGGTCAACGTCACCTCGGCGGTCAGACCCGGCACCACCCCGTCGCCGGTGGCCGCGAGCCGGGGCTGCTGGTCAGCCAGCACCAGCGGGTTCTGCGCCGGGCCGAGGTCCACCGGCTGCGCGAGCTCGATCCCGAGCGGGCCGGTCGGCTGGCCGTCGGGCCCGAAGGTCTGCCCGCTGACCGAGACCAGCTGGTCGACGTCGCTGGCCACCAGGGTGGCCGACAGGAACCCCGAGCCCTCCGCCTGGGAGATGATCCGCAGGTCGCGCACGTTCACCAACGGCATCCGGGCGTCCTCCGGGACGTCCACGTTCACCCCGGCCGCCGGGGTGTACGGCTGCAGCGTCTGGGCGCCGAACCCGCACGCGGACACCCCGGTCGCCAGCCCCAGGGCCAGCACACCCGCCGCGACGGCGCGCGACCAGCGGCGCGGGCCCCGACGCGCTCCAGAGGCGGGGCGGGGGCCCGACGGGACTCGGGTGGGGACGGTGTTCGGCACGGCTGTCCTGCTCCTCCTGCTCGGCTGCGAGCAGCCTACCGACATCTGCCGCCGGGGCCGCCACCCGAGCCCGCCGGAGCCTCCGCGATACACACCCGGTCGTACTTGTCAAGTCCCTTGACTGGCCCGCACCGGCCTCTGGCTAGGCCAAACGCCCCGGAGCGGTGGAACCAGCCGTGATAGACTCGTCAAGGCGAAAGGGGCACAACAGATGACTTTCACGGTCGGAGAAACGGTGGTCTACCCGAATCACGGGGCGGCCGTCATCGAAGACATCCAGACCCGCAAGATCAAGGGCGAGGACACCCAGTACCTCAAGCTGAAGATCCTCGGCCAGAACGACCTCGTGATCCAGGTGCCGGCGTCGAACCTCGACCTCGTCGGTGTCCGCAACGTGGTGGACGCCGAGGGGCTGGAGAAGGTGTTCAGCGTCCTGCGGGCGCCGCACACCGAGGAGCCGACCAACTGGTCGCGCCGCTACAAGGCCAACCTCGAGAAGCTGCACAGCGGCAACGTGATGAAGGTGGCCGAGGTCGTCCGCGACCTGTGGCGCCGCGAGAAGGGCCGCGGGCTGTCGGCCGGTGAGAAGCGGATGCTCGCCAAGGCCCGTCAGATCCTGGTCTCCGAGCTCGCCCTGGCCGAGCGCGTCGAGGAGGACCGGGCCGAGGTGCTGCTCGACGAGGTGCTCGCCTCCTGAGCACCACCCCAGCACCAGCTGCCGAACCGGTCGCCGCCATCGTGGTGGCGGCCGGTTCTGGCGTCCGGATGGGTGCCGGCAGCCCGGCGAAGGCGCTGCGGCTGCTGGCCGGCCGACCGCTGGTGTGGCACAGCGTCGCCGCCCTGGTCGAGGGCGGCGCAGACGAGGTCGTGGTCGCCATCCGGCCCGAGCTGGTTGAGCAGTTCTCCGCCGCCCTGGCCGACCTCGCCGAGCGGGTGCCGCTCCGCTTCGTCCCCGGCGGACGGGAGCGGCAGGAGTCGGTGGACGCCGCCCTGGACGCCCTCACCACCGGCCCCCGCACCAGCCGTCCGCCCGCGGTGGTGCTGGTGCACGACGCCGCCCGGCCGCTGGTGCCGCCCGAGGTGGTCCGACGGGTGGCCGACCGGGTGCTCGCCGGGGACCCGGTGGTGGTGCCCGTGGTGCCGGTGGTCGACACCGTCCGTCGCCTCGACGAGAGCGGCTCCACCGGGGTCGACCGCTCCCGGCTGCGGGCGGTGCAGACCCCGCAGGGCTTCCGGCCCGACGTGCTGCGCGAGGGCCACGACCGGCTGCGAGCCGACGGCACCACCGTCACCGACGACGCCGGCGCCTGCGAGCTGGCCGGGCACCGGGCGGTGCTCGTGGAGGGCTCGCCGCGCTCGCTCAAGGTCACCACCGAGCACGACCTGCAGCTGGCCGAGGGGCTGCTCGGGGCGGCCGCTGCGACGCTGCGCACCGGCACCGGCATCGACGTGCACCGGCTGGCGCCCGGGCGCCCGATGCGGGTGGCCTGCCTGGACTTCCCCGACGAGGAGATGGGGCCGGTCGGGCACTCCGACGGCGACGTCGTCGCCCACGCCGCCTGCGACGCGCTGCTGGCCGCGGCGGGGCTGGGCGATCTCGGCAGCAACTACGGCACCTCCGACCCGGCCTGGGCGGGGGCGTCCGGGCGGGCGTTCCTGGTCGAGACCGCGCGGCGGCTCGCCGCGGCCGGGTTCCACCCGGTCAACGTGTCGGTCCAGCTGGTCGGTCAGCGGCCCCGCTTCGCAGCCCGCCGGGCCGAGGCCGAGGCGGTGATGGGCGCGGCGCTCGGGGCGCCGGTCAGCCTCTCGGCCACCACCACCGACGGGCTCGGGCTGACCGGGCGCGGTGAGGGCCTGGCCGCGATCGCGACCGCCCTCGTGCGCGGCTGAGCTACTCGACCTCCGAGGCGCTACTCGACCTCCGAGGCCGGGGCCACGAAGGTGTTGCAGACGCCGACGTCGGAGCTCGCGTAGCCGCGCCCACCCCAGAGCTGACGGCTGGCGCCGCGGCCGTGGTTGCCGACCACGTCGGGGTCGCCGCTGAGCGCGTCGTCGCCGATGTTGAACAGCGCCTGGTCGACGCTGGCGAGCTCGGCCTCGGTCAGCTCCAGCGACTGGGCGGTGGAGTGCAGGAACAGCCCGGCCAGGCAGTCGGCCTGCACCTCGGTGCGCCGGGAGATCTCCAGCGCCACCTCCTCGTCGTCGATGTTGGCCTGCAGCAGCGAGCCCGGCACCAGGATGTTGGCCCGGGCCTGGACGTTGTGGCCGTACTCGTGGGCCATCACCAGCTCGGTCACCCGCGGCTGGCGCAGGTCGGGCAGGTACTCGAACATCAGCGTCGAGAAGTAGACCGCCTGGTCGGCGGGGCAGTAGAACGCGTTGACGGCCTCCGCGCCCTCGAGGCTGCCGCAGGCCGAGGTGACCTGGTCGCGGTAGACGGTGACGGGCGGACGCACCTCGGTCCAGCCGGCCTCGGTCAGCGGCGGCTGCCAGGCCCGGGTGAGGCAGGCCATCTGCTCGGTGAGGAAGGCGTCGAGCTCGTCCTCGCTCATCTCCCAGGTGTTGCCCTCGGGCAGCTCGCAGCGGATCGGCACCGGCATCGTCGAGGCGTAGAGCGGGTTGTTCTCCAGCGCGTCGAGGGCCTCCTCGACCGTGGTCGGGTACTCCGGCAGCGGCGGCGGGCTGGCGGACTCCGGCGGCACCTGGTAGTCCTCGTTCTCATACGCCGACTCACCGGTCGAGGTGGACAGGCCGACCACCACGAGCGCGAGCACCGCGGCGGCGGCCAGCCCCGAGAGCACGAGGAACAGGGTGCGCAGCGGGTTGCCCCGGCGCGGCGGTGGCGGGGCGAAGTAGCCACCCGCGGGCACCGGGCGGGTGTGGCGCTGCGGCGCCGCCGGCCAGCCGCCGGACTGCGGCCACTGCGGCTGCTGCCACCCGGACTGGGCCTGACCCCACGGCTGCTGCTGGCGGGGCGGACCCCAGGGCTGCTGCGTCACGGGCGACAGCGTATCCGGCCCGGTGTCGAGCCCGCCCGGCCCGGACCGTGACCCACTATCGTGTGGCCTGCACCGCCACCGGTGCACCCGTCGGCCCCGACCCGTCCGTGGAGGCACCCGTGACCCGACCCCTGTCCCGAGCGGTCCTGATGGGTCTGCTGGCCCTGGTGCTCGCGGCGGTCGCCGTGCCGGCGCGGGCGGAGGGGAACGCCTCCCTGCTCGACATCCAGGTCGAGCTCGAGCGCTCCGGCGTGGCCCGCGTGACCCAGACGCTCACCTTCGACGGCGAGGTGCCGGAGGAGATCACCCAGCGGATCGCGGTGCGCGAGAACGTCCTGGGCGACCGCGAGCACGTCTACGAGGTCACCGACGTCCGGGTCGAGGCCGACCAGCCGCTCACCCCCGAGGTGGAGCAGGGCGCCGACGCGGTCACCGTCACCGTCCCCACCGCGGGCGTCAGCGGGCCGGTCAGCATCAGCTACAGCGTCAGCGGCGCCACCTTCGCCTCGCCGGAGGGCACCCAGTTCCGCTGGCGGGTGCTGCAGGGGCTGTCGGTCAGCGTCTCGGAGGTGACCGGGGAGGTCACGCTGCCCGGCCTGCCCACCGACTTCCAGTGCCGTTCGGGCGCCCCGGACGCCGCCAACCCCGGGGTCTGCCGGTTCTCCGCGGCCGGCACCGACGACAACCCGGTGCCGGTCTTCGGCGACGGCGCGCGCGGCCAGGGCGAGATGGTCGAGCTGCTGCTCACCGTCCCCGCCGGGGTGGTCGAGGTGACCTCGGTGGAGAACCGCCGCTGGACCCTGGGTGGTGCCTTCTCGGTCGACCCGCTGCCGCTCGGGCTGGCCCTCGGCGTGCTGGTGCTCGGCGGCCTGGCGATCTTCCTGCTGCACCGCCGCGCCGGCCGCGACGCCGCCCCGGGCCGACCCATCCGGGTGGCCGAGTTCCGCCCGGTGGCCGAGGGCCGCTCGGAGTTCTCGGTGCTGGCCGCGGTCCGGCCCGGCCAGGTCGGCACCGTCGTGGACGAGCGGGTCGACCCGATCGACGTCACCGCCAGCCTGATCGACCTGGCCGTCCGCGGCCACCTGCGCATCATCGAGCTGCCTCGCGCCGACGAGTTCGCCCGCACCGACTGGAAGCTCGTCCGCCGCTCCGACGGCGACCCGTCGCAGCTGGCCGGGTGGGAGCAGCGGCTGCTGGATGCGCTCACGCCGCCCGAGGGTCGTGACGGGCTGCTGGTCTCCGAGATCGGCCCGGCCATCGCCGCCCACATCGCCGACGTGCAGTCCGCGCTCTACGACGACGTCGTCCGCAACGGCTGGTTCGAGCGCCGCCCCGACAGCACCCGCAACCGCTGGGGCACCATCGGCACCGTGGCGCTGGTGGTGGCCGTGGTGGCCACCGGGCTGCTGGTCGCGCTGACCACCTTCGGCCTGCTCGGGCTGGCGCTGCTCGCCGTCGCCCTCGGCCTGGTCTTCGTGGGCCAGGAGATGCCCGCGCGGACGACCGCCGGCTCCAGCCTGCTGGCCGGGCTGGACGCGCTGCGCGCCGAGCTGCTGACCCACCCCACCGAGGAGATGCCGCCGGGGCGGGAGCTGCACGAGCTGTCGGAGGTGCTGCCCTACGCCATCGTGCTGGGCGGGAGGGACCGGTGGATCGATGCCATCGTCACCGCCGACGACGACGAGCACGCCGACCCGACCGACCTCGCCTGGTACCACGGCCCCGACCGCTGGCACCTGCACCACCTGCCCGAGTCGTTGAAGAACTTCATCTCGGCCACCTCGGGCAACCTCTTCGCCCGCTGAGCCACCCCGCCCCGGCCGGCACCGACGCCGACGGGGCCCTGTCCCGGAGGACCCGCTGATGAGTCTGGTCGTCGTCCCGCTGAGCACCGGCTGGAGCGTGCAGCCCGTCGCCGGTCCGGTGCCGGCCGAGGTCGCCGCGGCCGGCCCGGTGCCGGCCACCGTCCCCGGCAGCGTGCACACCGACCTGCTGGCCGCCGGGCTGGTGCCCGAGCCGTTCGAGGACGCGCACGAGCGCCTGCTCGGCTGGGTGGGGTTGTGCACCTGGCGCTACCGCACCACGGTGGAGGAGCTGCCGGCCGGGGACCGGGTCACCCTGGTGGCCCACGGTCTGGACACGGTGGCGCGGGTCGAGGTGGACGGCGAGGTGGTGCTGGAGTCGCGCGACATGCACCGGACCTTCGGCGTCGACCTCACCGGACGGGTCCGGGTCGGCAGCACGCTGGAGGTCACCTTCGCCTCCGCGGTCCGCGAGGCCGACCGGGCCAGCCTGGAGCTCGGCGCCCGCCCGCACACCAACCACCACCCCTACAACGCGCTGCGCAAGATGGCGTGCGGGTTCGGGTGGGACTGGGGCCCGGACTTCGCCTCCTGCGGCATCTGGCGTCCGCTCGAGCTGCACGGCTGGAGCACCGCCCGGCTGGACGGCGTCCGCCCGCACGCGCTGGTCGACGACGCCGACCACGGCACCCTGCAGGTGCACGCCGAGGTCGCCGGCGAGCGGGAGGGGCTGCGGCTGCGGGCCCGGCTGGACGGCCGCACCGAGACCGTCGACGTCCCCGCCGACGGTCCCGCCGCCCTCGAGCTCGACGCCGGCACGGTGCGGCGGTGGTGGCCGCGCGGGCACGGCGAGCAGGCCCGCTACGAGGTCACGGTCGAGCTGCTCGACGCCGCCGGGACGGTGCTCGACCGCTGGGACGGCGCGGTGGGCTTCCGCACCGTGCAGACCGAGACCGCGCCCGACGCCGACGGCACCCCGTTCACGCTGGTCGTCAACGGCCGTCCGGTGTTCGTCAAGGGCGTCAACTGGATCCCCGACGACGCCTTCCCGCACCGGGTGGACCGGGCCCGGCTGGCCACCATCCTGGACGCCGCCGAGGACGCCGGGGTGAACCTGCTGCGGGTCTGGGGCGGTGGGCTGTACGAGTCCGACGACTTCTACGCCGAGTGCGACCGCCGCGGGCTGATGGTGTGGCAGGACTTCCTCTTCGCCTGCGCCGCCTACGCCGAGGAGGAGCCGCTGCGCAGCGAGGTGGAGGCCGAGGTGCGCGACAACGTCACCCGGCTGGTCGGCCACCCCAGCCTGGTGCTGTGGAACGGCAACAACGAGAACCTCTGGGGCTTCGAGGACTGGGAGTGGCAGGAGCGGCTGGATGGTCGCACCTGGGGTGCCGGCTACTACCACGAGCTGCTGCCCGCGCTGCTGGCCGAGCTCGACCCGCACCGGCCCTACACCCCCGGCAGCCCGTTCACCCCGCAGGGCTCCGCCTCGGCCACCGGCCACCCCAACGACCCGGCGCACGGCACCGTGCACGTCTGGGACGTCTGGAACGCCCGCGACTGGAGCGCCTATCGCGGGTACCGGCCGCGGTTCGTGGCCGAGTGGGGCTGGCAGGCCCCGCCGACCTGGGCCACGCTGACCGGCAGCGTGCACGACGACCCGCTCACCCCGGTCTCCCCGGGCATGCAGGTGCACCAGAAGGCGGCCGAAGGTGATCGCAAGCTCACCCGCGGCCTGGTGCCGCACCTGCGGGTGCCCGACGACATGGAGGACTGGCACTGGGCGATGCAGCTCAACCAGGCCTTCGCGCTGCGGGCGGGGCTGGAGCACTTCCGCTCGCAGTGGCCGCGGTGCGCCGGCAGCGTGTACTGGCAGCTCAACGACTGCTGGCCGGTGACCTCGTGGGCCGTGGTCGACGGGGAGAACCGACGCAAACCCGCCTTCTTCGCCCTCCGCCGGGCCCACGCCGACCGGCTGGTGGTGCTCGCCCTCGACCCGGCCGGCACCGACGACGGGCCCGAGGTGCGGCTGGTCAACGACACCGACGAGCCGTGGGTGGACGAGCTCGTCCTCAGCCGGCGGCGGCTGGTCGGTGACGTGCTGGCCGAGCACCGCGAGCCGGTGCGGGTCGCCCCGCGGCAGACGCTCGCCGTCGCCGTGCCGGCGGCGGTGGCCACGGCCGGGGAGGCGCGCGAGGAGCTGGTGCTGGCCGCCGTCGGCGCCGTGCGCACCAGCAGCCTGCTGGTCGAGGACCGCGACAGCGCCCTGCGTCGACCCGAGCTGGACGCCCGGCTGGAGCGCACCGACGACGGCTACCGGCTGGAGGTGACCGCCCGCGTCCTGGTCAAGGACCTGACGCTGCTGGTCGACAAGGTCGACCCGGCCGCCGTGGTCGACGACGGCCTGGTGACCCTGTTGCCGGGGGAGAGCGCGACCTTCGTCGTCCGCTCGGCCGCCGAGCCCGACCTGGAGCGGCTGACCGCGCCCGGGGTGCTGCGCAGCGTCAACCAGCTGGTGGCCGGGCCGGGTCACCGGTGAGCACCCGCACCTCGAGCACGTAGCCGAAGAGCTCGTCCTCCTCCGTCGTCGCGGGCGCGGGCGGCTCCGAGCCGTCCGTCCCGGCGGCGTCGGTGCGCTGCAGCCGCAGGTCGTCGTCCGGGCCGCGCACCTCGGCGGTGCTCAGCACCTCCACGGCCACCAGACGGCTGTGGTGCGGGCCGTGCAGCCCCCCGTAGACGACCCAGTCGGCCCGCTCTTCCGGGGCCGGCTCGTCCCAGCGGATCAGGTCTGAGTCCGGGACGCCGGTGCGCCCGACGAGCTGGGCGAGCGCGGGCTCGTGCCAGGCGGTGAGGCTGGCCTGCAGCCGGGTGCCGGGCCGCACGGTGCGGCGGTAGCACTCGACCTCCCAGCGGGCCGTGCAGATCTGGAGCTCCATGTCCATCCCTCACCAGGGTCGTACGGGCAGATCACCCCAGTCCACCACGGGAGCCGAGGCGGCTGGCAGCGGGGGGTCAGCGGTCGCACCCGCCGTCGCGGTCGGGCCGGGTGTGGGGCCGGGTGAGGTCCACGGTGCCCTTCCAGGCGTAGGGGTCCTCACCGGCCACCAGGACGATGTCGCGCCAGTCGTGCTTGGCGATGTGCACCCCCTGCGGCGGCGCCTGCCAGGGCAGCAGGGACTCCGCGCTCATGTAGTGGTTGGTCAGCGCCCGGCGGTAGCCGTGCCGCCCGGAGTTGCGCAACGAGCGGTGCAGCAGGTAGCCGTTGAAGACCACCGCCTCGCCCGCCACGAGCTCGACCGGTACGGCGTCGGACTCCTCGTAGGGGAAGTCGTAGAGCTCGACCGAGCAGTCGAAGTCGGGGTCGTCGTGCTCCCGGTCGGGGTAGATGACACCGCGTCGGTGCGAGCCGGGCAGCACCCACAGGCAGCCGTTCTCCACCGTGGCGTCGTCCAGCGCGATCCACACCGCGGTGAGCGAGCGGTCCCGGGTCGGGATGAAGAACTCGTCCTGGTGCCAGGCCTGGCCCGGCTTGCCCTCGGACTTGATGAACAGCATCGACTGCATCGCCTTGACGTTGGGCCCGATCACCGCGGTGAGGAAGTCGACGATCCGCGGCTCGGTGAGCGCGTCCATCGCCACGTCGGAGACCTTGTGCGGGTGGTGGATGCAGAGGAAGCGGCGCAGCAGGTCCTCGTCGCTCTCACCCGGGCGCCGCGGGTCGGAGCCCGCGATCTGCCCGCGCTCGCCGGCGCACAGCTCGACCGCCTCCGCGGTCAGGGCCTCGACCTGGGCCGGGGTGAGGGCACCGGCGACGACGCCGAAGCCGTGCTGGTCGAAGTGGTGGACGAAGTCCTCACCGGCCGTGTCGAAGCGGCGCAGGGCGCCGGAGGTCGCAGCGGGGGCGGTGGCGGTGGTCATCGGTTCTCCTCGTCGAGATCGGGTCGCTGCCATCGTGGTCGGTGGGACCGGTGCTTGACCATGTCGTGGTGCCGGAGGAACATGTCAGGATGTCATCTGCCGCGACGCTCCGGCTGCCGCGGGTGCGGGTCGCCACCGGGACTCGGGTGGCGCGCTACCGGCCCGGTGCGGTGTTCGGGCCGCGACGGCTCGCCGACTTCGAGCTGACCTGGCTGCTCACCGGCTCGGCGCGGCTGCGCTACCAGGCCCGGGACGAGCCGCTGCGGACGGTGCCGCTGCGTCCGGGGCTGCTCAACCTCTCCCGGGAGGGCACGGTCGACTGCTACCTCTGGGACGAGCAGACCCCGTCCACGCATGCCTACCTGCACTTCGACCTGGTCGACCCCGGCACGCTGCCCCCGCCCGCGCGGTGGCCCGCGGTGCGCGACCTCACCGTCAGCCCGGTGCTCGGCGGGCTGTGCCAGCACCTGCTCGACCTGGGCAGCACCGAGGACGCGGCCGCCCAGGAGGCCACCGGGGACGCCCTGGCCCTGCTGCTCGACATCTTCGTCCGCCCGGGGCCGGGGACGGGGGAGGGCGCACCGGCCTGGCTCGAGGGCCTGGTCGACTCCGTCGCCGTCCGCTGGGCCGACACCGGGATCTGCCGGATCACCACCGACCAGCTGGCCGAGGCGGTCGGGGTGTCGCGGGGCTACCTCACCGCCCTGGTGTCACGGCAGTTCGGCTGCGGCCCGGCCCAGCTGGTCGAGCTGGTCCGGCTGGCGCACGGCGCGGTCGCGCTGCACCGCAGCAACGCCACCGTGGAGGAGGTGGCGCGGAGCTGCGGCTACGCGACGCCGTTCCACTTCTCCCACCGGTTCCGCCACGTCTACGGGATGCCGCCCGGACGGTTCCGCCGCACCGAGCCGCGTCCCGACCCCTACGGGCCGGTCCGCGAGCACGGGCTGCTGCCGGTGGCCCGGCGGCTGCTCCAGGTGTCGACGATCGGCTGAGGCCGGCTCAGAGCTCCAGACCGGGGTAGAGCGGGTTGGCCTCCAGCAGCTCCGCGATCCGGGCGCGGGTGCGCTCGGCCACCCCGTCGGCCAGCACGTACTTCGCCTTGCCGGGCTGGCCCGTGCTGGCGGTCGCCGGGGTGGTGGCCGACAGCACCCCGGTGATGAGGTCGGCCACCACGTCGAAGTCGGCGGCGTCGAAGCCGCGCGAGGTGAGGGCGGGGGTGCCGAGGCGGACCCCGGAGGTGTACCACGCCCCGTTCGGGTCGGCGGGCACGGCGTTGCGGTTGGTGACCACGCCCGCCTCGAGCAGGGCCGACTCGGCCTGGCGGCCGGTGAGGCCGTAGCTGGAGACGTCGATGAGCACCAGGTGGTTGTCGGTGCCGTCGGTGACGAGCTTCGCCCCGCGGCGCATCAGCCCCTCGGCCAGCGCCTTGGCGTTGTCGGCGACCTGGGCGGCGTACGTGCGGAACGCGGGCTGACGGGCCTCGGCCAGCGCGACGGCCTTGGCCGCCATCATGTGCGACAGCGGGCCGCCGAGCACCATCGGGCAGCCGCGGTCGACGCTGGGGGCGTACTCCTCGGTCGCCAGCACCAGACCGCCCCGCGGACCGCGCAGCGACTTGTGGGTGGTGGTGGTGACGACGTGGGCGTGCGGCACCGGGTCCTCGTCGCCGGTGAACACCTTGCCGGCCACCAGACCGGCGAAGTGGGCCATGTCGACCATGAAGGTGGCGCCCACCTCGTCGGCGATCTCGCGCATCCGGGCGAAGTCGATCCGGCGCGGGTAGGCGGAGTAGCCGGCGATGAGGATGAGCGGCTTGAACTCCCGGGCCGCCGCGGCCACCTGGTCGTAGTCGACCCGGCCGGTGGTGGGGTCGGTGCCGTAGGAGCGCTGGTGGAACATCTTGCCCGAGATGTTGGGCCGGAAGCCGTGGGTGAGGTGGCCGCCGGCGTCCAGCGACATGCCGAGCATCCGCTGCTCCCCGAACTTGCGGCGCAGCGTCTCCCAGGCGTCCTCGGACAGCTCGTTGACCTGCCGGACGCCCGCCTCGGCCAGCTCGGGCTGCTCGATGCGGTGGGCCAGGATCGCCCAGAACGCCACCAGGTTGGCGTCGATGCCGGAGTGCGGCTGGGCGTAGGCGTACTCGGCGCCGAACAGCTCGCGGGCGTGCTCGGTGGCCACCGACTCCACGGTGTCGACGTTCTGGCAGCCGGCGTAGAAGCGGTGCCCGACGGTGCCCTCGGCGTACTTGTCGCTGAGCCAGTTGCCCATGGTCAGCAGCACCGCGGGGGAGGCGTAGTTCTCCGAGGCGATGAGCTTGAGCGAGGCGCGCTGGTCGGTGAGCTCGCTGCGGATCGCGCCGGCGATGCGGGGCTCGACCGACTCCACCACCTGCAGGGTGGCGCGGTAGGCGTCGTTGACGGCGGGGGTCTGCGGATCGGTCACCGGATCTCCTGGTCGTGGGCGCGGACCCGTCGGAGCACGGGCCCGGTCAATCTACCGGCTGCGACGCGCGCCCGGCACGGTCGTGGACGCCGCCGGCAGGGCGGTCGGGCACTGTGTAGCGTGCCCGCCATGGTCCGCCCCCTCGCCGTGCGCTGATGCCCGTGGAGCAGCTGCTGGCCGACCTGCTGGGTCGCGACCTCACCGGCACCGATGCCGTCCTCGCCGCCGCCGTGCTGCTGCTGGCGGCCTTCGGCGTCGGCTTCGCCAAGACCGCCATCGGTGGCCTGGGCACCGTGGCCGTGGCGCTGTTCGCCTTCGTGCTGCCGGCCCGGGAGTCCACCGCGGCGCTGCTGCTGGTGCTGCTGGTCGGCGACGTCATCGCCGTCACCCGCTACCGCAAGCACGTCGACTGGGCGCTGATCCGCGGGCTGCTGCCGGGCCTGCTGCCGGGGCTGCTCGTCGGCACCGGCCTGCTGGCCCTGCTCAGCGACGACGTCGTGCAGCGGGGGATCGGCATCATCGTGCTGCTGCTGGTGGGCCTGCAGCTGTGGCTGCGCCGCCGGGGCGCCGCACCCGCCGAGCCGCGGCCCTGGTCGTGGCCGGCCCGCCTGGGGGTGGGCACCGCCGCCGGCACCACCACCATGGTGGCCAACGCCGGCGGACCGGTGATGACGCTCTACCTGCTCGGCCAGGGCGTGCCCAAGCACCGTTTCGTCGGCACCAACGCCTGGTTCTTCTTCGGGCTCAACCTGTGCAAGGTGCCGTTCAGCATCGGCCTGGGGCTGATGGAGCCCCGCCACGTGCTGCTGGCGCTGGTGCTGGCGCCCGCGGTCGGGCTGGGGGCCTGGCTCGGGATCAGCGTGATCAACCGGATCCGCCAGCAGGCCTTCGAGCTGGCCGTGCTCGGGGCGGCGGCGCTCAGCGCGGTCGCCCTGGTGCTCACGTGACCGGCGGGTGCGACCCCGCCGTGCGCGGCGATGGGGCACGATGACGATCATGACCAGCCGACCCCCCGGCCTGTCCAAGCACGAGGCCATCCGCGACTCCTTGCGCCAGATGGTCCTCGCCATGACTCCCGGCACCGCGCTGCCCGCCGAGCGGGAGCTGGCCGAACGCTGGGGGGTGGCCCGGATGACGGTGCGCCAGGCCATCGCCGCGCTGGCCCGGGAGGGGCTGATCCGCTCGGTGCAGGGGCGGGGCAACCTGCGGGCGGCCGAGCACGTGCAGCTGCGGGTCCGGCTCGGCTCCTTCGCCGACGCGCTGCGCGAGCAGCACCTCGACCCGGTGACCCGGTTGCTGGAGTTCACCCGCGAGCCCGAGCCGCTGGCCGCGGTGGCGGCTTTCCTCGAGCTGGGCGAGGAGCCGGTCTGGCGGCTGCGCCGGCTGCGGCTCGGCGACGAGGTCCCGCTGGCCCTGGAGCGCACCTGGCTGCCGGTGGCGCTGCTGCCCGACCTCACCGAGGAGCAGCTGCGAGGCAGCCTGTACGGGCTGCTGGAGGCGCGCTCGCTGCGTCCCGACGAGGGCGAGGAGAGCGTGGTGGCCGACCTGCCCGACGCCGAGGAGGCGCGGCTGCTCGACATCTCACCCACCCGCCCGGTGGTCCGGCTGACCCGTCGCGGCCGGGCCGGTGGGCGTCCGGTGGAGTACGCCGAGGCCGTGCTGCCGGCCGACCGCTACGAGCTGTGGTTCCCGCTGGAACGCACCCGCTGAGCGGTCGGCCGGACCGCCTCAGCGGGCGGTGTAGACGCCCAGCTCGTACAGCGAGTAGCCCCAGTCGCCGACCCGCTGCACGCCCTGCATCCGCACGAACCGCACCGGCTCGCTGCCGTCGAGCTCGAGCACGTCCAGCGCGCAGGTGCTGTCGGTGACGTCGCGGACCGTCGTCCAGGTCTGCCCGTCGGTCGAGGTCTGCAACGTGTAGGCCTCGGCGCAGGCGGCCTCCCAGTGCAGCGTGACGGCGCTGACCACGGTCGGCTCGGCGAGCTCCACCTGCACCCACTCGGTGTCGGTGTAGCCCGAGGCCCAGCGGGTGTTGAGGTCGCCGTCGTTGACGAAGCGGACGTCGAGGCGGTCGAGGTCCTGCTCCACGCTGGAGGCGGTGGCGGTGCCGGCGGGGGCCACGTTCCCGGCCTCGCCCAGCTCCCACAGCTGCAGGGTCAGCGCGGCCTCGACCAGGAACCGGTCGAGCACCCCGTCGGCGATCTTCACCGGGGCCCGTCCCCACCGGTTGTCCGGCGGGTCGACCAGCACCGCGGCGGCCTGCTGCTGCTCCTGCGTCGAGCGCTCCGCCAGCGCGGCGGCCGCGTCGGCGTCCCCGGCCAGCCGGGCGTCCAGGGCGTCGAGCATGGTCAGCGTCGCCGCGGCCCACCGCTCGGTGGCGGTCAGCCAGGGGGCGGCGTCGGAGACGAACATCGGGTCGACCACGCCGGCGCGGATGGTCTGCGGGGCGGCGGCCATCTCCTCGGCACGGACCCGCAGGTCGGCCACCGCGGCGGCCCGCTCGCCGGCGTCCCAGCGCTGCCAGAACCGCTCGACGTGCTGCTGCAGCACCGGGGCCTGCGGCTGCCACGGGTCGCCGAAGCTGGGGGCGAGGTGGTTGAGGTCGCCGAAGAGCAGCAGCGCCTCGACGGTCGCGGGGTCGTCCCCGGCCAGGTGGCGCATGGCCTGCTCCCAGCTGGTGGCCGGGTCGTAGTCGCGGTCGTTCCAGGTGAAGTCGAAGATCCCGAACACGGCCACCTTGCTGGCCGAGGCCTGGTTCATCGGGTTGGAGACGATGCCGACCAGGTGCTCCGAGAGCCCCGCCTCGCGCTCGGCGTAGGGGGCCAGCAGCAGCCGTCCGCTGGACTGGCCGTAGTCGTTGACGGGGTAGTTGTCCCACAGGAACACCTGTCCGCCGAAGGCCGCGTCGGCGGCGTCGGCCTGCTCCACGGTGACCTCGGGCGGCACGACGCCCTCACCGGTCCACATCACCACGACGTCCTCGTCGAGGGTGCGCAGCGCGGCCTTGTAGGGCGAGTCCACGGTGTCGTAGTACTCGGTCGGCACCATCTGCAGCGGGTGGGCGCCCTCGTGCGTCTCGATGAACTCGGTCTGGATCCGGTTGAGCAGCTCGGTCTGGGCCCGTCCGGCGGCACCCGGGCCCGCCGCGCCGAACTCCTCCTCGTCGGCCGCGCAGTTCCACTGCCCGTAGGCGATGTCGTCCAGCGGCACCGAGAAGGCCCGGACGCCGATGTCGTACATCTCCTGCAGCTTGGCCACCAGTGCCCGGTAGTCGTCCTCGCTGGAGTAGCAGACGGTGTTGCCGGGGGAGAGGGCGAAGGTGAACCGGACGTGGTGGTCGGTGGCGGCCCCGACCAGCTCGCGCAGCCCGGCCAGCTGCTCGGCGGGGTAGGGCTCGCGCCAGCGCTCGCGGTGGTAGGGGTCGTCCTTGGGGGCGTAGATGTAGGTGTTGGCCTTGAGGTCACCGTGGAAGGCCATCTGGTCCAGCCGCTCCGCCGGGGTCCACGGCTCGCCGTAGAAGCCCTCGATGGTGCCGCGCAGCGGCATGGAGGGGAAGTCGCTGACCGCGACGCCGGCGATCCGGGCCCGTCCGCGCTCCGGCTCGATGAGCTGGCGCAGGGTCTGCACGGCGTAGTACTGACCGGCCCCGTCGACCCCGCCGAGGGCGACCGTCGGTCCGCCGCGCGGGCTGACCCGCAGCGCGTAGCCCTCGGCCTGCTCGGGCACCGCGACGTCGCCGAGGGCGGCGGCCACGTCGGGCCGGTCGGCGTCGCCGAGCAGGAAGGTGGTGCCGCCCCGCCGCGGGTCGGGGCCCACGTCGACGGTGACGTCGGCCTGCTGCAGCACCTCCACCAGCAGGTCGCGGGCGGCCGGGTCGGTGCCGGCGTCGGTGACCACCCGGGCGCGCGGGGTGAGCACCAGGTCGCGGCCCTCCCGGGTCATCTGCTGCGGCGTCGGCGAGACCACCGGCAGCTCGGGGACGGCGGCGGCCGGGGCGGCCGGCGGCGTCCAGGCGAGCACCAGCGCGGCGACCAGGCCGGTGGCGGTGAGGGTGGCGGTCGGGAGCAGCCGACGTCGTCGCACGGGGGGACCTCCGGGGTGGGGGTGGGGTGTGGTCTAGACGACAGCGTGGACGGTCATCAGACGACCGTCAAGGGTCCTAGGCGATCAGTGGGACGTCCGCGGCGTCGGTCCCGGCCGTCCCGCGCGCCTCCGCCCAGGCCCGCGCGAGCCGCGGCGCCACCTCGGCCAGCTGCTCGACCGGCAGGCAGTGAGGCAGCCGGAGGCGGCGGTCGTGACCACCGCCGGGGGCGAACCGGGGCCCGGCGGCGAGCGCGACGCCGTGGCGGTGGGCGGCGCGGACCAGCACGGTGGACGACCCGCCCGGCAGCTCGCACCACAGCGCCATCCCACCGCCGGGGACGGTGCAGCGCCAGTCCGGCAGGTGCTCGGCCAGTCCGGCCAGCAGCACGTCGCGGCCCTCGCGCAGCCGCGCCCGCTGCACCGTGAGCACCTCCTCGGCCCGGCCCAGCAGGTCGGCGACCACCAGCTGCTCCAGCACCGGCGCGCCCAGGTCGAGGCGGAGCCGGGTGCTCGCCAGCTCAGCCAGGCGGGCATCGGGGGCGCGCAGCCAGCCGACCCGCAGCCCGCCCCAGAAGCTCTTGCTGGCGCTGCCCACGGTGATCGCGTCGGGCACCCAGGCCGCGAGCGGGGCGGGGACCTCGGCGCCGTCCAGCGCCAGCTCGACCAGCGACTCGTCGACCACCGGCACCACCCGGCCGGTGCGCAGCACCCGGCCGACCTGCTCGCGCTGGTCGGGGTCCATCAGCAGCCCGGTCGGGTTGTGGAAGTCGGGGATCAGGTAGGCCGCTCGCGGCCCGACCTGGCGCACCAGCGCCGCCAGGCCCTCGACGTCCCACTCCGCCCCGGGCTGGTCGGGGCGCAGCGGGTGCGGCACCACCCGGGCCAGACCGTCGAGGGTGGCGATCGCGTTGGGATAGCTCGGGCTCTCCAGCACCACCCGGTCGCTGCGGCCGAGCAGTGTCGCACCGGCCACGGCGACCGCCGACAGCGCGCCGGTGGTGACGACCACCTGGTCGGGGCTGGTGGGAAGACCGCGGCGGGTGAACCGCTCGGCCACCGCGGCCCGCAGCACCGGCAGCCCGCTGGGGTAGTAGCCGGTGCCGGGCAGGTAGGCCCCGAGTCCGTCCAGGGCGCGGCTGTAGGCCTCGGCGACGCCGGCCGGGGCCAGCGGGGCGGTGCAGGTGAGGTCGAGGGCGACGTCGTCGACCCCGGCCGGGGTCAGCAGGTGGTCGACCCGCCCACCCGGGACGTCGGGCACCCGGGTGACGCTGCCCGAGCCGCGCCGGGTCACCAGGTAGCCCTGGGAGCGCAGCTCGGCGTAGGCGCGGGTGACCGTGGTGCGGCTCAGCCCCACCGCGCCGGTCAGCTCGCGCTCGCTGGGCAGCCGGGTGCCCACGGGCAGCCGGCCGTCCTCGACCGAGCGGCGCACCGCGGCGGCCAGTGAGCGGTAGGCCGGCGCCGGCCACGGCCCCGATCCGACGAGGGTGGCCACCCGCGGGGCGGAGATGCTGCGGTGCACGAGGCCAGTCTGTGCCAACTGGCTATTTTCGGCAAGGCCAGTGGCGAGTTGGATGGGTGCCATGACGTCCCCCTCCGCCGTCCTGGTCGACCTCGGCCCGCTGCAGCAGCTGCGCGCCGGACGGCTGCCGCGCCGGCTCACCCAGCTGGGTCTCGGCCTCGTGGTGTACGGCCTCTCCCTCGCCCTGATCATCCGCGGGGCGCTCGGGTCCGCGCCCTGGGACGTCCTGCACCAGGGCGTGGCGGGCCGGACGCCGCTCAGCCTCGGCACCGTCATCGTCGTCGTCTCGGTGCTGGTGCTGCTGGCCTGGGTGCCGCTGCGGCAGCGGCCAGGGCTGGGGACGGTCGCGAACGCGCTGCTGGTGGGGGTCGCCACCGACGTCTTCCTGGCCCTGCTCGGACCGCTGGACGGGCTGCTGCCGCGGGTGCTGGCGCTGCTCGGCGGCGTGCTGCTCAACGGCCTGGCCACCGCCGCCTACCTCGGCGCCCAGTTCGGGCCCGGGCCGCGGGACGGGCTGATGACCGGGCTGGCCCGGCGCACCGGCCGCTCGGTCCGGTCGGTGCGGACCGCGCTGGAGGTGACCGTGGTGCTCCTCGGGTGGCTGCTCGGCGGCACGCTGGGGCTCGGCACCGTGCTGTACGCGCTGGCCATCGGTCCGCTGACCCAGGCGGCGCTGCCCTGGTTCACCGTGCGGCTCGACCCGTCCGCCCGCGGCACCGGCGGCTGAACCCGCCCCCGGGTACCGCTCCCAGGGCCGGTGCGGTGGGATGGGCGCCATGACCCGGTTCGGCTTCCACGCCTCGCACGAGCAGATCGCCCCGCGCCAGCTGCTGGCCGACGTCCAGCACGCCGAACACGCCGGCTTCCAGATGGCGATGTGCTCCGACCACCTGGCGCCGTGGAGCGAGCGGCAGGGGCACTCCGGCTATGCCTGGTCCTGGCTGGGTGCCGCGCTCGCCACCACGGGGCTCACCTTCGGCACCGTCTGCGCCCCCGGCGTCCGGTACCACCCGGCGGTGGTGGCGCAGAAGGTCGCCACCCTGGGTCAGATGTTCCCCGGACGGTTCTGGGTCGCCCTCGGCAGCGGCCAGGCCGCCAACGAGCACGTCACCGGGCAGCGCTGGCCCGCCAAGGACGTCCGCGACCGGCGTCGTGACGAGTGCGTGGACATCATCCGCCGGCTGCTCGCCGGGGAGGAGGTCAGCGCCGACGGCCTGGTCACCGTCGACCGGGCCCGGGTGTGGGAGCGGGCCGAGCCGACGCCGCTGCTCGTCGCGCCCGTCGTCTCGGCCGAGTCCGCCACCCGCGTCGCCCGCTGGGCCGAGGGGATGATCACCCTCAACCAGCCGGTCGAGACGCTGCGGACACTGCTGGAGCGCTACCGCGAGGCGGGCGGGCGCGGGCGCACCTCGCTGCAGGTCCACCTGTCGTGGGCCGGGACCGAGGAGGAGGCCGAGCGGTTGGCCGTGGAGCAGTGGCGCACCAACGTCTTCACCGAGCCCGTCAACTGGGACACCGAGACCCCGGCCGCCTTCGACACGATGGCCGAGCACGTCGGCGCCGGCTCGGTGCGGGAGGTGGTGCGGGTCTCGGCCTCCACCGACCAGCACGTGCAGTGGCTGGGGGAGTACGCCGAGCTGGGCTTCGACGACATCTACCTGCACCACGTCGGGCAGAGCCAGGAGCGCTTCCTCGATGTGTTCGGCGAGCGCGTGCTGCCCCAGCTGACCACGACCGGGGAGGGCTGAGCATGCGGATCACCGACACCTCCGACCAGTGGTGGAAGAGCGCGATCATCTACTGCCTCGACGTCGAGACGTTCCTCGACGCCGACGGCGACGGGATCGGCGACCTGCAGGGGCTGGCGCAGCGGATCGACTACCTGGCCGAGCTCGGCATCACCTGCCTGTGGCTGATGCCGATCTACCCCAGCCCCGACCGCGACGACGGCTACGACGTCACCGACTTCTACGGCGTCGACCGCCGGCTGGGCGACTACGGCCGGCTGGTCGAGGTGGTCCGGACCGCCCACGACCGCGGCATCCGGGTGGTCGTCGACCTGCTGATCAACCACACCTCCGACCAGCACCCCTGGTTCGTCTCGGCCCGACGGGGACCCGACAGCCCGTTCCGCGACTACTACGTGTGGCGCGACACCGAGCCGCCGGACACCGCCAAGCAGGTCGTCTTCCCCGACGCCGAGGAGTCGATCTGGACGCGCGACGAGCAGAGCGGGCACTGGTACCTGCACCACTTCTACGCCCACCAGCCCGACCTCAACGTGGCCAACCCGGCCGTGGTGGACGAGCTGCTGCGCACCATCGGCTTCTGGCTGGAGCTCGGCATCGACGGGTTCCGGGTGGACGCGGTGCCGTTCTTCGTCGAGGACATCGAGACCACCGGGCACCCCACCGGCGACCCGCACGAGGTGCTGCGCACCATGCGGGCCTTCCTCGGCCGGCGCAAGGGCGACGCGGTGCTGCTCGGCGAGGTGAACCTGCCGCACGAGCAGCAGCGGGAGTACTTCGGCGGCGAGGCCGGCGACGAGCTGCAGATGATGTTCGACTTCATCACCATGCAGCGCACCTACCTCGCGCTGGCCCGGGCCGATGCCGGCCCGCTGGTGGAGGCGCTCACCGCCCGTCCCGCGCTGCCGCCGGGCTGCCAGTGGGCCACGTTCCTGCGCAACCACGACGAGCTCACCCTCGACAAGCTCACCGAGGAGGAGCGGCAGGAGGTCTTCGCCGCCTTCGGCCCCGAGCCGGAGATGCAGGTCTACGGTCGCGGGCTGAAGCGCCGGCTGCCGCCGATGCTGGACGGCGACCCGCGCCGGGTGCGGCTGGCCTACAGCCTGATGTTCTCCCTGCCCGGCACCCCGACGCTCTTCTACGGCGAGGAGATCGGCATGGGGGAGGACCTGGCCGCGCACGGGCGGATGGCGGTGCGTACCCCGATGCAGTGGTCCGACGGCGCCAACGGCGGGTTCTCCACCGCACCGGCCGAGCAGCTGGTGCAGGCGGTCGTCGCCGACGGCTACGGCCCGCGGTTCGTCAACGCCGCCGCCCAGCTGCACGACCCGGACTCGCTGCTCTCCTTCGTCAAGGCGCTGATCTCGGTGCGGCGCAGCTGCCCCGAGCTGGGCTGGGGGACGCTGGAGGTGGTGCCGACCGAGCACCCGGCGGTGCTGGTGCACCGCTGCGACCTCGACGACTCGTCCGTCCTCGCCGTGCACAACCTGTCGGCCGACCCGGTCACCGTGCCGGTGCGGCTGGGCGGCACCGAGGACGAGCACCGCATCATCGACCTGCTCAGCCACGAGGTGGTCTCGCCCGAGGGCGAAGAGCTCGAGATGGCGCTGGCCGGCTACGGCCACCGCTGGCTACGCCTCTGCCGAGGCGCGCTGCTGTCGCTGCCCTGAGGCGGCGGCGGTCGCCCGGGCGCGCTGCTCACATCGAGATGCGGACCGTCGGCCGGATCTCCAGGGTGTACTCCTCGGGCAGCAGCGCGCAGGCCTCGACCGCCGCGTCCAGGTCGGGCAGCTCGACGTCGTAGTAGCCGCCGATCATCTCCACCGTCTCGGCGAAGGGCCCCTCGGTGGTGACGACCCCGCTCTCGCGGCGGCGCACGGTGGTGGCCCGGTCGGCATCGGCCAGCGCAGCCGAGGACAGCACCCGCCCGTGCGTGCTGACGTACTGCTCGAAGGCACGGTGGCCCTCGACGTAGCGCTGATGCACCTCCGGGGTGTAGGCGTCCTCATCGCCCTGGGTGTAGGTGATGAGGACCACGAAGCGCTGCGTGCTGGAGCTCTGCTCGGTCATGCTCGGCCTTCCGTCGGGGTGACGGCGCGATCGCGCCGTCCACCACCATGACGGGCGGGGACGGCGCGGATCGACACCTTCGTCCCGTTTCCTGCTCGGCTCAGGCCTTGAGCCCGCCGCTGGCGGCGAATCCGGCACCCAGCCGGCGTCCCAGCAGCAGGTAGAGCACGATCACCGGCAGCGAGTAGAAGATCGAGAACGCCGCCAGCTGGCCGTAGGCGACCTGCCCGTACTGGGAGGAGAAGGTGTACAGCGTGACGGCCGCCGGCAGCTTGTCCGGGGAGAGCAGCAGCATGAACGGGACGAAGAAGTTCCCCCACATGCTGACGAAGGTGAAGATCGTCACCACCGCGGTCGCCGGACGCATCAGTGGCAGCACGATCGACCACAGCGTGCGCAGCATCCCCGCGCCCTCGGTCCAGGCGCTCTCCTCGATCTGGATCGGCACGTCGTCCATGAAGTTCTTCATCAGGAAGATCGAGTAGGGCAGCGAGGAGGCGGCCAGGAAGAGGATCGCCCCACCCATCGAGTCGACCAGGTTGACCTGCACGAACAGCGCGTACACCGGGATCATGATCGCGGTGATCGGCAACCCGGTGGCGAAGATGATCGTCAGCAGGAACGGCCGCTTGGCCCGGGAGCGGTAGCGCGAGAGCGGGTAGGCCGCGAGCGCGGCGGTGGCGACGGTGACCAGCGTCGCCCCGCCGCAGAGCACCACCGAGTTGAGCAGCGGACGGAACAGCGTCTCGGCGTTCCAGATCGCGGCGTAGTTGGCCAGCCCCGGCTCGGCGGGCCAGGCCACCGACAGGGAGGCCTGGGCGTCGAAGGAGGCCAGCACCACCCACAGCAGCGGGATGCAGAAGAAGACCGTCACCACCAGCAGTGCCAGGTCGGAGGCGGTGCGGACGCCGAGGGCCCGCCGGGTCTTCCCACCGCCCCGGCGGGCCGGGGTCGGGGTGTCGGGGGCCGCGACGGGGTGTGGTGCGGTGTCGGTGGCGGTCACTGCTTGTCCTCCTTGGGCAGCAGACGCAGGTAGGCCAGCGAGGCCAGCGCGCCGATCAGCAGCAGCATCAGGGCGATCGCGGTGCCGTAGCCGAGCTGGCCGTAGCTGAACGCCTGCTCGTACATGTAGAGCGGCAGGGTCTGGCTGGCGTCGGCCGGGCCGCCCGCGGTCATGATCCAGATCAGCCCGAACACCGACAGGGTCTGCAGCGTGATCAGCATCAGGTTGGTGGCGATCGACTGCCGCAGCAGCGGCAGGGTGATCGTGGTGAACCGGCGCACCGGCCCGGCGCCGTCCATCTCGGCCGACTCGCGGATCTCCGGGGAGATGCCGGCCAGCGCCGCGGTGTAGATCAACATGGTGAACGCGGTGCCGCGCCAGATGTTGGCGAAGGCGACGGCCCAGATCGGGACGCTCACCAGCCAGTCCTGGGCGGGCAGCCCGATCCCGGTGAGCAGCGCGTTGAGCGAGCCGTCCTCGGCGAGGAAGGTCACCCACAGGTAGCCCGCCACCACCTCGGGCAGGATCCAGGCGGCGATCACCACCGCGCCGGTGATCGCGCGGACCACCTTGGTCGACTGCCGCATCAGCAGGGCCAGCGCCATCCCGAGCAGGTTCTGTCCGATCACCGCCGAGATGAGGGTGAACACCAGCGTGAGGAGGACGGAGTTCCAGAACGCGGGGTCGGCCAGCGCGGTGGCGAAGTTGTCCAGCCCGACCAGCGAGGTGACCGCCGCTCCCTCACCGCGCAGGGCCTCGTTGGTGAAGGCCAGGTAGACGCTGTAGACGACCGGGCCGGCCATGAACACCAGCAGCAGCACGACCGCCGGCACCAGCGGCAGCCCGCGGGCCACGGTGCGGCTGCGGGGTGGGCGGCGCTCGGCCGCGGCGGAGGAGGGAGGTGCGGTGGTGGTCGTCATGCGGTCGCCTCCACCACCTGGTCGGGGCCGACGAGGTCGGTGACGGCGGCGTCGTACGTGGCCGCGGCCTCCTCCGGGGTGGTGCCACCGGTCATCACCTGGCCCATGGCCGCCTGGATCCGGGCCGACACCTCGGGGTAGGCCGCCACCGCCGGACGGTAGATGGCGTTCTCACCCAGGTCGGTGAAGAAGTCGATGGTGGGGGAGTAGCCCTGGTAGTCGGGCTCGGCGCGGACGTCGGCGCGGATCGTCACCTGGTTGTCGGCCAGCGCCATCGACAGCGCGTTCTCGGTGGTCATCATCTGCTGCAGCACCTCCCAGGCCAGGTCGGTCTTGGTCGACAGCGCCGGGAAGGCCCAGGACCAGCCGCCGGCCAGGGTGACGAAGTCGACCTCGCCGGGCGCCCACGGGTTGGGCTCGCCGTGCTGGGTGGGCATGGTGGCCAGCTGCAGGGTCGGCCACCACTCCGGCCACTCCCCGGCCGCGCCGGCGCCCCAGTTCTGGCTGATCCAGCTGCCGTCGAGGTTGATCCCCAGCCGGCCCTCGGGGAGCCAGCTGTTGTAGATGGTGTCGCCGATGTTGGGGTTGAGCGCGTCGCCCAGGCTGGGCGCCAGCCCCTCGGTGTAGACGGTCTGGATCAGCTGCAGGGCGTCCACGAATCCCTGCCCGCCGACCACCCACTTCTGGCTGGCCTCGTCGAACAGGGTGGTCTGGGTGCCGTAGAGCAGCATCTCGAAGCCCTGCATGCTGGCCTTCTCGCCCTGCGGCTCACCGGAGAAGATGTTGAGCGGGACGACGTCGGGCACCCGCTCCTTGATCTGGCGGGCCGCCGCCAGCAGGTCCTCCCAGCTGCCGGGCTGCCAGGGCTGCTCGATGCCGGCGGCCTCGAAGACGCCGGTGTGGTACCACAGCGCACGGGTGTCGGTGTGGGTCGGGACGGCGTACACCTTGCCGTCGGTGTAGGTGACGGCCCGCTGCGACGGTGCGGTCAGCTCGTCCCAGACCGGCCAGTCGCGGACCAGCTCGTCGATCGGACGCAGGTAGCCCGCGGCCACGTCGGACTTGAGGATGAAGGTGTCCTCGTAGACCAGGTCGGGGGTGACGTTCGGCGAGGACATCATCAGCTCGTTCTTGGTGAAGTAGTCCGCCTCGGCCGCCACCAGCGGCACCAGCTCGATGGTGATGTCGGGACGCTGGCTGCTCAGCTGCTGCACCACCCGCAGCAGGTAGTCGCGCATCACCGTCCCGGAGCCGAACTGCTGGTACTGGATGCGCACCGTGTTCGGGTCGGGGGCCGAGCCGCACGCGGCCAGCCAGGGGACCGCCACCAGGGTCCCGCCGACGGCTCTGATCAGGCTCCGGCGGGAGAGCCCGGGGCTCCTTCTTCGTCCTGCCATCTCGCACCTTCCCGTGCGCCCCCCGGCAGCCTCGCCCGGCGGGTCACGACATCGTGATCAGCTCGATCGATTGGAGCCACCGTACCGGGGTGTGCCCGCGACCCAAGCCACCCCGGGATCCAGGCCTGCGGTGTGTGGGGGTGGTAGGGGAGCGGTGCGCCGGACCAGCCGCGCCTGCCAGGGCGTCTCGAACGCGCGGCGGTCCCAGCGCTCCCGGACCCAGGCGACGGCGCCCTCCGAGGGCAGCCGCAGCAGACCGGGGGTCTGCGGCAGCCAGGGTGCGGACACGTCCCGAGCCTAGGTCGGGTCGGTGCCCGGTCGGGCCGGGCGGGCGGCGGGTGTGAGAGCGTGACCGGGTGACTGAGCCACTGGTGGAGCGGATGCGGGCCTTCCGGTCGACGGTGTTCGCCGAGATGACGCAGCTCGCGACCGCGACCGGGGCGATCAACCTCGGTCAGGGCTTCCCCGACACCGACGGGCCGGAGGAGGTGCTCGAGACCGCCGCCCGGGCCGTGCGCGACGGCGTCAACCAGTACCCGCCGGCGCTGGGCCACACGGTGCTGCGGGAGGCGGTCTGCGCCCACCAGGAGGCCTGGTACGGGCTGCGCTACGACCCCGCGACCGAGGTGCTCGTCACGACCGGGGCCACCGAGGCGGTGGCGGCGAGCCTGCTCGCGCTGTGCGACCCGGGCGACGAGGTGGTCGCCCTCGACCCGACCTACGACTCCTACGCCGCGGCGGTGGCGATGGCCCACGCCGTGCTGCGGCCGGTGACGCTGCGCGCTCCGGACTTCGCCCTAGACGTCGCGGCACTGCGGGCGGCGGTGACCGGTCGGACCCGGGTGCTGCTGGTCAACTCCCCGCACAACCCCACCGGGCGGGTGCTCACCGAGGAGGAGCTGCGGGCGCTGGCCGAGGTGGCCGTCGAGCACGACCTGTGGGTGGTCTGTGACGAGGTGTACGAGCACCTCACCTTCGACGGTCGGCCCCACCTGCCGCTGGCCGGCTTCCCCGGCATGCGGGAGCGGACCGTGCAGGTCTCCTCGGCCGGCAAGACCTTCTCCGTCACCGGCTGGAAGATCGGCTGGGTGTGCGCACCGGCGCCGCTGGTGCGGGCGGTCAACACGGTCAAGCAGTTCACCACCTTCTCCGGCGGCGCGCCGTTCCAGCCGGCGGTGGCGGTGGGGCTCGGGCTGCCGCCGGCGCGGTTGCAGGCGATCCGGGACCGGCTGCAGGCTGGCCGCGACCTGCTGGTCCAGGGTCTGCACGCGGCGGGCCTGCAGACGCTGGGCGCCGAGGGCACCTACTTCGTCAACGTCGACATCGCCTCGATCGGGGAGAGCGACGGGATCGCGTTCTGCCGCTCGCTGCCCGAGCGGGCCGGCGTGGTGGCCGTCCCGAGCCAGGTCTTCCACGCCGACCCCGACTCCGCCCGCACCCTGGTCCGCTTCGCCTTCTGCAAGCGCCCGGAGGTGCTGGCCGAGGCCGCCGAGCGGCTGGCCCGCCTCTGACGCCGCCGGAACCTGTTCATGGCGTCCCTTCGAGCCCGTAGCGGACCTGATCGGACGCCATGAGCACTTTCCGGCGGTGCTCGCCCCGCCGCAGGATCTCCGTGAGCGCCTGCCGGGTGGCCTCCCACTCCAGGAAGACCTGCTCCCAGGAGAGCCGGGTCACCACGTAGCCGAGGCGTTGCAGCTCGAGGTCCCGGCGCCGGTCCCTGGCGTAGCTCTCGACGCCGGTGTGGTGGGCGACGCTGTCGCACTCGACCACCCACCGGTCGCCCACGAGCAGGTCGACCCGACCCACGCCCCGGATCGTCACCTGCGCCCGCACCCGGACGCGCCGGCTCTCCAACCACCGCCGCACCCGGGTCTCCGTCCCGGACTGGGCGTCCCCGCGGAGACGTGAGAGCGACGTCCGGGGCTTGGACGGCAGACGGCCGACGACATCGGCCACCCCCGCGGCGTCGAGGATGCCGAGGTTCCACGCCGACTCGAGCAGGATCGCGGCCGTCTCCGTCCCGGCGCACCGCAGCGAGTGCTGCAGCAGCAGCGGTACCGGGGCGATCGGGCTGCGGTCGGGCCAGCAGCGCGGTTCTGGCCGGTGCCCCCGGTACGGAGGAGGCGTGTCGCACCCCCGCCGGACGTAGACGTGCACACCCTCGAAGGGCGGCGTCCACAGCCCGACCGCCTTCGCGGCGCTGAGGCAGGTCAGTCGCGTGCCGCGGGTCAGCGCGCTGACGACATCGGACGAGGCCGCGCCGGAGACGAGCCAGCCGCCACCGATCCGGCGGTAGGCACCACCGGCCACCAGGGCCTCCAGCTCACGCCGGGGCAGACCCATCCCGAGGAGGGTGCCGGCCTTGACGACGTCGGGGACCCGCACGGATCCATGCCAGCACGGGCCGACCACCGTGCCCGGAGTTGTGCACAGGGCAGATGCTCACGCCGGAACCTGTCGATGGCGTCCGATCGGCGCCGATACCGGCCCGTCGGGACGCTATGAACAGGTTCTGGCGGTCAGGCCCGCTGGCGGGAGATCTCGTACAGCGCGATCCCGGCGGCGACGCCGGCGTTGAGCGACTCCACCCCCGGGGCGGGGATCGAGACCAGGACGTCGCAGGTCTGGCGGGCCAGGCGCGACAGGCCCTCGCCCTCGCTGCCGACCACCAGCACCAGTGGCTCCGACGCCCCCGGGAGCTCGGCGATGTCGGTGTCGGCCTCCCCGTCCAGACCGGCCAGGGTGAAGCCGGCGTCGGCGAAGGCCTTGAGGCTGCGGTTGAGGTTGGTGGCCCGGGCGATCGGGATCCGCGCCGCGGCGCCGGCGGAGGTCTTCCAGGCCGCGGCGGTCATCCCGGCCGCGCGGCGTTCGGGGATCAGCACGCCGGTGGCGCCGAAGGCCGCGGCCGAGCGGACCACCGCGCCGAGGTTGCGCGGGTCGGTCACCTGGTCCAGCGCCACCACGAGGGCCGACGGGCCCTGGTCGAGCGCGGTGGCCAGCAGGTCGTCGGGGTGGGCGTAGGCGAACTCGGGCAGCTGCAGCGCCACCCCCTGGTGCACCGCGCCGCCGGTGTGGCGGTCCAGCTCGGCGCGGGTGACCTGCAGCATGGGCAGGCCGCGGTCGGCGGTGATCTTGAGGATGTCGCGGAGCCGGTCGTCGCGCTCCGCGCCCTCGGCCACGTAGGCGGTCTTGACCGGGATGCCGGCCTGCAACGCCTCCAGGACCGGGTTGCGCCCGGCCACCCACTCCGCGCCCGCGCCGGGGCGCCCGGTCCGCGCGGCCGGCTTGGCCGGACGTCCGGCCCCCCGCCGCTGCGCCTCCTGCTTGGCCTTGTACGCCTTGTGGTAGGGGCGGTCCTCGGCCTTCGGCGTCGGGCCCTTGCCGCGCAGCGTGCGCCGACCCTTGCCGCCGCTGCCGACCGCGGTGCTGCGACCTCTCGAGCCGGCGTTCCGGCGTTGGCTGTTCCCGGGCATCAGGGGCGCTCCTTCGCAGCGAGCGACCACTCCGGGCCGCTGGGGGTGTCGGTGATCGCGATCCCGGCCGCGGCCAGGGAGTCGCGGACGGCGTCGGCGGTGGCGAAGTCGCGGGCCTCGCGGGCCCGGGCCCGCTGCTCCAGCAGCGAGGACACCAGCGCGTCCACCACCGGGGTGAGGTCGGAGGAGGTGTCGCCCCAGACCGGGTCGTCGGCCCGCAGCCCGAGGACGTCCAGCATCGCCAGCACCGCGCCGAGGCGGGCCCGCGCCTGCGCGGTCTCGCCGGCGTCCAGGGCGGTGTGGCCCTCCCGGACCGCGCCGTAGAGGACGGCCAGCGCACCTGGGGTGCCCAGGTCGTCGTCCATCGCGGTCACGAACGCCTCCGGCAGCTCGGCCGTCGCGTCACCGACCGCCTTGGTGGCCCGGTCGACGAAGGTGTCGATCCGCGCCAGGGCGGCCGAGGCCTCGGCGAGCGAGGTGTCGGAGAACTCGATCTGGGAGCGGTAGTGTGGCCCGGCGAGGTAGAAGCGGACCGCCCGCGGCGGGTAGCTCTTCGTCACCTCCGAGACCAGCGCCCCGTTGCCCAGCGACTTGCTCATCTTCTCTCCGGCCGCGGTCACCCAGGCGTTGTGCATCCACCAGCGGGCGAAAGGGCGCCCGGCGGCGCGGGACTGGGCCAGCTCGTTCTCGTGGTGGGGGAAGCGCAGGTCCAGCCCGCCGCCGTGGATGTCGAACTCGTCGCCTAGGTACTTGCCGGCCATCGCCGAGCACTCCAGGTGCCAGCCGGGACGTCCGCGTCCCCACGGCGTCGGCCAGGACGCGGTCAGCGGCTCGGAGGGCTTGTGGCCCTTCCACAGCGCGAAGTCGCGGGGGTCGCGCTTGCCCCGCGGGTCGGCGTCGGCCGCCGGCTCCATGTCCTCCACCCGCTGCCCGGACAGCTCGCCGTAGGAGGGCCAGGAGCGGACGTCGAAGTAGACGTCGCCCGAGCCGTCCTCGGCGACGTAGGCGTGCCCGCGCTCCAGCAGCACCTCGATGAGCTCGACCATCTCCGGCACGTGTCCGGTGGCCCGCGGCTCGTAGGTGGGCGGCAGGCAGCCGAGCGCGGCGTAGGCGTCGTGCAGCTCGCGCTCGAAGCGGTAGGCGTGGGCGAACCAGGGCACCCCGGCGGCGGCGGACTTGGTGAGGATCTTGTCGTCGATGTCGGTGACGTTGGCGATCACCGTGACGTCGTAGCCGTGCCAGCCGAGCCAGCGCCGCAGCACATCGAAGACCACCTCCTTGCGGATGTGGCCCAGGTGCGGCGAGGCCTGCACGGTGAGCCCGCAGTGGTAGATCGACACCTGGCCCTCGCGCAGGGGCACGAAGTCACGGATCTCGGCGGTGGCGGTGTCGTAGAGGCGGAGACTCACCCGCGCAGCCTACTGGGCGGCACCCGACGCGGCCCACCTCAGCGGCGCAGCGCGGCGACGGCGACGTCGGCCAGGTGGCGGTAGGCCTCGGCGTCGGTGAGCCCGGTGGCCCGCTGCAGCTCCCCGCTGCCGATCCGGCGCATGGTGGCGGCCACCACCTCGGCGACGAACAGGGCGTGCACGTCACGGAACTCCCGGGCCGCGATGCCCTCGGCCACCAGCTCGCGGACGCGCTTGGTGGCGAGCTGGGTGTTGAGCTCGTAGATCTCGGCCGCCGGGGTGAACGCGCTGACGTCGGCCAGGAACCGCCGGCTCGCCGGGGACAGCGCCGTCGCCACCTCCTCCAGGTAGCGGGTCAGCCGGCGGGCCGGCGAGCGGGTGCGCCGGGTGGTCTGCTCCACCTGCTCGGCGGCGGTGCGGAAGAAGAGCCGCACGATGCGGGTGACCAGCTGCTCCTTGCTCGGGGCGAGCGCGTACAGGGTGCGCTTGGAGCAGCCCAGCCGCACGGCCAGGTCGTCGAGGGTGAGGTGGGCGAAGCCCTCGGCCAGCACCAGCTCCAGCAGCGCGGTCTCCAGCTGGGACTGGCGCCGGGTCAGCGGGCGCAGCGGGTTCACGGCGTCTCCCGAGGTCGGCACACTCGAAGCGGTACTACAGTACGCTCGTCCGTACCGCTCGACGTCGAGCGTCCAGAGCCCGGAGGAACCATGCCCGTCGACCGTCTGCTGCCCACTGAGGAGGCCGCCGACATCGTCGCCGAGGTCGCCGGCTTCGCCCGTGCGGAGCTCGCGCCGCGGGCCGCCAAGGCCGAGGAGGTCGGGGAGTTCCCCCGTGAGCTGGTCGCCCAGCTGGGCGAGATGGGGGTCTTCGCGCTGCCCCACGAGGAGCGCTGGGGCGGGCTGGAGCAGCCCTACGAGGTGTACCTGCAGGTGCTGGAGGAGATCGCGGCCGCCTGGTTCACCGTCGGGGTGAGCGTGTCGGTGCAGGGGATGACCTGCCTGGCGCTGGCCACCGAGGGCACCGAGGAGCAGCGCGAGCGGCTGCTGCCCGACCTGATCGGCGGCGGGCTGCTCGGCGCGTACGCGCTGTCGGAGGTCCAGGCCGGCTCCGACGTCAGCGCGGTGCGCACCCGGGCGGTCCGCGACGGCGACGACTACGTCCTCGACGGCTCCAAGAGCTGGATCACCCACGGCGACGTCGCCGACTACTACACCCTCTTCGCCCGGACCAGTCCCGGGCACCGCGGCGTCTCGGCGTTCCTGGTGCCGGCCGGCGCCGAGGGCATCAGCACCGGCGGCCGCGAGCGCAAGATGGGGATGACCGCCTCACCGACCACCGCCGTCCACCTCGACGGGGTGCGGGTCGCCGCCGACCGCCGGATCGGTGCGGAGGGCGAGGGCATCCGGATCGCGCTGGAGTCGCTGGACTCCGGCCGGCTCGGCATCGCCGCCTGCGCCACGGGGCTCGCCCAGGCGGCGCTGGACACCTGCGTGGCCTACGCCGAGCAGCGTGAGCAGTTCGGCCGGCCGGTCGCCTCCTTCCAGGGCATGCAGTTCCTGCTCGCCGACATGGCCACGGCCGTCGACACCGCCCGCGCCACCTACCTGTTGGCGGCCCGCAAACGCGACGCCGGACGCCCCTTCAGCCGCGACGCGGCGGTGGCCAAGCTGCACTGCACGGACGCGGCGATGAAGGTCACCACCGACGCCGTGCAGGTGCTCGGCGGCTACGGCTACACCCGCGACTTCCCGCTGGAGCGCTACATGCGCGAGGCGAAGGTGGCCCAGATCTTCGAGGGCACCAACCAGATCCAGCGCCTGGTGGTGGCCCGGCACCTGCTCCGGCGCAGCTCCCGGCCCCGGCAGCGCTCCTCCTGACCCCAGGTGGTGCTTCAGCGCGGCCGCAGGGTGGCGGTGACGCTGCGGCCGTGGTGCTGGTGGACGTCCACGGTGAGCCGGGTGCCGCCGTCGACCGGGGTGGCCCGCACCCGGCGGTCGGAGCGGACCAGCCGCAGCGACCCCTCCAGCACCAGCTCGACCCGGTCGCGGGTGGTGGTGGGGTCGGCCACGGCCACGACCGTCTCCGCGCCGCTGCGGCGCACCAGCACCGAGGCCGGACCGTCCACGCGGACGCCGCCGGCCTGCTGGAGCCCGGTACCGAAGGTGTTCACCGCGGTCAGCCCCGTGCCGGTGTGCTGGACCGCCTGCAGCGAGGTCGTGTTGGCCAGCACCCGCAGCGCGCCGCCGGACGTCCCGGGCCCGCCCGCGTAGGCGTCGAGCGCCGCGGCGTCCGCCCCCGGCACCAGGGCCCACGCCAGCGCGAGCGGTTCGGCGCCGGCCGGCTGCCCGACCTCGACGCCGAACACCGTGCGGGTGGCGGTGGTGGCCGGGTTCGACAGCCGGACCGCCCGCCGGCTGGCCCGCACCTGCTCGAGCGTGACCTCGACCTCCGGGGTGTCCAGCAGCACGTGGCCGACCGACACCCGGTCGGTCTCGTCCTGCCACAGCACCCAGGCCAGGTCGGCCCGGCCCGGACCGGTCCACGGGCTGCCGTCGCGGAGCCGTCCGGTCACCGTGACGGCGGCACTGGCGGTGCTGCGACGGTCCAGGGTGACCAGCACGTCGCGTCCGGCCGGGTCGGAGACGCCGGCGACGAGCAGCACGACCTCCTCGTCCAGCATGAACCAGGAGCGGGTGGCGCGGGCGTTGGCCCAGGTGACCAGCTCGGGCGGGAGCACACCCCGTTCGGCATCGCGGTGGGCCACGTCGTCGGAGAGGACCATCGACGCCGTGCCGTAGGCGCCCAGCCGGGCGCCGCCGGAGTGGGCGGAGGTGCCGACCGGGAAGTAGACGTAGGTGTTCTGCGACTCCGAGGAGGAGGTGAACCCCAGCGGGTGGTCGGGGTCCTCGTACCACCGGGTGCCGTAGAGGTCGGGGACGCTGCGCCGCTGCTCGACCGGGGCGAGGACCCCGGGCAGCTGCGCCGGGTCGACGGTGACGAGGTGGTCGACCCCGAAGACGCGGCTCTGGTCCTGGCCGGAGAGGTAGAGGTGGTGGGCGCCCTCACCCTGGAACCAGGGCAGCAGGTTCTCCCCGTTCATGTACTCGTACTTGCTGATCCGCTCCGAGCTGCGCGACAGCGTGAAGGCCCAGCCGGGACGGCGGTGCACGTTGCGCTCCATGGCGGCGAAGGCGCTGTGGGAGGTGGTGGGCACCAGGTCGGCCGGCCGCACCGCCGGGTCGGCCAGCAGGTCGGCGTGCCGGGCGATGCTCAGCGGCGAGCCGAAGCCCTGCGGGTCGATCGCCGGGCCGGCGGCCTCGCTCAGGTAGGCCACCCAGCTGCGCAGGCGCTCGGCCTCGGCCCCCTCGCTCAGCTCGGCCAGGTCGACCACGGCCTCGACCACCGCGGCCACGTCGGTGTAGCCGGTGGTGGTCCGTGAGACCGCGCGCCCCTTGACCGCCTCCATCATCCAGCCCTCGAACACGACGGGTGCGAAGCCGTCGCGGACCCACTGCTGGACCACCTCCACCAGCTCCGCCCCGGAGGCCCAGGAGGTGCCGCGCAGCAGGGCGGTCGTCTGCACCACGCGGGCCAGCAGCGCCTTGCCGTAGGAGCCGGTGTAGGCCACCGAGTGGTGCTGGATGAAGGAGCCGTCGGCGTAGTGGCCGTCGGTCACCCCGTGCCTCAGGTGGTAGGGGTCGATGGTGGCGTACACGGTCAGCTGGTCGCCGATCGCGGCGCTGACCCGTTGGGTGTCCCCGGTGAGCGCCCCCTGCAGGATGCGGTTGGTGGTGATGTCGGCCAGGTTGGCCCCGGTGTGGAACCGCGAGTCCAGGTCGACGTCGCCGTCCTTCCCATGGCGGAGGTAGGCGTCCAGCGTGGGCAGCAGCGCGGTCAGCAGACCGGGGTGCTCGGGCAGCCGGTGCGAGAGCAGCACCAGCGTCCGGGTGAGCGAGCCCGGCACGCCGATCTCCCAGTTGAACCAGTTGCCGTAGTAGCCCTTCGACTGGTCGGCGAGGTGGTGGGTGTGCAACCAGGCGACGGCCTGCAGCACGCGGTCCTGGACGGCGACGTCGTCGGCGAGCCCGGAGCGGCCTCCGGCGAGCCGGGTGGCCCGGGCGATGTCGAGCAGGTAGCCGGCCGTGCGCGCCAGCAGCGCGTCGTCGCTGCCCAGCGGGACGCCGGCGAACAGCTCGCCGGGCCCGGCGGCGTCCATCGCGGCCAACCGGTTGCGGGCCGTCGCCTCCTGGCGGGCCAGCCACGGCTGGACGGCCGGGTGCGCGTTGCTTGCCTCGGTGCCGGCCAGCGAGGCGACGGTGTTGGCCAGCACGCGGCTCAGGTCGTCCTCGCCGGTGTCGGCGCGGGCCGGCCACGGGCAGGCGACGGTGAGCAGCCCGGCGGCGGGGGCGGCGGTGAGCAGCAGTCGGCGGCTGATCGGCACGAGGGGACCTCCGAGGGGTGGCGGCGTGCGCCCCATCCCACCACCGTCGGTGCGTGCTGGCTAGGGTCGGGACATGCAGCTGTCCGCGTCCGACGCCGTCCTCGTCACCGGTGGCGGCTCAGGCCTGGGACGGGCCACCGCCCGCGTCCTGGCCGCCTCCGGTGCCGGTGTGGTGCTGGTCGACCTGCCCACCTCGGCCGGGGCCGAGGTGGCTGCCGAGCTGGGTGCGCGGGCTGTGTTCGCCCCCGCCGACGTGCGTGAGGAGGACCAGGTGCGGGCGGCGGTCGAGCAGGCGAGTGCGCTCGGGGCGCTGCGGGTGGCGGTGAGCTGCGCCGGGGTCGCCACACCGGGACGGATCCTCAGCCGCAAGGGGGTGCACAGCCTGGAGCACTTCCGCACCGTGGTCGAGGTCAACCTGCTCGGCACCTTCAACGTGCTCCGGCTGGCCGCCGAGGCGATGAGCGGGAACGAGCCCACCGACGGCGACCGCGGGCTGGTGGTCATGACGGCCAGCGTCGCCGCCTACGACGGGCAGGTCGGCCAGGCCGCCTACGCCAGCTCCAAGGGTGGCGTGGCCGCGCTCACCCTGACCGCGGCCCGCGACCTCGCCTCCGCCGCGATCCGCGTGATGACGGTGGCACCGGGGGTGATGGAGACCCCGATGATGGCCGGGCTGGGCGAGGAGGTCCGCTCCTCGCTGGAGGCGCTGGTGCCGCACCCCTCCCGGCTCGGACGTCCGGAGGAGTACGCCGCGCTGGTCGAGCACCTGGTGGCCAACCCGTTGCTCAACGGCGAGGTGGTCCGCCTCGACGGAGCCCTGCGGATGCCACCGCGCTGAGCCGGTGCCATGCTGGTGGCAGGAGGGACCCGCGATGGCCGCTGACCAGCACCGCACCGGCTTCCTCGACGGGGCGCCACCGTCGGAGGCCGCGCAGCAGATGTTCGACGACGACGTGGCCGACGTCGGCTACGTGATGAACCTGACCCGGCTGTGGGCGCACGTCCCGGAGGCCCACCGCCGCTGGACCGAGCTCACCGTGCTGGCCGCCGAGCTGGCCGGGCTGGACCTGCGCCGCAAGGGGGTGGTCGTCACCGCGATGGCGGCCACCCTGGGCGACGCCTACTGCTCGCTGGCCTGGGGGAACCGCCTGGCCGAGGTGGCGGGGGAGGAGGTGGCGGGCGCCGTGCTCTCCGGGGCGCCGCTGGAGGACCCGGCCGAGCACGCGTTGGCGGCGTGGGCCCGGGCCGTGGTGCGCGACCCGAACCGGACCACCGCCGACGACGTGCAGGCGCTGCGGGACGCCGGCCTGGAGGAGCGCCAGGTCGTCGGGCTCACCCTCTACGTGGCGCTGCGCCAGGCCTTCTCCACCGTCAACGACGCCCTGGGCGCGGCCCCGGACGCCGAGCTCCTCCGGGCCGCCCCGCCCGTGGTCCGCGAGGCCGTCGGCTACGGCCGTCCGGCCGCCGGCTGAGCGGAGCCGGGTCGAGGGGGGCGGGTCGAGGGGGAGGACGCGCTCAGCCCCGCCGGCGCCGGACGAACCGCTCGGCCAGGTCACGCACCTGGTCCACCCGCGCCTGGGTCTGGCCGGCGGCCTGCTGCAGCGAGCGCTGCGGCGCCGGCTCGGCCCGCCGGGCGGGTGGCGGGGCCGGGGCGCGGGGCGGCTCGGGTGCGCGCCGCGCCGACGGCTCGTCGCCGGCCGGGGCCCCGGTGTCGGTCAGGGCGGGTTCGGCGCCCTTGGAGATCAGCAGGCTGTTGCGGATCTCGTCGAACATGCTGCCCACCGCGCCCGGGTTGGAGGGCAGGTAGAGCACGTTGGAGCGGCCGTTGCGGGCCACGTCCTGCAGGGTGTCGAAGTACTGGGTCATCAGCAGCAGCTGCTCGGCGGTGGCCTCGATGCCCACCTGGCGCAACAGCTCGTACTGCTCGGCGATGCCCTCGGCGATGGCCTTGCGCTGGGCGGCGACGCCGACGCCCTGCAGCCGCTTCGCCTCCGCCTCGGCCTCGGCCTGGGTGACCCGCTTGATCTTGTCCGCCTCGGCCAGCGACTGGGCGGCCACCCGGTCGCGCTGGGCCGCGTTGATCGAGTTCATCGAGTCCCGCACCCGCGGGTCGGGGGAGATGTCGGTGACCAGGGTGTTGACGATCTCGAAGCCGTAGTTGCGCATCTGGTTGGACAGCGTCCGCTCCACCGAGGTGGCGATGTCGTCCTTGGACTCGAAGGCGTCGTCGAGGTTGAGCCCCGACAGCGCGGAGCGGACGACGTCGAAGACGTAGGAGCGGATCTGCGCGGTCGGGTCGGACAGGCGGTAGAAGGCGTCGCGGACGTTGCCCTCGGGGATGACGTACTGCACCGCGACCGGCACCGTGACGAAGACGTTGTCGCGGGTCTTGGACTCGATGTTGACCTCGAGCTGCTGCACCCGCAGCGAGATCGGGGCGGTGGTGGAATCGACGAAGGGCAGCTTGAAGTTCAGCCCGGGGCCGGCGACCCGGACGAACTTGCCGAAGCGCTCGACGATGACGTTCTCCTGCGTCCGCACCGTGAAGACCGCGGTGACCCGCAGCAGCACGAGCAGCACCAGCACGACGGCGACGACGAGACCGACGACGACCAGGGTGGCGACGTCCATGGCGACCTCCTCAGGGGTCGGGGAACCCAGTCTGCCCGACGGCTCCCAACGCCGGACGGGCCCTTCAGCCGCGGGAGCGGCGCAGCGCGTCGATGTCGAGGAAGGAGCCGGCCCGGACGTCGACCTCCTCGGCCTCGGCCTCCCACGGGTCGTAGGGGGCCTGGTCGGTGTCCTCGGCGAAGCCCTGGGAGGGGTCGTAGGGGTTGGCCAGCCGCCGTTCGGGCAGCGGCGCGGCCGCCATCGCCTCGTCCTCCAGCGTGCGCAGCACGTTGTCGACGTAGCCCTGCGCGGCCTCCATCAGGCCGATGTCGTATCCGGCCCGCTCCGAGGAGTACCACCGGTACTCCAGCACCTCGTGGAAGATCTCGGCGGCATCCCGCTTGGCCCGCAGATCGGGCGGCACCGCGGCGATCACGGGCTCGAAGTTCGTGGTCAGCCACTGGTGGGCCACGATCGCCTCGTCCGCGCCCTGCTGGTCGGTGCGGGCCCGGAAGGTGTCGAGGTCGTTGAGCAGGCGGCGGGCCTGGTTCTCCTCGGTGTCCAGCCCGGTCAGCCGCAGCAGCCGGCGGGAGTGGTGGCCGGCGTCGACCACCTTGGGCTGGATCCGCACCGTGGAGCCGTCCAGGTCGGTGACGATGTCGAGCTCGGCCACGTCGAAGCCGAGCGCGTTGAGCCGGCGCACCCGGCCCTCGATCCGGTGCATCTCGGACTGGTCGAACTCCTCGACCCCGGTCAGCTCGTCCCACAGCTCGCGGTAGCGGGCCTCGATGGTGTCGACCAGCTGCTGGGGGTCCAGCGCCTCGTCCAGCAGGCCGCCGGCCTCGAGGTCGCTGAACTCGCCGAACAGGTTGGTCCGGGCGATCTGCAGGTCGTGGGCGCGCTGGCCGTCGGTGAGGGTGTCGTGCAGCTCACCGGTCTCGGCGTCCACCAGGTAGGCGGCGAAGGAGCCCGCGTCGCGCCGGAACAGGCAGTTCGACAGCGACACGTCACCCCACAGGAAGCCGGTCAGGTGCAGCCGGGCCAGCAGCACCACCATCGCGTCCAGCAGCCGGCTGACCGTCTCCGACCGGACGCCGGGGGCGAACAGCGAGCGGTAGGGCAGCGAGAACTGCAGGTGCTGGGTGAGCAGCACGGGGTCGAGCGGCCCGTCCGGCCCCACCCGGCCGGTGACCACGCCGACCGGGACCACCGACGGGGTGGCCAGCCGGGTGAGGTCGTGCAGCAGCCGGTACTCGTGCAGCGCGAGGTGCTCCAGCACCTCCTTGGCGGCGTAGACGTCCGAGCCGACCTTGATGAAGCGGACGACGTGCCGGGAGATGCCGCGGGGCAGGGCCACCAGGTGCTCGGTCGGCCAGTCCGCCAGCGGGGTCGACCACGGCAGCGGGATCAGACGGGAGTCGGGTCGGGCGGACAGGAAACGTGGCACCTGCCCAGTCTGCACCCTGCGCCCGGCTCAGTCCTCGAAGCTCTCCTCCAGGAAGGACACCGTGCGCTCGATCGAGGTCTGCCACTCCGCCTCGAAGGTGTGCCCCTCGTCGGCGTAGTAGTGGGTCTCGGTGCGCACCCCGGCCTCCTCCAACGAGGCCTCGGTGGCCCGGGCCCACTCGACGGGGCAGGTGTCGTCGGCCTCCCCGTGGTGGATCTGCACCGGCAGGTCGGCCGCGGCGATCCGGTCGAAGAAGGTCCTCGGGGACAGGTCGGTGTAGAACTCCGGGCTCTCCTCGGGGTCGCCGTACTCCTTGTACACCTCCTGGGCGGTGCCGGAGCGTTCGGGCAGCTCCCAGCGACGGAAGTTGTCGAGGTAGAGCGAGCTGACCGAGGCGTAGACCACGGCGGCATCGATCACCTCCGGGTGGGTGACGGCCGCGCCCAGGGTCACCCCGCCGCCCATCGAGCGGCCGACCATGCCCACCCGGTCGGGGTCGACGACGTCCTCGTTGCCGAGCGCGATCGCGGCGTTCACGGCGTCGCGCACGTAGCCGACCCGCAGGGTGTGGTCGACCTCGTCGGTGTCGTCGCTGCCGGCGTGACCGCGGTAGTCGGTGTGCAGCACGACGAAGCCCTGCTCGACCAGGTGCTCCTGCTCGCGCGGGACGCCCTGCCCGCTCCAGTAGCGGTTGCGGTCGATGTGGCCGTGGTTGAGCACCACGGCCGGGAAGGGCCCCTCGCCCTCGGGGACCAGCAGGATGCCGGTGATGGTGAGGTCGCCGCTGGGGTAGCTGACCTCCCACCGCTCGTGGTCGTCGGTCTCGCTCTGCAGCCGCTCCCGGGTGATGGTGAGGTCGAGGTCGAGCTCCTCGGCCATGTAGGCCGGCAGCGTGTCGGGCGAGCGCACCTCCGGCAGGGTCGGGGTGGGGGTCGGGGTGGGGCTGGGCGTCGGCGTGGTGGTCGACGTGGCCGGTGAGGAGGCGGCGGAGGTGGCCCCCGCCGGTGGGGGCGCGGGGGACGGGCTGGCTCCGGCCGAGCAGCCGGCCAGGGCGAGGGCGGTCGCGGCGGCCAGACCCAGCCGGGTCGGGCGGTGGCGGCGGGCGGGCCGCGGGCGGGCGGTGTGCATGGCGCTCCTCCTGGTCACCGACGACAACGAGCCGACGCCGCCGTTGGTGCCCGCACGACCCCGTGGACGCCGCAGGGCCCCGCGCTGCTGCGCGGGGCCCTGCGGATCGGTGCGGTGTCGCTCAGGAACCGGCGGCGGTGGAGACGCGCTCCCCGGTCGACTGGTTGAACACGTGCACGTGGGTCGGGTCGACCGCCAGCCGGACGTGGGCGCCGCGCTGCGGAGGACGCCGCGAGGAGATCCGGGCCACGATCTGCTGGGCGGTGATCTTCTCGTCCTCGCTCAAGCCGGACAGCGTGCCGTAGAGGTAGGCGTCGGCGCCGAGCTCCTCGACGACGGCCACGTCCAGGCCGATGCCGTCCCCGCCGTCGGCGAGGTTGAAGATCTCCGGCCGGATGCCGATGGTCGCGGTGGACTCACCGGACAGCTTGGACAGGGTCTCGCGCGGGACCGGCACCACGTAGTCGCCCACCTGGACGCCGCTCTCGGTGACCTTGCCCTCGATGAGGTTCATCGCGGGCGAGCCGATGAAGCCGGCCACGAAGAGGTTCGCCGGGGTGTCGTACAGGGCCAGCGGGCTGTCCACCTGCTGCAGGACGCCGTCCTTCATCACCGCGACGCGGTCACCCATCGTCATGGCCTCGACCTGGTCGTGGGTCACGTAGACGGTGGTGACGCCCAGCCGCGACTGCAGGGCCGCGATCTGGGTGCGGGTGGAGACGCGGAGCTTGGCGTCCAGGTTGGACAGCGGCTCGTCCATGAGGAACACCTGCGGCTGGCGCACGATGGCGCGGCCCATGGCCACGCGCTGACGCTGACCACCGGAGAGGGCCTTCGGCTTGCGGTTGAGGAAGTCCTCCAGGCCGAGCAGCTTGGCGGCCTCCATCACGCGCTGCTGGCGCTCGGCCTTCGGCACGTTCTGCATCTTCAGGGCGAAGCCCATGTTGTCGCCCACGGTCATGTGCGGGTACAGCGCGTAGTTCTGGAACACCATCGCGATGTCGCGGTCCTTCGGCGGCAGGTCGGTGACATCGCGCTCGCCGATGTAGATCGAGCCGTTGTTGACCTCCTCCAGCCCCGCGAGCATCCGCAGCGAGGTGGACTTCCCGCAGCCCGACGGTCCGACCAGGACCATGAACTCGCCGTCGCCGATCTCGAGGTTGAGCTTGTCGACGGCGGACTTGTCGGCTCCGGGGTAGACCCGGGTTGCGTCCTTGAAACTGACTGTGGCCATGCGGGGGCCTTCCTTTCACGGGCAGGTACGTGCCCGACGATCCGTAGTGAATGGAGCGACGTCACCGTCTCACATGACGTCGTGGGGAACAACAGGTGGAGAGAGCGTCCTCCTGACTGAGACCGTTCCGTTACATCCGTGACGTTCGCATTACGGACGCCGTCCGTTCACCTCGTCGCGCCAGGACACGAGGTCGCGGACCTTGCCCGGGTCGCGGTCCTCGGCGGGGTTCCAGCCGACGGTGAACAGCCGGATGCCGATCTCGTGCAGGGCCTGCGCGGCGGCGGCGTAGTCGGCCACCTGCTCCGGGGCGCGGCCCGGGGTGGGGGCGACCCCGGTCGAGCGCTCGATCTCGCGCGGGTCGCGGCCGACCCGCGCGCACCACTCGTCCAGCACCCGGTTCTTGCGCACCAGCGTCTCGACGTCGCCGAAGCCGTGCCAGATCGTGGCGTGCTCGGCGACGATCCGCAGCGTCTTGCGCTCGCCGCCGCCGCCGACCATCACCGGCACCTCGCGGGTGGGCGGCGGGTTGAGCCGGCTCCAGCGGTCCTTGATGACGGGCAGCGCGGCGGCCAGGTCGTCCAGCCGGCTGCCGGCGGTGCCGAACTCGTAGCCGTACTCGGTGTAGTCGCGCTCGGCCCAGCCCGAGCCGATGCCGAACAGCAGCCGGCCGCCGCTGATGTGGTCGACGGTGCGGGCCATGTCGGCCAGCAGGTGCGGGTTGCGGTAGGAGTTGCAGCTGACCAGCGGGCCGATCTCGACCCGCTCGGTCGACTCGGCCAGGGCGGCCAGCATCGTCCAGCACTCGAAGTGCAGGCCGTCGGGGTCGCCGTTGAGCGGGAAGAAGTGGTCCCAGTTGAGGATGACGTCGACGCCCATCTCCTCGAACGAGGACGCCAGCCGGCGCAGCTCGGCGTACTCGGCGTGCTGGGGCTGGACCTGCACCGCCAGCCGCGCCGGGCGGGGGTCGGTGGCCAGGTGGTCGGGGACGGTCGTGGTGTCGGTCACGCTGCTCCTTCGGGTCGGGTCCTGCGGGTCAGCACTCGACGATGTTGACCGCGAGGCCGCCACGGGCAGTCTCCTTGTACTTGACCTTCATGTCGGCCCCGGTCTGCATCATGGTCCGCACCACCTGGTCGAGGCTGACCTTGTGCGCGCCGGTGCCGTGCAGGGCCAGCCGGGCGGCGGTGATCGCCTTCACCGAGGCCACCGCGTTGCGCTCGATGCAGGGGATCTGCACCAGCCCACCCACCGGGTCGCAGGTGAGCCCGAGGTGGTGCTCCAGGCCGATCTCGGCGGCGTTCTCGATCTGGGCGGTGGTGCCGCCGAGCACCGCGGCCAGCGCGCCCGCCGCCATCGAGCAGGCGGTGCCGACCTCGCCCTGGCAGCCGACCTCGGCCCCGGAGATCGAGGCGGTCTGCTGGAACACCGCGCCCAGCGCCCCGGCCACCAGCAGGAAGTCGACCACCGCGTCGTCGTCGACTCCGGGCACGAACCGGACCGCGTAGTGCAGCACGGCGGGGATGATCCCGGCCGCCCCGTTGGTGGGAGCGGTGACCACCCGGCCGCCGGCGGCGTTCTCCTCGTTGACCGCCAGCGCCCACAGCGTCACCCAGTCCAGCGCCGCCAGCGGGTCGACCTGGTCGCGGGAGCGGCCGGTGTCGCCGACCAGCCGGGCGTGCAGACCGGCCGCACGGCGGGGCACCCGCAGCCCGCCGGGGAGGGTGCCGGTGTGGCGGCAGCCCGCCGCCACGCATCCGGCCATCACCTGCCAGATCCGCAGCAGGCCGGCGCGCACCTCGGCCTCCGGTCGTCGGGCGCACTCGTTGGCCATGGCGAGCTCTGCGACCGACAGGCCGCTCTCGCTGCACCGCGCCACCAGCTCCGCGCCGGTGCGGAACGGGTACGGCACCGGTGTGGGGTCGGGGACGAGCCGGGGGCGGCCCCCGCCGTCGTCGTCGAGCACGAAACCGCCGCCGACGGAGTAGTAGGTGCGGCAGGCGAGCTCGCGCCCGTCGGCGTCGGTCGCCCGGAAGGTCATCCCGTTCGGGTGCCCGGGCAGGCTGCGACGCCGGTGCAGCACCAGGTCGTCGTCGGGGCGGAAGTCGATCTCCTGGCGGCGCGCGGGGTCGGCGTCGACCCGGTTGAGCACGATCCGGCCAGTGCGGCCGATCTCGGCGGCGCGGGCCGGCGCGGTCCCGGTGTCCACGGTCTCGGCCTGCTCGCCCTCCAGCCCCCAGAGCACGGCCGGAGCGCTGCCGTGGCCGTGGCCGGTGGCGCCGAGCGATCCGAACAGCTCGGCCCGCACCCGGTGCACCCGGGTGATGGTGCCGGCGTCGGCGAGGGCGGCGACGAAGCGTCCGGCCGCCCGCATCGGCCCCACCGTGTGCGAGCTGGACGGGCCCACGCCGATGGAGAAGAGGTCGAAGACGCTGACCGGCACGGACCCAGTCTGCACCTACACTGATCGGCGGCCCAGCCGGTCGACCGGGGGCCGCAGCGTAGCGAAGGAGATCACGTGAGCGAGTCATTCGTCCCGGGGATGGACGCCGAGGAGGAGCCCCGCGAGCCGCGGCGCGCCCAGCCTCGTCGCCGCCGTTGGGTGATCCCGGTGGTGGTCCTCCTCGCCGTGGTGCTGATCGCCGCCGGTGGTCTCTTCGGCTACGCCAGCTGGCTGCAGAGCCGGGTGAGCGAGAACCTCGACCGCAGCGCCGAGCTGCCGGCTGAGGAGAACCGCCCGCAGCCGCAGCAGCCGGCTGAGGGCGGCGACGGTGACCAGCAGGCGCCGATGAACGTGGTGCTGATGGGCTCGGACAGCCGCGACGTCGAGAACGCCGGCGCGGGCCGCAGCGACACGCTGATGATCGCCCACCTCAGCGGCGACCGCGAGAAGGCCTACCTGATCTCCTTCCCCCGCGACATGTGGGTGGAGATCCCGGGCCACGGCACCGCCAAGATCAACGCCGCCTACGCCTACGGCGGCACCTCGCTGGCGGTGCAGACCCTGGAGCAGCTGACCGACGTCAGGATGGACCACCTGGCGGTGGTCGACTTCGAGGGCTTCGTCGCGCTCTGCGACGCGGTCGGCGGCGTCACCGTGGACAACGAGACCGCCTTCGAGACGAAGAACTACTCCTTCCCCGAGGGCGAGGTGCAGCTGGACGGGGAGCGGGCCCTGGAGTTCGTCCGGGAGCGCAAGTCGCTGCCCGGCGGCGACCTGGACCGCGCGGAGAACCAGCGCAAGGTCGTCCAGGCCATCCTGGCCAAGGGCCTGAGCCCGGAGGTCATCGCCAACCCCGGCCGGTTCAGCGAGTTCGTCAGCGGGATCGCCTCCCACACCTCGGTGGACGCCGGGCTCACCGACGACGTCATCCGTGATACCGCGCTGTCGCTGCGGCTCAACGGGGCCGGCGACATCGAGCAGCTGCAGGCCCCCGACCAGGGCACCGGCACGTCGGCCGACGGCCAGTCCATCGTCGTGGTGGACGAGGAGCGGATGCAGGAGATGGCCGAGGCGCTGCAGGACGACACGATGGATGAGTACCTGGAGAAGTACCCGGAGTGAGCCGTGAAGCCGGGGCGGCGCCGGTGCGCCGCCCTCAGGCGGGTGTGAGGCCGAGCACCTCGGTGGGGTCGACGGCGTCGGAGACCTGACCGGCGCTGGGCCGCACCTCCAGGTGCAGGTGGCACCCGTCCGGGGCGCCGCGGTCGCCGACGGTGGCGATGCGCTGCCCGGGACGGACCTGCTGGCCCTCGGTGACGAGCACCCGCTCGGGGTGGCCGATCACCACGTCGATGCCGCGCTCGCTGTCGCGCAGCCGGAAGGCGGTGTCGCCGTAGGCCCCGCCCAGCCGGCCGCGGCTGTCCGGCGGGACGACCTCCGCGGCGGTGCCGGCCAGCAGGTCGGTGCCGCAGGGCAGGGCCACGTCGATGCCGTGGTGGAACCCCTGGCCACCGGGGCAGCGCGGGTCGGGGGAGTAGTAGGGCGCCTCGGTGCAGCCGAAGCCGATCATCACGCGGCCGCGTCCGGCGAACCAGTCGGAGGTGTACCAGGTGTCGTCCTCGACCCAGAACTCGTTGTCGGGGTCGAGCGAGGGCGTCGGCTCCGGTGCCGACGACGGTGCCGGCGTGGCGCTCGGCGACGGTGTCGGCGTGGCGCTCGGGGACGGCGTCGGGCCGGACGTCGTCGCCGGCGGGGTCGGGGCCCCGGTCGGCCCGGTCGACGGTGTGCAGGCACCGACCAGCACCGCCGCGGCCAGCGCGGCCACCGCCCTGCCCGGTGCTGCCATGCCGCCCACCGTACGTGACGGCACGGCGGCAGCCGGGTGGACGGACGCGGATCAGGCGGTGGTGACGGGCACCTCGACGCAGGCCCACGACAGCGGCGGCAGGCTGACCCGCACACTGCCGTCCTGGACGTCGACCGGCAGGTCGCTCAGACCCACCCGGTCCTGGGCGTCCTCGGTGTTGGCGGTGAAGCGGTCGCCGTCCTCGGGCACGGTCAGCACGCGGCCGGTGAGGCCGTCGGCGCCGGCCTGCAGGCCCCGCAGCACGACCTCGACGTCGGAGGCCTCCTCCAGACCGCGGTTGGCCAGGAACAGCGCGAGCCGGCCGGTGCCCTCGTCCCAGGTGCAGGCCACGTCCACGGTGTCGACGTCTCCGAAGCGGTCGCTGTGGTGGCGGTCGGAGGTGACGGCGGTACGCATGATCTGCCCGCGGGCCAGCCGGGCGGTCTGGGCGAACGGGTGGAAGATCGTCTGCCGCCAGGCCGGTCCGCCCTCCTCGCTGCGGATCGGGGCGATGACGTTGACCAGCTGGGCCTGGTTGGCCACCGTCACCCGGTCGCCGTGGCGCAGCAGCGAGTTGAGCAGGGTGCCGACCACCACGGCGTCGGTGACGTTGTAGGTGTCCTCGATCAGCCGGGGGTGCTCGCGCCAGGGCTGCTTGACCAGCTGGTGCAGCTGGTCCTCGGTCTCCTGGCCGCGCTGGTACCAGACGTTCCACTCGTCGAAGGAGAGGTTGATCCGCTTGGTCGACTTGCGCTTGGCCCCGACGGCGTCGGCGGTGGCGACGACCGACTCGATGAAGTAGTCGGTGTCGTAGGCGCAGGCCAGGAAGCTGGCGACGTCGCCCTCGTGCTCCTGGTAGTAGGCGTGCAGGGAGATGAAGTCGACCTCGTCGTAGGCGTGGGACAGCACGGTCTGCTCCCAGGCGCCGAAGGTCGGCATCCGGGAGTTGGAGCTGCCGCAGGCCACCAGCTCCAGGCCGGGGTCGACCAGGCGCATCGCCTTGGCCGCCTCCTGGGCCAGCCGGCCGTACTCCTCGGCGGTCTTGTGCCCGATCTGCCAGGGGCCGTCCATCTCGTTGCCCAGGCACCACAGCCGGATGTCGAAGGGTTCCTCCGCACCGTTGCGCCGGCGCAGGTCCGACCAGTAGGTGCCGCCCGGGTGGTTGGCGTACTCGACCAGCGCGCGCGCCTCCTCCACGCCGGCGGTGCCGAGGTTGATCGCCTCCATCACCTCGACCCCGGCCGTCCGGGCCCAGGCCACGAACTCGTGCAGGCCGAAGGCGTTGCTCTCGACGGTGTGCCAGGCGCCCTCGAGGCGGCGGGGCCGCTCCTCGACCGGGCCGATCCCGTCGGTCCAGCGGTAGCCGGAGACGAAGTTGCCGCCGGGGTAGCGCACCACGGTGGGGCCGAGCTCGCGGACCAGCTCCAGCACGTCGGTGCGGAAGCCCTGCTCGTCGGCGCTCGGATGGCCGGGCTCGTAGATGCCGGTGTAGACGCAGCGGCCCATGTGCTCCACGAAGGAGCCGAAGAGGCGGTGCGGCACCGGGCCGACGGTGAAGTCGCGGTCGACGACGACGCGGGCAGTGGTCATGGGGGATCGTTCTCGCTCTCTTCGAGTGGGACGGTCGTGCTCGACGGCCTACTGGCCGCCGAAACCGGTGGTGGCGACGCCACGGATGATCTGGCGCTGGAAGAACAGGAAGACGAGGATCAACGGCGCCGCGGCCAGCATGGCAGAGGCCATGTTCTGCGCGTACTGGATCCCGTAGGCGCTCTTCACCGTCTCCAGCCCGACGGGCAGGGTCATCAACGAGGTGTCGCTGACGGCGATGAACGGCCACAGGAAGTTGTTCCAGGCGCCGATGAAGATGAAGATCGACACCGCCGCGAGGATGGGTCGCGACAATGGCAGCACGATCGTCCAGAACACCCGCAACCGGTTGGCGCCGTCGACCAGCGCGGCCTGCTCGAGCTCCACCGGGACGGCGTCGAAGAACTTCTTGAGGATGAACACCATCTCGGGGTGGATGAGCTGGGGCAGGATGATCGCGGCGTAGGTGTCGACCAGCCCGAGCACCAGCATCTCCTGGAACAGCGGCACCAGGAGGATCTGCGGGGGCACGATGATCGAGCCGATGATGACGGCGAAGAGCACCTTCTTGCCGGCGAACTCGATCCGGGAGAAGGCGTAGCCGGCGGCGGCGGCCAGCCCGACGCTGAGCACGGTGATGATGGTCGAGGTCAGCAGGCTGTTGCCGATCCACAGCGGGATCTGGCCGTTGGCGATCGTGGCGACGTAGCCCTCGACGGAGAAGCCGCTGGTGGGCCAGAACGTCACCGGTGCGGACGCGGCCTCGGTCTCGGTCTTGAACGAGGTGAGCAGCGCCCAGACGAAGGGCACCAGCCAGGCGACGGCCATCACCAGCAGGACGAGGAAGGCGAACCCGCGTCCCAGGGACGGGCCGCGGCGGCGTCCGGCGGAGGCGGTCGCGACGTCGGTGATGACGCGGCGTCCGCTGGCGGGGGCGGCGATGGTGGTCATGTCAGCTGCTCCTCCGGACGGCGATCCGGGCCTGCACCAGTGACAGGACGACGATGATCGCGAAGAAGATGTAGGAGATCGAGGCGGCGTAGCCGAGCCGGTAGCCGGTGAAGCCGGTGTCGTAGATGTACTGGACGATCGAACGGGTCGCCCCGGCCGGCCCGCCCTGGGTCATCATGTAGATCTGGTCGAAGACCTTGAGCGAGGCGAGCACCTGGAGGATGACGATCAGCACGGTCGTCGGGCCGAGCTGGGGCAGGGTGATGGAGAACAGCTGGCGCCAGGCGCTGGCCCCGTCGATGGCGGCCGCCTCGTACTGCACGTGCGGGATGTTCTGCAGGGCGGCGAGGTAGAGCAGGAAGTTGAAGCCGACCGTCCACCAGACGGTGGTGACCACCACCGCGCCCATGGCGGTGTTCGGGTCCTGCAGCCAGGAGACCGGTTCGGCGCCGAAGCGGGTCAGCACGTCGTTGATGACGCCCAGCTCGGGGTTGTACATCCACTCCCAGAACAGCGTGACGACGGTGGAGGCCAGCAGGAAGGGCAGGAAGAAGGCCAGCCGCCAGAACCACTGGCCCTTGATGCCCATGTTGACCAGCAGGGCCATCACCAGCGCGATGAGCACCAGCGGCACGGTGCTCAGCACGGTGAAGACGGTGGTGTTGCCGAGCGCGTTCCACATGTCGGCGTCGCCGAACGCCTCGGCGTAGTTGGCGAGCCCGATGAAGGTGTTGTTGGCGCCGGTGAGGCTGAGGGAGGTGAAGCTCTGCCACAGCCCGAGCAGGATCGGCACCACCAGGAAGGCCAGGAACAGCAGCGTGAACGGGCCGACGAAGGCCCAACCGGCGATGTTGTCGCGGCGGCGCCGGGCCGGGCTGCGTTCGTCGCGGGGCGGCGCCGCGGCGGGTGCCGGCTCCGCCTGGGTGCTGAGGGCTGAGGTGCTCATCGTCGTCTCCTCAGGCCGCCGGGGCGGCGGGGTTGGGCTGCATCAGCAGCGAGTTGACCCGTTCGATGAAGCCGGTCATCCCCTCCTGGGGCTCGGTGCGGCCGAGCAGCACGGTCTGGATGTTCTCGGCGAAGTAGTTCTGGAAGTTCGAGCCCGACCCGGAGAAGTAGGCCTCGGGGTCGTAGTTGAGGATCTCGGTGACGTCGGCGTAGCTGCTGGCCGGTAGGGCCTGGTACTCCTCCGACTCGACCACCGGCAGGTAGGCCGGGACGTGCCCGGCCTGGGCCCAGGTGCCCGAGCTCTTGAGCATCGCGGCGACGAACTCGTAGGCCGCCCGCCGGCTGTCGGGGTCGACCGAGGCCTGCCGGGGGAGCACGAAGGCGTGGCTGTCGCCGTAGGCCGCCGGCTCGCTGAACATCGTCGGGATCGGTACCGCGGAGTAGGGGATCCCGGCGTCCTCCACGGTGGGGGTCTCCCAGACACCGGTGAAGAGGATCCCGGTGCTGCCGCTGACGAACTCCGCGATCGAGCCGCCGAGGTCGTTGCTCTGCACCGCGATCCGGCCGTCGAGGATGGACCGGACGGTGGTGAGCGCGGTGACGGCGGCGTCCATGTCGTACTCGGCGGGATGTCCGGGCGTCAGCACCATCTCCGCGCCCTGCTGGCGGTAGAGGGTGTAGAAGAACCGCCACATCGACGCGCCGTCGCCGAGGAAGCCGTAGGAGAGCCCCGTCCCGCCGGTCACCTCGGCCAGCCGGGTGCCGACCTCCACCAGCTGCTCGGGGGAGGAGATCTCGACGGTGCCGTCGCTCTCCAGCACACCGGCGGCATCGGCGTGGTCGGTGTTGACGATCATGATGTACGGGTGGGAGTCGAGGGCGATCGAGTACACCTGGCCCTCGTGCTGGCCCTTCTGCCAGATCCGCTCCGGCTGGGTGCTCGGGCCGATGCCCAACCGCTCCAGCTCGGCGACGTCCCAGGGCTCGAGCAGCCCGCCGGGGGCGTAGCCGGCCACCCGGGTGTGGTGCATGATCGCGAGGTCGGGGGCACGACCGGCCACCGAGGACATCGCCAGCTTGGTGTAGTACGGCGACCCCCAGGCCAGCACGGTCTGGGCGGCGGTGTAGGCCTGCTGGCTCGCGTTGACGGCGGCGACCATGTCGCCCATGAGGATGCCGTCACCGCCGCTCATCAGGTGCCAGTAGTCGAGCGGGGTCCTGCCCCCGGTCGCGCCGGAGCAGCCGGTCAGGCCCAGGACCGCCGTCCCGGCCGCGGCGCCCGCACCGAGGAACCCGCGTCGGGAGAGCCGCGGTGCGGCTCGTCGGTCCGTCGTCATCGTGTCCTCCTCCACTCCGTCGTGGTTGGGAGCACCACCGTTACATCGTTGTAGTCGGAGGTCAAGTACCTGCCGGGTCGGAGACGGGCCGTGCCCGTCCACGGTTCAGCCGAGCGGGAGGGGACCGGAGCTGTCGCGCACCACGATCCGGTGCGGCACCGTCCGCGTCTCGACCGGCGCGTCGGGACGTTCCATCCGGGCGGTGAGCAGGTCGAGGGCCGCCTCGGCGACCGCCTGCCGGTCGAAGGAGACGGTGGTCAGCGAGGGGGAGACCCAGCGCGCGACCTCCACGTCGTCGTAGCCGCACACCGCCACCCGTCCGGGGACGTCGACACCGCGGCGCTGCAGGGCGCCGGCCACCCCGAGGGCCAGGGTGTCGGTGAAGCAGACGACGGCGTCGGGAACCTCGGTGCCCCGGGCGAGCACCGCCGTCATGGCGTCGTGGCCGCCCTGGCTCGACCACTCCGCACTGGGGATCTCCAGCTCCGGGTCGTGCGGCAGCCCGGCCTCGCGCAGCGCCCGGCGGTAGCCCTCGGTGCGCAGGTCGGAGCTGGCCGAGCGCATCACGCCCAGGACGGCCACTCGGCGGCGCCCGGAACGCACCAGCGCGGTGACCAGGCTGTGCACGGCGGCGGCGTTGTCGACCCAGACGTGGTCGACGGCGGGCTCGTCGACCTCCCCGATCATCACCACCGGCGGCAGCGACCCGGCCAGCCGGACGGCCGAGGCCTCGAGCAGCACGGGGTTGAGCACGAGCCCGTCGACGAGGTGCTCGCGCGCCCGGGTGAGCAGGGCCGCCTCGGTGTCGGCGTCGGTGGTCTCCTCCACGTGGACGCTGAAGCCGCGGGCCTTGCCGGAGCGGACGAAGGCCTGCACCACCGCCGCGGAGTACGGGGTCGACAGGTCGGGCAGGGCGAGGGCGATGACGCCGGTGCGGCCGTTGCGGAGACCGCGGGCCGACAGGTTGGGCACGTAGTCCAGCGCCGCGAGCGCGCTCTCCACCCGGGCCCGGGTGGCCGGCGACACCGGCACGGTGCGGTTGACGACGTTGGAGACGGTCTTCGGCGACACCCCGGCCAGCTTCGCGACGTCCTTGACAGTTGCCCGCACGGTGCACCTCCTCGGCTCGGGAGTCTAGGAGACCGGGGACGCGGGCGCCGCCGGGTTGTCCGGGGCGAGAGGGTGGGGGCGTGCAGGAGGTGCTGAGCGAGATCGTCCGCCGGGTCCAGCAGGTGCAGCCGGTGCCGCCGCTGGAGCACCAGCTGGTGCTGCTGCTGGTCGCGGCCGTGCTGGTGGTGCCGCGGCCGCTGTGGCGGGTCAGCCGGATGCTGGTGACGATCGCGCACGAGGGCGGGCACGCGCTGGGAGCGCTGCTCACCGGGCGTCGGCTGGCCGGGATCCGGCTGCACACCGACACCTCCGGGCTGACGGTCTCCCGCGGACCGGCGCGCGGGCCGGGGATGGTGGCCACCCTGCTCGCCGGCTACCCGGCCGCGGCGGTGCTCGGGCTGGCCGGCGCGGCGGTGCTGGGCACCGGGCGGGCGGTGGCCTTCCTCTGGGTGCTGCTGGTGGCGCTCGCGCTGATGCTGCTGCAGATCCGCAACCTGTACGGGCTGCTGGTGCTGCTCGTCGTCGGCGGGGCGCTCGGGGCGGCGACCTGGTCCCTGGAGGCGGGGGTGCTCTCCTGGTTGGCGCACCTGCTGTGCTGGGTGCTGCTGCTGGCGGCACCGCGCCCGGTGGTCGAGCTGCTCGCCACCGGCCGGCACCCGGGCTCCGACGCCGGCCAGCTGGCCCGGCTGACCGGCGTCCCCGAGCGGTTGTGGCAGCTGCTCTTCCTGCTGGTCACGACGGCGTCGAGCGTGGCCGGCGCGGCGCTGGTGCTGCCGCTGCAGGAGTGGGTCACCCGGTGGTGGGCCGGTTGACGGCCCACGTCCTAGGCTGGCGCCCATGGCGAAGGACGGCATGACCCTGACCCCTGCGCACGAGGTGACGACGGCCCCCGTGGTGGCGCTGGGCCTGCTCGGCGGCTTCATCACCGCCCGCGAGTCCGGCTTCCGGCCGCTGGGTGGGCTGGTGCTGGCCGCGGCCGGCGTGCTGGCCGGGCGCACCACCCTCGCCACGCGGGGGCCCGGGATGACGGTCGCCCTGGCCGCGCTCTACGTGCTCGGCTTCGGCGCGTCCCACCCGCTGGCCAAGAAGATCGGCGGCTGGCCCTCGGTGCTCTCGGTGACCGCGGTCAGCATGGCGGCCCAGCACCTGCTGGTCGACCGGCACCGGCGGCGCTGAGGCCCGGCCGGAGGAGGTCCGGACCGGGCTGGCAGCATCAGGCCCATGAATCCTCTCGACCTGCTCTTCATCGGCGGCAGCGGCATCATCAGCGCGGCCAGCGTGCGGCTCGCGGTGCAGCGGGGCCACCGGGTGACCGTGCTCAACCGGGGGACCTCGACCACCCGGGAGCTGCCCGCGGAGGTGGAGCGGCTGACCGCCGACGCCACCGACCCGACCGCGGTGGCCGCGGCGGTGGGGGACCGCGAGTTCGACGTGGTGGCCCAGTTCCGCGCCTTCACCCCCGACCACGTCGAGGCCGACCTGCGCACCTTCGCCGGGCGCACCGGGCAGTACGTGTTCATCAGCTCGGCCTCGGCCTACCAGAAGCCGCCGGCCCGGCTCCCGGTCACCGAGTCGACCCCGCTGCACAACCCGTTCTGGCAGTACTCGCGGGACAAGATCGCCTGCGAGGACGTCCTGGTGCGGGCCAGCCGCGCCGGGGAGGCCCCGGTCACCATCGTCCGCCCGTCCCACACCTACGACCACACGCTGATCCCCACCAGCGGACGCTGGACCGATGTGGCCCGGATGCGGGCCGGCAAGCCGGTGGTCGTGCACGGCGACGGCACCACCCAGTGGACGCTCACCCACACCGACGACTTCGCGGTCGGCTTCGTCGGGCTGCTCGGCCACCCCGCCGCGATCGGCGACACCTTCACCATCACCGGCGACCACGCCCCCACCTGGGACCAGATCTACACCTGGCTCGGCGCGGCCGCCGGGGTGGAGCCGCAGCTGGTGCACGTCGCCTCGGAGACCATCGCCCGCGCGATCCCGTCGCTGGGTGACGGCCTGGTCGGGGACAAGGCGCACTCGATGGTCTTCGACTGCGCGAAGCTCCGGGCGCTGGTGCCCGAGTTCGCCACCACGATCCGCTACGACCAGGCCGCCTCCGACCAGGTCGCCTGGTACGAGGCCGACCCGTCCCGCCAGGAGGTGGACGCCGACCTCGACGCCGCCTTCGACCGCCTGGTCGAGTGGGCCGGCACCGTCCCGACCACCTGACGCGCTCCCGTGCCCGGCCGCGTCCTCAGCCGGGCACGTCCCGGGCGGCGTCGTGGCGGAGCTCCACCACCAGCGCCCGGTGGTCGGACAGCGGCAGCCGGGGTGCCTCGCTGCGCACCACCGCGCCGAGCCGTCCGCGCAGCAGGATGTGGTCCAGCTGCCGGGTGGGCTCCTCGAGCGGGAAGGTGGGGTGGCTGGCCAGCGGGGTGTAGCCGGTGACCTGCGCCGGCAGCGCGTCGGCCATGTTGAGGTCGCCCATCACCACCACCGGCTCGGGCAGGGTGGCGAGGTCGCGGCGCACGCGCCGCAGCTGGAGCCGGCCCCAGCCGGGGACGAAGGAGAGGTGGGTGTTGGCCACCACCAGGCTCCCGGCGGGGGTGTCGAACTGGCCCACCAGCGCGGTCCGCGGCTCCTCCCGCACCCAGATGAGCTTCCGCGGCTCGCGCAGCCAGACCGGGACGGTGGGGCGGATCCGCGGCAGCCGGAGCACCTGCCAGCTGCGGGCGGGGTAGCGCGAGAGCAGCGAGATGCCGTAGGACGCCTCGCCCGGCACCTCCCGCTCGGTGGCGGCCAGCCAGGTGGCTCCGGGCGTCCCGGTGAGAGCGGCGGCGAAGCGCGAGCTCACCGCGCCCATCGCCTCGGCCGCCACCGCGGTGAGGTCGGCCAGGTGGGAACGGGGCTGGTCGCGGTCGACCTCCTGCAGCCCGAGCACGTCCGGGTCGAGGGCGGTGACGGCCGCGCGCAGCCGGTCGAGGACCACGCTGTCGTCGGCGGGGGTGCGACCGTGCAGGATGTTGAACGTGGCCAGACGCATGAACCGACGGTATCCAGCATGAGCAGCGACCCCGAGACCGAGCCCGGGCTGCGGGCCGCACTGCGGGCGGCGGCCTCGGCGCTCAAGTCCGACGGCGTCCCGTTCGCGCTCACCGGCGGGTACGCGCTGTGGGTGCACGGGGCGCCGGAGCCCACCCACGACGTCGACTTCGCGGTGCCCGAGGACGAGGTCGAGCACGCGGCCGCGTCGCTCGCGGCGGCCGGGTTCGAGGTGGAGCGGCCGCCCGAGGACTGGTTGTTCAAGGCGCACCGGGACGGGGCCATGGTCGACGTGCTGCACCGGCTCCAGGGTGACCCCGTCGACTCCCCGCTGATCGCGGCGTCGGGTGAGCAGGAGATCCTCGGGCTGCGGATGCCGGTGATGCCGGCGACGGAGATCATGGCGGCCAAGCTGGGCTCGCTGTCGGAGCACTACTGCGACCTGGCGCCCCTGCTCGGGGTGGCGCGGGCGGTCCGGGAGCAGCTGGACTGGCCGCGGCTGCGGGACGAGGCGCGCGACCACCCGTTCGCCGAGGCCTTCCTGCTGCTGACCGACCGGCTGGGGATCAGCGGACCGGCGTCGGGGTAGGCGCTGCGGACCGCATCCGCCGCGCCCACCCCGGCCCCGTGCTCAGCCCTGGAGCAGCGACTGCGCCCCGTCGATCCAGACCTCGGAGCCGGAGACGTGGCTGGCGGCGTCGGAGGCGAGGAAGGTGATGAGGTCGGCGACCTGCTCGGCCGAGCCCGACTCCGTCCCGGTGAGCGGGATGGCGCCCTCGGGGAACTCGACCGGGATCATCACGTCGGCGTTGTCGGCCTGGGTGTTGTCGCTGATGTCGGTGTCGATCGCCCCGGGGCAGACCACGTTGACCCGGATCTTCGACGGGCCCAGCTCGACCGCGAGCATCTTGGTCATCGCGACCTGGCCGGCCTTGCTGCTGGAGTAGGCGGTGGCGCCGGTGTTGGAGAACATCCGGGTGCCGTTGACCGAGGCGACGACCACCACCGAACCGCCGCCCTGGCGGCGCAGGTGCGGCACGGCGTGCTTGATGGTGAGGAACGTGCCGGTGAGGTTGATGTCGAGGGTGGAGCGGAAGTCGTCGGCGGTGAGGTCCTCGATCCCGGCCCAGCGGCCGTTCACGCCGGCGTTGGCGACCACGACGTCCAGCCGTCCGAACTCCTCGAGCACCTTGGCGTAGGCCTCGACCACCGACTCCTCGTCGCTGACGTCGCCGCTCACCGGCAGCGCCCGCCCGCCCTCGCCGCGGATCTGCTCGGCCAGCTCCTCCAGCTCCTCGGCGGTGCGGCTCACGAGCGCCACCGCGGCGCCCTGGCGCGCCATCAGCCGGGCCGACGCCGCGCCGATCCCGGACCCTGCTCCTGTCACGAAAGCCACTCTGTCGCTCAGCATGGGCCCATCCCAGCAGGTGCGCGGAGGACGGCGGCAGCGGGGTTGTCGGTGGCGCGCCCTAGCGTGACCGGCATGAGGCTGAGCCAGGCAGAGAAGCAGGAGTTCCTCGCCGCACCGCACGTCGGCGTGATCGCCGTCCCCGAGCCGGACGGGCCGCCGCTGGCGGTGCCGATCTGGTACCACTACACCCCCGGCGGCGACGCCTGGGTGCTCACCGGCTCCCGCTCGCGCAAGGCTGCCGCACTCCGCTCGACCGGGAGGTGCACGCTGGTCGCGCAGACGGTGGAGCCGCGGGTCCGCTACGTCAGCGTCGCGTGCCGCGTCGTCGAGGAGCGCCCCAGCACACCGGACGACCAGCGCGCGATGGCGAGCCGCTACCTGCAGGGGGACGCCCTGGAGGGCTACCTGGAGCACGCCCGCGACGACGAGGCGCTGGCCTCGGAGGTGGTCGTCGTGCTGCGGCCCACGCAGTGGCTGGGGGCCGACCTCACCCTGGGCTGACGGCGGCCGGACGCCGTGCCGCCCGGCAGCGACCGGGCGGCACGGCCGGGGCTCAGGCGCCCGGGTTGCAGGTCACGCCGGTGGCGTGGATCGGGCAGTAGCCGTTCGGGTTCTTGACCAGGTACTGCTGGTGGTACTCCTCGGCCAGGTAGAACGGGCCGGCCGGGGCGATCTCGGTGGTGATCTCGCCGTAGCCCGCGCGGCTGAACTCGGCCTGGAAGTCGTCGCGCACCCGGCGGGCGGTCTCGGCCTGGGCCTCGTCGACGGTGTAGATCGCCGAGCGGTACTGGGTGCCGAAGTCGTTGCCCTGGCGCATCCCCTGGGTGGGGTCGTGGTTCTCGAAGAACACCTTCAGCAGGTCGGCGTAGCCGATCCGGGACGGGTCGTAGGCCACCCGGACCACCTCGGCGTGCCCGGTGCGTCCGGAGCAGGTCTCCTCGTAGGTCGGGTTGGGGGTGTAGCCGCCCTGGTAGCCGACCGCGGTCGAGGTGACCCCGTCCAGCTGCCAGTACAGCTTCTCCGCGCCCCAGAAGCAGCCAAGGGCGAGGTAGGCGACCTCCGACCCGGCGGGAACCGGCTCCAGAGGCGTCCCGAGGACCTCGTGGAAGTGCTGCCCGGTGAGGACGGGGGTGTCCCGGCCCGGAAGGGCCCGGTCGGGCTCCACCAGGGACTGCTGGGCGAACAGGCGCTCGAACAAGCTTCTCTCCTCAGATCGCTGTGCACCTAGGACAACGCCACCGACGCCGGCTGATTCCCGCCGTCGAGCCTCCAGTCCACCGGCGCCTCGCCCTGCGCGTCCAGCAGCTCGTTGATGCGGCTGAAGGGACGCGAGCCGAAGAACCCGCGACTGGCCGAGAGGGGTGAGGGGTGCGCCGAGGCGACCACCGGGACGTCGCCCAGCAGGGGCCGCAGCGACTGCGCGTCCCGGCCCCACAGCAGCGCCACCAGCGGGCCGCCCCGGGCCACCAGCGCCCGGATCGCCACCTCGGTGACCCGCTCCCAGCCGCGGCCCCGGTGCGAGGCCGGCTGGCCCGGCTGCACCGTGAGCACCCGGTTGAGCAGCAGCACCCCCTGCTCGAACCAGGCGGTGAGGTCGCCGTGCTCGGCGGGCGGGATGCCGAGGTCGGCCTGCAGCTCGGTGTAGATGTTGACCAGGCTGCGCGGCAGCGGCCGGACGTCGGGGGCGACCGAGAACGACAGCCCGACCGGGTGCCCCGGCGTGGGGTAGGGGTCCTGGCCGACCACCAGCACGCGGACCGTCGCCAGCGGCAGCCGAAAGGCCCGCAGCACGTCCGGCCCGGCCGGGAGGTAGCCGCGGCCCGCCGCGACCTCGGCGCGCAGGAAGTCGCCCAGCGCGGCGATCTCGTCGGCCACCGGCGCGAGGGCCTCGGCCCAGTCCGGGGCGACGAGCTCGTGCAGCGGTCGTGGGCTCACCCGCCGCATGGTGCCACGCTCGCTCCGCTGCGCCCACCCGTCGGAGCGGGGTGACAGACTGCGACCATGGCATCACGACGCGAGGAGGCCGCTCGTCGCGGCGCGATCCAGAAGGCCGAGCGCGAGCAGGCGGCGATCCGGGCGGCCGCGGCCGACCCGGCCGTGCAGGAGGCCAAGGCGGCCACCCCGTTCACCGAACGCACCGGCGACTTCGGGCGGGCGGTGCCGTTCGGGATCCGGGTCGCGGCGGGCTGGTCCTGGCGGCTGCTGGCGATCGCCGCCCTGGTGATCGGTCTGGGCTGGGCGATGACCTACTTCTCGGGGGTGACCGTCCCGGTGGCGGTGGCGCTGCTGCTGGCCGCGCTGCTGCAGCCGCTGATCGGCCTCCTGACCCGGCACGGCTGGCCGCGGGGCCTGGCCGTCACGCTCGGGGTGGTCGGCGGGTTCCTGGTGGTGGTCGGCGTGCTGGCGCTGATCGTCCAGCAGATCGTGCAGGCCTCCGGTGAGCTCTACGACCAGACGCTGGCCGGGGTGCAGACCTTCCTCACCTGGCTGCAGGAGGGTCCGCTGCCCGTCGACGCGGCCCAGATCCAGCAGTTCGAGGACCGCATCGTCGACTGGGCCCGCAGCTCCCAGGACACCTTCCTGGGGTGGGCGCAGACCGCCGGCGGAGCGGTCGGCAACTTCTTCGCCGGTCTGGCCATCGCGCTGTTCGCGCTGTTCTTCTTCCTCTACGACGGTCCCCGGATCTGGAACGCGGTGCTGCGCTTCGTGCCCGGGGCGGCCCGTGAGCGGGTGGACGTCGCCTCGCGCACCGGCTGGACCTCGCTGATCTCCTACGTCCGGGCCACCGTGCTGGTCGCCCTGGTGGACGCGGTCGGCGTGCTGGTGGTGGCCCTGGTGCTGCAGGTGCCGCTGGCGCCGGCGCTGGCCGCGCTGGTCTTCCTGGGCGCGTTCGTGCCGATCGTCGGCGCGGTGGTCACCGGGTTCGTCGCGGTGGCGGTGGCGCTGGTGGCCGTCGGCTGGGTGCAGGCGCTGATCATGTTGGGCGGGGTCATCCTGGTGATGCAGCTGGAGGGCAACGTGCTGCAGCCGTTCCTGCTCGGCAAGGCCGTCTCGGTGCACCCGCTGGCGGTGATCCTGGCCATCACGGTCGGGATCACCTTGGGCGGCATCGTCGGTGGTCTGATCGCCATCCCGGTGCTGGCCTTCGTGCAGAGCTTCGTCTCCACCCTGGTCCGTGGCGACGACTTCGGCCGGCTCGAGCTGCCCGAACCGGCAGAGGAGCCGAGCGCCTGAGAGGGTCACCCCCGACCCGTCCCTGAGATCAGGAAAGCAGTCTTCCCACTCTGGCAAGACGCGTTTATATTCGTGCCATGAGTCAACCTGACCTGGGTCCGATCCTCGAGGACCTCGCCGCCGGCCGCCTCACCCCGGCCGAAGCCGCCCGACGGATCGACGCCCTCAAGGCCGAGCCCGTCGACGACGTCCAGAACGGACGTCCCCAGCACGCCACCCACGCCTCGGAGCGGGTCTGGCCGCTGGACGGGGAGGACACCGGCACCGACCCGACCGACCCCCGGCCCACCGGTGCCGCCGACGAGCCGGCGCGCCCGCGGGAGCCGGAGGACCTCTCCGTCCCCGACCGCGGCAGCGTCAACGGGGTCGACCGGGTCTCGGTGCGCACCGTGGGCCGGCGGGTCCGCATCATCGGTGACCGCAAGGTGAGCACCGCCGCCGTCGACGGTCCGAACGTGGTCCGCCGCAACGGCGACGTGCTGGAGATCACCAGCGAGGGCGAGCTCGGCCCGTCCTTCGACGGGTTCTCGGTGCTCCGCCCGCCGCGCAGCCTGGACGACGTCCGCTCGATGGGCCTGGGCAAGGAGCTGGTGGTGCGGGTCAACCCGGTGCTGGCCGTCGACGCCGAGGTGACCGCCGGCAGCCTGACCACCGAGAGGGTGCCGTGGCTGGGCCGGATCCGGGTCACTGCGGGCGGGGCCCGGATGAGCGAGGTGGCCGAGGTGAACGACGCCCTGGTGCAGGCCGGCCAGGCCACCCTGACCGGGGCCCTGCGCACCGGCCGCTCGCGGGTCAAGGTGGAGTCCGGCTCGCTGACCATCGAGCTCGACGACCGCTCCAACGTCACCATCCGCTCCGACGCCCAGCTGGGCAAGGTGAGCTGGTCCGGCGGTCACACCGGCGCCGGCGACGAGGTGGTGATGGGCCAGGGCAACGCCCGGCTCGACATCGGCGTGGTGATGGGCCACGCCGCGGTCCGGGTGGGCACCCCGTGACGGCCCCGCGGGCGGCCCGGGCTCGACGGGGGTGGCGCTGGTGAGCGAGCAGAGCGCCCGGCGCGGGCACCACGGGCTGCACCCGGCTCCCAGCACGTGCCCGGTGTGCGCGCAGCGGCTGGAGGTGACGCGGCTGGGCTGCCCGGGCTGCGGCACCGAGCTGGCCGGGTTCTTCCAGCAGTGCCAGTTCTGCGCGCTCAGCGCCGAGGACCGCGAGACGCTCAACGTGTTCCTGGCCTCGCGGGGCAACCTGCGCGAGGTCGAGAAGCACCTCGGCGTCTCCTACCCGACCGCGCGGCAGCGGTTCACGCGGCTGCTCGACAAGCTCGGGCTGGGTGAGCCCGCCCCGCAGGTCGACCGCGAGCAGGTGCTGGCCGACGTGGCGAGCGGCCGGATCACGCCGGAGGAGGCGCAGCGGCTGCTCTCCTCCTGAGGACGGCCGCAACCGCACGACGCCCCGGACCCGAGGTGGGTCCGGGGCGTCGTGCGTGTGGTCGGGGCCGGGCCGGCCCGTTCAGGAGCGGAAGGGCTGCACGCCGACGATCGTCACCGTGATCGGCCGGCCGTTGGGGGCCTCGTAGGTGACCTCGTCACCCTTCTTCTTGCCGAGGATGGCGCTGCCCAGCGGCGACTGCGGGCTGTACACGTTGACGGTGTCGGCGGCCTCGTCCAGGCCGAGCACCTCCCGCGAGCCCAGCAGGAAGGTGTCGGTGTCGGAGGTGTCGCCGTCGAAGGCGATGGTCACCTGCGTGCCCGCGGCCACCTCGTCGGGGTCGTCGGGCTGCTCACCCACCTCGGCGCGGCGCAGCATGTCCTGCAGCTGGCGGATCCGGGCCTCCATCTGGCCCTGCTCCTCACGGGCGGCGTGATACCCGCCGTTCTCCTTGAGGTCGCCCTCGTCGCGTGCAGCGGCGATGCGCTGGGACACCTCGTCGCGACCCACGTTGATGAGGTGGTCCAGCTCCTGGTTGAGCTTGTCGTACGCCTCCTGGGTCAACCAGATGGTGTTCGCGTCGGTCTTGTCCATCGGGCGACCTTAGCAGCGCAGACACCAGCGGCCGAAGTGGTCGGGCGACGCTCAGGCTGTCGTTGGCATCTTCTCAGACGCCGCCCCCGCCGGTGGGAGCGGTGCGGGATCAGCCGGCGGAGCAGTCCTCCAGGCTCGCGGTGGAGGCCCGCCGGAAGGTCCGCACCCGCACGTCCTGCTGCACCAGCGGTTCGCCGCCGGGAGGCAGCACCACCTCCACCTCGCCGACCCGCTCGAAGTTCTGGGCCGAGGCCACCAGCAGGCAGGACGCCCGCACGCCCGGGTCCGGACGCTGGATGCTCACGGTCACGTCCAGGTGGGTGTCGCTGATCGTGTAGCGGTCCACCCGGCCGCTGACCGCCGGCGTGGACTGGTCGAGCCCGGCCCACACCAGCCAGGCCAGCAGCAGCACGGCGGTGACGGCCAGCCCCGCCACACCGGCCGGCCGGGCGAACCAGGACCGCGGGTAGCGCCGCCGGATCCGCTCCCGGTCGGCGGCGGTCAGGGTCTGGACGGGCTCGGGCACCCGTCCATCCTCCCACTCCGGCGCGGGCGCGCCCGACCCGTCGGGCTAGCCTTTCCGCCGTGCTCGACCGATCCTCCCGTCCCCGCCCCACCACGCCGCTGCGCGTCGACGCCGACGGGGAACCGCTGCGCCTGCTGCACGTCCACGCCCACCCCGACGACGAGTCGAGCAAGGGTGCGGCCACCACCGCGCGCTACGTGGCCGAGGGCGTGCAGGTGCTGGTGGCTACCTGCACCGGCGGGGAGCGCGGCTCGATCCTCAACCCGGCGATGGAGCGTCCCGACATCCTGGCCAACATCACCGAGGTGCGGCGGGCGGAGATGGAGCGGGCCCGCGAGATCCTGGGCGTGGACCAGGTGTGGTTGGGCTTCGTCGACTCCGGGCTGCCCGAGGGCGACCCGCTGCCGCCGCTGCCCGAGGGGTGCTTCGGGCTCACCGACCCGGCGGAGTCCTGCGCGCCGCTGGTGCGGGTGATCCGGGAGTTCCGACCGCACGTCATCACCACCTACGACGAGAACGGCGGCTACCCCCACCCCGACCACATCATGTGCCACCGGGTGAGCGTGGCGGCGTGGGAGGCGGCGGCCGACCCGCAGGCCTTCCCCGAGCTCGGCGAGCCGTGGGCGGCGAGCAAGCTGTACTACCACTTCTCCTTCCACTACGACCGCATGCTCGCGCTGCACGAGGCGATGCTGCGGCACGGGCTGGAGTCGCCCTACGCCGAGCGGATGAAGGACTGGACGCGCGACCCCGCCCACCAGGACCGGATCACCACCCGGGTGCCGTGCGCGGAGTACTTCTCCGTCCGCGACGCCGCGCTGCTGGCCCACGCCACCCAGGTCGACCCCCACGGGGCCTGGTTCGCCGTGCCGCTCGACGTCCAGACCGAGGTGTGGCCCACCGAGGACTTCGAGCTGGCGCAGAGCCGGATCGGCCCCACCCGGCCCGAGGGCGGTCTGGAGGACGACCTGTTCGCCGGTATCGCCGTCCCGGCCGTCGGCTGAGCCCGGGCGTCGGCGGCCCGGGGTAGGGTCGCCGGCATGGAGCTGGACGTGCCGTCGGACTGGACGCCGCTGGTGCTCGTCGTCGTGATGGTGGCGATCGCCGGGGTGCTGTTCGTGCTGATGCAGCGTCAGATGAAGCGGCTGCACGCCAACTGGTCGGCGCAGGACGCCGACGACCCCGACGCCGGGGACGACGTGGCCGGCGACCCGGGAGCCGCCGGCCCGGAGGGTGGCCGGCCGGGTGAGGAGGACGGCCGCCGGCGCGGATGACCGCCGGAGGTCAGTCGCTGACGAAGTACAGCGAGGTGAGCAGCACGACGACCACCACGATCCCGGCCAGGAACACCCAGATCCACCAGGTCTTGCTCTTCGTCACGTCGTCGTCCTCCTCAGGGTCCGCGGACCCGCAGCTGGCTCGGCCGGTCCTGGTTCGGCGCCGGGCACCGGTGCGGATGCGCCGGCACCGGCTGGTTACCCTCCGTGGGTGAGCCGTCACGTCCGGCTGGTCCTCCCGTGGGGACGCCGGATGCGCAGCACCACGGCCGCTGGCCCACCACGTCCAGTGGCTGCAGCTGGGCCGGCCCGCCCGGAGCGGTCCGGGCTCAGTGGGCGTAGGTGGTGATCGAGATCGCGGTGTAGTGGCAGGCGAAGGCACCGATGGTGGCGGCGTGGAAGATCTCGTGGAACCCGAACCAGCGCGGGGACGGGTTGGGACGCTTGCGGGCGTAGACCACCGCACCCAGGGAGTAGAGCAGGCCGCCGGCCAGCACCAGCCCCAGCACGACGGGTCCGCCGCTGCGGTAGAACTGCGGCAGCCAGCCGAGCGCGGCCCACCCCATGCCGAGGTAGAGCACGGTGTAGAGCCAGCGCGGCGCCCTCAGCCAGACGATCCGGAACACCAGGCCGAGCAGCGCCACCGACCAGATCAGCACCAGCAGCACCACCTGGGAGCGGCCGGCGAGCATGGTCAACGCCATCGGGGTGTAGGTGGCGGCGATGAACACGAAGATGTTCGCGTGGTCCATCCGTCGCAGCACCGCCTCACCGGCGGCGCTCCAGTAGAAGCGGTGGTAGAGCGCGCTGGTGCCGAACAGCAGCAGCGAGGCGGCCAGGAACACCGCGCCGCCGATGCGGCCCGCCGCGGTAGGGGCCAGCACCACCAGCACCACCCCCGCGATGCCGGCCAGCGGCGTCATCCCGAAGTGCAGCCAGCCGCGCAGCCGTGGCTTGATCTCGCGGACCGCCCCGTTGAGAGGGTCGGTCCCGGAGTCCTTGGACGAGGACCAGGTCGCCACCGGCTCCACCACCTCCTCCGCACGTCCGTGCGGTCGTACCTACGCGCCCGTAACCTACGGCACCGTAGGTATAGTAGGCCGTCAGCGCGGCGCGTCAAGGGCCCGGCACGCCGCACCTCTGGGTACCCAGCGCGTAGAGTCCGACCCATGGTGCGAGCGCTGCGGGTCCGGGAGTGGCTCGACCGCCTGCACCCGGCCGGGCTGCTCTACAGCACCTACGAGCACCGGCTGCTGGCCGAGATCGACCCGCGCCGGCTGCCACGCCACGTCGCGGTGCTGGCCGACGGCAACCGGCGCTGGGCCCGCCTCAACGCGCCCGGCCAGCCGCTGGTCACCGGCTACCGGGCCGGGGCGCGCAAGCTGCGCGAGTTCGTCGAGTGGTGCGACGAGGCCGGCATCCGGGTGGTGACCCTGTGGGTGCTGTCCACCGACAACTTCGGCCGCACCACCGACGAGGAGGTGGAACCGCTGCTGGAGGTGATCGAGCAGATGGTCGCCGACCTCGTGGACGCCGGGCGCTGGCCGGTGAAACCGGTGGGGGCCTTCGACCTGCTGCCCGAGGTCACCGCCGAGCGGCTGCGGGTGGCCGACCAGGAGACCCGTCACATCGAGGGCATGCACATCAACATCGCCGTCTCCTACGGCGGGCGCCACGAGCTGCGCGACGCGGTCCGCTCTCTGCTGGCCGACCACGCCCGGCGCGGCACCTCGATCGAGCAGCTGGCCCGGACGCTGGAGATCGACGAGATCGCCGAGCACCTCTACACCAGCGGCCAGCCCGACCCCGACCTCATCATCCGGACCTCCGGCGAGCAGCGGATGTCGGGATTCCTGATGTGGCAGTCCGCGCACAGCGAGTTCTGGTTCTGCGACGCGCTGTGGCCCGACTTCCGCAAGGTGGACTTCGTCCGGGCGCTGCGCTCCTACGCCAGCCGGGAGCGCCGCTTCGGCCGCTGAGGCGGTGCCCGCTGGCGTCGTCGGAGCAGGTCGCTAGGGTCGGCTGACATGACCGAGCCAGCGCCGAGCGCGCCCGCCGAGCCCGAGCCGCCGACCGCCGTCGCGGACGAGCTGGTCACCACCCGCCACCAGCTGCAGACCCCCGACGGCCCGCTGGCCTACACCGCCCGCGCCGGCAGCGTCGTGCTGTGGGAGGACCACGTCGAGGACGGCGTCTCCAAGGGCCGTCGCCCGCGGGCCCACGTCGGGGTGACGGTCTACACCGCCGACGGCGCCGACCCGACCACCCGCCCGGTCACCTTCGCCTTCAACGGCGGCCCCGGATCCTCCAGCGTCTGGCTGCACATGGGTCTGCTCGGCCCGCGCCGGGTGCTGATGGGCGACGCCGGCGCGCTGGAGACACCGCCGTACGCGGTGGCCGACAACCCCGAGTCGCTGCTCGCCGTCAGCGACCTGGTCTTCATCGACCCGGTCTCCACCGGTCGCTCGCGGGTGGTGGAGGGGCAGAAGGCCCGCGACTTCCACGGCTTCACCGCCGACCTGGAGTCGGTGGGGGAGATCATCCGGCAGTGGGTCAGCGCCGAGGGGCGCTGGCTCTCGCCGAAGTTCCTGGCCGGGGAGTCCTACGGCACCACCCGGGCCGCCGCGCTGGCCGCCCACCTGCAGGGCGAGTACGGGATGTACCTCAACGGGCTGCTGCTGATCTCCACCGTGCTCGACTTCGGGGTGCTCAACTTCGAGCGCGGGAACGACCGTGCCGTCGCGCTCTACCTGCCCTTCTACGCCGCCACCGCGCACTACCACGGCCGGCACGGCGACCGCCCGCTCGCCGAGGTGCTGGCCGAGGCCGAGCAGTACGCCGCCCGGGAGTACCCCTACGTGCTGGCCCGCGGCTCCCGGCTGGACGCCGAGGAGCGGGCGCGCGCGGTCGCCACCGTGGCCCGGCTGAGCGGGCTGAGCGAGGACTACGTCGACCGGGCCGACCTGCGGATCGAGCACTGGCGCTACTTCGGCGAGCTGCGTCGCGCGGAAGGGCTCACCGTCGGCCGGCTGGACTCCCGCTTCACCGGTCCGGCCGCCAGCGCGATCGCGGAGAAGATGGACGCCGACCCGTCGATGGACGCCATCCTCGGCCCCTACGCCGCGGCCTACCAGCACTACCTGCACCACGACCTCGAGGTGCGCCTGGACACCCCGTTCCGCGTGTTCGGCAAGGGCGTCATCGAGCAGTGGAGCTACCGCGAGTTCGAGAACTCCCCGGTGGTCGTCACCGACCGGCTGGCCCGGGCGATGCGGCAGAACCCGCACCTGGCCGTGCACGTGGCCTACGGCTACTACGACGGGGCGACGCCGTACTCCTGCGCGGAGGACTCGATCGCCCACCTGCAGGTGCCCGACGAGCTGCGCGCCAACATCGAGCACCGCTACTACGAGGCCGGCCACATGATGTACGTGCACGAGGAGACCCGGCTGCGCCAGAGCGCCGACCTGGCCGACTTCGTCCGCCGCCGCAGCCACCGCTGAGCGTGTCCCGCGGCGGTCCGGATGACGACCGGGGAGCGGGCGGATGACGACTCGGTGACGGAGCCGTCCCCGGCGTGTCCGCGCGTCGATCCGAGCTCCGACGGGCGTAGCGTCGGGGTCACGGGGAGTGGGGAAGCTGCCCGTCCGGAGGCGCACTGCATGGACACCACCGGCCGCTCCGGCGGCCACGGCAGGCCACCCGGCTGACCACGTAGCACCGTGGGGCCGGCGGGTGGTGACGTGCGGTCCCGGACAAGGACTCACTGTGACGATCGAATCCGCCGCGACGCCCGCGTCCGGTCGCAGGACCTACGTCATCGACACCTCCGTGCTGCTCAGCGACCCGCGGGCGCTGTCGCGGTTCGCCGAGCACGACGTGGTCCTGCCGGTGGTGGTGATCACCGAGCTCGAGGCGAAACGGCACCACCCCGAGCTGGGCTACTTCGCCCGCTCGGCGCTGCGGCAGCTGGACGACCTGCGGATCGCCCACGGCCGGCTGGACGCCCCGGTCCCGGTGACCGACAGCGGCGGGACGGTGCACGTCGAGCTCAACCACACCGATCCGACGGTGCTGCCGGCCGGCTTCCGGCTGGGCGACAACGACTCGCGGATCCTGGCGGTGGCGCTGAACTTCCAGGCCGAGGGCTGCGACGTGGTGCTGGTCAGCAAGGACCTGCCGATGCGGGTCAAGGCCAGCGCGGTGGGCCTGCCGGCCGAGGAGTACCGGGCCGAGCTGGCCTCGGCCTCGGGCTGGACCGGGATGGCCGAGCTGGCGGCCAGCCCGGCCGAGGTGGACGCGCTCTACGCCGAGGGTGTCATCGACTCCGACGCCGCCCGCGACCTGCCCTGCCACACCGGTGTCGTGGTGCTCGGCAACGGCACGTCGGCGCTAGCCCGGGTGACGCCGGGCAAGCAGCTCCGGCTGGTCAAGCCCGACCGGGAGGCCTTCGGGCTGCACGGGCGCTCGGCCGAGCAGCGGATCGCCCTCGACCTGCTGCTCGACCCCAGCATCGGCATCGTCTCCATGGGTGGCCGGGCCGGCACCGGCAAGTCGGCGCTCGCGCTGTGCGCCGGTCTGGAGGCGGTGCTGGAGCGTCGCCAGCACTCCAAGGTGGTCGTCTTCCGGCCGCTCTACGCCGTCGGCGGGCAGGACCTGGGCTACCTGCCGGGCACCGAGCACGAGAAGATGGCGCCCTGGGCCCAGGCGGTCTTCGACACCCTCGGCGCGGTCGCCGGCCGCGACGTCATCGACGAGGTGCTCGACCGCGGGATGCTCGAGGTGCTGCCGCTGACCCACATCCGCGGACGCTCGCTGCACGACGCGTTCGTCATCGTGGACGAGGCCCAGTCCCTGGAGCGCAACGTCCTGCTCACGGTCCTCAGCCGGATCGGGCAGGACTCCCGGGTGGTGCTCACCCACGACGTCGCCCAGCGCGACAACCTGCGGGTGGGCCGCCACGACGGTGTGGTTGCGGTGGTGGAGAAGCTCAAGGGCCACCCGCTGTTCGCCCACATCACGCTGACCCGCTCGGAGCGCTCGCCGATCGCGGCGCTGGTGACGGAGATGCTGGAGGGCGAACCCCTCGGCTGACCGGTTCTCGGGGTGGCCCGCGCCACGGGCCACCCCGGCCGTCAGAAAACCGTGCAGCACCTGAGAGTTGACCAAGAACTTCTCATCTGCCAGTCTGCTGCGGATGCCTGCCCCTCGACTGCTCGGTGCTGCCGTGGTGGTGGTGGCGACCCTGGTCCTCACCGTGGTGGTGCTGCTGGTGCAGCCCTGGGCCTCGGCGTCGGCCCCCGACGTGCACGGCCAGCAGCCCGCACCGGCGCGCGGCACGGTCTCGAGCGGGGACGTGGAGGGGGCGGCGCGCCGGGCGGCGGTGGAGGACGCGTTCTCCCGGTCCAGCACCCGCGTCCCGGTGGACGAGGCGGTGCTGGAGGCCGAGGCGGCTGCCCGGGCGGAGACCCTGCGCGAGGTCGACGAGCGTCTGACCGCCGACTTGGAACGCGCCCGGCGTGAGGCCGAGCGGGCCGGCGACGACCCCGACCTCACCGACCCCCGCCAGATCGCCCGCCAGCTGGCCGCCTCCCGCCACGGCTGGGACGGCGAGCAGTGGCGGTGCATCGACGCGCTGATCACCCAGGAGTCGTCCTGGGACCCGCTCGCGGTCAACCCGGGCTCCGGGGCGTACGGGCTGGTGCAGGCCCTGCCGGCGGAGAAGCTGGCCACCGCCGGGGACGACTGGCGCACCAACCCGGCGACCCAGCTGCGGTGGGGCTTCGAGGACATCGAGCAGCGCTACTCCACACCGTGCCGGGCCTGGTCCTTCCACCGAGCGCACCACTGGTACTGACCCCAGAGACGCCGACGCGGCGGGCCGTCGGGGGACAGCCCACCGCGTCGGCAGGGATCGATGCGCTCAGCGCAGGTCGAAGCGGTCCAGCTCGCTGACCTTCACCCAGGCGGCCACGAAGTCACGGACGAACTTCTCACCGGCGTCCGCGCTGGCGTAGACCTCCGAGAGGGCGCGCAGCTGGGAGTTCGAGCCGAACACCAGGTCGACCGCGGTGGCGGTCCAGCGCAACTCACCGGTGGCGGCGTCGGTGATCTCGTAGACGCCGTCCTCGCCGCTCTTCTGCCACTTCGCGCCGGGGGAGAGCAGGTTGACGAAGAAGTCGTTCGTCAGCGCCCCCGGACGCCCGGTGAGGACGCCGTGCGCGGTGCCGCCGGCGTTCGCCCCCAGCGCCCGCAGACCGCCCAGCAGCACCGTCATCTCCGGTGCGGAGAGGTCGAGCATGTAGGCCTTGTCCAGCAGGAGGGTCTCCGGACGCAGCTCCTGGCCCTCACCGACCCAGTTGCGGAACCCGTCGGCGCGGGGCTCGAGGTAGCCGACCGCCTCGACGTCGGTCTGCTCCTGGGTGGCGTCGGTCCGTCCCGGACGGAACGGCACGACCACCTCGACACCGGCCTCGCGGGCCGCCTGCTCCACCGCGGCGCAGCCACCGAGCACGACCAGGTCGGCCAGCGAGATGCGCGTGCCGTCGGTCTGGGCGCCGTCGAACTCCTGCTTCAGCCGCTCGAGGGTGGCCAGGGCGTCCTGGACGTCGGCGTGCACCGCCCAGCCGCGCTGCGGCTCCAGCGCGATCCGGGCGCCGTTGGCCCCGCCGCGCTTGTCGGTCTTGCGGAAGGTGGCCGCCGAGGCCCAGGCCAGCGAGACCAGCTGGGAGACCGACAGACCGGAGCCGAGCAGGCGCTGCTTGAGCTCGGCCACCCGGGCCTCGTCGACCAGCGGGTGGTCGACGGCCGGCACCGGGTCCTGCCACAGCTGCGGCTCCGGCACCCACGGGCCGAGCATGTGCGGCCCCACCGGGCCCATGTCACGGTGCAGCAGCTTGTACCAGGCCTTGGCGAAGGCGGTGGCGAACTCGTCGGGGTTCTCCAGGAAGCGCCGCGAGATCTTCTCGTAGACCGGGTCGACCCGCAGCGCCAGGTCGGTGGTGAGCATCGTGGGCTTGTGCTTCTTCTCGGGGTCGAACGGGTCGGGGATGATCGCCTCGCCGTCCTTGGCCACCCACTGCTTGGCCCCGGCCGGGCTCTCGGTGAGCTCCCACTCGTGGCCGAAGAGGATCTCGAAGAACCGGTTGCTCCACTCGGTGGGGCGGTCGGTCCAGGTGACCTCGAGACCGGAGGTGATGGTGTCGCCGCCCTTCCCGCTGCCGTAGCTGCTGAGCCAGCCGAGGCCCTGGGCCTCCAGCGGGGCGCCCTCCGGCTCCGGGCCGACGTGGTCGTCGGCCGGTCCGGCGCCGTGGGTCTTGCCGAAGGTGTGCCCGCCGGCGATCAGCGCGACGGTCTCCTCGTCGTTCATCGCCATCCGCTTGAAGGTCTCGCGGATGAACCAGGCGGCCGCCCTGGGGTCGGGGTTGCCGGCCGGGCCCTCGGGGTTGACGTAGATCAGACCCATCTCGGTGGAGCCGACGCCCTCGCTCATCTCCTGCTCGCCGAGGTAGCGCTCGTCGCCGACCCAGGTGTCCTCGGGACCCCAGAAGATCTCCTCGGGCTCCCAGACGTCCTCGCGGCCGAAGGCGAAGCCGAAGGTCTTGAAGCCCATCGACTCCATCGCGACGTTGCCGGCCAGCACGAGCAGGTCGGCCCAGGACAGCGCCTGGCCGTACTTCTGCTTGACCGGCCACAGCAGCCGGCGCGCCTTGTCGAGGTTGGCGTTGTCGGGCCAGCTGTTGAGCGGGGCGAACCGCTGCCCGCCGTCACCGGCGCCGCCACGGCCGTCGTGCACCCGGTAGGTGCCGGCGGCGTGCCAGCTCATCCGGATCATCAGGCCGCCGTAGTGGCCGAAGTCGGCCGGCCACCAGTCCTGCGGGGTGGTGAGCACCTCGACGATGTCGCGCTTGAGCGCCTCGACGTCCAGCGTCGCGAAGGCCTCGCGGTAGCTGAAGTCCGGACCGAGCGGGTTGCCGGCCGGGTGGTGGGCGTGCAGCACCGACAGGTCGAGCTGGTTGGGCCACCAGTCCTGGTTGGTGCGCGGGCGCGGGTTGACCGGGGTGGGCGAGTCGATCGCGGGGTTCTCGCTCTCGCTGCCGTGGGAGGTGACGCTGCCGTGCGCGACCGGGCAGCCGCCCTCGGTCTTGGCGTCCAGCCCCTGGGCGTTGCCCGGCGTGGGCTCCGGGGCGTCGTTCTGGTCGGTCATGACGGTCCTTCCTCAGGTGGTGACGGGGTCGGGTGCGGAGGAGCAGGAGGCGCACAGGCCGCGGTAGACGACCTCGGCCTGCTCGACGGTGAATCCGTGGGCGTCGTCGGGGGCCAGGCAGGGGGCGGGCCCGACGGCGCAGTCGACGTCGACGATCGTGCCGCAGGAGCGGCACAGCAGGTGGTGGTGGTTGTCGTCCACCCGTGCCTCGTAGCGGGCCACCGAACCCCCGGCGTGCAACCGGCGGACCAGACCCGCGTCGGTGAGCGCGGCGAGCACGTCGTAGACGGCCTGCTGCGACACCTCGGGCAGGGTCTGCCGGGTGCGGTGGAGGAGCTCGGTGGTGTCGGCGTGCGGGGCGGCGTGCACCGCCTGCAGCACCGCCACCCGCGGGCGGGTGACGCGCAACCCGGCTGCCCTCAGCAGCGGGTGCAGCTCCGGCTCGGTGACCACGGCCGCAGTCTGCTGTCTTTTCTGGAACGAGTCAAGAAAAGGATCAGGCCTGCGGTGCCCGGGTCATCGACAGCACGTCCAGCGCCGTGTCGAGCTGCTCCTCGGTGAGGCGTCCCTGCGCGACGAACCCGGACTCGACGACCACCTGGCGGATGGTCTTGCCCTCCTTGAGCGCGGTCTTGGCGACCTTCGCGGCGTTCTCGTAGCCGATGTAGCGGTTGAGCGGGGTGACGATGGAGGGCGAGGACTCCGCCAGCGCCCGGCAGTGCTCCTCGTTGGCGGTGATCCCGGCCACGCAGCGGTCGGCCAGCAGCACGCTGACCGAGGACAGCAGCCGGATCGACTCCAGCAGGTTGCGGGCGATCACCGGCAGCATGACGTTGAGCTCGAAGTTGCCCGCCGCGCCCGCGATGCCGACCGTCGCGTCGTTGCCCATCACCTGGGCGCAGACCATCAGGGTGGCCTCGCACATCACCGGGTTCACCTTGCCCGGCATGATCGAGGAGCCGGGCTGCAGGTCGGGCAGGGCGATCTCGCCCAGCCCGGCGGTCGGGCCCGAGCCCATCCAGCGCAGGTCGTTGGCGATCTTGGTCAGGCTGACCGCGATGGTGCGCAGCACCCCGGAGGCCTCGACCAGCGCGTCGCGGGCGCCCTGTGCCTCGAAGTGGTTGGCGGCCTCGGTCAGCGGCAGCCCGGTCTGCTCGGCGATGCTGGCGATCACCTTGGCCGCGAACCCGGCCGGCGTGTTGATCCCGGTGCCGACGGCCGTCCCGCCCAGCGGGAGCTCAGCGACCCGGGGGAGCGCGGCACGGACGCGCTCGGCGCCCAGTTCGACCTGGCGGGCGTAGCCGCCGAACTCCTGGCCCAGGGTGACCGGCGTGGCGTCCATCAGGTGGGTGCGCCCGCTCTTGACCACCTCGGCGAACTCGCCCGACTTGGTGCGCAGCGTGCCGGCCAGGTGCTCCAGCGCCGGCAGCAGCTCCTCGGTGAGCGAGCGGGTGGCGGCGATGTGGATCGCGCTGGGGAAGACGTCGTTGCTGGACTGGGAGCAGTTGACGTGGTCGTTGGGGTGGACGTCGCGGCCCAGCGCGCGGCTGGCCAGCGTGGAGACCACCTCGTTGGTGTTCATGTTCGACGACGTGCCCGAGCCGGTCTGGAAGACGTCGATGGGGAACTCGGCGTCGTGACGGCCCTCGGCGACCTCGGCGGCGGCCGCGGTGATGGCCGCCGCGATCTCGGCGTCCAGGACCCCCAGCTCGGCGTTGACACCGGCCGCGGCCCCCTTGATGGTGGCCAGCGCGCGGATCAGCGCCGGCTCGATCGGGGTGCCCGAGATCGGGAAGTTCTCCACCGCCCGCTGCGTCTGCGCCCGGTACAGCGCCCGGGCGGGGACCCGCACCTCGCCCATGGTGTCGTGCTCGATGCGGACGTCGGTCTCGGGGTTCTGCGTCGTCATGGCTGCACGATAGCCGTGCCCGAGGGGTCGGCCCGCACGGTGTAGAGGGCGTACTCCAGGCGGTGGCCCTCGCGCTCGACGGGCACCACCTCCTCGGCCGTCGGGCCGAGCTCGGAGAGCCGCTCGCGCAGCTGCGGCGTCCGGTGCTGGCACCACACGACGAGGACGCCGCCGGGGCGCAGCAGCCGGAGCGCAGCGGCCAGCCGCGGCGTCTGGTACAGCTCGGCGTTGCCGGGGTGGATGAGGAAGTCGGGGCCGTTGTCGACGTCCAGCACGACGGCGTCCAGGCTGCCGGGCTCCGCCGTCGCGATCCAGCGGGCCACGTCGTCGACGTGCAACCGGCAGCGGGGGTGGGTGGCCAGCGCACCCAGCTGCGGGGTGACGCCCTCGTGGGCCCACCGCACCAGCGCCGCCTCCAGCTCGACGACCTCCACCCGCCCGGCCCCGGCCTCCAGCAGCGCGGTGGCGGTGTAGCCCAGCCCGAGCCCACCGACCAGCACCCGTCCCAGGGCGCCGTGCTCGGCGACCAGCCCGGCCAGCCGGCGCTCCGAGGCGGTCTCCCGGCTGTCCATCGCGAAGGCGCCGTCGACGACCAGCTCGTGCACCTCGCCGTCGGGGCCGGTGCGCAGCCGCAGCGCCAGCTCGCCGTGCGGGCCCGTGTGCCGGGCCAGGGTGCGCAGCTCCTCCATCCCGGCGACCCTACCGAGGCCGGCTGCGGGAATCCCGTCGGCACCAGGGCCTACCATGAACGTGTGTTCGATTCGATCCGCTGCGGCGGGTGGCGCCGGCCGCCACTAGGCTGGCGGTGCCATGGCCGGGCGCCGGCCGGCACGTCGTCGAGGAGGGCAGATGTCGGAGCACCGCCGTTCCCGGTCGGTCGCGCAGACCTTCCTCACCGACCTGCTCGAGAGCCAGCTCGCGGAGTGGCAGAGCCGGGTCGGGGGCCGGAGCGCCAGCGTCGTCGACATCGGCGGCGGCACCGGTGGGCTGGCGGTCGGGCTGGCCGCCCAGGGGCACACGGTGACGGTGGTCGACCCGAGTCCGGACGCGCTGGCCGCGCTGCAGCGGCGTGCCGCCGAGGCCGACCTCACCGACTACATCACGGCCCTGCAGGGCGACACCGGCGACCTGTCCAGCCTGCTCGGGCCGTCCTCGACCGATGTCGTGGTCTGCCACCGGGTGCTGGAGTACCTGCCCGACCCCCGGCAGGGCCTGGCCGACATCGCCGGGGTGCTGCACGAGCAGGGCGCGCTCAGCCTGCTGGTCGCCCAGCGGCACCCGGTGGTGGTCAGCCAGGCGGTCTCCGGCGACTTCGCCCACGCCCGCCGCACCTGGGCCGACGCCCGGATGCTGGACCGGACGCGGGTGCAGCGGCTGCTGGAGGAGGCCGGCTGGGACGTCCGCGCGGTGCACGGGATCGGTGCCATCTCCGAGCACGTGCCCGAACGGCACCTGGAGGGCCCGGACCGCTACCGCGAGCTGCTCGCGCTCGAGCGCGAGGTCAGCGAGGATCCCGCCTTCGCCTCGGTGGCCCCCTGGGTGCACTTCCTCGCCACCCCCGGCTGATCCCGTCCCGCCGGCCGGAGGTGTGGTCGTGAGCCGGGTCGTCATGCACGTCGACATGGACGCCTTCTACGCCTCGGTCGAGCTGCGTCAGCGTCCCGACCTGGTGGGCCGGCCGATGATCGTCGGTGGGGCCACCCGCGGGGTGGTGCTCTCGGCCAGCTACGAGGCCCGCGCCCACGGCATCCGCTCGGGCATGTCGGTCGCGGCGGCGCGACGGCTCTGCCCGACGCTGGTCTCGCTGCCGCCACGGATGGAGGACTACTCCGCGGTGTCCCGCTCGGTGATGGCGGTCTTCGACCGGTTCACCCCGGTGGTCGAGGCGGCCTCGATCGACGAGGCGTTCCTCGACGTCACCGGCAGCCTGCGGATGTTCGGCAGCGCCGTCGCGATCGGGGAGGGTCTGCGGGCCGCGGTGGCCGACGAGCAGCAGATCACCTGCTCGGTGGGGATCGGGCCCAACAAGTTCGTGGCCAAGCTGGCCTCCCAGGCCTGCAAACCCGACGGCCTGCTCGAGGTGCCGGCCGACGGCGTCGTGGAGTTCCTGCACCCGCTGCCGGTGGAGCGGCTGTGGGGTGTGGGGGAGGCGACGGCGCAGAAGCTGCACCGGCTCGGGCTGCGCACCGTCGCCGAGCTGGCCCACACCCCGGAGGAGACGCTGCGGCGGGCCTTCGGTCCGCACGCCGGCAGCCACCTGGCCCGCCTGGCCTGGGGTCGCGACGAACGGGTGGTGGTCGGCCGGGCGCCCGAGCGCAGCATCGGCAGCGAGCACACCCTCGCCGCCGACATCGTCGACCCGGTGCAGGTGCGGCGCGAGCTGCTGCGGATGGCCGACCGCACCGCGACCCGGCTGCGGCGGGCCGGCGTGCTGGGCCGGACCGTCACCATCTCGCTGCGGTTCGCTGACTTCACCACGCTCACCCGCTCGGGCACCGTGCCCGGGCCCACCGACGTCACCGAGGAGATCTACGCCCAAGCGGTGGCGCTCTACGCCCGGCTCGGCCTGCAGGGGGTGCGGATCCGGCGGGTCGGCGTCCGGGTCGAGGGCCTGGTCGAGCGGACCGAGGCCTACCGCCAACCGGAGCTGACCGAGCCGGACCGCGGCTGGCGAGAGGCCGAGGCGGCCATCGACGCCGCCACCCGGCGGTTCGGACCGGCGGCCGTGCAGCGGGCGGTGCTGACCCGCGCCCCGGAGGAGGCAGGACGTCCGCAGCGGCGCACGGAGCAGGTGGCGGAGGGGGCGACGAGCCGGCGGCACGGCCCCGCCGCCGACCGCCGGGAGGATCCGCGGCAACCGGCGTGACCCGGGAGTTTCTTTGCACCCCGGCGCGACCTAGACTTTGTCACGCGAGCCCGGGACGGGCCGTCAAAGGGGACAACCCCCGATCAGTCCGGAGGTGACGGATGGCCCTCTCCGAGGAAGAGCGACGGCTCCTCGAGCAGATGGAGGCCGCACTCGCGGCCGAGGACCCCAAGCTGGCCCACACCCTGCGCGGCACGAACCGCCGAGGGGTGCACCGGCGGCGAGCCGCGCTGGCCGGCGTCGGGTTCTTCGCCGGGGTGGCGCTGCTGCTGGCCGGTCTGCAGACCCAGTGGTGGGTCAGCGTCATCGGGTTCGTGCTGATGTTCGCCTCGGTGGCGGTGGCCGTGACGGCTTGGCGGCCCAGCGACGACGGCGCCGGGCAGGACAGCCGCCGTCCCGATCCCAGCCGCACCCCCGGTTCCGGCGGACCGAGCGCCGGCTTCATGGACAAGATGGAGGAGCGCTGGCGCCGACGCCAGGACGAGGGCTTCTGACCCGCCTCCTTCCCGAACTGACGAGACCCGCGGACCTGTCCGCGGGTCTCGTGCTTTCCGTGAGCCTCCGCACCTGGGCCGGCGTCCGCCGTCCCCCCGCCGTTCGAGGTGATCCCGCGCCGCTGGGCTCGCGGGATCACCTCGAACCAGCGGAGGACGTCAGGTCAGCTGCGGCGCCAGGGCGGGGTGAGCTTCTCCGGCCAGCGCACCCGCTCCCAGACCCTCAGCCGCTCCGGCAGCTGCCAGCTCAGCCCGGTGAACAGCGAGCGCGGCCAGATCCAGGCCAGCAGCTTGGTGTCCCAGCTCAGCGGGGCGGTCATCCCGTCCAGCACCTCGCGGGTCAGCCCGGTGACGTTGGCGTGGGTCTCCAGGCTGCGGGCGTAGCGAGCCCGCTCCACCAGCTGCGACATCGCCGTCATCGCCCGGCCAGGGCCGGCGTCCAGCCCGCGCGAGACCTGGGCGCCGATGCTGCGCGGCGACCCGCTCGGCCAGGGGTGGCCGATGTCGCGGGCGGTGTCGCGCAGCTCGGCCCAGGCCCGTTCCACCCGGTCGACGATCTCGCCGCTGTGGTCCAGCCGGGCCCGCCGGCGACGCAGCCGGAGCACGGCCGGCAGCGACATCAGCGCCAGCACGCCGGCCAGCACGCCGCCGGCCAGGGCCACCCGGCCCCACGGGAAGCCGCCACCCGGCGCGGCCGGGGCGCTCGCGGAGTCGCTCGGGGTCGGGGAGGGCGGCGGCGGGGTGCTTTCCTCCGCGCTCGGCACGGGCTCCGAGGACGGGTCGGCGCCCTCGTCGGTGGAGGTGCCGCCCCGGTTGGTGCCGGCGATGGTCCACGGCGGGGCGTTGCCGGTGACGACGGCCGGGGTCGGCTCGAAGCGCACCCAGCCCTCGCCCTCGAAGTACAGCTCGGGCCAGGCGTGCATGTCGCGCACCCGCACCTCGAACCCGCCGGCGATCCGCTCGCCCGGCAGGAAGCCCACCGACACCCGGCTGGGGATGCCGACCACGCGGGCCATCACCGCCATCGCACCGGCGAACTGCTCGCAGTAGCCCCGGCGGTCCTCGACCAGGAAGTCGGTCAGCTGCTCGTAGGTGGTGCCCTGGGCCTGCTCGGTGCTGTAGGTGAAGTCGGAGGAGCGCAGCCACTCCTGCAGTGCCGCGGCCTTGAGCGCCGGCGTGCTCGCGTCGGCGGTCCGCTCCAGGGCCACGTCGATGATCTCCGGCGGCAGGTCCGGCGGCAGCGCCGCGGTGAGGTTCGCGTCCACCGGTGCGCCGGCCTCGGCCGTGGACAGCCGCTCGCCGTCGGGCTCGATGTCGAGGCTGGTGACCTGGTAGCTGAGGTTGCGGGTCGCCTCCACCCGGTCCTGCCCGGTGGCGAGCATCATCATCGACTGCGGGTCGTAGGCCCACTCACCCTCCACGCCGACGCTGCGCGGGGCGTAGGGGAGCGGTAGGTACTCCGAGCGGAAGTCGCCCACCTGGATCTCGGTGGTCCGCTCGCGGGCCGGCTCGACCGTCAACCCCGGCGGCGGAGGCAACGTGGTCCCCGGCTGCAGCGACACCCCGGCGCTCTGCCAGCCCGCGTCGTTGAACACCGGCAGGCTGGCCATCCGCAGGTAGGACCCGCTGGGAGCGTCGGTCTGGTAGGAGAGCACCGTGTAGTTCTCGGGCTGGGTGAGGTTGCGCTTGAGGTCCAGGGTGGGGTCGGTCATCTGGATCGGGCCCTGGGCGCCCCGTCCGGCACCGACCCCCCAGCCCAGCTGGCCAGGCAGCGGGAGCACGGCGCCGATGAGCACGGTCGCCAGCAGCACCGGGACCACCACCATCGCCGCGGCCCGGGCCGCGTAGCCGACGTGCAGGCCCTGGTCGGACTGCGGGTGGTCCGGTGTCCCGACCGCCCGCGGCCACCGGGTGGCCGCGGTCAGCCCCTCGCTCAGCAGCACCACCGCGTAGCCGAGCGCCAGCAGCACGAACGGCCACCAGGTCAGGTCGTCGTTGAGCCCCAGCGCCGGCACCAGGTACAACGTCAGCGGCGGGGCGATCGCCCAGGCCGGACGCTCGATGCCCTCCACCAGGACGTCGGTGAGCACGGCCACCACGCCGATCGCGCTGACCAGCAGCAGCTTCACGCCCGGGTGCGGGATCATCGGCGCGGCCTGGGTGCGCATGTGCTCGGCCGCGGAGGAGTACAGCCCACCCACCTGGGCGAGCAGGTTCCCCTCCGTCCCGCCCAGCGACCAGGCGATGCCCGCCACGAACGCGAGCAGCACCAGCGCCTGGACGCCCAGCACCACCCCGTTGCCGAGGCCGATCCGGCGCACCACGGCGCCGACGAGGGTCACCGCCAGCGTGATCACCACACCCAGCGGGATGTAGGAGGTGTCCTGGGTGAGCGGCAGCAGCGTCAGGCTGGCCAGCGTCACCGCGAGGAAGACGGCGACGGCACTGCGGTCGGTGGCACGCATCAGACCAGCTCCCCGAGTCGTTCCAGATCACCCCAGGTGTCGGTCACCGTGCGGGTGCGGTCGGCGGTGACCACCCGCCAGCGGTGCTCGCGCAGCAGCGCGACGGCCCGGGCGTGCTCCTCGCGCACCTCGGCGTCGGCCCGCTCGGAGCGGATGGCGAAGCTGTCGGCATCCACCACCAGCGCCAGCCCGGCAGCCCGGTTGTGGCGGGTGCGCTCGAGCTGCTCCACCTCACCGCGGGTGAGCCGGCCCAGCACCGCGACCACCAGCTGGCTGCCCTGGTGCACCAGCGCGGCGTCGATCATCGGGCGCAGGGTGGCCTCGCTGGTGGTGGTGATGTCGGTCAGCTTGTGCACCACGTTGTGCCGGGTGGTCACCTGGTTGCTGCTGAGGTCGCCGACCATGGTCAGCGGGCCGCGGGTCTCCAGCAGGTTGAGCTCGAAGCCGTCGGTGAGGAAGTGCATGGCGACCGAGGCGGCGGCCGAGACCGCCCACTCGAAGGAGGAGTCCTTGCCGTGGCCGCCGTGGGCGCTGGCCCGCGAGTCGAGCATCACCGTGACGCTCGGGTCGAAGGCCTGCTCCTCGCGCCGCACCATCAGCTCCCCGCGGCGGGCGGTGGAGCGCCAGTGCACCCGGCGGACGTCGTCGCCGTGGCGGTACTCGCGCACCAGCACGTCGTCCTGGCCGACCACACCCAGCCGCTGCGGGCGGGACTCTCCGGTGGCGCCACCGCCGCCGGCGTTGCGCATCTCCTCGAGCGGGAAGATCCGGGGGGTCACCATCACCTCCGAGGTGGCGTGGAAGGAACGGTCGAGCTGGGCCAGCCCCAGCGGGTCGCTGCTGCGGACCATCAGCGGCCCGGTGCTGTAGCGGCCGCGGACCGCGCCCAGCAGCGGGTAGGTGAACTCGCGGCGCCAGTGCGAGGCCAGGGTCTGCACGGTGAACCGGGGCCGCACGCCGAGATGGCGGGGCACGTAGTCCTCGAAGCGGAGGATGCCGTAGGGGATCGGTCCGGTCTTCTCCAGCACCAGCCGGCCCACCGCGGACTCACCGATCGCCATCTGACTGGGCACCACGGTGCGCTCACAGGACAGCCGCAGCCGGGTCCGCGCCACCAGGAACGCCGCGGTGAACGGCAGCAGCACCAGCAGCAGGCCGATCCAGACCACGTCGCGCTGCCCGATCAGCGCCGCCAGGGCACCGACGGCCGTCCCGGCCACCACGAAGACGCGGCCGCGGAAGGTCAGCAGCCGCCACGGATTCCTCATCACGGGCTCCCCGGGGTCAGGCCCGTTCGGGGATGGCCACGGTGTGCACGGCCGCGGTGATGATCTCCGCCGCGCTGCGGCGGGCCAGCTGCGCCTCGGTCGAGGGCAGCACCCGGTGCGCGAGCACGGGGACGGCCAGCGAGGAGATGTCGTCGGGGGTGACGTAGTCGCGGCGGGCGAGCGCGGCCTGGGCGCGGGCAGCACGGAGCAGGCTGAGCGAGGAGCGCGGGGAGGCGCCCAGGCGGAGGTCGCGGGAGTGGCGGGTCGCGTTCACCACGCCCACCACGTACTCCTTGACCGCCGGCGCCACGTAGACGTCCTTGACCGCCTGGATCAGGCCGGTCACGGTCGCGGCGTCGGTGACCGGGCGCAGCTCGGCCAGCGGGTCGGTGGTGCCGTGGTGCTCCAGCATCTCCAGCTCGGCGCTGGCGGTGGGGTAGCCCATCTCGATCCGCGCCATGAACCGGTCGCGCTGGGCCTCGGGCAGCGGGTAGGTGCCCTCCATCTCGATCGGGTTCTGGGTGGCGACGACCATGAACGGCACGTCCAGGTGGTAGGTGGTGCCGTCCACCGAGACCTGGCGCTCCTCCATCGACTCCAGCAGCGCGGACTGGGTCTTGGGGGAGGCGCGGTTGATCTCGTCACCCACCACGATGTTGGCGAAGATCCCGCCGGGCTTGAACTCGAACTCGCGCCGCTCCTGGTTGAACACCGAGACGCCGGTGATGTCGGAGGGCAGCAGGTCGGGGGTGAACTGCAGCCGTCGCACCGAGCAGTCGATCGAGCGGCCCAGCGCCTTGGCGAGCATCGTCTTGCCGACGCCGGGGACGTCCTCGACCAGCAGGTGACCCTCGGCGAGCAGCACCACCAGTGCCAGGTCGATGCTGTCGCGCTTGCCCTCGATGACCGTCTCGATCGCGGCGCGCACGCGGCCGATGACGTCGATGACGTCGTCGAGGGTCTGGGTGGGGGCCGTCTGGCGGACGTGGTCCAGGCTCAACTCTTCCTCCGGGCTCGCGCGGGTGGCGGGCCGCCTGCCGGCCCAGACGCTCACTCTACGTGCTCCTCCCTAGACCCCGTCCGGGCGCGAGCCGCGACCCCGCGGCGCCCGGGAGGACGTCGGCGGGGGAGAGAAATGGTGCGCCCGACCGGCGTGGCGTGGCCGAGTGGGGTGAAGTGGAGTACTGTGGAGGAAAGTGGAGCAAGACGGTGCGATGGTGGGGCGAGGGGGTGCATCCGGGTGTTCCTCGGTACGCACACCCCCAAGCTCGACGAGAAGGGCCGTCTGATCCTCCCGGCGAAGTTCCGCGAGGAGCTGGCCGAGGGGCTGGTCATCACCAGGACGCAGGACCGCGCCCTGGCGATCTACCCCATGGCCACGTTCGTCCGGATGACGTCGGAGATTGCTTCCGCACCGACCAGCGTCAAGCAGGTCCGCGACTACCAGCGCATGCTGGCGGCCGGGGCCTCGGACGAGACGCCGGACAAGCAGGGCAGGATCACCATCCCTCCCCACCTGCGCAGCTACGCAGGCCTGGAGAAGGACGTGGTCGTGATCGGTGCGATCAATCGGGTCGAGGTCTGGGACGTCCAGACCTGGCAGGAGTACTCCGCTGAGCAGGAGTCGGCCTTCGCCGACATGAACGAGGAGGTGGTCCCCGGTCTCTGACCGGGTCCACGTCCTCACCGATGCAGGGGCCCACACCGTGTGACGCGGTTTCAGCCCGAGGAGCGGACGCCGGCTGGCGCACCTTCCCCGGTGCCAGGCGGCGCTTTCCCACCGCCCTCGGGCTGAAACCCCGGTGCACGGCGTGAGCCCGACGTCCGGAGCGGGGTCGAGGAGGCAGGGTCGAGGTGAGCAGCAGCAACGGGCCGGGACCGGAGGACCGGACCCACGTCCCGGTGATGCAGCGCCGGGTGCTGGAGCTGCTGACCCCGGTGCTCGGCACCGAGGGTGCGGTCTTCGTCGACGGCACCCTGGGACTGGCCGGCCACACCCTCGCCCTGCTCACCGCCTGCCCGGGCAGCCGCGTCATCGGGCTGGACCGCGACCCGGAGGCGCTGGCCCGGGCCGAGCGCCGGCTGGCCCCGGTCGCCGACCGCGTCACGCTGGTGGAGGCCGTCTACGACGAGCTGCCCGAGGTGCTCGACCGGTGCGGGCAGCCGCGGGTGCAGGCGGTCCTGCTCGACCTCGGGCTCTCCTCGCTGCAGATCGACTCCACCGAGCGCGGTTTCGCCTACGCCGTCGACGCCCCCCTCGACATGCGGATGGACGGCCGTCAGCCGCTCACCGCGGCCACCGTGGTCAACACCTACCCGGCCGGTGAGCTGGCCCGGGTGCTGCGCACCTACGGCGAGGAGCGCTTCGCCGACCGGATCGCCCGCGCCATCGTCGCCGAGCGCGAGGTGGCACCGTTCACGACCTCCGCACGACTGGTGGAGACCCTCACCCGCGCCATCCCGGCCGCCGCCCGCCGCACCGGCGGGCACCCGGCCAAGCGCACCTTCCAGGCGCTGCGGATCGAGGTCAACCGGGAGCTCGCGGCGCTGGAGCGGGTGCTGCCGGCCGCGGTCGACGCGCTCGCCGTCGGCGGGCGGATCGCGGTGCTGGCCTACCACTCGCTGGAGGACCGGATGGTCAAGCGGGTGCTCGCTGCCGCCAGCACCGACACCGCACCGCCGCACCTGCCGGTGGTGCCCGAGTCGATGCGAGCCGAGCTCCGCCTGCTCACCCGTGGGGCGGAGAAGGCCGACGCCCAGGAGATCCAGGAGAACCCCCGATCCAGCTCGGTCCGGTTGCGGGCCGCCGAACGCATCAAGGAGGCCGCGTGAGCGCACTGCTGAACGTCGGGCCGCGCCGACCCGACCCGGGTCCGCAGCGGCGACCGCACCTGTCGCCGGTCCCCGCTCCGGTGCGGGCCCGGCTCTCCCGCGTCCCGTTCCTGCTGGTGCTGGCCGCCACCCTCGGCCTGGGCATGGCCGGTCTGCTGGTGCTCAACACCACCGTGCAGACCAACGCGGTGGAGGTGCGGACGCTGCAGCAGCAGCTGACCTCGCTCAGCTACACCGAGGCCGAGCTGAAGACCCAGCTCGACGAGGCGCGGTCGCCGGCGACGCTGGCCACCCGCGCCTCCGACCTGGGCATGCGGCCCAACCCCTACCCGGCCTTCATCGACCTGGAGACCGGCGAGGTGACCGGTGACCCGCAGGAGGTCGAGGGCGACGAGATGGAGAGCCTGGTGACGAAGTCGCAGTCCCGGCTGGCCGCCGAGCAGGCCGCCGCCCAGCAGCGTGCCGAGCAGCAGCGTGCGGAGCAGGCCGCCGAGCAGCAGGCGCAGCGGAAGAAGGAGCAGCAGGCCCAGACCGAGCGCGAGCAGGAGCAGGAGGACGCCGATGACTGAGCCCCGCCGTCCGCAGCCCGGTCGACGTCCGCACCCCAGCCGCCGCCCCCGTCCCTCGACGGGCACCGGGTCGCGCCGTTCCGGCGGTGAGGCGCGTCCGAGCTCCACCGACCGCGCCGCCGGCACCGGGTCCACCCGCGGCACCTCCTCCTCGCGCGGCGCGTCCTCCACCCGCGGGTCGGCCTCCGGGCGCGGCACGACGTCCACGCGCCCGCCGGCCTCCGCCCGCACCACCTCGGCGTCCACCCGGGCACCCCGCACCCCGCGCGAGCCCAGGCCCGCCCGCGCCCCCCGCCCTCCCCGCCCGCCCCGCGAGCCGATGCGCCTGCGGCTGGGGCAGAGCGCGCTGCGGATCCGGGTGGTGCTGGTCGGGATGGCCGTGCTGGTCTCGCTGTGCGCCGGACGGCTGTTCCAGCTGCAGGCGCTCGACTCCGCCGCCTACGCCCAGTCGGCGGCGGAGAAGATGCAGTACTCGATGACCCTGCACGCCGCCCGCGGCACCATCACCGACCGCAACGGGCTGGTGCTGGCCCGCAGCGAGCCGGCGGTCAACGTCACCGCCGACCCGTCCCACACCAACCCCCCGTGCGAGCCCGACGAGACCGGGCCCTGCGGCACCGAGGTGGCCCGCAGCATCGCCGAGGTCCTCGTCCGCCACCTCGGCGGCACCGTCGCGGACTACCTGCCGAACCTCACCCAGAGCGACACCCGCTTCGTCTACCTGAAGAAGAAGGTGCCCTCGGCCACCTACCAGCGGCTGGCCGTCGAGCTCAGCGATCTCGGCCTGTACGGCGTCTTCCGGGAGAGCAACCCGATCCGCAGCTACCCCGGTGGCACCGTCGCCGCCAACGTCGTCGGCTTCGTCAACGCCGCGAACGAGGGGGCGGCCGGGTTCGAGCACTCGATGAACCGCGAGCTGTCCGGGGTGCCGGGGGAGGAGGTGTACGAGCGCGACAAGTTCGGCAACAAGATCCCGCTCGGCACCCAGGAGCTCACCCCCGCCGTGGACGGCACCTCCTACCAGCTGACCATCGACTCCGAGCTGCAGTGGGCCGCCGAGCGCCGGCTGGCCCAGCAGGTGGACTCCTCGCGTGCCGAGTCGGGCACCGCGGTGGTGATGAACGTGCGTACCGGCGAGGTGCTGGCGATGGCCAACTACCCGAGCTTCGACGCCTCCGACCCCGGTGCGGCCGATCCCGAGGACCTCGGCAACCGGGCCGTCACCCACGCCCTGGAGCCCGGCAGCGTGCAGAAGGTGCTGACCTTCGGCGCCCTGCTCGACCAGGGGCTGATCACCCCCGACACCAAGGTCACCCTGCCCCAGCGGGTCTCCTCGGGCGACGGCTACATCACCGACTCCGACGACCGGCTGGCGGGGATGCGGCTGACCGCGACCGGCGTGCTGGCCAAGTCGTCCAACACCGGCACGGTCGCCTTCACCCGGGACATGAGCCCGCAGCAGCTCATCGACTACTACCGCAGCTTCGGCCTCGGCGCCCCCACCGGGATCGAGCTGCCGGGGGAGGCGGCCGGCTACCTGCCCGGGCCGGACATGGAGCAGTACACGATGGACCAGATCTCCTTCGGCCAGGGCCTGTCGATGACGCCGATCCAGTTCACCGCCGCCGTGGCCGGGCTGCTCAACGACGGGGTCTACAACCCGCCCACGATCATCGCCTCGGCCACCGACAAGGACGGCAACCCGGTGCCGGTGGAGCACGGTGAGCCCCGCCGGGTGATCTCGCAGGAGGCCTCCGAGCAGCTGGCGCTGATGCTGGAGGCGGTGACGAGCGACGGCGGCACCGGCAGCAGCGTCGCCATCGAGGGCTACCGCACCGGCGGCAAGACGGCGACGGCGGAGCGGATCGACCCCAGCTGCGGCTGCTACCGCGGCTACACCTCGGGCTACATGGGCGTCGCGCCGGCCGAGGACCCCCAGATCGTCACCTTCGTCCAGATCGACAAGCCGAAGAAGGGACGCTACGGCGTCACCATCGCCGGCCCGGCCTACAAGGACATCACCCAGCTCGCCCTGCAGCGCTACGGCATCCAGCCGTCCGACAGCGAGCCCTACCAGGGCCAGCTGACGTGGTGAGGGCCGCGCCGGGGCGGCGATCTCGGCCCGGGCCAGTAACGTCGCTGCCGTGCCGACCGCTCTGAACCCGCTCCGCCCGCCCGCGCCCGCGACGGCACTGGAGCAGCTGGTGCGCACCGCGGGGGAGACCGGGCTGCAGCGCGGCGCGGACCGTCCGGTGACCGGGCTGACGCTGGACTCCCGCCAGGTCCGCCCCGGCGACCTGTACGCCGCGCTGCCCGGCCAGCGCACCCACGGCGCCCGGTTCGCCGGCGACGCCGTCGAGGGCGGCGCGGTGGCGGTGCTCACCGACCGCGCCGGCACCGAGCTCCTCGGCGACCTGCCCGACGGAACCGGCCTCGTGGTGGTCGAGGACGCCCGCGCCGCCACCGCCCGGCTGGCCGCCGTGCTGTACCGCCACCCCGCCGAGCGGCTGGCCATGCTGGGGGTGACGGGCACCAACGGCAAGACCACCACCACCATGCTGGTCGAGGCGGCGCTGACGGCCGCGGGCATCCCCACCGCGACCGTGGGGACCCTGGGCTTCCGGGTCGGTGGGGAGGTGCTCACCGGCGAGCGGACCACCGTCACCACGCCGGAGGCGCCTGACCTGCAGGCCCTGCTCGCCGCGGTCGCCGGCCGCGGCGCCGAGGCGGTGGCGATGGAGGTCTCCTCCCACGCCCTGGTGCTCGGCCGCACCGAGCCGGTCGTCTACGACGTCGCCGGCTTCACCAACCTCGGCCGCGACCACCTCGACTTCCACCCCGACCTCGAGGCCTACTTCGAGGCCAAGGCCACCCTGTTCACCGCCGAGCACACCCGACGGGCGGTCATCTGCCTGGACAGCCCCGCCGGGGCGCGGCTCGCAGAGCGCTGCCGGCGGACGAGGCTGCCGGTGGTCACCACCGGACCCGGCGGCGACTACCGCGCCGAGGACGTCCGCGCCACCCCCGGCGGGACGGTCTTCGACCTGCTCGGCCCCGGCGGCCGGGTGCCCGTCGAGCTGTCCCTGCCCGGGGAGCACAACGTCTCCAACGCCGTGCTGGCGCTGGCGATGGTCGACCAGCTGGGGGCGTCCGGACGGGTCCCCGTCCCCGACCTGGCCCGGGCGGCCGGCGGGCTGGCCCGCGCGGTGGTCCCCGGCCGGATGCAGCGGCTCGAGCTGCCTCCGGGCTCCCCGGTGGTGGTGGTCGACTTCGCCCACACCCCGCAGGCGGTCGAGGCGACCCTGCGGGCGCTGCGGGCCGGGCTGGCCGGCGGCCACGGGCGGCTGGTCACCGCCTTCGGATGCGGCGGCGACCGCGACCCCGAGAAGCGCCGCCCGATGGGCGCGGCGGGCGCCCGGTACGCCGACGTGGTCGTCGTCACCGACGACAACCCGCGCAGCGAGGACCCGGCCGCCATCCGGGCCGAGGTGCTGGCCGGCGCGCGGGCGGAGGCCGGGCCGGGTACCGAGGTGCTCGACGGCGGCGCCCGTCGAGACGCGCTGCGGCTGGCCCTGGAGCTGGCCGGCCCCGACGACCTGGTCGCGGTGCTGGGCAAGGGCCACGAGACCGGTCAGGAGGTGGCCGGCGTGATCACCCCCTTCGACGACGCGGCCGTGCTGACCGAGCTGGTGCACGCGGTGCACGGCTCGGCGGCCACGCACGGCACGGGAGGAGGACGCGGTGCAGCCACGCACGCTCGCTGAGCTCGCGCACCAGGTGGGCGGCACGGTGCACGGCCCGGGCACGGCGACGGTCGGGCCCGACGTGGTGATCGACTCCCGCCGGGCCGGTGCCGGCGCCCTCTTCGTCGCGCTGCGCGGTGAGCAGGTCGACGGCCACGACTACGCCGCCGCGGCCGCGGCCAACGGGGCCGCCGCGGTGCTCGGCCAGCGGCCCACCGAGCTGCCCACCGTGGTGGTCGACGACGCCGTCGCCGCGCTGGGGCGCCTCGGCCGGGCCTGCGTGGACGCCGTCCCCGGGCTGACCGTGCTGGCCGTCACCGGCTCCTCGGGCAAGACCTCCACCAAGGACCTGCTCGCCCAGGTGCTCGAACCCGCCGGGGAGTGCGTGGCCCCGGAGGGCAACCACAACAACGAGATCGGGGTGCCGCTGACCGCCACCCGGGTCGGGCCGGGCACCCGGTTCCTGGTCAGCGAGATGGGCGCCCGCGGCGTCGGCCACATCGCCTACCTGTGCACCCTCACCCCGCCCGACGTCGCCATCGCGCTCAACGTCGGTACCGCCCACCTCGGCGAGTTCGGCGGCCGGGACGCCGTCGCCCGGGCCAAGGGCGAGATCGTCGCCTCCCTCGACCCCGACGGGTGGGCGGTGCTCAACGCCGACGACGAGCGGGTGCTGGCGATGCGCGAGCGCACCCGCGGCCGGGTCGCGCTGTTCGCCCTCGACGCCCGTCCGCCGCAACCGGCCGACCGGGCGGTCTGGGCCACCGACGTCCGCGCCGCCGAGGCCGGCCGCTACCGCTTCACCCTGCACTGCGCCGACGCCGAGGGCGAGGACGCCTGCGAGGTCGCCCTGGTCGGCGTCGGACGCCACCAGGTGGCCAACGCGCTGGCTGCCGCCACCGCCGCCCGTTGCGCCGGACTCGCGCTGCCCGCGATCGGCGCCGCGCTCAGCACCGCGTCCTCCCGCTCCCGCTGGCGGATGGAGGTCGCCACCCGCGACGACGGGGTGGTGGTGCTCAACGACTCCTACAACGCCAACCCCGAGTCGATGCGGGCCGCCCTCGCGGTGGCCTCGGAGCTGGTCGCCGAGCAGCGCCGCAGCCGTCCCGGGGCGCGGCTGGTGGCCGTCCTGGGCGACATGCTCGAGCTGGGGGAGTCGACCACCGAGGAGCACATCCGCCTCGGTGCCGACGCCCGCGCGGCCGGGGTGGACGAGCTGGTCGTGCTCGGCGACCAGGCCGCCGAGGTGCTGGCCGGGTTCGCCGGTCCGTCCGGGCGTGGGAGGCGGCCCGAGGTCGACGTTCCCGCTACGGTGCTGCAGGCACCCGGCCAGGTCGCCGGTCTGCTGGAGCCCCGGCTGGCCGCCGGGGACGTGGTGCTGGTGAAGGCCTCGCGCTCGCTGCAGCTGCAGACGGCGGCCGAGGAGCTGGTCCGGGGGACGCAGACGCAGCGGAGGGAGAAGGAGTGACGGTGTCGGAGCGGAGCGACCGCACGACCGCCCGGCGGGACGTCCCAGGGCCTTCGGAGGCCACCTCGTGGTGACCATCCTGCTGGCCGGCGGGCTGGCCATGCTGGGCACCCTGCTCGGCACCCGCCTGGCCATCGGCGTCCTCGTCCGCCGGGGTTACGGGCAGTTCATCCGCGACGACGGCCCCACCGCCCACCACACCAAGCGCGGCACGCCGACCATGGGCGGCCTGGTCATCATGGCCTCGGTGGTGCTGGCCTACCTGCTCTCGCACCTGCTCACCTGGACGCCGATGAGCATCTCGGCCGGGCTGCTGCTGTACCTGTTCGTCGGGCTCGGCGTGGTCGGCTTCCTCGACGACTGGATCAAGATCTCCCGGCAGCGCTCGCTCGGGCTCAACAGCAAGGCCAAGCTCATCGGCCAGGCGCTGGTCGGGGCCACCTTCGGCATCGCGGCGCTCAGCTTCCCCGACGAGCGCGGGCTCACCCCGGCCTCGCAGTACGTCTCCTTCTTGCGCGACCTCGACCCGCTCTACCTGGTGCTGCCGGTGGCGGTGGTCTGGTTCATGCTGCTCATCGCCGGCGCCAGCAACGCGGTCAACCTCACCGACGGCCTGGACGGGCTGGCCACCGGCGCCAGCGCGATGGTCTTCGCCGCCTACGCCATCATCAACATCTGGCAGTACAACCAGGCCTGCGCCTCGGTCACCACCGCCAGCTCGCGCTGCTACGAGGTGCGCGACCCCTACGACCTGGCCGTGGTCGCCCTCTCCCTGGCCGGGGCCTGCTTCGGGTTCCTGTGGTGGAACGCCTCCCCGGCCAAGATCTTCATGGGCGACTCCGGCTCGCTGTCCCTCGGCGGGGCGCTGGCCGGGATGGCCATCCTCACCCGCACCGAGCTGCTGCTGGTGGTGCTCGGCGGGCTGTTCGTCGTCATCACCCTGTCGGTGATCCTGCAGGTCGGCTGGTTCAAGCTCAGCAAGGGCAAGCGGCTGTTCAAGATGGCGCCGCTGCAGCACCACTTCGAGCTGATCGGCTGGGCCGAGATCACCATCGTCATCCGGTTCTGGATCGTCTGCGGGCTGTGCGTGGCCGGTGGGCTCGGGCTCTTCTACGCCGAGTGGGTGGCGGGGCTGTGAGGGACTGGATCGCGTCCGCGGACGGCGCCTCGCCCTGGCCGCAGGCCCGGGTCCTGGTGGCCGGGTTGGGCACCTCGGGGTTCGCCGCCGCTGACGGGTTGCTCGAGCTCGGCGCCGACGTGCAGGTGGTCGACGAGTCCGACTCGGCCACCAACGCCGAGCGGGCCACCCTGCTGGAGACCCTGGGCGCCCGGGTCCGGCTCGGCGCCGGCAGCACCGACCGGCTGCCCGGCGAGGTCGACCTGGTGGTGACCTCCCCCGGATGGCGGCCCAGCACGCCGCTGCTGCGCCAGGCCGCCGACGCCGGCGTCCCGGTGTGGGGGGAGGTGGAGCTGGCCTGGCGGCTCAGCGGGCCGGCGAAGCGCGTGCCCTGGCTGGCGGTCACCGGCACCAACGGCAAGACCACCACGGTGCAGATGCTGGAGTCGATGCTGCGTGCGGCCGGTCTGCGCACCGGCGCCTTCGGCAACGTCGGACGCCCGCTGATGGAGGCCGTCCTCGACCCCGAGCCCTACGACGTGCTGGCCGTGGAGCTGTCCAGCTTCCAGCTGCACTGGTCGCACAGCCTGCAGATGCACTCCGCGGCCGTGCTCAACCTGCAGCCCGACCACCTCGAGTGGTACGCCGACGCCCCCGACCCGAGCAGCCAGGACGCGCGGGACCGCGCGAGCAGCCAGGACGCGCGGGACCGCGCGAGCAGCCCGGACGCGCGGCACCGCGCGATGACGGCCTACCGCCGCGACAAGGCGCTGATCTACGAGCGGGTCACCCACTCCTGCGTCTACAACGTCGCCGACCGGGCCACCGAGCAGATGGTGGAGGAGGCCGACGTCACCGAGGGCGCCCGGGCGATCGGGTTCACCCTCGGCACCCCCGCCCCCTCGATGATCGGGGTGGTCGACGACCTCATCGTCGACCGTGCCTTCGTCGCGCAGCGGCGCGACTCCGCCCTGGAGCTGGCCAAGCTGTCCGACGTCACCCCGTTCGCCCCGCACAACGTCGCCAACGCGCTGGCCGCGGCTGCGCTGGCGCGCTCCTTCGGCGTCCCGGCCGCCGCGGTCGCCGAGGGGCTGCGCACCCTCACCCCGGGCGAGCACCGGATCCAGACCGTGGTCGAGCGCGACGGCGTCCGCTGGGTCGACGACTCCAAGGCCACCAACCCGCACGCCGCCGGGGCCAGCCTGGCCGCGTTCGAGTCCGTGGTCTGGGTGGCCGGCGGGCAGGCCAAGGGCACCACCTTCGACGACCTGGTCACCCGTCACGCCGGACGTCTGCGCGGGGCCGTGCTGCTCGGCGTCGACCGCGCGGTGGTCGCCGGGGCGCTGCGCCGACACGCTCCCGATGTGCCGGTGATCGAGGTGCCGGGCACCCACACTGGGGTCATGGAGGACGTGGTGCGAGCGGCGGCCGGTCTGGCCCGCCCCGGCGACGTCGTCCTGCTCGCCCCCGGGTGCGCCAGCCTCGACATGTGGCCCGGCTACGGCGCCCGCGGTGACGCCTTCGCCGCCGCCGCCCGTTCCCTCGCCCCGCCGGGACCCCCAGGGGAGTGACGTGACGATCCTCTCTTCCCCGTCGTCGTCCGACCGCTCCGCCGAACCGACCTCCCCGGACGCCTCTCCCGGCGTCTCGAGCAGCCTCCGCCAGGCCCTGGCCCACCCGCTCGCCAGCTTCTGGCTGGTGGTGGTCTCGGCCGGCCTGCTGCTCGCGCTCGGCACCATGATGGTGCTGTCGGCCTCGAGCGTGGTCGGCCAGGTGGAGTACGACGACCCGTACTACTACGTCAAGCGCCAGATCGTCTTCCTGGTCGCCGGGCTGGGTGCGCTGTGGTTCCTGGCCTACCGCCCGCCGCGCCACCTGCGGGTGCTGGCCTGGGTGAGCTGGTTCGTCTCGGTCGGTCTGCTGCTGCTCCTCTTCACCCCGCTGGCGGTGAGCGCGGGCGGCAACACCAACTGGGTCGCCATCCCCGGTCTGGACTTCTTCAACATCCAGCCCTCGGAGCTGGCCAAGCTCTCCATCGTGCTCTGGGGCGCCGACGTGCTGGACCGCAAGGAGAAGCTGCTCGAGCAGCCCCGCCACCTGCTGGTGCCCTACGTGCCGATGGTGGGCGTGCTCGTCGGGCTGACCCTGGTCGGGCGCGACCTGGGCACCGCGGTGGTGATGGGGGTGATCATCCTCGCCGTGCTGTGGATGGTCGGCACCCCGCTGCGGCTGCTGGCGCTGCTGGGGCTGCTGGCCGCCGGCGGTGCGGCCGCGCTGGTGCTCACCAGCGAGAACCGGGTCAACCGGTTCCTTCTCTTCCTCAACCCCGTCGAGGACACCGACGGCATCGGCATGCAACCCACCCTCGGGGTGTGGGCGCTCGCCTCCGGCGGCTGGTGGGGGGTCGGGCTCGGCGCGTCCCGGCAGAAGTTCGGCGGTCTGGTCGAGGCCCACACCGACTTCGTCTTCGCCATCATCGGCGAGGAGCTCGGGCTGGTCGGCACCCTCACCGTGCTCACCCTGTTCCTCGTCCTGGGCTACGCCGGGCTGCGGATCGCGCTGCGCTCCGACACCACCTTCTGCCGGATGCTGGCGGCCGGGATCACCGCCTGGTTCATGGGCCAGGCGCTGATCAACCTCGCCGTGGTGCTGCGCCTGGCACCGGTGATGGGCGTGCCGCTGCCCTTCGTCTCCTACGGCGGTGCGGCGATGCTGGTCAACCTGGCCGCGCTCGGGCTGCTGCTGGCCTGCGCCCGGGAGGAGCCCCAGGCCCGGCGGCTGCTCAAGCGCCGGAGCAGCTCGCCGCGGCCGCGGATGACCGCCGTCGTGCCCCAGACGTCCACCGGCCGCACCAGCCCTGCCGCGACCCCGTCGAAGCCGCCCGCCGCCACCGGCCGGGACCGGCGCCGCCCGGCACCGGGCACCCGACGACGACGCTGACCCGGTCACCGGCGCTCGCCGGTTCCAGCCGGTGGCCCGGATCGGGCAGGCTGGGCGCCGGCCCGACCGCGGGCCGCACGTCCGGACGCCCCGTCCACGGGCCGCCGGGCGCACGAGGACGACGCAGACCGGCCGGGTGCCGGCCGCACGAGGAGAGGAACCGATGGCCCACGTGGTACTCGCCGGCGGTGGATCGGCCGGCCACACCTCGCCGCTGATCGCGACCGCCCAGGCCCTCGTCGAGCTCGACCCGCAGGGGACGGTCAGCGCGGTCGGCACCGAGCGCGGGCTGGAGACCACCGTCGTCCCGGCCGCCGGGCTGGAGCTCGACCTGGTGCCGCCGGTGCCGCTGCCCCGCCGCCCCACCCCCGACCTGCTCAGGGTGCCGCACCGTCTGGCCGGCGCCGTCGGCCGGGCCGCCACCGTGCTGCGCCAGCGGCGGGCCGACGTCGTCGTCGGGTTCGGCGGGTACGTCGCCATGCCGGTCTACCTGGCGGCGCGGCGGCTGCGCACCCCGATCGTCATCCACGAGCAGAACGCCGTGCCGGGGTTGGCGAACCGGGTGGCCAGCCGGTTCACCCGTGACGTCTTCACCTCCTTCCCCGGCACCCCGCTGGCCGGTGCCCGCTACCTCGGTCTGCCGGTGCGCCGCCAGATCTCCCGGCTGGACCGCGCCGCCGCGCGGGCCGGTGCCCGGGCGGCCTTCGACCTGCCCGCCGACGGCCCGGTGCTGCTGGTCAGCGGCGGCTCGCAGGGGGCGCGCAGCATCAACACCGCGCTGGCCGGGGCGCGGGAGCGCCTGCTCGCCGCCGGTGTCTCGGTGCTGCACGTGCTGGGCCGGGCCAACATGACCCCCGACATCCAGCCCGCCGACCACCCCGGCGGCGCCCGCTACCGGCCGGTGGCCTACGTCGAGGCGATGGAGCAGGCCTACGCCGCCGCCGACCTGATGGTCGGCCGCTCCGGCGCCGGCACCGTGGTGGAGACCGCGATGGTCGGCCTGCCCGGGGTGTTCGTGCCGCTGCCGCACGGCAACGGCGAGCAGGAGCGCAACGCCGACCCGCTGGTGGCGGCCGGCGGTGCCGTGGTGGTGCCCGACGCCGAGCTGTCGCCGGACCGGCTGGCCGAGGTGGCGACCGCGCTGCTCACCGACCCCGGACGGCTCTCGGCGATGTCGGCGGCCGGCCGCGACCTGGTGCCGGCCGATGCCGCCGAACGGCTCGCCGAGCACGTGCTGGCCGCCGCCGGCTCGGCGGGAGGCCGCTGATGGGGCTGGTCGAACCCGTCCAGCTGGTCGCGCCCGACCAGCTGGCGCCGGTGCACTTCATCGCCGTCGGCGGCTCCGGGATGAGCGGCATCGCCGCGCTGTACGCCGAGCTCGGCCTCGAGGTCAGCGGCAGCGACCGTGCCGACTCACCGGTCCTCGCCTCGCTGGCCGCCCGCGGGGTGCGCACCTTCGTCGGGCACGCCGCCGAGCAGCTCGGGTCGGCCCGCACGGTGGTGGTCTCCACGGCCGTCGGGCCGGACAACCCCGAGCTGGTCGAGGCGCACCGCCGCGGTCTGCGGGTCTGGCACCGCAGCGCGGCCCTGGCGGCGCTGATGCTGCCGCGGTCCTCGGTGCCCGCCCCCCGCGGGGTGGCGGTGGCCGGCACCGCCGGCAAGACCACCACCTCGGCGATGGTGGCCAGCACCCTGGTCAGCGCCGGGGCGGACCCCACCTTCGTGGTCGGCGCGCCGCTGCAGCGGTGGGGGACCAGCGCGGGCCTGGGGACCGGGCCGGTGGTGGTGGAGGCCGACGAGAGCGACGGCTCCTTCCTGCAGTACCCGGCCGAGGTGGTGGTGGTGACCAACGTCGAGCCCGACCACCTCGACAACTGGGGCACCCCGGCCGCCTACGCCGACGGCTTCGCCCGCTTCGCCGGACGTCCCGGGGTGGGGGCCGCCGTGCTCTGCGCCGACGACCCCGGCTGCCAGGTGCTCGCCGAGCGGCTCGCCGAGCTGGGCGACGAGGGGCCGGAGCAGGTGCTCTACGGCGAGTCCCCGCTGAGCGACCTGGTGCTCGAGGAGGTCACCGTGCACCCCACCGAGACGACGGCCCGGCTGACCTGGCGGGGGAGCGAGACCGGGCTCCTCCGGGTGCCGGGCCCGGGTCACCACCTGGCCCTCGACGCGGCCGCCGCCTATGCCGTGTGCCGGCTGCTCGGGGTCGACCACGAGACCGCGCTGGCCGGGCTGGCCGACTTCGGCGGGACGGCCCGCCGCTTCCAGCTGGTCGCCGACGTCGGCGGCGTCCGGGTGGTCGACGACTACGCCCACCACCCCGCCAAGGTGCGGGCCGCGCTCGCGGCCGGCCGCGCCGCCGCCGGGCGCCGGCTGGTGGTCTGCTTCCAGCCGCACCTGTTCAGCCGCACGCGTGACTTCGCCGACGACTTCGGCGCCGCGCTCGCGCTGGCCGACGAGGTCGTGCTGATGGACGTCTACCCGGCGCGGGAGGAGCCGCTGCCCGGGGTGGACTCCGGGCTGGTGGCCGACGCCTGCGCCGTCCGGCTGGGTGCCGAGCACGTGCACTGGGTGCGCCGCCGGGAGGAGGTGGTGTCCCGGCTGCGGGAGCTGGTGCGTCCGGGCGACCTGGTGATGACCGTCGGCGCCGGCGACGTCACCGCGGTCGGCCCCGAGCTGGTCCGCGCCCTGGCCGGACCGGACGGCGTCCGCTGATGGCACGCCGCCCCCCGGTCTCCGACGCCCGACCGGCCCTGCAGGCCCGACGCCGGCAGGGACGCCGCCGTCGCCTGAGGACCGTCCTCGTGCTGGTGCTGGTGCTGGCCGTGCTGGGCGGGCTCGGCTACCTCGTCGGCTGGTCCTCGGTGCTGGCGGTGCGCTCGGTGCGGGTGGAGGGGACCGCCGTGCTCACCCCCGAGGGCGTCCGGGAGGCGGCCGCGGTGCCGTCGGGGCGTCCGCTGGTGCGGCTGGACACCGAGGCGATCGCCGCCCGGGTGGCCGCGCTCGCCCCGGTGGAGTCGGTCGAGGTGCACCGTCGGGTGCCCGACACCGTCGTGCTGGCGGTGACCGAGCGCACCCCGGTGCTGGCCACCGCGCGGGACGGCCGCTGGGCGCTGGTCGACCGGGCCGGCGTCGCCTTCACCACCGTGGCGGAGGTGCCCGACGGCGTCGTGCCGGCCGTGCTGGGGGAGGAGGTCGCACCGGAGCAGCGGGAGCGGCTGCTGGTCGACCTGGCCACCGTCGTCCGCGCCTGCCCGCCGGAGCTGCTCGAGCAGGTGCGGTCGGTCAGCGCCAGCTCCGCCGACACCCTCACCCTGCGGCTCACCGACGACCGCCGGCTCGACTGGGGCAGCGCGGAGGACTCCCCGCTCAAGGCCGAGGTCGCCACCGTGCTGCTGCGCCAGGAGGGGGAGGTCTACAACGTCTCCGTGCCCTCCCACCCGACCGTCCGCTGAGGCCCGAGCGCCTCACCCTGAACCTCACCTTGAGACTGTCGGCGCGTCGTGCGGCATTGTTGGACGCGGCTCCGAGGGCTCTCATAGCCTGACCGGACGCCGCACCCGGCCCGCGCCCGGTCGGACCCCTCCCGGGACAGACACTGCAGAAAGAGGCGGACGCCTGATGACGAACCCATCGCAGAACTACCTCGCGATCATCAAGGTCGTGGGTGTCGGCGGCGGCGGAGTGAACGCCGTCAACCGGATGATCGAGGCCGGGTTGCGGGGCGTGGAGTTCATCGCGGTCAACACCGACGCGCAGGCGATGCTGATGAGCGACGCCGACGTGAAGGTCGACATCGGGCGCGACCTCACCCGGGGTCTGGGCGCCGGCGCCGATCCCGACAAGGGACGGCAGGCGGCCGAGGACAACGCCGAGGAGCTGGAGAACACCCTCAAGGGCGCCGACATGGTCTTCGTCACCGCCGGCGAGGGCGGTGGCACCGGCACCGGGGCCGCGCCGGTGGTGGCCCGGATCTCCCGCGCGCTGGGGGCGCTGACCATCGGCGTGGTGACCCGCCCCTTCGGCTTCGAGGGCCGCAAGCGCTCCAAGCAGGCCGAGGAGGGGATCGCCCGGCTGCGCGAGGAGGTCGACACCCTCATCGTCATCCCCAACGACAAGCTGCTGCAGATGACCGACCACCAGGTCGCCATCCTCGACGCCTTCAAGCAGGCCGACCAGGTGCTGATGCAGGGCGTCTCGGGCATCACCGACCTCATCACCACCCCCGGCCTGATCAACCTCGACTTCGCCGACGTGAAGTCGGTGATGTCGAACGCGGGCTCGGCGCTGATGGGCATCGGGCAGGCTCGCGGTGAGGACCGGGCCCGGGTGGCGGCCGAGGCGGCCGTCTCCTCCCCGCTGCTGGAGGCCAGCATCGACGGGGCGCACGGGGTGCTGCTCTCCATCGCCGGCGGCTCCGACCTCGGCCTGTTCGAGGTCTCCGCGGCGGCCAACCTCATCGAGGCCGCGGCGCACGAGGAGGCCAACATCATCTTCGGCACCGTGATCGACGACGCCCTGGGCGACGAGGTCAAGGTGACCGTCATCGCCGCCGGCTTCGAGAACGGCGGCCCGCCGCGCCGGCAGCCCGGGGTGAGCCGCGGCGCCGACGTCCGGCCCACCACGCAGCCGCCGGCCGGCCGCCCCGGTACCGCCGCCCCGGCCGGCCAGCCCGCAGCTCCCGCCGGCACCGGGCAGGCCCCCGCCGGCCAGCCCGCCCCGAACCGCACCCAGCCCGCGCCGGGCCAGCAGTCCTCGGGCCAGCCCAGCCAGCCGGCCCGGCCGGCCCCCCGGCCGTCCTACCCTCCGGCCGGCGAGGACGACCTGGACGTCCCCGACTTCCTCAAGTAGGTGTTCGCCGCCACCGAGGTGCGCGACGGCGTCGGCGTCGCCTTCACCGACCGCTCGGGCGGGGTGACGCAGGGCACCATGGGCAGCCTCAACCTCGGCCGCAGCAACCTCGACCCCGACGGGGTCCGGGAGAACTTCGACCGGGTCCGCTCGGCGCTCGACGTGCACACCGTCGTCGCGCTGGGTCAGGTGCACACCCCCGACGTGGTCCAGGTGACCCCGGAGCTGGTCGCCGGCTGGGGCGAGCACGGCCACCTGGGCAGCTCGCTGCCCGGCCAGAGCCGGCTCCCGGTCGCCGACGCCATGGTGGCCACCGACGCCATCGGCACCGGGGTGGCGCTCGCGATCCGGGTCGCCGACTGCCTCCCGGTCGTGCTGACCGACCCCGCCGCCGGCGTGGTCGGGGCCGCGCACGCCGGACGGGTCGGCCTGCTGGCCGGCGTGCTGACCAACACCGTGGACGCGATGCGCCGCGCGGGCGCGGGACGGATCAGCGCCACCATCGGGCCGCACGTCTGCGGCGCCTGCTACGAGGTGCCGACCGAGATGCAGGACGCCGCCGCCCGCCAGCACCCGCGGATCCGGGCCACCACCAGCTGGGGCACCCCCTCCCTCGACCTCGGTGCCGCCGCCCGGGACCAGCTGGAGCAGCAGGGGGTGACGGTGCACTCGCTCGGGCGCTGCACCCGCACCGACGAGGAGCTGCACAGCCACCGCCGCGACGGCGCGCAGAGCGGCCGGCAGGCCGCCCTGGTCTGGTTCGCCTGACCGCGCCGTAGCGCCGGCAGAACTGCCGCGTGTCGGCGCGTCCGCCGCGCCGTCTGGGTGCTCCCGGGCACTAGTGTGGGACGCGCACACGGTGCACGACGACGCGCGGGACGGAGGCACGACGATGGCAGGGCGACTCAGGGGAGCAGCCGAGTGGCTGGGGCTGGTCTCGAACGACCGCTACGCCGAGGAGGAGTGGGCCGACGACGAGCTCACCGCCGACGTCCCCAGCGCACGGGAGGCCGCCGCCCGGGCCGAGAAGACCCCGGAGACCGGGTCGGCGAAGGTCACCGACCTGTCCACCCGGCTGCCGAGCCGCGCCGAGACCGTCCCGGCCGTCACGGCCACCCCGGCGGCGACTGCGCCGGCACCCACCCCTGCTCCCCGCGAGGCTGAGATGACCCGGATCATCACGGTCCACCCCCGCACCTACAACGAGGCGCGCACCATCGGTGAGCACTTCCGCGACGGGGTGCCGGTGATCATGAACCTCACCGAGATGGAGGACGTCGACGCCAAGCGCCTGGTCGACTTCGCGGCTGGTCTGATCTTTGGCCTGCGTGGCACCATCGAACGTGTCACCAGCAAGGTGTTCCTGATCTCCCCGCAGAACGTCAACGTGACCGCGGAGGACAAGGAGCGCATCGTCGGCGGGTTCTACAACCAGAGCTGACGACTGACCCCGGGCCTCGTCCGGGAGAGAGGCCGCACGCGTCGTGTTGTACCTGATCGGAACCGTCATCAGCGTGCTGCTCGGGCTCTACTGGATCATCCTGCTCGCCCGTCTGGTGCTCAGCTGGGTGCCGATGTTCAGCCCCCAGTGGTCGCCCAAGGGACCGGTGCTGGTGGTGGCCGAGGCCGTCTACACCGTCACCGACCCGCCGCTGCGCTTCCTGCGTCGGTTCATCCCGCCGCTGCGGGTGGGCCAGGTCGCGGTCGACCTCTCCTTCATGGTGCTGTGGCTGCTCGTGCTCGTCCTCGTGCAGGTCAACGCCGCGCTCTTCCTGCGCTGAGCCCGCACGGTTCCCGACCGCCGCCCGGCACCCGGTGCCCCGACGCCGGCCGGAGAGCCTCGACCCCGGCTCCACAGTTGAGGGTGCGTGGCTCGGGTGGCTTGGGTATCGTCGGCGGGAGTCGCGCCCGATCGACGAGAGGTGAGAGATGACCCTGACGCTGGAGGAAGTCCGTAACACCAAGTTCCACATGGCCCGGCGTGCGGGCTATGAGGTGACGGACGTCGACCTCTTCGTCGACCGCGTGGAGGCCTCCTTCGCCCAGCTGGTCGAGGAGAACCAGATGCTCAAGCGTCAGATCGAGACGCTCAAGGCATCGCAGAGCGCTCCCTCCCCGGCCGAGAGCGGCGAGGACACCCTGCGCCAGCCGGCCCCGGCCAAGGAGAAGCAGCCCGAGCCGGCCGCGCCCGCGCCGCAGCCCGCCGCACCGCAGCCCGCCGCGGAGAAGCCCGAGCAGGTCACCGCGGTGGCCGGCAACGGCACCGAGAAGATCGTCGTGACCACTGGCGCCGAGGCCAGCCCGGCCGTGGTGCGTCTGGTCCAGCTCGCCACCGAGCAGGCCGAGAGCCTGGTCACCGAGGCGCAGGCCGAGGCCAAGAAGACCGTCGAGGACGCGCGCGACGAGGCGAAGAAGACCGTCGAGGGCGCCAAGCGCGAGGCCCACGAGATCACCACCGATGCCCGCACCAAGGCCGAGCGGGTGGAGTCGGAGGCGCGGGTCAACGCCGAGCGCGTCCGCAACGAGGCCACCGCCAAGGCCGACGACCTCAACCGCCAGGTGGAGGAGCGCCGCACCCAGCTGTTCACCGAGCTGGAGTCCGAGCGCGACACGCTGCGCGCCTCGGTCCGCGAGCTGCGCGACTTCGAGGCCGAGTACCGCGGCACCTTCACCAACCTGCTCCAGGAGCAGCTGCAGCGGGTGCAGAACCTCGACGTGCAGCCCAAGCAGCGCCCGGTGCTGCTCGACGACGAGAGCGAGGGCGAGGGCGAGGGCCCGACCCCGGCCGGCCGTCGCGGGCACGCCCAGGGCACCGCGACCCCGCGGCTGGATGCGCTGATCCGCGACAACGGCTGAGCCCGCCGACCGGTCGCCGAGCACACCTGGCAGGGCCCCACCTCCCGGTGGGGCCCTGTGCCGTCCCCGCCCCCGGAGGAGCGGCCGGCCCGACGGCGCCGTGTCCGTGACCGCCAGGACGTGCGCGGGTCGTGTACTGTCCACCGCGTCCTCCGGCGCACGGGCGTCCGGGAGGCAGGAGGAGGCACGATGAGCTCGGCCAAGCGTGGCGCCGCAGGGGCGGCGAAGGACCTGTCCTGGCGGACGTCGGTGGACCCGGCCGCGCTGCCCTTCCGCGACGGCGAGGAGCCGTGGACCAGCGAGGAGGTCCACGAGCTGATCGAGGAGCTGCTGGCCGACATCGCCAAGCAGGAGGCGGCGGTCGAGCTGGCCGAGCACGAGCTCGCCGACATGCGCGACGGCACCGACGGCGCGGGACGCGACCCGGCCGACGTCGGCGCCAACAACTTCGAGCGCGACCAGGAGATGACCCTGGCCCACAGCGCGCGGGAGATGCTGGAGCAGGGCCTGGTGGCGCTGCGCAGCATCCGCGACGGCCACTACGGCGCCTGCGAGAACTGCGGCCAGCCGATCGGCAAGGGCCGGCTGCAGGTGTTCCCGCGCGCCACCCTGTGCGTGACCTGCAAGCAGCGTGAGGAGCGTCGCTGATCCCCGAGGACACCAGCACCCTCGCTGCACCCGAACCCGTCCGGGGACGGGTCCGGCCGGCGGTGGCCCGCGCCATCATCCTCGGCGTCCTGGTGGTCGGCTACGGCCTGGACCAGCTCACCAAGCACCTCGCGCTCAGCCATCTGGCCGAGGGCGACCCGGTGCGGCTGCTCGGCGGGCTGCTGACCCTGCGGCTGATCTTCAACTCCGGCGCCGCCTTCGGGATGGGGGAGGGCGTCACCATCGTCTTCACCCTGCTCTCGGCCACGGTGCTGGTCGTGCTGCTGGTGCTGCTGTGGCGGGTCCGGCACCGTGGCTGGGCGCTCGGCTTCGGGCTGCTCGGCGCCGGCGTCTGCGGCAACCTCACCGACCGGCTGGTCCGTCCGCCGGCCCCGCTGCACGGGCACGTGGTCGACTTCCTCGAGCTGCCCTACTTCCCGGCGATCTTCAACGTCGCCGACGTCTGCGTCACCTTCGCCGCGGTGACCATCGCCTGGGTGTCGCTGTTCGGCCAGGCCAGCCTGCGCGGCGAGCGGGTCTCGTGAGCGCGCCGGCGACCCGGTCGGGACGGTGGTCGCGGTGGTGAACCGGGTGCTGCTCGTCCCCGACGGCCTGGACGGGGACCGGGTCGACGCCGCCGCCGCCCGGATGCTCGGGCTCTCCCGTAGCCAGCTGGCCGAGCTGATCGGTGCCGGCCGGGTGCTGCTCGACGGCCGTCCGGTGGCCAAGTCCGACCCGGTGAGCGCCGGGGCGATGCTCGAGGTCGACCTGCCCGAGGAGCGGCACGGGGTCGAGGTGACCCCCAGTGTGGTCGAGGGCGTGCGGATCGTCCACGACGACGCCGACCTCGTGGTGGTCGACAAGCCGGTCGGGGTGGCGGCCCACCCCACCCAGGGCTGGGACGGCCCGTCGGTGGTGGAGCACCTGGCCGGGGCCGGGTTCCGGATCTCGACGTCCGGCGCACCGGAGCGGCAGGGGATCGTGCAGCGGCTCGACGTCGGCACCTCCGGGCTGATGGTGGTGGCCAAGAGCGAGCACGCCTACACCCTGCTCAAGCGGGCCTTCCGCGACCGGACGGTCGAGAAGGTCTACCACACCCTGGTGCAGGGCCATCCCGACCCGTTCGACGGCACCATCGACGCCCCGATCGGGCGGCACCCCGGCAACGACTGGAAGATGGCGGTCGTGGACGGCGGCCGGCACTCGGTCACCCACTACCGCACGCTGGAGGCCTTCGTCGGCACCACCCTGCTCGAGGTGCACCTGGAGACCGGGCGCACCCACCAGATCCGGGTGCACCTGCAGGCCATCCGCCACCCCTGCGTGGGCGACCCGGTCTACGGCAGCGACCCGGTGCTCGCCCGCCGGCTGGGGCTGGAGCGGCAGTGGCTGCACGCCGTCCGGCTGGGGTTCGTGCACCCCGGGACCGGCGAACCGGTGACCTTCACCTCGTCCTACCCCGACGACCTGCAGGCCGCCCTCGACATCGTCGCCGCGGGCTGAGCGGGCCAGCGTCGCACTGGTCTGAGACGTCCCTGCCCACTGGTCTGGTCGGGTCCCGGTGGGTGGACCGGGCACCGCCTCCGATGTGCTGGCAGGAGCGGGGATGAGTAGGGTCGGGGAACGTGCGTAGAGCGAAGATCGTGTGCACGCTCGGGCCGGCAGTGGCCTCCCCCGAGCGGATGAAGGAGCTGGTCGAGGCCGGCATGGACGTCGCCCGGTTCAACATGAGCCACGGCGACCACAGCGAGCACGAGGAGCGGCTCACCAACCTGCGGGCGGCCGCCGCCGAGGTCGGGCGCACCGTCGGCCTGCTGGCCGACCTGCAGGGCCCGAAGATCCGGCTCGGGCGGTTCGCCGAGGGCAAGGAGAACCTCGCCCACGGCGCCCGCTTCACCATCACCACCGACGACGTCGAGGGCGATGTCGAGCGCTGCTCGACCACCTACAAGGGTCTGCCCGGCGACGTCAGCCCGGGCGACACCATCCTGGTCGACGACGGCCGGCTGACGCTGCGCGCCGAGGAGGTCACCGACACCGAGGTGGTCACCAGCGTGGTGGTCGGCGGCCCGGTCTCCAACAACAAGGGGATCAACCTGCCCGGCGTGGCGGTCAGCGTGCCGGCGATGAGCGAGAAGGACGTGGAGGACCTGCGCTGGGCGCTGCGCAGCGGTTTCGACATGGTGGCGCTGTCGTTCGTGCGCACCGCCGCCGACGCCGAGGCCGTCCGCCAGATCATGGCCGAGGAGGGACGCACCGTCCCGGTGATCGCCAAGATCGAGAAGCCGCAGGCGGTGGAGAACCTCAACGAGATCATCGACGCCTTCGACGCCTTCATGGTCGCCCGCGGCGACCTCGGCGTGGAGCTCCCGCTGGAGGAGGTGCCGCTGGTCCAGAAGCGGATCGTCGACGCCGCCCGCCGGTGGGCCAAGCCGGTGATCGTGGCCACCCAGATGCTGGAGTCGATGATCTCCGCCCCGCGACCCACCCGGGCCGAGGCGAGCGACGTCGCGAACGCGGTGCTCGACGGCGCCGACGCGGTGATGCTGTCGGGTGAGACCAGCGTCGGGCAGTACCCGATCGTCACCGTGCAGACGATGGCCCGGATCGTCGACAACACCGAGAGCCACGGGCTGGAGAAGATCAGCGCCATCAACTGGGACCCGCACACCACCGGGGGCGTCATCGCCAAGGCCGCGGCCGAGGTGGCGGAGCGGATCGGGGCCAAGTACCTGGTGGCCTGCACCCAGAGCGGGGACTCCGCGCGCCGGCTGTCGCGGCTGCGCTCGCCGATCCCCGTGGTCGCCTTCACCCCCGAGCAGCAGACCCTGCAGACGCTGACCCTGTCCTGGGGTGTCGACGCCTACAAGGTCGACACCGTCGGCAACACCGACGAGATGATCCTCATGGTGGAGGCCGAGCTGGAGCGCCTCGGCCTCGCCGTGGAGGGGGAGCGCGTCGTGATCGTGGCCGGCACCCCGATGGGGGCCTCTGGCACCACGAACATGGTCCGCGTCCGCCGGATCGGCGGGCCGCTGAAGTGAGCCCCGGGCCGCGCCCCCGCGGGCGGCCCAGCGGATCGCAGGAGGGTCCGGCGTCACCGGCGCCGGGCCCTCCGCCGTCCCCGGCGGTGTGAGACTCCTCATGCGCAGGGGCCCGGCGGGGAGTGCCCCGAGTGGGACTCGAACCCACACTGAATGGTTTTTGAGACCATCGCCTCTGCCGATTGGGCTATCGGGGCGGGGCGTCGTCCACCGTAGTGCATGCGGGGCGTCCGGACGCGCGACGGCGCCGTGGATCGTGCCGCAGCGGCACGCCGACCCTTCCCCGACGCGGTACGGTGGCCCCCGGACCAGCGTCCACCCGAACGACCCACCGAGCGGCAGAGGCAGAGCGAGTGACAGAGGCAGAGGCGACCGAGAGCAGCGCGTCCACCGGCAGCAAGCCCCGGGTCCTGGTGGCCGAGGACGAGGCGCTGATCCGCCTCGACCTCGTCGAGCTGCTCACCGACGAGGGCTACCAGGTGGTGGGCGAGGCCGCCGACGGCGAGGCCGCGGTGCAGATGGCCCAGGAGCTGCGTCCGGACCTGGTGGTGATGGACGTGCAGATGCCGAAGATGGACGGCATCACCGCCGCCCAGACGATCGCCGAGGAGCGGATCGCGCCGGTGGTGATGCTGACCGCGTTCAGCCAGCGCGAGCTGGTCGAGCGGGCCCGCGAGGCCGGGGCGATGGCCTACGTGGTCAAGCCGTTCGAGGCCTCCGACGTGGTGCCGGCGATCGAGATCGCCATCGGCCGGTTCGCCGAGATCCGCGCGATCGAGGCCGAGGTGGCCGACCTGTCGGACCGGCTCGCCTCCCGCAAGGCGGTCGACCAGGCCAAGGCGCTGCTGCAGACCGGTCTGGGTCTGAGCGAGCCCGAGGCGTTCCGCTGGATCCAGAAGACCGCGATGGACCTGCGCAAGTCGATGCGCGAGGTGGCCGAGGGCGTCATCGAGCACGCCAAGAACAACAAGGCCTCCACCATCAAGCGCCCCACCCGCTGACGAGTCCCCGACGCGCCCCGGCCCATCCCGGCCGGGGCGCGTCGTCGTCCCCCGGACGCGTGCCGGACCCGGCCCGCCGCAGATGCTCGCGTGACGGGCGCGTTACGGCGGGAACATTCCTCCGACAGGTGGATAACGAAGTGGCAACGAGCACGAGTCGGGCGATTCCCGGCGGGTTCGCCCGGGCGTAGTGTTCGGCTCGACTCGCGGGGGAGTGGCTCCGCGCGGTCGTTCACACCAGGAGGAATCGTGGCGAAGAACCGCATTCTCGTCGCAGGGGCCACCCTGCTGGCGGCGGCGATGGCGTTGACCGCGTGCGGCACGCGCGCCGAGGAGGGCGGAGGTGGCGCCGAGGGCGGCGCCGGCGGCGGTGGCGGTGAGACCAAGACCGCGGTCATCGGTGTGGTGGCGCCGCTGTCGGGCGACCTGGCCCCCCTGGGCCTGGGCATCCAGCACTCGGTCGAGCTGGCCGTGCAGCAGGCCAACGAGTCCGGCGCGATCCCCGGCTGGACGCTGGAGGTGCAGCCAGAGGACGATCAGGCCACCCCGGACGTCGGCCGCAACGCCGCCACCTCGCTGTCCTCCGACGCCGACGTCGTCGCGATGGTCGGCCCGCTGAACTCCTCGGTCGGCCAGGCCGTCCAGCCGGTCTTCGACGCCGCCGGCATCCTGCAGGTCTCCCCGGCCAACACCAACCCCTCGCTCACCCGTGGTGCGAACTTCGACACCGCGCCCGAGCGCACCTACCCGACCTACTTCCGCACCTGCACCACCGACTCGATCCAGGGCCCGTTCGCGGCGCGCTACCTCTACGAGACCGCCGGCATCACCCGGATCGCGACGGTTCACGACAAGAAGGCCTACGGCCAGGGCCTGGTCGAGGCGTTCAGCGCCGAGTTCGAGGAGCTGGGCGGGGAGATCGTCGCCGCCGAGACCATCAACCCCGAGGACGACAACTTCTCCGCCGTCATCACCTCGGTCGGCAGCGGCGACCCCGAGGCGCTCTACTACGGCGGGGAGTACCCGCAGTCCGGCCCGCTGTCGCAGCAGATGAAGGCCGCCGGCCTCGACATCCCGCTGATGGGCGGTGACGGCATGTACAGCCCGGAGTACATCGAGCTGGCCGGTGAGCAGTCCGAGGGCGACCTCGCCACCTCCGTCGGCGCCCCGGTCGAGGACCTGCCCTCGGCCCAGCAGTTCGTCACCGACTACGAGGCCGCGGGCTTCCCCGACCCGTACGAGGCCTACGGCGCCTACTCCTACGACGCGGCCCAGGCCGTGATCGAGGCGCTCAAGGTCTCCCTGCCCGAGGCCGAGACCGCCGAGGACGCCCGCGAGGCCACCGTCGAGGCCATGGCCAGCGTGTCCTTCGAGGGCGCCACCGGTCCGGTCGCCTTCGACGAGTTCGGCGACAACACCACCCGGATCCTCACCGCCTACAAGGTCGAGGGCGGGGCCTGGGTGGCCGACCAGACCGACGAGTTCGAGGACTGACCCACTCCACACGTCAACCACACGACGGGGACGGACGCCGCGGTCCGTCCCCGTCGTCCGGCCAGGAGTGACGGATGGATCCTGCCTACTTCTTCCAACAGCTCGTCAACGGGCTGACCCTCGGGTCCCTGTTCGCCCTCATCGCCGTCGGCTACACCGTGGTCTACGGCATCATCCAGCTCATCAACTTCGCCCACGGCGAGATCTTCATGGTCGGCGCCTTCGGCGCGCTCGGCACCTGGATCATCCTCGGCCGCGCCGAGATCACCGCCTGGTGGATGCTGCCGGTGATGCTGGTCGGCGCCGTCGGGGTGTCGGTGCTCACCGCGCTGCTGATGGAGCGCTTCGCCTACCGCCCGCTGCGCCGGGCCCCGCGGCTGGCCCCGCTGATCACCGCCATCGGCATCTCCGTCTTCCTGCAGGAGTTCGTCCGGCTCTTCTACGGGCCGATCCCGAACGGGCTGCAGCGCCTCGTCTTCGGCGACGACATCCCCTTCGAGTTCCCCGACGCCAAGGCGGCCCCGGTCTTCCCCGCGATCGAGGGCGTCAGCGGCGGGTCCTTCGTGATCGGCGGCGTCACCCTGCAGTACGCGGCGATCTTCACCGTGGTGGCGCTGGTGCTCTGCTGGATCGGGCTCTACCTCTTCGTCAACCGGACCCGGGTGGGGCGGGCCATGCAGGCCACCGCCCAGGACCCCGACACCGCCCGGCTGATGGGTATCGACGTCGACCGGATCATCATGGTCGCCTTCGCCGTCGGTGCCTCGCTGGCCGCGGTGGCCGGCATCGCCCACGGCCTGCAGTACACCAACATCGAGTTCCGGATGGGCTTCCTGGCCGGGCTCAAGGCGTTCACCGCGGCCGTCCTCGGCGGTATCGGCAACATCAACGGCGCCGTGGTCGGCGGGCTGGTCCTCGGGCTGGTCGAGGTGATGGCCACCGCCTACATCCCCGGCACCTTCGGCGGCTCGGCCTGGAAGGACGTGTGGGCGTTCGCCCTGCTCATCCTCGTCCTGGTCTTCCGTCCGCAGGGTCTGCTCGGCGCGAGGGTGGTGGACCGGGCATGAGGCTGCCGCAGATCGTCACCGACGAGCGCCGACGCCGCCACGGCGGCACCGGCTGGCTGGTCGCCCTGGTCGGCGCCGTCGTCCTGGTCGGGGCGCCGTACCTGCCGTGGGCCTACGGCGACGAGGCCATGGACGACATGACCTACCTCGGCGGCCCCTCCCCGACCCAGTTCCTCGGCCTGGCCCTGGGGGCGGCGCTGCTGGTCTGCCTGCTGGCGGCCCGCTTCCTGGTGCCGCGGCTGCCGGCGGCTCGTCGTCGCTGGTTCGCCTGGCACACCGGGGCCTCGGCCGTCGCCACCGGTGCACTGGTCTTCCAGGCCGTCGTGGTGGTCGCGGTGGCGCTGGAGCTCGGCGGGCTGGTCAACGTCGAGTACGGCGGCTGGATCGCCCTGGCCGGCGCCCTGCTGGCCTTCGCCGGGACGCGGCTGCTGGTCCCGGAGCGGACGGCCACCCTGGGCCGGGTGCACAGCCCGGCCTGGCTGGTCATCCTCGTCATCGCCGCCGTGATGCTCGGCAGCCTGCTGCTCATCGCCCACGCCCTCGACGAGGACGACCCCGGGGTGTTCATCGCCCTGCTGGTCTTCGTCGGTGCTGCGGTGACCCTGGTGCTGAGGATCGGGCTCGGCGGCTGGTTCTCCAGCCAGACGGCCCGGTTCCGGCCCGTGCTGGTGATGGCGGCCTTCCTGGTGGCCTTCGCCTTCCCGTTCACCCAGGACGGCTCGAACGCCAACATGTCGATCGCCACCCAGGTGCTGATCTTCGCCGCCACCGCGCTCGGGCTGAACATCGTGGTCGGTCTGGCCGGTCTGCTCGACCTCGGCTACATCGCCTTCCTCGGTGCCGGCGCCTTCGTCGCCGCCATCCTGTCGGGATCGGCGTTCAGTGCCGTCGGGTGGAACCCGCCGTTCATCGTCACCGTGCTCATCAGCGGGGTGGTGGCCTCCATCTTCGGCCTCATCATCGGCTCGCCGACGCTGCGGGTGTCGGGCGACTACCTGGCCATCGTCACGCTGGCCTTCGGCGAGATCTTCCGGCTGGTGATGATCAACCTCGACGGCAACGACGGCCCCGACCTCACCAACGGCTCCAACGGGATCCCCAACATCCCCGACCTCAACCTCTTCGGGTTCGACTTCGGGGAGCCGCACGTCATGCTCGGGGTGGAGATCCCGCGGTTCGCCAACTACTACTTCCTGCTGCTGGTGCTCGTCGGGCTGGTCATCGTGGTGTTCGCCAACCTCAACCGCAGCCGGATCGGCCGGGGCTGGGTGGCCATCCGCGAGGACGAGAAGGCCGCCGAGGCGATGGGGGTCAACGTCTTCGGGCTGAAGCTCTTCGCCTTCGCCGGCGGCGCCTTCCTGGCCGGCGTGGCCGGCTCGGTCAAGGCCCACCACGACATCTCGGTCACCCCGGACCAGTACGTGTTCCTCGAGTCGGCGTTCCTGCTGGCCGCGGTGGTGCTGGGTGGCATGGGCACCATCCTCGGCGTCCTGGTCGGGGCCACCCTGCTGCGGCTGATGCCGGAGAAGCTGCGCTTCTTCGACGAGTACCGCCTGCTGGCGTTCGGTCTGCTGCTGGTGGTGATGATGCGGTTCCGACCCGAGGGCCTGATCGCCAGCCGGCGCCGCCAGCTGGAGTTCCACGAGGACGACGAGGAGCTCGCCGCGCACACCGGCGAGGCCCCACCCGGCGCCGGCCGGGCCGAACCGGAGGGCGCACGATGACCACGGCGATGCGAACCCCCTGCCACCTCACACACCTTCGTGCACCGGCACACCTGGTGCAGCGTGGGTGGGGCCCGGCGAAGGTGTGTGAGGCGGTCAGCGGCGCCGCACGGGACGCCCGTCGGGTGCCGACGCCGAGCGGCGAGGAGGACCGATGACCACGCTCGAGGAACAGGCGACGTTCGACACCCCCGAGGCCGGGGAGGTGCTGCTGGAGGCGCGCGGGGTGACCATGCGCTTCGGCGGGCTGGTGGCCGTCGACGAGGTGGACCTCACCGTGCGGGCGGGGGAGATCGTCGGGCTGATCGGTCCCAACGGGGCCGGCAAGACGACCTTCTTCAACTGCCTCACCGGGCTCTACAAACCGACCAGCGGGGTGGTCTCGTTCGCCGGACGTCCGCTGCGACCGCGCCCCCGGGCCGTGGTCAGGGCCGGGATGGCGCGCACCTTCCAGAACATCCGGCTGTTCCAGAACATGACCGCGCTGGAGAACGTCATGGTGGGCCGCTACTGCCGCACCTCGGCCGGCCCGCTGACCTCCATCCTGCGCGGGCCGAAGTTCCGCCGCGAGGAGGCCGAGACCCGGGCCCGGGCCCAGGAGCTGCTGGAGTTCGTCGGGATGCCCGACGTCGCCGACTCGCTGGCCCGCAACCTGCCCTACGGCGACCAGCGCCGGCTCGAGGTGGCCCGCGCGCTGGCCACCGACCCGCAGCTGCTGCTGCTGGACGAGCCCACCGCCGGGATGAACCCGCAGGAGACCCGGCAGGCCGAGGTGCTGATCCAGCGGATCCGCGAGACCGGGCTGGCGGTCGTGGTGATCGAGCACGACATGCGCTTCATCTTCAACCTCTGCGACCGGGTGCTCTGCCTCGTCCAGGGCAGCGTGCTGGTGGAGGGGACGCCCGAGCAGGTGCAGTCCGACCCGCGGGTGATCGAGGCCTACATCGGGACGTCCGCCGACGGTCCCGACGAGCAGACCGGCGCCGGGCCGGAGGACGGAGCACCCCGTGCTTGAGGTCAAGGACCTGGTGGTCTCCTACGGACGGGTCCGCGCGGTCAAGCGGATCAGCTTCGCCGTCGAGCAGGGCCAGGTGGTCTCGCTGCTGGGCACCAACGGTGCCGGCAAGACCACCACCCTGCGCACCGTCTCCGGGCTGCACGCCCCCGACGCGGGGGAGATCTGGTTCGACGGTGAGCGGATCGACCGGCTGCCGGCGCACAAGATCGTCCAGCGGGGGTTGGCGCACTCCCCGGAGGGACGGCGGATCTTCCCGCGGCTGACCGTCGTCGACAACCTCATGCTCGGCGCCTTCGCCCGCCGCGACCGCGGCGCCGGGGCCGACCTGGCCCGGGTGTACGAGCTGTTCCCGATCCTGCACGAGCGGCGCCACCAGCCGGCCGGCACCTTCTCCGGCGGTGAGCAGCAGATGCTGGCCATCGGCCGGGCGCTGATGAGCCGGCCGCGGATGCTGATGCTGGACGAGCCGTCGATGGGCCTCAGCCCGTTGATGATGAAGCGGATCATGAGCACCATCGCCGAGCTCAAGGCCGAGGGCGTCACCATCCTGCTGGTGGAGCAGAACGCCTCGGCCGCGCTCGCCCTGGCCGACCACGGCTACGTCCTCGAGGTCGGCTCGATCGCCTTCGACGACACCGGCGCCAACCTGCTCTCCGACGACCGGGTGCGCCGCACCTACCTCGGCGAGGACTGAGCCGACTCCCGTCAGCGGGGGGCCACGACGGCGCAGGTGAGCCGGGCGCTGCCGATCCGCTGGCCGGCGTCGTCGGCCAGCGCCACCTCGTACATCGCGGTGGTCGAGCCCAGCCGGAGCGCGGTCGCGGTGCCGGTCACCCAGCCCGAGCGGACCGCCCGGTGGTGGGTGACGTTGAGGTCGACCCCGACTGCCACCCGGTCCAGGGTGCGGGCGTGGGCGAGGGCGGCCATCGAGCCCAGGGTCTCGGCCAGCACCGCGGACGCGCCGCCGTGCCACAGCCCCAGCGGCTGGGTGTTGCCCTCCACCGGCACCCGTCCCACCGCGCGCTCGGGCGCCACCTCGAGCAGCTCGAGCCCGAGCTTGTCGTCGAGGGCGCTGTGCAGCGGGCGGACCCAGTCGGGCAGCTCAGTCATGGCCCGCACTCTGTCAGGCCCACGCACTAGAGTCGCGACGTGGTCACGTCGAAGCCAAGCACCGATGCCGTCGTCCCCGCCCAGGAGCGTCCGCGCCTGCTGCTGATCGACGGGCACTCGGTGGCCTACCGGGCCTTCTTCGCCCTCCCGGTGGAGAACTTCTCCACCCGGACGGGCCAGCACACGAACGGCGTCTTCGGGTTCACCTCGATGCTCATCAACGTGCTCCGCGACGAGCAGCCCACCCACGTCGCGGTCGCCTTCGACGTCTCCCGCACCACCTTCCGCACCGAGGTGTACGCCGACTACAAGGCCAACCGCAGCAGCTCCCCGGCCGAGTTCTCCGGCCAGGTCGGGCTGGTCAAGGAGGTGCTGGACGCCCTCAACATCGTCCACATCGAGATGGAGGGGTGGGAGGCCGACGACATCATCGCGACCCTGGCCACCCAGGCCGGCGAGGCGGGCATGGACGTCCTCATCTGCTCCGGCGACCGCGACGCCTTCCAGCTCGTCACCGACCGGGTCACGCTGCTCTACCCCCGCCGCGGCGTCTCCGACCTGGCCCGGATGACGCCGGCGGCGGTGGAGGAGAAGTACTTCGTCACCCCCGCCCGCTACCCCGAGCTCGCCGCCCTGGTGGGGGAGAGCAGCGACAACCTGCCCGGCGTGCCCGGGGTGGGGCCGAAGACCGCGGCCAAGTGGCTCGAGCTGTACGACGGCCTGGAGAACGTCCTCGACCGGGCGCACGAGATCAAGGGCAAGGCCGGTGAGGCGCTGCGCGAGCGGGTCGACAGCGTCCGGATCAACCGGCAGGTCAACGCGCTGGTCCGCGACCTGCCGCTGCCGGTGACGCTGGAGCAGCTGCAGCGGCGCACCTGGGACCGCGAGGCGACCCACACGCTCTTCGACAGCCTGGAGTTCCGGGTGCTGCGCGACCGGCTGCTGGAGACCCTGCCGCAGGAGGAGACCCAGCCCGAGGGCGGGTTCGAGGTGGCCGGGGAGGTGCTCGCCCCCGGCGCCCTGCAGGGCTGGCTGGACGCGCACGCCCGCGGCAAGCGGACCGGTCTGGACGTCATCGGGCACTGGGGTGCCGGGCGTGGTGACGTCAGCGGGCTGGCGATCGCCTCGGTGGACGGCTCGGCCGCCTGGGTCGACGTCGCCGAGCTCGGGCCCGAGGACGAGCAGGCGCTGGCCGGCTGGCTGGCCGACGCCGAGCAGAAGAAGACCCTGCACGACGCCAAGGGGCCGCTGCTGGCGCTGTGGTCGCGCGGCTGGGAGCTGGGCGGGCTGGAGTCCGACACGCAGGTCGCGGCCTACCTGCTGCGCCCCGACCAGCGCAGCTACGACCTGGCCGACCTGTGCATCCGCCACCTCAAGCGCGAGCTGCGGATCGACGTCGAGGACGACTCCGCCCAGGACACCCTCGACTTCTCCTCCCCCGAGGAGGCCGGCGACGACGACTCCGGCGTCGGCGCCGCGGTGAACGCCTCGATGGTGCGGGCGCGGGCGGTGATCGACCTGGCCGAGGTGCTGGACGCCGAGCTCGGCACGCGCGACTCCACCCCGCTGCTGCGCGAGGTCGAGCTGCCGCTGCTGCGCACCCTGGCCGAGATGGAGCGCACCGGCATCGCGGTCGACGTCGACTACCTGGAGGGTCTGGAGTCGGAGTTCGACGCGGCGGTGCAGAGCGCCCAGCAGTCGGCCTACGACGTGCTCGGCAAGGAGATCAACCTCGGCTCGCCCAAGCAGCTGCAGGTGGTGCTCTTCGACGAGCTGGGGATGCCCAAGACCCGGCGCACCCGCACCGGCTACACCACCGACGCCGACGCCCTGCAGCAGCTCTTCGTCAAGACCGAGCACCCGTTCCTGGCCCACCTGCTGGCCCACCGCGACGCGATCCGGTTGCGTCAGACGGTGGAGGGGCTGCTGAAGTCGGTGGCCGACGACGGGCGCATCCACACCACCTACATCCAGACCATCGCCGCCACCGGACGGCTGTCCAGCACCGACCCCAACCTGCAGAACATCCCCATCCGCACCGACGAGGGACGCCGGATCCGCCGCGCCTTCGTGGTGGGGCCGGGGTATGAGTCGCTGCTCACGGCCGACTACTCCCAGATCGAGATGCGGATCATGGCCCACGCCTCGGGCGACGAGGGGCTGATCGAGGCCTTCCGCAGCGGGGAGGACTTCCACACCGTCACCGCCTCCCGCGTCTTCGGCGTCTCGGCCGAGGAGGTCACGCCGGACCGGCGGGCCAAGATCAAGGCGATGAACTACGGCCTGGCCTACGGGCTGAGCGCCTACGGCCTGAGCCAGCAGCTCGGCATCGACACCGCCGAGGCCAAGGGGCTGATGGAGGAGTACTTCGAGCGCTTCGGCGGCGTCCGCGACTACCTGCGCTCCCTGGTGGCCGACGCCCGCCGCACCGAGTACACCTCCACCTTGCTCGGGCGCCGGCGCTACCTGCCCGACCTGATGAGCTCGAACCGGCAGCGCCGGGAGATGGCCGAGCGGATGGCGCTCAACGCCCCGATCCAGGGCTCGGCCGCCGACATCATCAAGGTCGCCATGCTGAACGTGGAGCGCGCGCTGGAGGCCGAGGGTCTGCGCAGCCGGATGCTGCTGCAGGTGCACGACGAGCTCGTCTTCGAGACCGCGCCGGGGGAGCACGAGGCCCTGGAGCAGCTGGTCCGCACCCAGATGGGGCAGGCGATGGAGCTGTCGGTCCCGCTCGACGTCTCTGTCGGGTTCGGCCGGTCCTGGTTCGAGGCCGCGCACTGAGGCGGCCCCGGTCCGGTGGGCTGGTCGTGCCCTTTGCCGTCGGGGCGGGCGCGGGGTAGGCTTGCGCAGCGCTGTGTCTCGCGTGCCCTCGTACCGAGTGGGGTGACGCACCCCGCTCATCGGGTCGGTCGTTCTCGCTGGTCGGTCCCCGGGGTAACCGGGCGCAGCACCGACACCACACGCACGTCCACAATCGGAGCCCTACTACATGACGTCCTCCCTCGAGGCAACCCCGCAGGTCGCGATCGACGACCTCGGGTCTCCCGAAGCTTTTCTGGCGGCCATCGACGCCACCATCAAGTACTTCAACGACGGCGACATCGTCAACGGCACCGTCGTCAAGGTCGACCGTGACGAGGTCCTGCTCGACATCGGTTACAAGACCGAAGGGGTGATCCCCTCCAAGGAGCTCTCCATCAAGCACGACGTCGACCCCTTCGAGGTGGTCAGCGTCGGTGACGAGATCGAGGCCCTGGTCCAGCAGAAGGAGGACAAGGAGGGTCGTCTCATCCTGTCCAAGAAGCGGGCTCAGTACGAGCGCGCCTGGGGCACGATCGAGAAGATCAAGGAGGAGGACGGCGTCGTCACGGGTCACGTGATCGAGGTCGTCAAGGGCGGTCTGATCATCGACATCGGCCTGCGCGGCTTCCTGCCCGCCTCGCTGGTGGAGATGCGGCGCGTGCGCGACCTGCAGCCCTACGTGGGCCAGGAGCTCGAGGCCAAGATCATCGAGCTGGACAAGAACCGCAACAACGTGGTCCTGTCCCGCCGCGCCTGGCTCGAGCAGACCCAGTCCGAGGTCCGCCAGAACTTCCTCACCCAGCTGCAGAAGGGCCAGATCCGCAAGGGTGTGGTCTCCTCCATCGTCAACTTCGGCGCCTTCGTCGACCTGGGCGGCGTGGACGGCCTGGTGCACGTCTCCGAGCTGTCCTGGAAGCACATCGACCACCCGAGCGAGGTCGTCGAGGTGGGCAACGAGGTCACCGTCGAGGTGCTCGACGTCGACCTGGACCGCGAGCGCGTCTCGCTGTCGCTCAAGGCGACCCAGGAGGACCCGTGGCAGGCCTTCGCCCGCCTGCACCAGATCGGCCAGATCGTGCCGGGCAAGGTCACCAAGCTGGTGCCGTTCGGTGCGTTCGTCCGCGTCGAGGAGGGCATCGAGGGTCTGGTGCACGTCTCGGAGCTGGCCGAGCGCCACGTCGAGATCCCCGAGCAGGTGGTCAGCGTCAACGACGAGGTGATGGTGAAGATCATCGACATCGACCTCGAGCGTCGCCGTATCTCGCTGTCGCTGAAGCAGGCCAACGAGAACGTCGACGTGAACGCCGACGACTTCGACCCGACGCTGTACGGCATGGCCGCGTCCTACGACGAGCAGGGCAACTACCTCTACCCCGAGGGCTTCGACCCGGAGACCCAGGAGTGGAAGGAAGGCTACGACGAGCAGCGGATCGCCTGGGAGCAGCAGTACGCCGAGGCGCACGCCCGCTGGGAGGCCCACAAGCGCCAGGTGGAGGAGGCCGAGAACGCCGACGCCCAGGCCGCCACTGCCGCGCAGACCTCCTACTCCTCCGCGCCGGCCCCGGCCCAGCAGCCCGACGACCAGGGTGGCTCGCTGGCCTCCGACGAGGCCCTGCAGGCCCTGCGTCAGAAGCTCACCGGCGGCGGCAGCTGACCGGCGGTAGCCGACGGATCGCACCGCGGCCCCCGACCCCTCGTGGGTCGGGGGCCGCGGTCGTCCCCGGCCGGTCTGCCACGATGGCGGCGTGACGGGACGGGAGCGGATCGGGCTGACCGGGGGCATCGCCTCGGGCAAGAGCGCCGCCGCCGAGGTGCTGGCGAGCCTCGGCGCGGTGATCGTGGACGCCGACCTGCTGGCCCGCGAGGTGGTCGAGCCGGGCACCCCCGGGCTGGCGGAGGTGGTGCACCGCTTCGGCCCGGGTGTGCTCACCGCCGACGGCGCCCTGGACCGTCCCGCCCTCGGCCGGCTGGTGTTCGGCGACGAGCGCGCCCGGCGTGACCTGGAGGCGATCATCCACCCGCGGGTGCGGGCGCTGGCCGCGGAGCGGGAGCGGGCCGCACCGGAGGGGGCGGTGGTGGTGCAGGTCATCCCGCTGCTGGTCGAGACCGGCCAGCAGGACCGGTTCGACACGGTGGTCGTGGTCGACGTCGACCCGACCACCCAGCTGCGCCGGCTGCGCGAGCGCGATGGCTCGGACGAGACGGCGGCCCGGGCCCGGATCGCCGCGCAGGCGAGCCGGGAGGAGCGGCTGGCGGCCGCCGACGTGGTCTGGCGCAACGACGGCGACCGGGATGCCCTGCGCCGGCAGGTGGAGGAGTGGTGGGACTCCCGGGAGCGGCGGCCGTTACCGAAATGAGATCTCGCGGTCGTGTCGTGACCGGGCGCGGTCGCCCCGTGGTGCGCCACGCTGGGCCCAGCGGATGACGAGGTGTCCGCTGCCGACCTAGGAGGTTGCCGCGTGCCCTGCCCGCGTTGCCAGACCGATCTCCCCGAGGTGGCTCTCTACTGCCACCACTGCGGCCTCGACGTCCGCAGCAACGACGTCACCCGCCGCAAGTCCTTCGCCGTGAAGCCGGACGAGCCGGTGGCCTCGTTCTCGCTGGTCTCCACGATCATGCCCCGCGGCGTCACCGAGCACCCCCAGACCTACCGGCTGGCGCTGGTGATCGCGCTGACCCTGGCGCTGGGCACCGCCATCTTCGGCGCCCTGCCGCTGGCGGTGATGATCGCCGCCTTCGCCATCCCGGTCGTCTACATCGTCTACCTCTACGACGTGAACCTGTGGGAGGACCAGCCGGTGCCCGTGGTGGCCCTGGCCTTCGGCCTCACCGGCGCGCTCGCGCTCGTGTTCACGCTGATCTGGACGCTGCTGCGCGGGGCCACCTTCTCCGTCGGCGACCTGGGCCTGGAGACGTCGACCAGCGGCGCCCCGGAGGTCACCGACTTCCTGCTGGCCGCGCTGCTGGTGCCGGTGGTCGGGGAGCTGCTGCGCCAGATCGGGCCGGTGCTGCTGGCCCGCCGTCGTGAGTTCGACGACCTGATGGACGGGCTGACCTTCGGGATCATCTCCGGTGTCGCGTTCGCGGCCTTCGACACCCTGGTCAAGCACTGGGATCTCGTGGTCGGCGGCGGTCGCGGGGTCGACGAGCCGGGGCTGTGGGCGTCGCTGATCTTCCTCGAGGGCTTCGTCAAGCCGATCATCATGGGCACCGCCACCGGGATCGCGGTGGCCGAGTTCTCCGGTCTGGGCAAGGGCTACGACGGGTTCACGCCGCGCTACGCCCGCGGGGTGGCCGAGGCGGTCATCGCCAACGTGCTCTACGGCGCCGGCATCTACTTCTGCGGGTTCACCCCCGACCCGACCCTCGGCGTCATCCTCAGCGTGGTGTGGGGGCTGCTGATCGCCGCGGTGCTGATCCTGCGGGTGCGCAACGTGCTCCACCACGGCCTGATGGAGGCCGCCCTCGAGGCCGAGGCCCGCGAGGTGGTGGGCGAGACCGGCGAGCTGGCCTTCTGCCGGCGCTGCGAGATGCCGCTGGTGCCCGGCGCGGGCTTCTGCAACGCCTGCGGTGCCGCGATCAAGGTGCAGCACCGGCTGCACGGCCGCCCCGGCGGCACCCCGGCCCCGTCCGACGGTCCGCCCGCGGACCCGACCGCCGGCACCCCCGCACCTGGGGGCACCGCCACCGCCGTCAGCACCGAGACCGCCCGCGAGGAGGAGCGATGAGCCAGGGTCCCTGGGGACAGCAGCCCGGTCAGCAGCCGCCCGCGCAGGGTCAGCCAGCTCACGGCGGACAGCCCGGGTACGGCGGCCAGGGCCAGCCGGGCTATGGCGGCCAGCCGGGCTACGGCGGTCAGGGCCAGCCGGGCTATGGCGGCCAGCCGGGCTACGGCGGTCAGCCGGGCGGTCAGGGCCCGGTCGGCCAGCCCGGCTACGGCGGCCAGGGCCCGGTCGGTCAGCCCGGCTACGGTGGTCAGCCCGGGTACGGCCAGCAGCCCTACGGCGGTCGTCCGGGACAGGGCGGCTACGGCCCCGGCGGCCCGGGACAGGGTGGGTACGGCCCCGGCGGCCCGGGACAGGGCGGCTACGGAGCGCCCGGTGGTCCCGGCGGTGGCTCGCGCAAGTCGCCGGCGCTGCTGATCGGCATCGCCGTCGCGGCACTCGTGCTGCTGGGCGCCATCGGCGGGATCATCTGGGCGCTGACCTCCGGCGGCGACGACCCCACCCCGCAGCCCGTGCCGACCCGCGTGGAGACGCCCGCGCCGACCCCCAGCGGCGAGCCGACGTCCGAGCCCACCGAGGAGCCGACCGAGCAGCCGACCGAGGAGCCCACCGACGAGCCGACCGACCAGGGCGGCGGCGGTGGTGGTGGTGGCGGCGGTGGCGAGCAGCTCGAGTTCGACACCGGTGTCAGCCTCACCGTGGCCGAGGGCTGGGAGGTCGTCGACGCCACCGGCACGTACGCCCAGCTGAGCAACGACTCCGAGCTGGTGCTGGCCGACTCCCTCGACGGGTTCTCGGGGTACTCCGCCACCGAGGTGCTGACCGCCCACTACGACGGCCTCGCCGACGTGTACTCCGACGTCGAGGTGGTGGCCCAGCCCGAGGCCACCGAGCTCGCCGGCCAGGAAGCGGCGGTCGGGGTGGCCGTGGTGACCGACTCCAGCGGTGGTGGCACGTCGCAGTTCGTGCTGCTGTCCATCCTGGCGGTCAACGACGACGGGGTGATCGCGATGGGGCAGCTGGCCTCGGGCGAGGAGGTCTCCGACGCCACCGGGCAGGACTACACCGCCATGGTGCTGTCGATGGTGGAGGACCTCTGACGAGGTTCCCGGCATCCGCGGCGGAGGGAACTGTCGGAGGCGCGTCGTAGGCTCGCTGCATGCGTCCGATCGAAGAGCTGCAGCGCCAGGTGGCGCCGTTCCGGGTGGAGAGCGAGTTCGACCCGTCCGGTGACCAGCCGAAGGCCATCGCCGAGCTCGAGCGGCGGATCAGGGCCGGGGAGCAGGATGTCGTGCTGCTCGGCGCGACCGGCACCGGCAAGACCGCCACGGTGGCCTGGCTGGCCGAGCGGCTGCAGCGTCCGGTGCTGGTCATGCAGCCCAACAAGACGCTGGCGGCGCAGTTCGCCAACGAGCTGCGCCACTTCTTCCCGAAGAACGCGGTGGAGTACTTCGTCTCCTACTACGACTACTACCAGCCCGAGGCCTACGTCCCGCAGACCGACACCTACATCGAGAAGGACTCCTCGCTCAACGAGGAGGTCGAGCGGCTTCGGCACTCCGCCACCAACTCCCTGCTGACCCGCCGCGACGTCATCGTGGTCGCCACCGTGTCGGCGATCTACGGCCTGGGCAGCGCCGAGGAGTACCTCAACCGCATGATCACGCTGCGGGTGGGGGAGGAGGTCGACCGCGACCTGCTGCTGCGCCGGCTGGTCGACATCCAGTACGCCCGCAACGACCTGGCGGGCACCCGGGGCACCTTCCGGGTCCGCGGCGACACCCTGGAGGTGTTCCCCAAGTACGAGGAGATGGCGGTCCGGGTCGAGTTCTTCGGCGACGAGATCGAGCGGCTCAGCACCATGCACCCGCTGACCGGGGAGGTGCTCAGCGAGGACGAGCAGGTCTTCCTGATGCCGGCCAGCCACTACGTCGCCGGTCCGGAGCGGCTGGAGGCCGCGATCAAGCGGATCGAGCACGAGCTGGAGCAGCGCCTGGCCGAGCTGGAGTCGCAGCAGAAGCTGTTGGAGGCCCAGCGGCTGCGGATGCGCACCAGCTACGACATCGAGATGATGCGCCAGATCGGCACCTGCTCCGGCATCGAGAACTACTCCCAGCCGATCGACGGGCGCGAGCCCGGCTCCCCGCCGAACTGCCTGCTCGACTACTTCCCCGAGGACTTCCTCCTCGTCATCGACGAGTCGCACGTGACGGTGCCCCAGATCGGTGGCATGTACGAGGGCGACATGTCGCGCAAGCGCACCCTGGTCGAGCACGGCTTCCGGCTGCCCAGCGCGATGGACAACCGCCCGTTGAAGTTCGAGGAGTTCGTCGAGCGGATCGGCCAGACGGTCTACCTGTCGGCGACCCCGGGCAGCTACGAGCTGGCCCGCTCCGACGGCTTCGTCGAGCAGCTGATCCGCCCGACCGGGCTGGTCGACCCCGAGGTGGTGGTCAAGCCGACCAAGGGCCAGATCGACGACCTGATGGGCGAGATCAAGGCCCGCGCCGAGCGCGACGAGCGGGTGCTCGTCACCACGCTCACCAAGAAGATGGCCGAGGACCTCACCGACTACCTGCTCGAGAACGGGGTCCGCACGCGCTACCTGCACTCCGAGGTCGACACCCTGCGCCGGGTCGAGCTGCTGCGCGAGCTGCGGATGGGCGAGTACGACGTGCTGGTCGGCATCAACCTGCTGCGCGAGGGCCTCGACCTGCCCGAGGTGTCCCTGGTGAGCATCCTGGACGCCGACAAGGAGGGGTTCCTGCGCAGCGACCGGTCGCTGATCCAGACCATCGGCCGCGCCGCGCGCAACGTCGCCGGGCAGGTGCACATGTACGCCGACACCATCACCCCCTCGATGCAGGCCGCGATCGACGAGACCAACCGCCGCCGCGACCTGCAGATCGCCTACAACCGCGAGCACGGGATCGACCCGACCCCGCTGCGCAAGCGGATCGCCGACATCACCGACATGCTCGCCCGCGAGGACGCCGACACCGCCGAGGTGATGTCGCGGGCCGGGGCCAGCCGCAAGCAGCAGCGCTCACCCGTGCCGTTGGGCGAGGTGGGTGCGCACGGTCGCGACGTCAGCGCGCTGCCGGCCTCCGAGCTGGCCGAGCTGGTCCAGGACCTCACCTCGCAGATGCACTCGGCGGCGGCCGACCTGCAGTTCGAGCTGGCCGCCCGGCTCCGCGACGAGATCAGCGAGCTGAAGAAGGAGCTGCGGCAGATGATCGAGGCCAGCCGCTGACTGTGGCCTCGGTCACGCGGCGACGTCTGGATGCCGGACGGGGATTCGGCTGGGGTAGATTGGGCCGGCGGAGGGGAGTATTCCCCGTTGGTGGCGTCGTCATCACGGACCTGAGCTGCGGCGAGGGCCCGGCGTCACCGCTGGCTCGTCGCCGCGACCAGTGGAAGAGACCTCCGGTCCCCGCCGTCGCCTCCCCTCGGAAGGTCATCGCTGCATGAACGTGCACCTCTACACCTGGGTGATCACCGCGATCGTCCTGGTGGCCGTGCTGGCCATCGACATCCTCATCATCGGTCGTCGCCCGCACGAGCCGTCGATGAAGGAGGCCGGCACCTTCGTCAGCATCTACGTGGCGCTGGCCGTCCTCTTCGGTCTCGGCGTCTGGTGGTTCTCCGGCCCGCAGTACGCCGGTGAGTTCTTCGCCGGCTGGTTGACCGAGTACAGCCTGTCGCTCGACAACCTCTTCATCTTCATCATCATCATGGGTGCGCTGAAGGTGCCCCGGCACCTGCAGCAGTTCGCGCTGATGGTGGGCATCGTGCTGGCCCTGGTCTTCCGCGCGATCTTCATCGCGGTCGGCGCCGTGGCCATCGAGCGGTTCTCCTGGATCTTCTTCCTCTTCGGCGCGTTCCTCGTCTACACCGCGGTCAAGCTCGTCATCGACTACCGCAACCACGACGACGACGAGGACGCCGAGAACGCGATGATGCGGTTCGCCCGTCGGCGCCTGCCCTTCACCGACGAGTACCACGGCACCAGGTTGACCGCCCGGGTCGACGGCCGGCGGGTGTTCACCGCGATGGCCCTGGTCATCCTGGCCCTCGGCAGCACCGACCTGCTGTTCGCCCTCGACTCCATCCCCGCGATCTACGGGCTGACCCAGGAGCCGTTCCTGGTCTTCACGGCCAACGTGTTCGCCCTGATGGGTCTGCGTCAGCTGTACTTCCTCATCGGCGGCCTGCTCAAGCGGCTGGTCTACCTGTCGCTGGGCCTGTCGGTCATCCTCGCCTTCATCGGCGTCAAGCTGGTCCTGCACGCCATGCACGAGGCCGGGCAGTACGGCGACTGGCCGGTCCTGGGCGGGGCGATGACGGCCATGCACGACTGGGTGGTGACGCTGCCGGCCGAGGGCGAGATCCCGATCTGGCTGTCGCTGGTCGTCATCATCGGCGTCCTGCTGGTGACCACGGTGCTCAGCCTCATCAAGTCCCGCTACGACGAGGACAAGGCCCGCGACGAGCAGCTGGTGCCCGACGACGCCGAGGGCACCGCCCTCACCGGGCACGACCTGGTCGACCCGCCGGCCACGCACCGCGACGCGGAGGACGCCTCCGGGCCGGACCACCTCTACCGCGGGGACGACACCTCCGGCCGCGGGTCCTACGAGCAGGACCCGTCCCGGCGCTGAGCCCGGCCGGGCCCGTGCCGGGCGGCCGGGTCCGGCTCACCAGCCGCGGGCGCGCCACTCCCCGAGGGAGGGCCGCTCGCGGCCGAGCGTGGTGGGCTCGCCGTGTCCGGGGTGCACCACGGTGGCGTCGTCGAAGCGGGCGAACACCTTGGCCTCCAGGTCGTCCATCAGCCGGGTGAAGTCCTCCGGGCTCCAGGTCTTCCCCGGTCCGCCGGGGAAGAGGCTGTCGCCGGTGAGCAGGTGCACCGGGCGGCTGGGCAGCGCCAGCACCAGGGTGATCGAGCCGGGGGTGTGACCCACCAGCTCGACGACGCCCAGCCGGTGCCGCCCGAGAGGCACCTCGTCGGCCTCGGTCAGCGGGGACGGGTCGGTCCCGGTCGCCGCTGCGACCGCGTCCCGGTCGTCGGCACCGCAGACCAGCCGGGCGCCGGTGGCGGTCGCCACCTCGGCCAGGGCGCCGATGTGGTCGGCGTGACGGTGGGTGGTGATGATGGTGCTGACCCGACGTCCGGCCACCAGCTCGAGCAGCCGCCCGGGCTCGGCGGCCGCGTCCACGAGGACGGCGTCGTCCTCGGTGGTCAGCAGGTAGGCGTTGTTCTCCATCGGGCCGACGACCAGGGTGTGCAGCTCGACCCCGTGCCCCAGCGACTCGCTCCGCGCAGCCATGCCGGGCAGCCTACGGGGCGCAGCGGCCGTCCTCGTACGGGCGGGTCGCGCTCAGCCGAGCGGTGGCAGCTCGAGCCCGGCGGCTCCCGGCACCTCGTCGACCGGCACCCGCCGGGTCAGCAGACCGACCAGCACGGCCGCCGGGGCGGTGACCCGCTGCGGCGCCGCGTCCCCGGCGCCGAGCACCAGTGCACGGTCGGGTGCCTCCTGCGGCACCAGCTGGAGCCCGGGGTAGTCCGTGCGCCCGGCCTGACGCAGACCCAGGTAGCCCAGCAGCGGCAGCGCGACCTCCGGCGGCAGGTCCCGCACCCGGGCGCCGAGCCCGAGGTCGACCCGGTGCAGCTCGACCTCGGCGAGCCGCATCACCGGCAGCAGCCCCAGCTCCACGGCGAACCCGGGCCGTGGCTCGCCCCGTGCCCGCCAGACCGGGCCGGGCACCTCGTCGAAGGCCTCCTCCAGCGCACCGGCGGAGGCGTCGAGGTCGTTCTGCAGCTCCGGCCCCGACCGGGCGGCGCCCCGCTCGATGTCGCCGTCGCGCGCCTCGCGGGAGGGGTAGAGCGGCGCGGGCCGACCGGCCAGGTGGCCGCGGACGAACGCGGCCAGGGCCTCGGCGTGCCGGGCCAGGTGGCTGGCCAGGTGCGCCCGGGTCCAGCCGGGCAGGGCGGTGGGGGTGCGCCACTCCTCCTCCGACAGCCGCACGGTCTCACCGAGCAGCCGGCGGGTCGCCCCGACCTGCAGCCGGCGGAGCTCGGGGACGTCGGCGGGGCTGGTCCGCGTGGTGCTCACGGCAGCACCCTAGTGAGGGAGGGGTGCGGACCAGGGCAGCAGGAACTGTCGGAGGGGGCACATAGAGTGGCTCGAGTGAATGACCGTCTCGTCGCCAGTGACCGCCTCGTCGTCCGGGGTGCCCGCGAGCACAACCTCCGCAACGTCTCGCTCGACCTGCCCCGCGACGCCATGATCGTGTTCACCGGCCTGTCCGGGTCCGGCAAGTCCAGCCTGGCCTTCGACACCATCTTCGCCGAGGGCCAGCGCCGCTACGTCGAGTCGCTGTCGGCCTACGCGCGGCAGTTCCTCGGCCAGATGGACAAGCCGGACGTCGACTTCATCGAGGGGCTCTCCCCGGCGGTCTCCATCGACCAGAAGTCCACCTCGCGCAACCCGCGCTCGACGGTGGGCACCATCACCGAGGTCTACGACTACCTGCGGCTGCTGTGGGCCCGTGCCGGGCGCCCGCACTGCCCGGTCTGCGGCGAGCCGATCGCCCGGCAGTCCCCGCAGCAGATCGTCGACCGGCTGATGGCCCTGCCGGAGGGCACCCGCTTCCAGGTGCTGGCGCCGGTGGTCCGCGGCCGCAAGGGCGAGTACGTCGACCTCTTCCGCCAGCTCGCCACCCAGGGCTTCTCCCGGGCCCGCGTCGACGGGCAGGTGCACCAGCTCACCGACCCGCCGACGCTGAACAAGCAGCAGAAGCACACGATCGAGGTCATCGTCGACCGGCTGGCGGTCAAGCCCAGCGCCAAGCAGCGGCTGACCGACTCGGTGGAGACGGCGCTCGGGCTGGCCTCGGGCGTGGTCTCGGTCGACTTCGTCGACCTGTCCGCCGACGACCCGGAGCGCGAGCGCCGCTTCTCGGAGAAGATGGCCTGCCCGAACGAGCACGACATCGCCATCGACGAGCTGGAGCCGCGGCAGTTCTCCTTCAACGCGCCCTGGGGCGCCTGCCCGGAGTGCTCCGGGATCGGCACCCGGATGGAGGTCGACCCCGAGCTGGTGGTGCCCAACGACGAGCTGAGCATCGCCGAGGGCGCGATCGCCCCGTGGCAGGGCGCCCACGTGGCCGACTACTTCCAGCGACTGATCGAGTCGCTGGCCGCCGCCGAGGGCTTCGACACCAGCACCCCGTGGCGCGAGCTGCCCAAGCGCGCCGTGCAGATCCTGCTGCTCGGCGTCGGCGACCCGGTGCTGGTCAGCTACCGCAACCGCTACGGCCGCGAGCGCCGCTACAGCGCCAGCTACGAGGGCGTCATCCCCTACGTGAAGCGCCGGCACGCCGAAGCCGAGACCGACTCCTCCCGGGAGCGGTTCGCCGGCTACATGCGCGAGGTGCCCTGCAGCAGCTGCAAGGGCGCCCGGCTCAAGCCCGCCTCGCTGGCCGTCACCGTCGGCGGCAAGAACATCGCCGAGGTCAGCGACATGTCCATCGAGGAGGCCTCGGCCTTCCTGGGCTCGCTCGAGCTCACCGACCGCGAGCGCCAGATCGCGGAGCGGGTGCTCAAGGAGATCCAGGAGCGGCTGCGCTTCCTGCTCGACGTCGGGCTGGACTACCTCAGCCTGTCCCGGCCCGCCGGCAGCCTCTCCGGCGGCGAGGCGCAGCGGATCCGGCTGGCCACCCAGATCGGCTCCGGCCTGGTCGGGGTGCTCTACGTCCTCGACGAGCCCAGCATCGGGCTGCACCAGCGCGACAACCGGCGGCTGATCGACACGCTGATCCGGCTGCGCGACCTCGGCAACACGCTGATCGTGGTCGAGCACGACGAGGACACCATCCGGGCCTCGGACTGGGCGGTCGACATCGGCCCGGGCGCGGGGGAGCACGGCGGCAACGTGGTGGTCTCGGGCACCGTGGACGAGCTCTACGCCAGCGAGGAGTCGCTGACCGGGGCCTACCTGTCCGGACGCCGCGAGATCGCGCTGCCGGCCGAGCGCCGCCCCCGCACCGGGCGCGCCATCACCGTGCACCAGGCGACGGAGAACAACCTGCAGGACGTCACCGTCTCCTTCCCGCTGGGCCAGCTGGTCACCGTCACCGGGGTGTCCGGCTCGGGCAAGTCGACCCTGGTCAACTCGATCCTCTACACCGCGCTGGCCAAGCGGATCTACAACGCCAAGGAGGTCCCGGGCCGGCACCGGGCGCTGACCGGGGCCGAGCACATCGACAAGGTGATCCACGTCGACCAGTCGCCGATCGGGCGCACCCCGCGGTCGAACCCGGCCACCTACACCGGCGTGTTCGACAACATCCGCAAGCTGTTCGCCGACACCCCCGAGGCGAAGGTCCGCGGCTACCAGCAGGGCCGGTTCTCCTTCAACATCAAGGGCGGCCGCTGCGAGAACTGCGCCGGTGACGGCACCATCAAGATCGAGATGAACTTCCTGCCCGACGTCTACGTGCCGTGCGAGGTGTGCCACGGGGCGCGCTACAACCGTGAGACGCTCGAGGTGCACTACAAGGGCAAGACCATCGCCGAGGTACTCGACATGCCGATCTCGGAGGCGCTGGAGTTCTTCGCCCCGATCCAGTCGATCGCCCGCCACCTGAGCACCCTGGTCGACGTCGGCCTGGGCTACGTCCGGCTGGGCCAGCCGGCGCCGACGCTGTCCGGCGGCGAGGCGCAGCGGGTCAAGCTGGCCAGCGAGCTGCAGCGCCGGTCCACCGGGCGCACGCTGTACGTCCTCGACGAGCCGACCACCGGTCTGCACTTCGAGGACATCCGGCGCCTGCTCGGGGTGCTGGGGCGGCTGGTCGACGGTGGCAACTCGGTGGTGGTGATCGAGCACAACCTCGACGTCATCAAGACCGCCGACTGGCTGATCGACATGGGCCCCGAGGGCGGCTCGCGCGGCGGCCAGGTGGTGGTCGAGGGGACGCCGGAGCAGGTGGCGGCCTGCCCCGCCTCGCACACCGGGTCGTTCCTCAAGGAGATCCTCGCCGGCCGGGAGGTGCCGGTCCGCGAGGCGCTGGTGGAGGAGCCGGCGGCCGAGCCGGCGCCTGCGAAGAAGACAGCCGCCACGAAGTCGGCGGGTCAGCAGGGCAAGGGCACCACGGGCCGCGCGAGCACGCAGAAGGCGCCCGCGCGCAAGGGGGCCGCTGCGAAGAGCACCACGCGGGGGAAGGCCGGCGCCGGGCGCGGACGCACCGCCCGCGGCACCGCGGCCTGACCTACCGCTCCGTCGGTGTGCGGCGCCGCTCAGCTGCTGTCGCGGACCACCAGCCGGTGCGGGGTGGTGATCTCCCGCGGACGCAGGGTGCGCCGGCTCTGGATCCGGTCCAGCAGCACCTCCAGCGCGGTCTCGGCCAGCTCCTCGGTGCGCCAGTCCACGGTGGTCAGCGCCGGCACGGTGTAGCCGCTCTCGGGGATGTTGTCGAAGCCGGTCACCGCCACCGCGGCCCCGGGCCCGACCCCGACGCCGTCGAGGGAGAGCGCCTTGAGCATCCCCACCGCCACCACGTCGTTGAAGCAGACGACGGCGTCGGGAGGGTCGGGCCGCTCCATCAACCGGCGGGCTGCCCGCATCCCGTGCTCGCGCTCCAGACCCTCCACCGGCAGCTGCAGCGTGGCGTCGAGGGTCAGCCCGGCGGCCTCCACGGCCTGCCGGATGCCGTCGCGGCGCAGCTGGGCGGTGCCGGCCCGCTGGTCGCCGAAGCCGACGAGGGCGATCCGCCGCCGGCCCCGTTCGAGCAGGTGCGCGGTGAGCTCCCGAGCGGCGGCCACGTTGTCGGCGGCCACGTGGTCGACCGGGCCGTCGAAGATCCGCTCGCCGAGCAGCACCAGCGGACCCATCGGGGTCAGCGCCTCCAGGTCGGCCCGGGTCAGCCCCTGCGGGCTGATGATGACGCCGTCCAGCAGCTGTGGACCGACCCCGGCCACCAGCTGGCGCTCCCGCTCCAGGTCGGAGTGCGTCTCGTCGATGAGCACGGTGACCGACTCACCGCGCTCGGCCTCCCGCCGGGCGGCGCGGATCACGTGGTGGGCGAGCTCGGCGAAGTAGGGGTTGGACAGCCACGGCACCGCCAGCGCCACGATGCCCGTGCGCCCGCGGGCGAGGTGCCGGGCCGACAGGTTGACCCGGTAGTGCAGCTCGCCCATCGCCTGCAGCACCCGCTCCCGCGTCTCCGGGCGCACGTGCGGGTGCCCGTTGACCACGTTGGACACCGTCTTGGCCGACACCCCGGCCCGCGCGGCGACGTCCTGGAGGGTCGCCCGGGACGGCTCCCCGCCGCTGGCGATCGCGTTCACGGTGGCCACCCTAGCCTGCTTTACAGCGCCGATTTCAGCGCAGTAACTTGGTCCGCGGCCGCGCCGCACCGGTGCGTCCTGCCGATGTCGGAGAGGATCGACGATGACCCAGGCCCAGACCCGTGCTGAGCTGCCCCGCCCCGAGTACCCCCGACCGCAGATGGTCCGCGACCGCTGGCTCTGCCTGAACGGCGAGTGGGAGTTCGAGGTCGACTCCGGCGACTCCGGTCTGGAGCGCGGTCTGCGCACCCGGCCGCTGACCGACCGGATCACCGTGCCGTTCGCCCCGGAGTCCGAGCTGTCCGGGATCGGGAACACCGACTTCCTCACCGCCGTCTGGTACCGCCGGGTGGTGGACGTGCCCGCGGAGTGGGCCGGCTCGGAGGTGCTGCTGCACCTGGGCGCGGTCGACCAGGACACCACCGTGTGGGTCGACGACGTCGAGGTCGTGCGCCACCGCGGCGGCCAGACCCCGATCACCGCCCGGCTGGGCGAGGTCGCCGGCCGCAGCATCACCCTCGTGGTCCGCGCCCGCGACCCCAAGGACGGCCCGCAGGCCCGCGGCAAGCAGTCGGTCGCCTTCCACAACCGCAGCTGCCACTACACCCGGGTCACCGGGATCTGGCAGACGGTCTGGCTGGAGCCGGTCGGCGCCACCCACCTGCGCCGCCCGCGGATCACCCCGCAGCTGGCCTCCTCCCGCTTCGACCTGGTGCTGCCGCTGTCCCGCAACACCCCCGGCACCCGGGTGGTGGCGGTGCTGTCCGACGCCGACGGCGAGGTCGCCCGCGCCGAGGTGGCCGCCGACCTCGACCTCGCGCCGTCCCTGCAGCTGGTGGTGCCCGAGGACCGCCGTCGGCCCTGGTCGACCACCGACCCGCACCTGTACGACCTCGAGCTCACCCTCCTCGGCGCCGACGGCCAGGAGCTGGACCGGGTCCGCAGCTACGCCGGCCTGCGCTCGGTCGCCGTGGACGGGAACGCGGTCCTCATCAACGGCGAGCACGTCTTCCAGCGGCTGGTGCTCGACCAGGGCTGGTGGCCGGACGGACTGCTCACCGCGCCCAGCGACCAGGCCCTGGTCGACGACATCCGGCTCTCGATGGAGGCCGGCTTCAACGGCGCCCGGCTGCACCAGAAGGTGTTCGAGGAGCGCTTCCTGCACCACGCCGACCGGATGGGCTACCTGGTCTGGGGCGAGTTCGCCGACTGGGGCGCCGGCGGCCACGGCCCCCGGGAGGACCACCAGCAGCCCACCGCGAGCTTCGTCACCCAGTGGCTGGAGGCGCTCGAGCGCGACCACAACCACCCGGCGATCATCGGCTGGTGTCCGCTGAACGAGACCTGGCAGCCGCTGCACGACCGGATCACCCAGCTCGACGACGTCACCCGGGCGATGTTCCTGGCGACCAAGCTGGCTGACCCGTCCCGTCCGGTGCTGGACGCCTCGGGCTACTCCCACCGGGTGCTGGAGACCGACGTCTGGGACAGCCACAACTACGAGCAGGACCCGGCCGCCTTCGCCGAGCAGGTGGGCGGGCTGGCCCGGGGCGAGGCCTACACCAACGAGCACGACGGGGACGCCATCTCCCAGGCCTACGCCGGCCAGCCGTACTTCGTCAGCGAGTTCGGCGGCATCTGGTGGAACGCCGAGGCCGCGGCCGCCTCGGGGGAGAACCGCACCGAGTCGTGGGGCTACGGCCAGCGCGTCGCCGACGTCGAGGAGTTCTACAGCCGCTTCGCCGGGCTGGTGGACGCCCTGCTCGACGACGCCAACATGTTCGGCTACTGCTACACGCAGCTGACCGACACCTTCCAGGAGCAGAACGGCGTCTACGACTTCGACCGCCGGCCGAAGTTCGACATCGAGCGGGTGCGGGCCATCCAGACCCGCCGGGCGGCCTACGAGGGGCGCTGACCCGGCTCGACCCGACGTGGGGGATGCGTGCGCCGGACCAGCGCGCGCATCCCCTCCAGGGTGTCCGGCACCAGCCCGGCGGCCCGGGCCTGCACCAGCACGTTGCCCAGGGCGGTGGCCTCCACCGGGCCGGCCAGCACCGGCAGCCCGGAGCGGTCGGCGATGCCGCGGGCCAGCAGGTCGTTGAGCGCCCCGCCACCGACCAGGTGCACCACCCCGACCCGGCGGCCGGCGAGCCGACCCGCGGTGGCGACGGCGTCGGCCATCGCCTGGGCCAGGCTGGCCACGACCGTCGCCACCCAGGCGGCCGTCCCCGACGGCACCGGACGGTCGTGCTCGGCGAGCCAGCGGGTGATCCGCGGGGTCATCGGGCCGGGGGCGAGGAAGACCGGGTCGTCGACGTCGAACAGGGCGGCCACGTCGGTGCCGGCGGCGGCCCGGAGCAGCTCGGGCAGGTCGACCGTCGTGCCGTCGGCCTCCCACTCCCGGACGGTCTGGGAGAGCACCCACAGCCCCATCACGTTGTGCAGGAACCGGATCCGCCCGTCCACGCCCAGCTCGTTGGTGAACCCGGCCTCGCGGGCCCCGTCGCTGACCACCGGACGGTCCAGCTCGAGTCCGACCAGGCCCCAGGTGCCGCAGGAGACGTAGGCGGCGTCCGGCTGCTCCATCGGCACCCCGACCACGGCCGAGGCGGTGTCGTGGGAGCCGACGGCGACGAGGTCGGTGCCGGCCGGAAGCCCGGTGCGCTCGGCCAACGCGGCCGACAGCGTGCCGGTGACGGTGCCCGGCGCCACCAGCGGCGGCAGGACGGCCGGGTCCAGCCCGAGCCGCTCGGCCAGGGCGGTGTTCCAGACCGGGTCGGCGTCCAGGGTCAGCAGCCCGGTGGTGGAGGCGTTGGTCAGCTCCGCACGCGGCTCGGCACCCAGCCAGCAGGCCAGCAGGTCGGGCAGCAGCAGCACCTGGTCGGCGACGTCGAGCAGACCGTCGCGCTGCTCGGCGACCAGCTGGTAGAGGGTGGTGAAGGGCAGGAACTGCAGCCCGTTCTGCCGGTACAGCTCGGCGAACGGCACCCGCTCGTGCACCGCGTCCACCGCGGCGGCGGTGCGCCCGTCGCGGTAGTGCACCGGCTGGGCGAGCAGCCGCCCGCGGCGCAGCAGCCCGTAGTCGACGGCCCAGGAGTCCACGCCGATGCTCAGCGGCTCCAGCCCGCGGCGGCCGGCGACCTCCAGCCCGGTGAGCACGCCGCGGTAGAGCGCGAGCAGGTCGGTGCGCAGCCCCTCGGGGGTCGGCACCGCCTCGTTGGGGAAGCGGTGCAGCACCTCCAGGTCGAGCCGGTCCGGCCCGACGGTGGAGGCGACGACCCGTCCGCTGGTGGCGCCCAGGTCGACCGCGAGAACCGTCCCGCTGCCGTGCACCAGCGGAGGCCCGTCGGCGGCAGCCGGCATCATCGGAGAAACGCCGCGGCCACCCCGGCGTCGACGGGCACGTGCAGACCGGTGGTGTGGGAGAAGTCGGAGGTGCACAGCGCGAACGCGGCGTTGGCCACGTGCTCGGGCAGCACCTCGCGCTTGAGGATGGTGCGCTGGGCGTAGAACTTGCCCAGGTCCTGCTCCTCGATGCCGTAGGTCTTGGCCCGGTTGGCACCCCAGCCGGAGGCGAAGATGCCCGAACCGCGGACCACGCCGTCGGGGTTGATCCCGTTGACCCGCACCCCGTGCTCGCCGAGCTCGGCGGCCAGCAGCCGCACCTGGTGGGCCTGGTCGGCCTTGGTCGCGGAGTAGGCGATGTTGTTCGGGCCCGCGAAGACGGAGTTCTTGGAGGAGATGTAGAGGATGTCGCCGCCCATCTGCTGGTCGATGAGCACCCGGGCGGTGGCCTTGGAGACCAGGAAGGAGCCCTTGGCCATCACGTCGTGCTGGAGGTCCCAGTCGGCGGCGGTGGTCTCCAGCAGCGGCTTGGACAGCGACAGCCCCGCGTTGTTGACCACCAGGTCGACACCGCCGAAGGCCAGCACCGCCGCGTCCACCGCCGCCTGGACGGCGTCCTCGTCCGAGACGTCGACGGCCACCCCGACCGCGACGTCGGCACCCTTGGTGCCGGCGATCTCCGCGGCGGCCGCCTCGGCCTTCTCCAGGGAGAGGTCGGCGACGACGACGCAGGCGCCCTCGGCGGCCATCCGGGTGGCGATGGCCTTGCCGATGCCGGAGGCGGCGCCGGTGACGAGGGCGACCCGGGTGGCCAGCGGCTTCGGCTTCGGCATCCGCTGCAGCTTGGCCTCCTCCAGCGCCCAGTACTCGATCCGGAACTTCTCCGACTCCTCGATCGGGGTGTAGGTCGACAGCCCCTCCGCGCCGCGCATGACGTTGATGGCGTTGACGTAGAACTCACCGGCCACCCGCGCGGTCTGCTTGTCCTTGCCGTAGCTGAACATGCCCACGCCGGGCACCAGCACGATCAGCGGGTCGGCGCCGCGGATGGCGGGGGAGTCGGCGTCGGCGTGCCGGTCGTAGTAGGCCTGGTAGTCGGCGCGGTACTCGGTGTGCAGCTGCCGCAGCCGCTCGCGCACCTGCTCCAGCGGGGCGTCGGCGGGCAGGTCGAGCACCATCGGCTTGACCTTGGTGCGCAGGAAGTGGTCGGGGCAGGACGTCCCCAGGGCGGCCAGCCGCGGGTGCTCGGCCCGGGCCAGGAACTCCAGCACGACGTCGGAGTCGGTGTAGTGGCCGACCATCGGGCGGTCGGTGGAGGCGAGCCCGCGGATCAGCGGGGCGGTCGCGGCGGCGCGGGCGTGCCGCTCGGCCTCGGGCAGCGCGCCGTAGCCGTCCAGCTCCGGGCCGAACGGCTCGGCCTTCGAGTGCTGCTCGATGTACCCGGTGGCGGTGGCGATGATCTCCAGCGAGTGCGCCTCGGCCTCCTCCGAGGTGTCGCCCCAGGCGGTGATGCCGTGCCCGCCGAGGATGCAGCCGATCGCCTCGGGGTTGGCCCGCTTGATCTCGGCGATGTCGAGACCGAGCTGGAAGCCCGGACGTCGCCACGGCACCCACACCACCCGGCCGCCGAAGATGCGCTCGGTGAGCTGCTCGCCGTCGGCGGCGGTGGCGATCGCGATCCCGGCGTCGGGGTGCAGGTGGTCGACGTGGGCGGCGTCGACCAGGCCGTGCATCGCGGTGTCGATGGACGGTGCCGCCCCGCCCTTGCCGTGCAGGCAGTAGTCGAAGGCAGCGACCATCTCGTCCTCGCGCTCCACACCGGGGTAGACGTCGGCCAGGGCACGCAGCCGGTCCAGCCGGAGCACCGCAAGGCCCGGCTCGGTCAGCGTGCCGAGGTCGCCGCCGGAGCCCTTGACCCAGAGCAGCTCGACGTCGGCGCCGGTCACCGGGTCGGGGGCGGTGCCCTTGGCCGAGGTGTTTCCGCCGGCGTAGTTGGTGTTGCGCGGGTCGGACCCGAGCCGGTTCGACCGCTCGATCAGGCTGCTCACGGGGTTGGTCATGGTGTCCTCGTCAGGTGGTGGGTCGGTGTGGTCAGGCGCCCCAGCCGGCCTGCTGGCCGCCGACGCGCTCGGCCTCGATCTGCTGCTGGTAGCCCGACTCGGCGTAGGCGCGCATCGGGTCGGCGGGCAGCCCGCGGGACTCCCGCCACCGGGCCAGCTCGGGCCGGACGTCGGTCCAGAAGGCGTCCATCAGGATGCCGTTGGCGCCCAGCACGTCACCGGCGGCCTGGGCCTCGGCGAGCGCGTCGGTGTCGACCAGCAGGGCCTTGGCGGTCATCTCCTGGACGTTGAGCACCGAGCGGATCTGACCGGGGATCTTGAGCTCGACGTTGTGGCACTGGTCGAGCATGAACGCCACCCCGGAGGCCGGGTCCATCGCGCCGCCGCGAATCACCTCGACGAGGATCCGGAACAGCTGGAACGGGTCGGCCGCACCGACGATGAGGTCGTCGTCGGCGTAGAAGCGGGAGTTGAAGTCGAACGAGCCCAGCCGGCCGACCCGCAGCAGCTGCATGACGATGAACTCGATGTTGGTGCCGGGGGCGTGGTGGCCGGTGTCCAGGCAGACCATCGCGCGCTCGCCGAGCGCGGTCACCTGCACCAGCGAGGTGCCCCAGTCCGGCACGTCGGTGTGGTAGAAGGCCGGCTCGAAGAACTTGTACTCCAGCACCAGCCGCTGCTCCGGGCCGAGCCGGTCGTAGATCGTGGCCAGGCTCTCGGCCAGCCGGTCCTGGCGGCCGCGCAGGTCGCCCTGGCCGGGGTAGTTCGTGCCGTCGGCGAGCCAGATCTTGAGGTCGCGCGAGCCGGTGGCGTCCATCACGTCGATGCAGGCCAGGTGGTGGTCGACCGCCTGCTGCCGGACGGCCGGGTCGACGTGGGTCAGGCTGCCGAACTTGTAGACGTCGTCCTGGAAGGTGTTGGAGTTGATGGTGCCCAGCGCGACGCCGTGGTCCTCGGCGTGGCGGCGCAGGGCGGTGTAGTCGTCGACGTGGTCCCACGGGATGTGCAGCGCGACGGTCGGGGCCAGCCCGGTGAAGCGGTGCACGGTGGCGGCGTCGGCGATCTTCTCCTGCACCGTGCGCGGCGTGCCGGGAGTGCCGAAGACCTTGAAGCGGGTGCCCGAGTTCCCGAACGCCCAGGAGGGCAGCTCGATCGCCTGGCTGGCGAGGGCGGGTTCGATCTGGTGGAAGGACGGCAACGGTGGCTCCTCACAGGTGGTACGAACGGGCCGACGGTAGCATGAAACGATTCAAGGTCACCAGGGTCAGACGTTCCGCTGAGGAGGTCAGCCGATGACCACCCGGGTGCCCTCGACGGTCACCGGCGTCTCGGGCAGCGGCTGCTCCGCCGGGCCCTGGAGCACCGAGCCGTCGGTGCCGGAGAACACCGAGCCGTGGCAGAAGCAGGTGATCTGGTCGTCGGCCACCTCGCTGACCGCGCAGCCCTGGTGGGTGCACACCTTGGAGAACGCCCGGAACTCGCCCTCGGTGGGCTGGGTGACGACGTAGTCCGCGTCCTCCAGCACCACCCCGCCGCCGACCGGGACGCTGGCCGCGTCGATCCCCGGCGGGCCGCCGGTGGAGGTGGTCGGCGACGGCTGCTCCTGCCCGGAGCAGCCGGCCAGCGCGCCGCCGCCGAGGGCCAGTGCGGCGAGGCCACCACCGCGGAGCAGTCCCCGGCGGTCGGTCCGCAGCCCGGGGGTCTCGACGCTCGGCATGGTCCTCCTCGGGTCGGCCGTCCGGACGGGCCGAGGGTGGTCAACCCTGGGACGGCGGGGGTGTCGGTGCGCCCTCATAGAGTGGCAGACGTGGCAGATCCGGCGACCTACCGCCCCGCACCGGGGTCCATCCCCCTCGACCCCGGGGTGTACCGGTTCAGCGACGCCACCGGCCGGGTCATCTACGTCGGCAAGGCCAAGAGCCTGCGCTCCCGGCTGAACTCCTACTTCGCCGACCCGGCCTCCCTGCACTCGCGCACCCAGACCATGGTGCGCACCGCTGCCCGGGTGGACTGGACGGTGGTGCAGACCGAGGTCGAGGCGCTGCAGCTGGAGTACGCCTGGATCCAGGAGTTCGACCCGCGGTTCAACGTCAAGTACCGCGACGACAAGTCCTACCCGTGGCTGGCGGTCACCTGGTCGGAGGAGTTCCCGCGGGTCTTCGTCGGCCGCGGCCCCAAGCGCAAGGGCACCCGCTACTTCGGCCCGTACTCCCACGCCTGGGCGATCCGCGAGACCGTCGACCTGCTGCTGCGGGCGTTCCCGATGCGCTCCTGCACCAGCGGGGTGTTCAAGCGCGCCCAGCAGAGCGGGCGGCCCTGCCTGCTCGGCTACATCGACAAGTGCTCCGCCCCCTGCGTCGGCCGGGTGGACGCCGAGGAGCACCGCGAGATCGTCGCCGACTTCTGCACCTTCGTCTCCGGGCAGTCCGGTCCGCTGCTGCGCCGGCTGGAGCGGGAGATGAAGAAGGCCTCGGAGGCGATGGAGTACGAGCGGGCGGCCCGGTTGCGCGACGACATCGGGGCGCTGCGCCGGGCGATGGAGAAGAACGCCATCGTCTTCGCCGACGGCACCGACGCCGACGTCATCGCCCTCGCGGAGGACCCGCTGGAGGTCGCGATCCAGGTCTTCCACGTCCGCGGCGGCCGGGTCCGCGGCGAGCGCGGCTGGGTCGCGGACCGGATGGACGACTCCAGCACCGGCGAGCTGATCCAGACCTTCCTCGTCCAGCTCTACGCCGGCGACGAGACCCGCGTCGACGAGGGCTCGCCGGTGCCCCGGGAGGTGCTGGTGCCCGAGCTGCCCAGCGACCCGACGGTGACGGAGTGGCTGCGGCAGCGCCGGGGCAGCGGGGTCAGCCTGCGGGTGCCGCAGCGCGGTGACAAGCGCACCCTGATGGAGACGGTCACCAAGAACGCCGAGGAGGCCCTGGTCCGGCACAAGACCAGGCGGGCCAGCGACCTGTCCACCCGCAACCGGGCCCTGGAGGAGATCCAGGCCGCGCTCGACCTGCCCGAGGTGCCGCTGCGGATCGAGTGCTTCGACGTCTCCAACCTGCAGGGCAGCGAGGTGGTCGCCTCGATGGTGGTCTTCGAGGACGGGCTGGCCCGCAAGAGCGAGTACCGCCGCTTCGTCATCCGCGGCGTCGAGGGCCAGAACGACGTCGCCTCCATGCACGAGGTCATCACCCGCCGGTTCCGCCGGCTGCTGGAGGAGCGGGCCGAGCTCACCGACCCCGACGACCCGGACGGGCCGCTGCTGGTCGACCCGACCACCGGGGCGCCGCGCAAGTTCGCCTACACCCCCGGCCTGGTGGTGGTCGACGGCGGGCCGCCGCAGGTGGCCGCGGCCGAGCAGGCGCTGGCCGAGCTGGGGATCACCGACATCGCGCTGTGCGGGCTGGCCAAGCGGCTGGAGGAGGTCTGGCTGCCGGGGGAGGACTTCCCCGTCATCCTGCCCCGCACCAGCGAGGGGCTGTACCTGCTGCAGCGGATCCGCGACGAGGCGCACCGCTTCGCCATCACCCACCACCGCGGCCGGCGGAGCAGGACGATGCTCGAGTCGGCGCTGGACCAGGTGTCGGGGCTGGGTGAGATCCGGCGCAAGGCGCTGGTCGGGCACTTCGGGTCGATGAAGAAGCTGCGCGCCGCCACCCCGGAGGAGATCTCCCAGGTGCCGGGCATCGGGCCGCGGCTGGCGGAGAGCATCGCCACCGCGCTGGCCGACCGGCCGCCGGCCGAGGCCGTCAACACCGCCACCGGCGAGGTGCTCGACTAGCGCCGTCGGACGCCGGGACCGCGGCTAGGCCAGGGCCAGCCGGTACCCGCGCCGGACCACGGTCTGGATGAGGTCGCGCCCGGCCACCTCCCGCACCCTCGCCACGGCCACCTCGGCGGTGTGCGGGTCGCTGGAGTCCCCGGGCAGCACCCGCAGCAGCTGCTCACGGGAGACCACCCCGCCGGAGGCGTCGGCCAGCTCGCGCAGCACCGCCAGCCCGGTGGGGGAGACGGGCAGCACGTGACCGTCCAGCAGGGCCACGGTGCGACGCACCTGCAACGCGCCGGCCCGGGTGACGACGGCGGTGCTGGCCGCCTCCTCGAAGTGGTGGACGAGGGTGCGCACGAGAGCGCCGAGCCGGCCGCGCTCGGGCACCAGCGGGTCGATGCCGCGGTCCTGCAGCGGGCGGGCGGTCACCGGGCCGACGGCGGCGGCGGCCAGCCGGCCGGCGACGCACTCGGCGACCACCTCGTCCAGCACACCGACCCGCTCGGCCGCCTCGAGCCAGGCAGCCGCACCGGGGGCGGAGGTGAAGACGACGGCGTCCAGCTCACCGGCCGCGGCGGCGCGCACCGACTGCTCGACCTTCTGCGGGTCCGGCGGCGGCCCCCAGCGGTAGACGACCAGGCTGCGCACCTGCGCGCCGGCGGCGGCCAGCTCGAGATCCAGCCCGTCCGCGCCGGCGCCGTGGTGCTGCACCGCGATCGTGGTGCCGGCCACGCCCTCGTCCAGCAGCAGCTCGAGGATCTCCGCCGACGTCTCCGACTCGGCCACCCAGTCCGCCTGCAGGCCGGCGGCCTGGATCGCGCCGCGGGCCTTCGGGCCGCGGGCGATGATCCGCGCCGAGCCGAGCGTCTGCACCAGCTCGTCGGCGAGCCCGACGGCGTCGGCGGCCTCGATCCAGCCGCGCAGGCCGATGCCGGTGGTCACCACCAGCACCTCGGGCGGGTCGGCCAGCAGCGCGCGGGTGTCGGCGACCAGCTGCTCGTCCTCCTGGTGCGGGACGATGGTGAGCGCCGGCGCGTGCCGCACCACCGCGCCGCGGCGGGTCAGCGCGCCGGCCAGCTCACCGGAGCGGCGGTCGGCGGTCACCAGCACCACGCACCCGGCCATCACCTGGTCCAGTCCTGGGCTCATACCTCATTCTCTCCGCACGCGACGGGCTCCCCGCCGGTCAGGGCCGCCACCACGGCGCCGACCACCACCACGGCGGGGGGCCGCAGCCCCTGTTCCCGGACGGCGCGCACCAGCCCGCTCAGGGGGGCGCGGACCGCGCGTTCCTGCGGGGTGGTGCCGCGTTCGACCACCGCCGCCGGCGTGCCCGGGTCGGCCCCGCCGGCCAGCAGGTCGGCGACGTGCTGGTCGAGGTTCGCCATGCCCATCAGCACCACCAGGGTGGCCGCGCCGTCCCGCACCGCCGCCACCGCCGCCTCGCTGAGCCGGCCGTGGCCGTGCTCCACCCAGACGCCGCGGCTCAACCCGCGGTGGGTGACCGGCACCCCGGCGAGGGCCGGCACCGCCAGCGCGCTGCTCACCCCGGGCACCACCTCGACGTCCACACCGGCCTCCACGCAGGCCAGCCACTCCTCCCCGCCGCGGCCGAAGAGGAACGGGTCGCCGCCCTTGAGCCGCACCACCGTCCGGCCGAGCGCGGCCTGGTCGACCAGCACCCGGTTGATCTCGCCCTGGCTGACCGGGTGGTGCCCCGGGGTCTTGCCGACGTCGACCACCTCCACCCCGGCGGGCAGCCGGCGCAGCAGCGTGCTCGGGCCGAGCCGGTCGGCGACCACCACATCGGCCCGTTCCAGCCAGCGCATCCCGCGGACGGTGATGAGGTCCTCCGCGCCCGGTCCGCCGCCGACCAGCACCACCCGGCCGCGGCAGCGGCGGGCCGGCGGGCGCTCGGCCGGCACGGGCGGGCGCACCGTCAGCAGCCGGCGGCGCTCCGCGGCGGCGGTCAGCCGGCTGTCCTCGACGGCGCTGCCGGTGGCGACGGCCAGCAGCCAGCAGGCGTCGAGGTCGTCCTCCGCGGCGTCGCGGGGCACCCAGCGCAGGCGTCCCTCCGCGGCCGGCTCGGTGACGTCCTCGCAGGCCTCGCGGGCCAGCACGGTCACCTCGGCGCCACGGTCGAGCAGGTCGAGGGCCAGCGCGGCCGCCCGCGGCCCGCCGCCGGCCACCAGCACCGGACGTCCGGCCAGCTGCAGCTCCACGGTCAGGGCCTCGGGTCGAGCCCGACGAGGACGACCCCCTCGCGGACCTCCACCGGCCAGGTCCGCAGGTGCCGGGGCTCCGCGCCCTGGGCGTCCAGGCATTCCCCGGTGACGAGGTCGAACACCTGCTTGTACATCGGGCTGGCCAGCGTCAGCCGCTCGCCGCGGGTGCCGACCAGCCCGCGCGACATCACGTTGGCCCCCGAGTAGGGGTCGCGCTGCTGGACGACGTGGACCCGGTCGTCGACGGTGCGGAACAGGGCCACCTGCTGGCCGGCGACCAGCGCGGCCACCCCCCGCTCGGGCTGCAGGTCGGCCAGCCGGCAGACCTGCACCAGCGCGGTGCCGTGCGGCGCAGCCGCTCCCTGCTGCGAACGCGCGCTGAGGACCTCGGGTGCGGTGCCGGTGCTCATCGGGAGACCTCCTCGACGTCGGTGCTGCGGGATGCCGCCGGGGCGGCCAGACCGGCCGCGACGAGGCCGGGGTCGGAGCGCCGGGGCAGGTCGGGCCCGGCGATGAGGACGGCGCCCGAGGCCCGCTCGCCCGGGGCGGCGGGACGGATCTGGCCGCGCTCGGCCACGTACTGCAGCGAGTCGTCCACCTCCTCGGGGGCGTTGATGAAGGAGGTGAAGCGCCGGAGCTGGTCGGGGTCGGCGAGCACCGCCGCCCACTCGTCGGCGTAGCCGTCCACGTGGGCGGCCATCGCCTGCTCCAGGTCGGCACCGATCCCCAGCGAGTCCTCGCAGACCACCGCGCGGACGGTGTCCAGCCCGCCCTCGAGGTCGTCCAGCCAGGGCGCGGTGCGCTGCAGCCGGTCGGCGGTGCGCACGTAGTACATGAGGAACCGGTCGATGTAGCGGACCAGGGTCTCGGTGTCGAGGTCGGTGGCCAGTAGCTGGGCGTGCCGGGGCGTGGCCCCGCCGTTGCCGCACACGTAGAGGCCCCAGCCCTGATCGGTGGCGATCACGCCGACGTCCTTGCCGCGGGCCTCCGCGCACTCCCGGGCGCAGCCCGAGACGCCCATCTTCAGCTTGTGCGGGGAGCGCAGCCCGCGGTAGCGCAGCTCCAGCATCACCGCCAGGCCGACCGAGTCCTGCACCCCGTAGCGGCACCAGGTGGAGCCGACGCAGGACTTCACCGTGCGCAGCGACTTGCCGTAGGCGTGCCCGGACTCGAAGCCGGCGTCGACCAGCCGCCGCCAGACCGCCGGCAGCTGCTCCAGCCGGACGCCGAACAGGTCGATCCGCTGCCCGCCGGTGATCTTGGTGTAGAGCCCGAAGTCGCGGGCGACCTCGCCGATGGCGATCAGCCCCTCCGGGGTCACCTCGCCGCCGGGGATCCGCGGCACCACGGAGTAGGAGCCGTCCTTCTGCAGGTTGGCCAGCACGTGGTCGTTGGTGTCCTGCAGCGCCGCCTGCTCCCCGGCCAGGATGTGGCCGTTGCCGAGGGAGGCCAGCACGGAGGCCACCACCGGCTTGCAGATGTCGCAGCCGCGGCCGCGGCCGTGCCGGGCGATGACCTCGCTGAAGGTGGTGAGCCGGGTCAGCCGGACCACCTCGAACAGCTCGGCGCGGGAGAGCTCGAAGTGCTCGCAGAGCGCCTTGCTGACCGTGACGCCGGACTTCTCCAGCTCGGTCGTCATCAGCTTCTTGGCCACCGGCAGGCAGGAGCCGCAGCTGGTGCCCGCCTTCGTGCAGCCCTTGAGCGCGGCGAGGTCGCAGGCGCCGTCGGCCACCGCGCAGCGGATGGTGCCGGCGGTGACGTTGTTGCACGAGCAGACCACCGCCTCGTCGGGCAGCTCCAGCGCCCCCGCGCCGGCGGCGCCCTCGGGCACCAGCAGCGCGGCCGGGTCGACGCCGAGCCGGCGTCCGACCAGCGGGCGCAGCGAGGCGTAGGCGCTGGCGTCGCCGACGAGGATGCCGCCGAGCAGCACCTCGGCGTCGTCGGACAGCACCAGCTTCTTGTACACCGCGGCGCTGGGGTCGGCGTAGACCACCTCCAGCGCGCCGGGGGTGGTGGCGAAGGCGTCGCCGAAGGAGGCGACGTCGACGCCGAGCAGCTTGAGCTTGGTGGACAGGTCGGCCCCGCCGAAGCTGGCCTCCCCGCCGAGCAGCCGGTCGGCCAGGATCTCGGCCATGGTGTAGCCCGGCGCGACCAGCCCCAGGGTGGAGCCCTGGATGCAGGCCACCTCGCCGATCGCCGAGACGTGCGGGTCCTCGCTGCGGCAGCGGTCGTCGACCACCAGACCGCCGCGGGGGCCGACGGGCAGCCCGGCCGCGCGGGCCAGCTCGTCGCGGGCCCGGATGCCCGCGGCCACCACGACGACGTCGACGTCGATGCCGGTCTCGTCGGTGAAGGTCATCGCGCCCACCCGGCCCTCGGCGTCGGGGAGGATCGCGGTGGTGCCGGTGCTCGTGCGCACGTCGATGCCCATGCCGGTGACGATCCGCCCGAGCGCCTGGCCGCCGCCCTCGTCGAGCTGGACCGCCATCATCCGCGGCGCGAACTCGACCACGGTGCTGTGGGCGCCCATCGACTGGCAGGCGCCGGCGGCCTCGAGCCCGAGCAGCCCGCCCCCGATCACCGCAGCCCGCACCTGGCGTCCGCAGCGCCGTCCGGCCTCCTCGACCCACCGCTGCAGCGCGGCGACGTCGTCGAGGGTGCGGTAGACGAAGACGCCGGGCAGGTCGGCGCCGGGGATCGGCGGGACGAAGGCGCTGGACCCGGTGGCCAGCACCAGCTCGTCGTAGCCGTGCACCTCACCGGTGTCGGTGGTGACGGCGCGGGCGGCCCGGTCGAGGCCGACCACCCGCCGGCCGGTGAGCAGACGGACCCGCGGGTCCTGCCACAGCGCCGGGTCGCCGAGCGCCAGCTCGTCGGCACCGCGGCCGGAGAAGAAGGAGGTGAGGGCGACCCGGTCGTAGGGCGGGTGCGCCTCCTCACCGAGCACGGTGACGGCGAAGGCGCCCGTGGTGTCGCGCTGGAGCAGCGCCTCGACGAAGCGGGAGGCGACCATGCCGGCGCCGACGACCACCACGCGGGTGGCGTCGGAGGACGGGGTGTGAGCTGCGGCTTCGAGCATGGTCGAGACGCTAACCAGCCGACGTCACAGCGGCCGGCGCCGGCGGTGACGCCTGCGTGACGAGGTCCTCACAGCTCCCGTCGGCCGACGGTGAGGTGGACGCACCGGCCGGACCGAGCGCCTCGACCAGGGCGCAGACGTCGGCCCGGCAGCCGCCGCAGCCGGTGCTCGCCCGGGTCCGCGCGGCCACCTCCTCGGCGGTGCCGGCGCCGGACCGGCAGGCCTCGGCGATGGTGTGCTTGGTGACGCCGTTGCACCGGCACACCACGGTGTCGTCGGGCAGCGCGGTGACCGGGACGGCGGCGCTGGAGGTGGCCGCCAGCGGGCTGAGGAGCAGCCGCGCCGGGTCGGCCGGCACCGGGGCGCCGCGGGTGTAGCAGGCGAGCAGCTCCGCGGCCACCTCCGGGTCGCCCAGGCAGGTCGCGCCGACCAGCCGATCGCCCTCGACCACCACCTGGACGTGCCGGCCGCGGTCGGGGTCGCTGAGCTGCAGCACCCGCGCAGAGTCGTCGCCACGGGTGCCCATGGTGACGACGTCCAGCCCGTCGGCCTTGACCCGGACCACGTCGTCGGCGGTGCGGTCGCGCCGGCGGGGGAGGGCGCCGGGGCCGGTGCCGGTGGCCCGCAGCCGGGCGGCCAGCCGGGCCGCCTGCTCCCAGCCCTGGGCGACCAGTCCGGTGGCGCCCTCGGGTGGCTCGGCGCAGTCGCCGAGCGCCATCACCCGGCGGTCGGCCGGGCTCTGCAGCTGCTCGTCCACCACGACGCCGCGGCGCACCGGCAGCCCGCAGGCCCGGGCCAGCCCGGTCTCGGGGACGGTGCCGGTGCACAGCACCAGCAGGTCGGCCGGCAGCAGCTCGCCGTCGTCGAGACGGAGCCCGCGGACCCGCCCGTCGACGGTCTCCACCCGCGAGGCCCGCGCCCCCACCCGGTGCCCGACGCCGAGCCCCGTCAGCGCCCGGGCCAGCACGCCGCCGGCGGGCTGGTCGAGCTGGCGGTCCATCAGGGCGGCGGAGGGGTGGACGACGGTGACCGCCAGCCCGCGCCGGGACAGCGCGACCGCGGTCTCCACGCCGAGGACGCCGGCGCCGAGCACCACGGCCCGGCGTGCGTTGAGGGTGGCGGCGACGATCTCGCGGGCGTCGTCGACGGTGCGCAGCGCGTGCACGCCGCCCGGCCAGGGCGACAGCCCCGCCAGGTCGGGCACCCGGGCGGCTGCGCCGGTGGCCAGCACCAGGAAGTCGTAGCGGTGCCGGGCGCCGTCGGCGGTGCGCACCGAGCGGTCGTCCCGGTCGACGGCGGTCACCACGGCGCCGGCGTGCACGGCGACCCGCTCCGAGCGGGGCCGGGAGAGCGTGATCCCGGCCAGCTCGTAGCGTCCGGCCACCACCTGGCTGAGCAGCACCCGGTTGTAGGGCTGGGCGGACTCGGCGCCGAGCACGGTGACGGCGAACCGGCCGCCGTCGCCGTCGGTGAGCTCGTCGGCGAAGCGCGAGCCGACCATCCCGTTGCCGACCACCACCACGCGGGTCATCGCGTCCTCCTCCCCGCGGCGGGCCCGGTGGCCGCCAGCGGCTCCGCGGGCTCGGCGACGACGTCGACCGAGCAGTTCTTGAACTCCGGCATCTGCGAGACCGGGTCGACTGCGTCGTTGGTGATCCGGTTGATCCTGCCCGCACCGGGGAAGTGGAACGGGACGAAGACGGTGTCGGTGCGGACGTCCGTGCTCAGCCGGGCCCTCGCCCGCACCTCACCGCGGTCGTTGCGCAGCCGCACCCAGGCGCCCTCGACCAGGCCGAGCCGGTCGGCCGTCACCGGGTGCAGCTCGACGAACGCCTCCGGGGAGGCGGCGGCCAGCTCGGGCACCCGGCGGGTCTGCGCCCCGGACTGGTAGTGCTGCAGCACCCGGCCGGTGACCAGGTGCAGCGGACGCCCCGGGCCGGGCCGCTCGGCCGGCCCGCGGTGCTCGACCGGCAGCAGCCGGGCCCGTCCGTCGGCGGTGGGGAACCGGTCGAGGAAGAGCCGCGGGGTGCCCGGGTGGGCGGGCTGGTCGTCGGCGGTGGCCGGGCACGGCCAGAACAGCGCCTCCCCGGTGTCGAGGCGGCGGTGGCTGATCCCGGAGTAGTCGGCCTTCCCGCCGGCGCTCGCCCGGGCCAGCTCGGCGAACACCTCGGCGGGCTCGGTGGACCAGGTGCCCGGGGCGTCCAGCCGGAGCGCCAGCCCGCGCAGCACCTCCAGCTCGCTGCGCACGCCGGGCGGCGGGTCGACCGCGCGGCGGCGGCGCAGCACCCGTCCCTCCAGCGAGGTCATGGTGCCCTCCTCCTCGGCCCACTGCGTCACCGGCAGCACCACGTCGGCCAGCCGGGTGGTCTCCGACGGGACGAAGTCGCACACCACCAGCAGGTCGAGCGAGCGCAGCCGCCGGGTGACCGAGTCGGCGTCGGGGGCGCTGATCCGCAGGTTGGAGCCGTGCACCAGCAGCGCCCGCGGTCCACCCGGGGTGCCGAGGGAGCGGAGCAGCTGGACCGCGGGCAGCCCCTTGCCCGGCAGGTCGTCGGGGTCGACACCCCAGACGGCGGCGACGTGCGCGCGGGCCGCCGGGTCGTCGACCATCCGGTAGCCGGGCAGCTGGTCGGCCTTCTGGCCGTGCTCGCGTCCGCCCTGGCCGTTGCCCTGCCCGGTGAGGGCGCCGAACCCGCTGCCGCGGCGTCCGACCAGACCGAGCAGCAGCGCCAGGTTGATCGCGGCCGTCACCGTGTCGGTGCCCTGGCTGGACTGCTCGACCCCGCGGCCGGTGAGCACGTAGGCGCCGCGGCCGCCGGCGATCGGGGAGGCGTCGGCCAGCAGCGCCGCGGCCCGCTCGAGCGTCCGCACCGGCACCCCGCTGACCTGCTCCACCCGTTCGGGCCACCAGGCGCCGACGCAGTCGCGCACCGCGTCCAGCCCGGTGGTGCGGTCGGCGAGGTAGCCCGTGTCGGTGCGCCGGTCGCGCAGCACCAGGTGGGCGAGCCCGAGCAGCACCGCCAGGTCCGTCCCCGGCACCGGCTGCAGGTGCAGCCCGCCGCCGTCGGCGGCCAGCGCGGCGGTGGGGCTGCGCCGCGGGTCGACCACGACCAGGCCGCCGCCGGCCCGGACGTCGGCGAGGTGGCCGAGGCTGGGCGGCATCGTCTCGGCCAGGTTGCTGCCCAGCAGCAGCACCGCCTGGGCGCCGCGCAGGTCCTCCAGCGGGAACGGCAGGCCGCGGTCCATGCCGAGGGAGCGGTTCGCCGCGGCGGCGGCGCTCGACATGCAGAACCGGCCGTTGTAGTCGATGTTGGCCGTGCCCAGCGCGATCCGGGCGAACTTGCCCAGCTGGTAGGCCTTCTCGTTGGTCAGCCCGCCGCCGCCGAAGACCGCCACCGCGTCGGGGCCCGACTCGGCCCGGATGGTGCGCAGCCGGTCGGCGACGACGTCGAGGGCCTCGTCCCAGCCCACCTCGACCAGCTCGCCCCCGCGGCGCAGCAGCGGGCTGGTGATCCGGTCGGGGACGTCCAGCAGGGTGGGTGAGGTCCACCCCTTCTGGCACATCCCACCCCGGTTGGTGGGGAAGTCCCGGGGGGCGACCGCGACCCCGGCGTCGGTGCGGGTGAGGGTCTGGGCGCACTGCAGGGCGCAGTAGGGGCAGTGGGTGCTCGTCGCGGCCGGGACGCTCGGCCGCCCGGGGTCGGTCGGCATCAGATCGAGACCCCGGACAGCCGGGCTCCGCGACGCTGGTAGACCGCCCAGGTCAGCACGGCCATCCCCAGGTAGGCGACGAGGAAGCAGACCAGCGCGGCGACGATCGAGCCGGTCGCCGTGGTCGACATCGCGAACCCACGGGGGATGAGGAACCCGCCGAAGGCGCCGACGGCACCGGCGATGCCGAGGCAGCCGGCCGCGGCCTTGCGGGCCACCGGCAGCGCCATCTCGGCCCGGAAGACGGCCGGGATCATCCGGTAGGTCGACCCGTTGCCCAGCCCGGTGCCGACGAAGAGCACGAGGAACGAGGCGAAGAAGAGGGTGAACGAGCTCTGCTGCAGAGCCGTGATGGCCCCGACCGCGCCCAGCGCGAGCACCGCGAACGAGCCGATGGTGATCCGGGCGCCGCCGAACCGGTCGGCCAGCATCCCGCCGAGCGGGCGGCTGAGCGCGCCGATCAGCGCACCGAGGAAGGCCAGCGAGGGGCTGGCGCCGACGAACTGGGTCTTCAGCAGGGTGGGGAAGGCGCCGGAGTAGCCGATGAAGGAGCCGAAGGTACCGATGTAGAGGAAGGAGATGATCCAGGTGTGCTTGCGGGTGGCGGCCAGGGCGAAGTCCCTGACGTCGGCCCTGGCGGTGCTGACGTTGTCCATCAGCCGCCAGGCCAGCAGCGCGGCCACCAGCACCAGCGGGACGAAGACCAGCCCGGCCCGCTCCAGCTGCAGACCGGCGCCGGTGACGACCACCGCCGGCACCGCCAGCTGCACGATGCCGGTGCCGAGGTTGCCGCCCGCGGCGTTCAGCCCCAGCGCCCGGCCCTTCTCGTGCTCGGGGAAGAAGAAGCTGATGTTGGTCATCGAGGAGGCGAAGTTGCCCCCGCCCAGACCAGCCAGGGCGGCCACCGCCAGCAGTACCCCGAACGGCGTCTCGGGGCGCTGCACCACCCAGGCCAGGGCGAGCGCGGGGACGAGCAGCAGCAGCGCGGAGACCACCGTCCAGGTGCGTCCGCCCAGCACCGGCACCGCGAAGGTGTACGGGATCCGCAGCGTCGCGCCGACCAGGCTGGGCAGCGCGATCAGCCAGAACTGCTGGTCGACGGTGAGGGCGAAGCCGACGCTGTTGAGCGAGGGCACCACCACGCTCCACAGCGCCCACACGCAGAAGCCGAGGAACTCGCACAGGATCGAGACGACGAGGTTGCGCCGGGCGACGGCGCGGCCGCGCTGCTTCCAGAACACCGGGTCCTCGGGGTCCCAGTCGGTCAGCCAGCGACCGCGGCGGGCCGGGACGGCGCCGGTGGTGGTGGCGGTGCGGGCGTTCTCGCGTGACGGTGCGGGCACGGTGCGCTCCTCGGGGCTCGGACGGCGGGGACGACGGTTCCCCGGACGACGCCCCCACGCTGGCCGACCCGTGTTTCGGCTCCCGACGGCGCAGGTGAAACTGGCGTGACCATCGCCGCACAGCGACGCCGGTCGCGTTGTGAGAACGCCGACCGGCACCCGGTGGCACACTGGCCCCGTGACGATCCCGGCGGAGGCCCTCCACCCCGAGAACGCGACCCCGGAGACACGCCTGCGGCTGCTCGTGGTCACCGGGATGAGCGGGGCGGGACGCAGCACCGCGGCCCACGCGCTGGAGGACCTCGGCTGGTACGTGGTGGACAACCTGCCGCCCAACATGGTCGACGAGCTGTGCCGGCAGGTGGAGGAGGCCGGGGTGCGCCGCCTCGCGGTGGTGCTGGACGTCCGCTGGGCCACCATGTTCGAGCAGCTGCCGAGCATGTTCGCCGCCGTCCGCGAGCGCGGGCTGCGGCCGGAGGTGCTCTTCCTCGACGCCGCCGACGAGGTGATCGTGCGTCGCCAGTCCTCGGCCCGGCGCCCGCACCCGCTGCAGGGGGCCGGACGCCTCGCCGACGGCATCGCCACCGAGCGACGGCTGCTGGCCGACCTGCGCGCCACCGCCGACGTGGTGATCGACACCTCGCGGGCCAACCCGCACCAGACGGCGTCCCGGGTGGCCCACGTCTTCGCCGCCGAGCGCGCCGACGAGCTGCGGGTGCTGGTGCTGTCGTTCGGGTTCAAGAACGGGCTGCCGACCGATGCCGACCTGGTGGTCGACGTCCGCTTCCTGCCCAACCCGCACTGGGTGCCCGAGCTGCGTCCGCAGACCGGGCTGGAGCAGCCGGTCCGCGACTACGTGCTGGCCCAGGAGGGGATCGAGGAGTTCATCGACCAGGTGCACGGGCTGGTGCTGCTGATGGAGCCGGGCTACCTGCGCGAGGGCAAGCACCACCTGACCATCGGGGTCGGGTGCACCGGCGGCAAGCACCGCAGCACCGCGGTCGCCACCGAGCTGGGTCGTCGGCTCCGCACGGCCGACCTGCTGGTCGAGGTGATGCACCGCGACCTGGGGCTGGAGTGAGCGCGCTCCGCGGCGCCCCCGGCAAGGCGGTGGTGGTCTTCGGCGGCGGCCACGGCATGTCGGTCAACCTGCGCGCGCTGCGCCACCTCACCAACGACCTGACCGCGATCGTCACGGTGGCCGACGACGGCGGCTCCTCGGGCCGGTTGCGCCAGGAGTTCGGGATCATCCCGCCGGGCGACCTGCGGATGGCGCTGGCCGCGCTGTGCGACGACGACCCGACCGGACGGGCCTGGGCCGACGTGCTGCAGTCCCGCTTCGGCGGCGACGGCCCGCTCGCCGGGCACGCCATCGGCAACCTGCTGATCGCCGGGCTGTGGCAGCAGCTGGGTGACCCGGTGGCCGGGCTGGACATGGTCGGCCAGCTGCTCGGGGCCCGCGGCCGGGTGCTGCCGATGGCCGCGGTGCCGCTGCAGATCGAAGCCGACGTGCTCGGCGTCGACCCCGACGCCCCCGACGAGCCGACCGTGCTGCGCGGCCAGGCCACGGTGGCCTCCACCAGCGGCGAGGTCTGCGCGGTCCGGCTGATCCCGCAGGACCCACCCACCCGGCTGGAGTGCCTGGCGGCCGTCGACGCGGCCGACTGGGCCGTGCTCGGACCGGGGTCGTGGTTCACCTCCGTCATCCCGCACCTGCTGGTGCCGGAGCTGGCCGCGGCGCTGACCCGGTCCTCGTGCCGGCGGCTGCTCACCCTCAACCTCAGCCCGGAGGGGGAGACCCGCGGGCTGAGCCCGTCGCGGCACGTGGAGATGCTGGCCGAGCACGCCCCGGAGCTGCGGCTGGACGTGGTGCTGGCCGACGCCCGGGCCTGCGCGGGCGACCGCCACCTGGAGTCCTACGTGGCCTCGCTGGGAGCCCGGCTGGTGCTGGCCGACATCGCCGCCCGCGACGGCAGCCCACGCCACGACGCGCTGCGGCTGGCCTCGGCCTACGCCGAGGTGATGAGCCTGTGAACACCCGCCGACGGGGCCCCGCGGAGGGCCCACTTCGACCGGTGGAGCGGGTGGTCCGGTGTGGCAGGATGCGCGAATGGCGATGACTCAGCAGGTGAAGGCGGAACTGGCGACGATCGCTGTCTCCAAGCCGTGCTGCCGCCGCTCCGAGGTCGCCACCATGCTCCGGCTGGCCGGCGGGCTGCACCTGGCGGCGGGTCGGATCGTCATCGAGGCCGAGGTCGACACCGGTGCCGCGGCCCGGCGGCTGCGCACCGCGATCCTCGACGTCTTCGGCCACCAGAGCGAGATGGCGGTGGTCAGCGCCTCGGGGCTGCGTCGCGGCACCCGCTACATCGTCCGGGTGGCCAAGGACGGCCAGGCGCTGGCCCGCCAGACCGGTCTGGTCGACAACCACGGGCGCCCGGTGCGCGGGCTCCCGCCGCAGGTGGTCGGCGGCGGGCTGTGCGACTGCGTGGCCGCCTGGCGCGGGGCGTTCCTGGCCCACGGCTCGTTGACCGAGCCAGGACGCTCGATGTCGCTGGAGATCACCTGCCCCGGGCCGGAGGTGGCGCTGGCGCTGGTGGGCGCGGCCCGCCGGCTCGACATCCCGGCCAAGGCGCGCGAGGTCCGCGGGGTCGACCGGGTGGTGGTCCGCGACGGCGACGCGATCGCGGCCATGCTCACCCGGCTGGGCGCCCACGACACCCTGCTGGCCTGGGAGGAACGCCGGATGCGCCGGGAGGTGCGTGCCTCGGCGAACCGGCTGGCCAACTTCGACGACGCCAACCTGCGCCGCTCCGCCCGGGCCGCGGTGGCCGCCGGCGCCCGGGTGCAGCGGGCGCTGGAGATCCTCGGCGACGAGGTCCCCGACCACCTGCGCCAGGCCGGGCTGCTGCGCCTGGAGCACAAGCAGGTGAGCCTGGAGGAGCTCGGCCAGCTGCACGACCCGCCGCTGACCAAGGACGCCGTCGCCGGCCGGATCCGTCGGCTGCTGGCCACCGCCGACAAGCGGGCGGCCGAGCTCGGCATCCCCGACACCGAGGCCAGCGTCAACCCCGAGCTGCTCGAGGACGCCGAGTAGCTCCCGATCCGCAGCGTCACCCGTTCGCTCGTGATGGTGTCCTCGCAGGGGGAGACCGAGACGTGAGTTCTTCCCGCTACCGGCTTGCAGCGACGGCGGACGGTTGCGAAGCTGCTTCCTCTGCCACTCCACGAACTTCTCGTAGGTGTCCAAGGCGGGCATCTCGACGAGCTTGGCCGACCTCTCGTCAAGCGGCGTGCCTTCCAAGTGCTCAACCTCGGCGAACAAGGTGTGCTCGAGCGCGGCCCGCAACGCCACGAGGGCATCGGCCACGAGCAACGGCACCTTGCGAGGGATCGGAGCAAGACGTCCCACCACGACCTGTTTCACAGCTCCCGCGGGCACTTCGCGGAGGCCGATCACCCCTTCGGCCTGCGTCTGGTAGGCAAAGAGCAGATCGCCCACCTGGCCGATGAGCTCGTCGGCATGCGCAAGCGTGGCAGCAACGCCGAGATGACGATCAGGCAGCCATTGGTGGGTGGGGTCCGTCACCCCGCGATGCTACGAGGCGCGCCCTTTCTGGCGCACTCGGCAGGTGGTGCCGACGGAGAGGTCGCTGTCGACGGAGGCTCGCGGGAGTGAGGGCGGGCGGCCGTCACAGCCGGGCGTAGTCGGCGCACCTAGGTAGGGCATGAGACCAAGCCAGCTAGGCACCCCCACTCTCACCCGCCAGTTGGTCGTCACCTGCTGCGACGTCCCAGTTGTCATCGGCTGGGACTCGAGCCGAGCATGGCTCACCGGCCGCACCTACGTGCACCAGCCACCAGCCGCCGATGGGCCCGCCGTCACTGTCGACGTTGTGTGTGCCGACTGCTTCCCCCAGGTGCCGCTCGTTTTCGAGTGCCAGCCCTCAGGTCAGATGTCCTGCCCCTCGTGCGGCCGGTACAGCCACCGCGGGGTGGAGGGCTGATGGCGAGCACCGGGCGCGCCGGCGAGCAGGGCCTCCGCCTCAACGACTGGTTCTGTGGCGCCGGCGGCGCCACACAGGGTGCCCCCGCTGTGCCCGGGATCCGGCCGATCCTGGCCGCCAACCATGACCAGCTCGCCATCGACACCCACTCCACCAATTTCGCCGAGGTCGAGCACTTTCGCGGCGACATCAAGGATCTTGACGTCGCCAAGCACCCCTACGCCGAGATCTTCTGGAGCTCGCCAGAGTGCACGAACTGGTCCCCGGCGAAGGGCAGGCCGGCCGACTACGCCCGGCAGGACGACCTGTTCGGCGAATCGACGGACTGCAGCCCTTCCACCGCCAGAGGGACCCCCAGTTGCACCCCCTAGCTCGCTTGGTGCTGCACACGAATCACGCGAAGCACAGGACGCCGGCCATCACGGCACTATCCTCGCCTGGGTACGCGTGTGACTGACGGTCAAGCAGCGGTGAGCACGCGGTGAGGAATCCCTCGCGACCATCAGCGTTCCGGCACCAGGGCCAGCCGCTTTCCGGATCGTCCTCAAGGACGTCGACGCTCTCGCCTGAAGATGCCGGGGGCTCGCACGTGTCATATCCCGACACGGACGATACCGACCGAGTCGTCAATGTCGATGTGGTGCCAGCCGCCCCAGAACCCCGACCGCCGTCCCGTCACCGGCGGACGCCTTGCTCGGCAACCGCCGGTCAGCGGGCCAGTAGCGCTGCGTAGTCGCCGATGCTGCGGTCGACCGCGTCGCGGACGCGGTCGTCGTGGAGCTGGGGGTGGTTCTGGGGCTGGAAGCGGACACGGTCGTAGAACTGGCCGTGTCTGTCGGAGGGACTTGACATGGTGGCCAGGTGCACGAGTGGCTTGGCTGCCTCGCTCGAGGACACGGTGAACCGTGACAGCAGTCGGGCGTGGGTCAGTCGCTTCAGGACAGGCTTGTCCCTGAACGCGTCACTCCTGGTCAGGCCGGGGTGGAAGGTGCTGACGGCGACGGAGCTGGGCGGAACCTTGTCGGCGAGACGCTGGGCGATCACCAAGGTGCCCAGCTTGGATCGGGAGTAGGCCGCCATCATGGAGTACCGGCGCCGGTCCGAGGCGAGGTCGTCCACGTTGAGTCGTGCGTGCTTGTGGGCATTACTGGCCGTGAAGATGACGCGTGACTGCCCCGCGCCCAACAGGGCCGGCAGTAGCAGGTCGGCCAGCAGCGCCGGGGACAAGACGTTGACCTGCCAGGTCCGCTCATGACCGTCGGCAGTGTGCCGGCGCTCGGCGAAGGCCGCCCCGGCGTTGCTGGCCAGGACATCGATCGTCGCGTAGCGCGAGGTGAGACTCGCAGCCAGCTGCTCCACACTCCTCACTGACTCGAAGTCAGCCAGGAACGCCTCACCAGCCACCTCATCGGCCACCTTGCAGGTGCGCTCCTCCGAGCGCCCGACCACCGCCACGTGAAAACCTTCGGCCCGGAGCTGGCGCGCCGCCTCCGCGCCGATCCCTGAACTGGCTCCCGTCACGACGGCAACCTTCGACCTCGTCGCACTCACTAGCTCTCTCCTCAAAGTTGATAGCTGATCCGTTTCGATCGACACTGTAGCAGAAGCGGATGAATGCTCCGGTTCGGTGGTAGGATGGCTGTGTGAGTGACAACCTCCGTCGTGACGCACGACGCAACCGAGAGCGCATCCTCGCCGCGGCGCAACGGCGCGTCGACGCGGGCGAGGGCGACGTGCCTCTCAACGTCATCGCTGCCGAAGCCGGCGTCGGAGTGGGGACCGTCTACCGCCACTTCCCGACCCAGCTCGAGCTGCTCGCCGCCATGGTCCACCCGTCCCTGGTCGAGCTGCAGACGACCATGGAGGAGCTGGCGGAGCAGGGCCGACCAGACGCCGTCGAAGAAGCCTTTAAGGCCGCCGTCAGAGTCTTCGCCGAGCGACCTGAGGCGCTCGTGGTCGTGTCCAGCGGCGAGACGGCCCAGCACGAGGCGTCGGCGTCGCTCGCGACGATCACCACCGTGCTGGACCGACTCATCGATGACGCAGTGCTAGCGGGTCGCCTGAGGCCAGACGTCACCGTCGAGGTCCTGCAACACCTGGTGTGCGCAGTGGACTACGCCGCACGCCTCGCCTCTGACCCCAAGACCGCGCGAACCGTCCACACCGAGATCGCCCTGCACGGGTTACACGCGCGATAGGAGCACTGCTGGTGCCTGGATGACCCCTCCGCACGCTGCTTCACTGAAATCAACACCAACACACGCGGACGTCCTGACGTCTAGTTGTACTGACCGGGGACGTTGGTCAACCGGGTGATGGGTGGCTGATTCCCGCAGGGGGTGTGGGGACGGTGGTGATTGTAGGAGTGGAGCCAGGCTGGGAGGGCTGCTCGGCGGGCGGTCTCGTTGGGGTAGCAGTGGGCGTAGGCCCAGCCGTCGGCCAGGGTGCGGTGGAAGCGTTCGATCTTGCCGTTGGTCTGGGGTCGGTAGGGCCGGGTGCGGGAGTGCTTGATGTTGAGTTCCGCACAGGTGTCGCGCCACAGGTGTGAGCGGTAGGCCGGGCCGTTGTCAGACAGCACCCGGGTGATGGTGATGCCGCGGGCGCCGAACCAGGCGACGGCGTTGCGCAGCACCGTGGTGGCGGTGGCCGCGGTCTCGTCGTCGTGGATCTCGCTGTAGGCGGTGCGGGAGTGGTCGTCGATGACGGTGTGGACGAAGGCGTGGCCCATCTTCGGGTTGTGGTGGCGGTTCCTGGCCTTGTCGGGGGTCGCGGCCCGGTTGCGGTCGCCTTGTCGGCGCCCGACGTAGCGCCAGCCGCCGCCGTCGGGGATGTTGCCCAGCTTCTTCACGTCGACGTGGACCAGATCCCCGGGGCGGGGGTGCTCGTAGCGGCGCACCGGTTCACCGGTGGCCCGGTCGACGTGGGAGAGCCGGTTGAGCCGGCAGCGGGTCAGGACCTGGTGGGCGGTCGATGGCGCGACACCTGTGAGGGCGGCGAGCTGGACGGGGCCGAGGCGTTTGCGCAGCCGCAGCGACACGATCCGCTTCGTGACGGCATGGCTGGTCCGGGCCGGGCTGCTGTGAGGCCGGGAGGAGCGGTCAGTCATGGGTTCCCCGGCCCGATAACGCTCGGCCCACCGTTTGATCGTGGGCCAGGAGCACTGGAAGCGGGCAGCGACCTCGCTGATCGGCACCTGTTGGTCGACGACGAGTCGGGCGACGGTGAGTCGAGCACGTGGGGTCAGCGCAGCGTTAACGTGGGACACGAGGGCCTCCTGGCCAGGTGAGCGGATCCTTCAGCAGTTCCACTCCACCGCGGGAGGCCCTCCCGCCCTCACCTAGACACGCGGATCGCAGTGCTTCGACCAACCTGTCCGGTCAGTACAGGTAGCGGCGGGCGTATGCCCAGCCGTCGGCGAGGGTGCGGTGGAAGCGTTCGATCTTGCCGTTGGTCTGGGGCGGTAGGGCCGGGTGTGCTTGGGCGTGATCGCGAGGGCGGCGCATGCCTGCTGCCAGGCGTGTGAGCGGTAGCAGCTGCCGTTGTCGGACAGGACCCGCTGAATCGACCCCCGCCACGGTGATGCGGAGCACACGGTGATGTGCAGCGCGCCCCCCGACCGCGACGAAACTCGCGGGAGGGGGGGCCGGCCACACCCAGGTGCATGAGCAGCTGCAGGCAGAAGCGGACGGCGTCGCTGAGCAGCTGGCCGGGGCGGTGGTGCCGGCGTGATGGGGCGCACCCACGCCCTCTCCGGTGTGGCGGCATACCTGGCGGTCGCAACGGTCCCCGGCTCGCCGCTGCTGGCGGCGCCGGGCAGCGGGCTGTTGTTCGGTGCGGTGATGGCCGGCGGAGCAGCGATGCTGCCCGACCTTGACCACCCGCAAGCTTCCATCTCCAGGTCCCTGGGCCCGCTCACAGGAGTCGCGGCCCGCACCGTGGCGGCACTTTCCGGTGGGCATCGGCAGGGGACGCACTCGCTGCTTGGCGTGCTGATCGCCTCGATGGTGACGTTCTTGCTGGCGCAGCACCCTGTCGCAGGCGCTGGATGGGCGGCGTTCCTCCTCGCGATCGCCATCTCAGCCATCGGTGGTGAGGGCCGAGCGACCCGCAGCGCCGCGGTGGTCGGGTTTGTCGCCGGTGGGATCGCCCTGGTCGCGCTGGCGTTCCTCTCACCGCCGGCGGCGATGACCGCAGTGGTGGCCGTGGGTGTCGGAACCTCGGCCCACATCGTGGGGGACATGCTGACGCGGGAGGGTGTGCCGTTGCTGTGGCCGTGGCGGCACCGCCAGCGGCTGGCCGGCCTCAGCACTGGAGGGCTGGTCGAGCAGTGGATCGTCGCGCCGGTCCTCGCGGTTGCGATCCTCTGGCTCTCCTGGCTCGTGATGCCGGAGCTCGTGCGCCCGATTACGGGCGCCGCCGGCGAGCTGTCGGTGCTGATTGGGACGCTGTCGTGATGACCACAGCCATCCAGCCAGTGACCACCACGGTGCTGCGGGCCCTGTGCAGGATCCTGGCCCGCAGCGGCTCGCGAGCTCACCGGCTCCGGCTCCGGCTCCGGTTGGCGGCGGTCGCGGCAGGCACGGCCTGACCCCTGAGGTGGTCGGGCAGGGGCCCGTCGGGTACCCGCGGCCGGGCCGGCCCACGCGCCCAGTTGATCGCTGGTCAGGACCACCGGGCAACTGGTATGTACCAGTGGGCGGGCGGTGGCGATGGCGTCCGGACCGGCCGTTAGGGTGAGGGTGTGGGGCGCCGCGCGCAGCGTCGCGGCTCCCGCCACCGAGCCCCTAGTTCGAAGGAGATCGAACGCACATGACCGTCAAGGTTGGTATCAACGGCTTCGGCCGCATCGGTCGCAACGTCTTCCGCGCCATCGTCGCCTCCGGCGCCGACATCGAGGTGGTGGGCGCCAACGACCTGATGCCCAACGAGACCATCGCCCACCTGCTCAAGTACGACTCGATCCTGGGCCGCTTCCCCGGCCAGGTCAGCGCCGACGCCGAGTCGATCACCGTCGACGGCAAGAAGATCCGCATCTTCGAGGAGCGCGACCCCGCCAACATCCCGTGGGGCGAGCTGGGCGCGGACGTCGTCATCGAGTCCACCGGCATCTTCACCGACGCGACCAAGGCGAAGGCCCACATCGACGGCGGGGCGAAGAAGGTCATCATCTCCGCGCCGGCCAAGAACGAGGACCTCACCGTGGTGATGGGGGTCAACGACTCCGCCTACGACCCGGCCAGCCACCACATCATCTCCAACGCCTCCTGCACCACGAACTGCCTGGCCCCGATGGCCAAGGCGCTCAACGACGGGCTGGGCATCGAGAAGGGTCTGATGACCACGATCCACGCCTACACCCAGGACCAGAACCTGCAGGACGGCCCGCACAAGGACCTGCGCCGCTCGCGCGCCGCGGCCCTCAACATCGTCCCGACCACCACCGGAGCGGCCAAGGCCGTGGCCCTGGTGCTGCCGGAGCTGAAGGGCAAGCTGGACGGCTACGCCCTCCGCGTGCCGGTCCCCACCGGCTCCGCCACCGACCTCACCTTCGAGGCCTCCCGCGAGACCACGGTCGAGGAGGTCAACGGCATCATCAAGGCCGCCGCCGAGGGTGCGATGAAGGGCTTCCTCACCTACACCGAGGACGAGATCGTCAGCAAGGACATCGAGACCGACCCGGCCTCCTGCATCTTCGACGCCGGCCTGACCAAGGTCATCGGCAACCAGGTCAAGGTCGTCGGCTGGTACGACAACGAGTGGGGCTACTCCAACCGGTGCGTCGACCTCGCTGTGCTGGTGGGCTCCTCGCTCTGAGCGAGCACCGCCGGTGAGGGCCGTGGCGTGACCGGACCGGTCACGCCACGGCCCCCGCCACGCCGGGCCCACCCGTCCCCAACGCCCTTAGCCCCCGAACCGCCCCCAACGCCCTGAGCCTGTCGAAGGGCGACCCATCTGATCACCGATCCACCGTCCCCCAGCGCCCGAGCACACCGCCACCCAAGGAGACCCAGGTGAAGACCGTCGCCGACCTCGGAGACCTCTCCGGCAAGCGGGTCCTGATCCGCTGCGACCTCAACGTCCCCCTCGACGACGACCGTCAGATCACCGACGACGGCCGCATCCGCGCCTCGGTGCCGACCCTGCAGCAGCTGCGCGAGGCCGGCGCCCGCGTGGTCGTGATGGCCCACCTCGGCCGGCCCAAGGGCCAGGTCAAGCCCGAGTTCTCCCTCGCCCCGGCCGCCGCCCGGCTCTCGGAGCGGCTCGGCACCGAGGTCCGGCTCGCCACCGACGTCGTCGGCGAGTCCGCCCGCCAGGTCGTCGACGGCCTGGCCGACGGCGAGGTGGCGATGCTCGAGAACGTCCGCTTCGAGCCCGCCGAGGAGTCCAAGGACGCCGACGAGCGGGCCGCGCTGGCGAAGGCCTACGCCGCCTTCGGCGACGTCTTCGTCTCCGACGGGTTCGGCGTGGTGCACCGCAAGCAGGCCTCGGTCTACGACGTGGCCCAGCTGCTGCCGACCGCCGCGGGCTCCCTGGTGCAGGCCGAGGTCGAGGTGCTGCAGCGGCTCACCAGCGATCCCGCCCGCCCCTACGCGGTGGTGCTCGGCGGGGCCAAGGTCTCGGACAAGCTGGCCGTGATCGACAACCTGCTGAAGACCGCCGACACCCTGCTGGTCGGCGGCGGCATGGTCTTCACCTTCCTCGCCGCCCAGGGCCACGCCGTGGGCAAGAGCCTGCTCGAGGAGGACCAGGTGGAGACCGTCCGCGGCTACCTCGCCGAGGCCGAGCGCACCGGCAAGCAGATCGTGCTGCCCACCGACATCGTGGTGGCACCGGAGTTCAAGGCCGACGCGCCGGCGAGCGTGGTGGCCGCCGACGCCATCCCGTCCGACCAGCTCGGCCTCGACATCGGCCCGGAGTCGGCCGAGGCCTTTTCCGCGGCCATCCGCTCGTCGGCGACGGTGTTCTGGAACGGCCCGATGGGCGTGGCCGAGTGGGAGGCCTTCGCCGGCGGCACCCGGGCGGTGGCCCAGGCGCTGACCGAGGTGGACGGGCTGAGCGTGGTGGGCGGCGGCGACTCCGCGGCTGCCGTGCGCGCCCTCGGCTTCGCCGACGACGCCTTCGGCCACATCTCGACCGGCGGCGGCGCCTCGCTGGAGTACCTGGAGGGCAAGCAGCTCCCCGGCCTGGACGCCCTCGGCTGACCGCCCGACCCCACCGACCGCCCGACCGAACGCGACGACACAAAGGACCCCGATGACCCGCACGCCCCTGATGGCCGGCAACTGGAAGATGAACCTCAACCACGTCGAGGCGACCGGTCTGGTGCAGAAGCTGGCCTGGACCCTCAGCGACAAGAAGCACGACCCCGCCCGCAGCGAGGTGGTGGTGCTGGTGCCGTTCACCGACATCCGCACCGTCCAGACGTTGGTCGAGGGCGACCGCCTGCCCATCGGCTACGGCGCGCAGGACCTGTCCGCCCACGACGCCGGCGCCTACACCGGCGAGGTCTCGGCTGCGATGCTGGCCAAGCTCGGCTGCCGCTACGTCGCGGTGGGCCACTCCGAGCGCCGCCAGTACCACGCCGAGTCCGACGAGCTGGTCAACGCCAAGACGACCAAGGCGCTGGCCGCCGGGATCACCCCGATCGTCTGTGTCGGGGAGGGTCTGGAGGTCCGCCAGGCCGGGGACCAGGTGGCCCACACGCTGGCCCAGGTCGACGGCGCGCTGGCCGGTCTGGACGCCGAGCAGGTGGCTTCGGTGGTGATCGCCTACGAGCCGGTGTGGGCCATCGGCACCGGTGAGGTCGCCACCCCCGAGGACGCCCAGGAGGTGTGCGGGGCGATCCGTGCCCGGGTCGCCGAGCTGCACGGGCCCGAGGTCGCCGAGCAGGTGCGGGTGCTCTACGGCGGCTCGGTGAAGTCGGGCAACGTCGTCGACATCATGGCCCAGGCCGACGTCGACGGCTGCCTGGTCGGCGGCGCCAGCCTGGTGGTCGACGAGTTCGCTGCCATTGCCCGTTTCTACGACCTGCCGACCCTCTGAACCGGTCGCTTCCAACGGTTTCTGCCGGTCGGTCAGGTGAAGTAGGGTGACCCGGTGACTACGCCCCAGTTGATCGTCTCCATCTTCCTGGTGGTGACGAGCGTCCTGCTCGCGCTGTCGGTGCTGCTGCACAAGGGCCGGGGTGGCGGCATGTCCGACCTGTTCGGTGGTGGCATGTCCACCTCGATGGGCGGCGCCTCCGTGGCGGAGCGCAACCTGGACCGGATCACCATCGTGCTGGGCCTGGTGTGGTTCCTCAGCATCCTCGTGCTGCTGGTGCTGTACCGCTGGAGCATCTGACCGACCGTCCCGATCGAGAACAGACGAATCAAGGAGTGACGAACCGTGGCCGGTGGTAGCGCCATCCGTGGCAGCCGAGTCGGAGCAGGACCGATGGGGGAGGCGGAGCGGGGTGACACCGCCCCCCGGCTCTACGTCTCCTACTTCTGCTCCAACCAGCACGAGACCCGTCCGGCGTTCTCCGCCGACGTGCAGGCCCCCGAGACCTGGGACTGCCCGCGCTGCGGCCTCCCGGCCAACCTGGACCAGGAGAACCCGCCGCCGCCGCCGAAGATCACCCCCTACAAGACCCACCTGGCCTACGTGAAGGAGCGCCGCTCCGACAAGGAGGCCGAGGCGATCCTCACCGAGGCGCTCGAGGCCCTGCAGGCCCGCCGCGCCGCCGGCGAGGTCATCTACTGATCCGCCGCTGACGAGGCCCCGGACCACAGGTCCGGGGCCTTCGTCGTCCCTGCGGCTGGGGATCGTGCTCCGACAGGCTCAGCACGGTCGATGGTGGTTCCGCGCCCAGGTGCGGTCGTGCACCACTCGAGCCCTCACCAGAGAGGCGCCGCCCGTCGGTGAGGAGGGTCTGCCGGCCGCGATGGTGCCTCCCGTGCCCGCGGGTGCCGGTCGGCGAGGACGCCACCCGGCAACCCACCAGGACCGCGGCACCGAGGTGGGAGGTCCTGGGAGGGGTGTTCGGGTGTGGCGGGCGTCAAGGACGAACTCGTCCGAGGAACGAGGACGAGGCTCGGCCCCGGGCGGAACACCCCTCCCAGGACCTCCCGCCGTCCCAGCCCAAGGGTCTACAGCTGGGACGCCGCGTCGGAGTCGATGAGCCACACGGTGGACTCGGTGCCGCGCACCATCGCGGCCGGCAGACCCTCCTCGCCGGCGTGCGCGCGCCGCACCGCCTCCGCCTTGTCGGCCCCGCTGACCACGAACCAGACCTCCCGCGACCGGTTCAGCGTGCTCAGGGTGAGGCTGAGCCGCTCCGCCGGCGGTTTGGGGGCCTCGTGCACCGCGACCACCCGGGCGTTGGTCGCGCCCAGGCTGGGATGGCCGGGGAAGAGCGAGGCGACGTGGCCGTCCGGGCCCACCCCCAGCAGGCAGATGTCGAAGCTGGTCTCACCGAGCTCGGCGGCGTAGCCGTCGGCGGAGTCCTCGATCGAGACGTTGCCGTCGGCAGCCGGCATCGGGTGGACGCGCGAGGGGTCCATCTGCAGGGCGGGAGCGAGGATGGCCAGGGCCTCACCGGCGTTGCGGTCCTCGTGGTCGACCGGGACGAAGCGCTCGTCGCCCCACCACAGCTCGACCCGGGTGCCGTCCAGCTCGGAGCCGGCGAGCCGGGCGGCCAGGCCGCGGTAGATCCGGTTCGCGATCCGGCCGCCGGTCAGGCAGAGCTGGGGGACCGGCTGGGTCTGCTGCAGGGTGGTCAGCCGCTCGACCAGACGCGTCGAGGCGCCCGTGACCAGAGCCTCGGGGTCGTCGTGGACGATGGTGTGGATGGGCACCGGGGGCCTCCTAGCCGGCGTCGGGAGCGGTGACCGCGGGATCCACGGTACCGACCGCCTCCTCCGGGCTCGGGGCGGCGTCCGGTGCGGCGGTACCGCTGCTGCTGCTGCTGCTGCGCGCGGTGGTCCGCTTCGCCGTCGTGCTCTTGCGAGAGCTCGACCGGGCAGCCGTCTTCTTCGCCGCGCCGGTCTTCGTCCCGGCCGCCTTGGCGGCGCCGCTCTTGCGGGTCTGCTCGCGTCGCATCCGGCGCACCAGCGTGGTCACTGCGGCCTCGAAGATGTCGTCGTCGTCTAGGCGGCGCAGCTCTTCGGCGATGAGGTCCTCGGTGTCGCGTCGCTTGAGCGCCACCAGCCGCTTCGGCTGGCCGGGGACCGAGTACTCGGCGAGCAGGCCGTCGTCGCGGGTGATGGCGATGTCGCCGGCCGCGGTGGTGAGCCGGACGCCGGTGATGCCGGGGCCGCGGGTGTTCTTGACCTCCACCTGCAACCCGAGCCGGTTCTCCAGCCAGGCGGCCATCAGCTGGGCCGAGGCGTGTCCGCGCTGGGCCTCCACCACGGCGGCGGTGAAGGTGGCGGGGTACTGGTCCACCGCGGCCGCGAGCAGCGCGCGCCACGGGGTGAGCCGGGCCCAGGTCAGGTCGGTCTCACCCGGACCGTGGTGGCGGGCCCGGTGCTCCAGGCTGGCCATCGGCTGACGGGTGCCGTCGGCGTCGGTGATCCGGCGGTTGGCCAGTCGGCCGATCGGGTCGGTGCTGAGGTTCTCCGGCGCCTGGGTCGGCCACCACGCGACCACGGGGGAGTCCGGCAGCAGCAGCGGCAGCAGCACCGAGGCGGGGTGCTCGGCCACCTCACCGCGCATCCGCAGCACCACCGTCTCCCCGGGCACCCGCTCGCCGACCCGGATCTCGGCGTCCAGGCCGGAGGTCTTGGTGCGGCTGTTGGTGACCACGAGCAGCAGCCGGCAGGGGTGCTCGAAGCTGGCCGCCAGCGCGGCCTTCTCGGCGCGCTGGTAGCCCTGGCTGTCGGTGACGACGATGAGCGTCATCACCATGCCCATGGTGGGGCTGCCCGCGTTGCGACGCGCCTTGATCAGCGCGCTGGCCACCTTGGAGGAGTTCGTCGACTTCAGCTCGATCTTCATCGGTGTCCTCTCAGGGCCGGCGCCAGGCGAAGCCGTCGCGGGCCAGCATGTCGTAGGCGCTCTGCGGTCCCCACGAACCGGGGTGGTACTTCTCCGGCTGGTCGCCCCGCTCGGCCCAGTGGTCGAGCACCGGGTCGAGGATCTGCCACGACAGCTCGACCTCCTCGTGCTGGGGGAACAGTGGCGGGTCGCCGAGCAGCACGTCGAGGATGAGCCGCTCGTAGGCCTCCGGGGAGGACTCGGTGAACGCACCGCCGTAGGCGAAGTCCATGTTGACCTCGCGGATCTCCATCTGGGTGCTGGGCACCTTGGCCCCGAACCGCAAGGTGATGCCCTCGTCGGGCTGGATCCGCATCACCAGCGCGTTGGTGCCCAGGCTCTCGGTGTCGGAGTTGGTGAACGGCAGGTGGGGGGCCTTGCGGAAGCTCAGCGCCACCTCCGTGACCCGGCGGGCCAGCCGCTTGCCGGCGCGCAGGTAGAACGGCACCCCGGCCCACCGACGGTTGTCGATGTCGACCCGCAGCGCGGCGAAGGTCTCGGTGATCGACTCCGGCGGGACGCCGTCCTCCTCGGCGTAGCCGCGCACCTTCACCCCGCCGGACCAGCCGCCGTCGTAGCGGCCGCGGGCGGTGTGGGCGTCGATGTCGGCCGGCGGACGCGCGGCGGCCAGCACCTTCTGCTTCTCCGTCCGCAGCTGGCGGGCGTCGAAGGAGGTGGGCTCCTCCATGGCGGTCAGCGCCAGCAGCTGCAGCAGGTGGTTCTGGATCACGTCGCGGGCCGCGCCGATGCCGTCGTAGTAGCCGGCGCGGCCTTCGATGCCGATGTCCTCGGCCATGGTGATCTGCACGTGGTCGATGTAGTTGCGGTTCCACACCGGCTCGAACAGCTGGTTGGCGAAGCGCAGCGCCAGCATGTTCTGCACCGTCTCCTTGCCCAGGTAGTGGTCGATCCGGAAGACCGACTGGCTGGGGAAGACGCTGGAGACGATCCGGTTGAGCTCCTGGGCGCTGCTGAGGTCGTGGCCGAACGGCTTCTCGATCACCACCCGGTTCCACTGCCCGGCGCGCTGCTCGGCCAGCCCGTGCCGGCGCAGCTGTCCGACCACCTCGTCGAAGAGCCCCGGCGGGATCGACAGGTAGAAGGCGTGGTTGCCCCCGGTGCCCCGGGCCTCGTCCAGCTCGAGGATGGTGCGCTTGAGCTGCTCGAAGGAGGCGTCGCTGTTGAGGTCGCCCGGGACGAACCGGATGCCCTCGAGGAGCTGGCGCCACACCTCCTCGCGGAACGGCGTGCGCGCGTGCTCCTTCACCGAGTCGTGCACGATCTGGGCGAAGTCCTCGTTCTCCCAGTCCCGGCGGGCGAAGCCCACCAGCGCGAACCCCGGCGGCAGCAGCCCCCGGTTCGCCAGGTCGTAGACGGCCGGCATCAGCTTCTTGCGCGACAGGTCGCCGGTGACGCCGAAGATCACCAGGACGCAGGGTCCAGCGATCCGGGGCAGCCGCCGGTCCTGCGGGTCGCGCAGCGGGTTGGGACGGTCGGGGTCGATCAACTTCGCCTCTGTTCTCCCGGGCCGACGGTGCGGTTCAGGCCGCCTCGACGGCCTGCTGGACGGTCTCGACGAGCTCGTTCCACGAATCGGCGAACTTCTGCACGCCCTCGTCCTCGAGCTGCTGGGTGACCTCGTCGAGGTCGATGCCGAGCCCGCCGAGGGCGCCCAGCACCTGCTCGGCGTCCTCGGCCTGCGCGACCACCCGGTCGCCGTCGACCTCGCCGTGGTCGGCGAAGGCGTCCATCGTCTTCTCCGGCATGGTGTTGACCACCCCGGCGGTGACGAGCTCGGTGACGTACATGGTGTCGGGGTAGGCCGGGTCCTTCACGCCGGTGGAGGCCCACAGCGGGCGCTGCGGACGTCCGCCCTTGGCGGCCAGCGCGGGCATCCGGCCGTCCAGCTCCTCCCCGGCCTCGACGGCACGGAAGAGGCGGTGGGCGAGCCGGGCGTTGGCGATGGCGGCCTTGCCCTTGAGCGCGGTCGCCTCCTCGCTGCCGATGGCGTCCAGCCGCTTGTCCACCTCGGAGTCGACCCGGGAGACGAAGAACGAGGCGACGGAGTGGATGGTGCTGATGTCCCGACCGGCCTCCAGCGCGTCCTCCAGGCCCGACAGGTAGGCGTCGATGACCTCGCGGTAGCGCTCGAGGGAGAAGATCAGCGTGACGTTGACGCTGATCCCCGCGGCGATGGTCTGGCGGATCGCGGCCAGCCCCGGCTTGGTGGCCGGGATCTTGATGAACACGTTGGGCCGGCCGACCTTCTCCCGCAGCTGGCGGGCCTGCTCGACGGTGCCGTCGGTGTCCATCGCCAGACCGGGCTCGACCTCGATCGAGACCCGGCCGTCGACGCCGTCGGTGTCGGCGCTGACCGGGGCCAGCACGTCGCAGGCGGCGCGCACGTCGTCGGTGGTGATGGCGGTGATCGCCTCCTCGACGCTGCGGCCCTTGAGCTCGTCGAGCTGCGGGCCGTAGGTCTTCTGGTCCGACAGCGCGGTCGCGAAGATCGTCGGGTTGGTGGTGACACCCACCACCGAGCGCTCCTCGGTCAGCCGGGCCAGCTCGCCCGAGGCGATCCGCTGCCGGGACAGGTCGTCGAGCCAGATCGAGACGCCCGCGGCGGCGAGCTTCTTCAGCCGTTCACTCATTCCTCAGACCTCTTCCTTGGTGGTGGGTCAGTCGTTGACGTTGGTGTCCGCGCCGGAGGCGGCCGACTCGTCGGCCGGACCCTGCGGGCCGGACGGGCCCCGGTGCAGCGGCGCGCCGGCCAGGTCGCGGGCGGCGGCCAGGCTGTCACGGGCCGCGGCGGCCACGGCCTCGGCGGTGAAGCCGAACTCGGCGAACACGCGCTGGTAGTCCGCGCTCGCGCCGTAGTGGTCGATGGCCACGATCCGGCCCGCGTCGCCCACGATCTCGCGCCAGCCCTGCGGCACCCCGGCCTCGACGCTGACCCGCGCGCGGACCGCGGCCGGGATCACCGACTCGCGGTAGGCGTCGTCCTGGGCGTCGAACCACTCCCGGCACGGCATCGAGACCACCCGGGCGCTGATGCCGTCCGCGGCCAGCTGCTCGGCCGCGGCGACCGCGAGCTGCACCTCCGAGCCGGTGCCGATGAGCACCACGTGCTCGCCCTGGCCGTCGCCGAAGTCCTTGAGGACGTAGGCGCCGCGGCGGACGTCCTCGGTGGTGGCGAAGCCGTTGGTGCCGCGCGGGAAGGTCGGCAGGTTCTGCCGGCTGAGCGCGATCCCGGCCGGGCGGTCGGTGTGGGAGAGCACGGCCTGCCAGGCCGCCACCGTCTCGTTGGCGTCGGCCGGGCGGACGACGTCCAGCCCGGGGATGGCGCGCAGCGCGGCCAGGTGCTCGATCGGCTGGTGGGTCGGCCCGTCCTCGCCCAGCCCGATCGAGTCGTGGGTCCAGACGAAGGTGACGGGCAGCTTCATCAGCGCGGCCAGCCGCACCGAGGGGCGCATGTAGTCGGAGAAGGTGAGGAAGGTGCCGCCGTAGGGGCGGGTGCCGCCGTGCACGGCGATGCCGTTCATGATGGCGCCCATCGCGTGCTCGCGGACGCCGAAGTGCAGGGTGCGGCCGTAGGGGTCGCCCGCCCACATCTTCGTCTGCCGGTCGGTGGGCAGGAAGCTGGGCTCACCCTCCATGGTGGTGTTGTTGGACTCGGCCAGGTCGGCCGAACCGCCCCACAGCTCGGGCAGCCGGGAGGCCAGCTCGCCGAGCACCTTGCCCGACGCCTTGCGGGTGGCCACGCCCTTCTCGTCGGCCTCGAAGGTGGGCAGGTCGGCGTCCCAGCCCTCGGGCAGCGCGCGCTCGGCCATCCGGGCGTACAGCGCGGCGCGCTCGGGGTTGGCCTCCTGCCAGCGGGCGAACTCGGCGTCCCAGGCCTCCTCGAGCTCGCGGCCGCGCTGCTGCAGCGCACGGGTGTGGGCGAGGACGTCCTCGTCGACCTGGAAGGTCTGCTCGGGGTCGAAGCCGAGCACCTCCTTGGTGGCGGCCACCTCGTCCGCACCCAGGGCCGAGCCGTGCGACTTGCCGGTGTTCTGCGCGTTGGGGGCCGGCCAGGCGATGATGGTGCGCAGCGCGATGAAGGACGGCCGGTCGGTGACCTGGCGGGCCTCCTCCAGGGCGACCCGCAGCGCCTCCACGTTCTCCACGTACCGCTCCGCGCCGTCGCGGTCGGAGGGGTTGACCCAGTCCACGGTCTGGACGTGCCAGCCGTAGGCCTCGTAGCGGGCGGCGGTGTCCTCGCTGAGCGCGATGTTGGTGTCGTCCTCGATGGAGATCTGGTTCTGGTCGTAGATCACCGTCAGGTTGCCCAGCCGCTGGGTGCCGGCCAGCGAGGACGCCTCGGAGGAGACGCCCTCCTGGATGTCGCCGTCGGAGGCCAGGCAGTACACCTGGTGGTCGAACAGCGACTGCCCGGGCGCGGCCTCGGGATCGAACAGCCCGCGCTCGCGACGGGCGGCCATCGCCATCCCGACCGCGTTGCCGATCCCCTGGCCGAGCGGGCCGGTGGTCACCTCGACGCCGTCGGTGTGGCCGTACTCGGGGTGGCCGGGCGTCTTGGAGTCCCAGGTGCGCAGCGACTTCAGGTCGTCCAGCTCGAGGCCGAACCCACCCAGGTAGAGCTGGATGTAGAGGGTGAGCGCGGTGTGGCCGCAGGAGAGTACGAACCGGTCGCGCCCGGCCCACTTGGTGTTGCCCGGGTTGTGCCGCATCACCTTCTGGAACAGCAGGTAGGCGGCCGGGGCCAGGCTCATCGCGGTGCCGGGGTGGCCGTTGCCGACCTTCTGCACGGCGTCGGCGGCCAGCACCCGGACGGTGTCGACCGCGCGGGCGTCCAGCTCGGTCCAGTCGGCGGGGTGGATGGCGCTACCTGTCGTGGTGGTCATCGCTGGCGAGTTCCTTTCCCTGCAGCCGGCCGGCACTCAGGACAGCCGAGGCGCTCGTGTGGCGGGTGGTCGTCAGCCAGCCTAGTGCGGGAGCGGGGGCCGGCGTCCGGGGCCCTCGGGCGTGGTCGTCGGGCGGGCCCGGAACGGGTCCGCGTGACCGAGACCACGGCCTGCGAGGCCGCTCGCGAATCGTCGTCCACGGGAGCCACGCCCTAGACTGCTCCCGGCCTCGAGCGAGACGAGAGGGAGCACGTGACGAGCCTCCAGCAGACGACGCACGACGTCGAGCGGACGCTCGCCCCTGCCCGCGTCCGGGACGTGCTCGCCGCCTACCTGGCGCTGACCAAGCCGCGGATCATCGAGCTGCTGCTGGTCACCACGGTGCCGCCGATGTTCCTGGCCGCCGGTGGTGTGCCCGACCTGCGGCTGGTGCTCATCACCCTGCTCGCGGGTGGCCTGGCCGCCGCCAGCGCCAACGTCTTCAACTGCGTGCTCGACCGCGACATCGACGAGCTGATGCGGCGCACCCGCCGCCGCCCGCTGCCGCGCCACCAGGTGCAGACGCCGCAGGCCGTGGTCTTCGGGGTGCTGCTGGCGGTGGCCTCCACCGCGGTCTTCCTCGGCGCGGTGAACTGGCTGTCGGCGGTGCTGGCGCTGGGGGCGAACGCGTTCTACGTGTTCGTCTACACGATGTGGCTCAAGCGCCGGTACTCCCAGAACATCGTCTGGGGCGGCATCGCCGGCTGCTTCCCGCCGGTGATCGGCTGGACGGCGGTGACCGGCGAGCTCGCCTGGGCGCCGTGGGTGCTCTTCGCGGTCGTCTTCTTCTGGACGCCGCCGCACACCTGGGCGCTGGCGATCCGCTACCGCGCCGACTACGCCGCCGCCGGGGTGCCGATGCTGCCGGTGGTGCGCCCGGCCCCGCAGGTGACGATCCGCATCCTCGTCTACACCGTGGTGACGGTGGCGGTGAGCCTCGCGCTGTGGCCGATCGCCCAGACCGGCTGGGTGTACCCGCTGGCGGCCGCGGTGCTCGGTGCGGCGTTCACGGTGGAGGCGGTGCGGCTGCACCTGCGGGCGCGGTCCGGGCTGCTCGACGCCTCGCTCCGGCCGATGCGGCTCTTCCACTGGTCCAACAGCTACCTGGCCCTGCTCTTCATCGCCGCCGCGGTCGACCCGCTGCTGCGCTGAGCCCGGAGGCGAGCGGTGGCCGCGGGCGACCGTCTGGTGCCGCCCGGCGCGCTCGCCGAGCTCATCGCCCTGGACGGCGGCCGGGTGCGCACACTGCGCGCCGGACGTGCCGGCGCTGGGCCGCCGGTCGTGCTGGTGCACGGCGGCGGCTCCGACAACGCCGCGATCTCCTGGTATCGCGCCCTGCCGGCGCTGGCCGCCGACCGGGAGGTGCTGGCCCTCGACCTGCCCGGGTTCGGCGGCACCGAGGGGATCGCCCCGCTCGGACGTCCTGAGGCCATGGCGGACCTCGTGGCCCGCTGGATGGCGGCCCTCGGGGTGCCCAGTGCCGTCGTCTGCGGGGTGTCGATGGGCGGTGACGTGGTGCTCAACCTGGCTCTGCGCCACCCCGACCTGGTGCGCGGGCTCGTGCTCGTCGCCCCCGGCGGTCTGGTGGACCGTCTCGGGTCGCCGCTGGCGCAGCGCGCCGCCTGGCTGGCCACCCGGCTGCCCGACCCGGTGCTGCTGCCGCTGGTGCGGCTGGCGAACCGGTTCACCCGGACCGCGCTGCGGGCGATGGTGCACGATCCGGCCACGCTGCCACCGGAGGTGGTCGAGGAGTTCGTCCGAGAGGCCCGCGCGCCCGGCGGGAGCCTCGGCTACGCCCGCTACAACCAGGCCACCGTCGGCCGCACGGCGATGACGAACTCGCTGCTCGGCTCGGTGCATCGGATCGGCTCGCCGGCGCTGCTCCTGCACGGCGACCGCGACCCGTTGGTGCCGCTGGCGGGCTCGCGCGCGGCGGCTGCCGCGATGCCGGGCGCCCGGCTGGTGGTGCTGTCGGGGGTGGGCCACTGGGCCCAGCTGGAGGCTTCCGACCGTTTCCTCGCCGAGGTGCGCGCGTTCCTCGTCGGCCTGGGCTGACCGGACCGACCGCCGGCTGCGGCACCGCGGCCCAGAGGGGGCTACGAGGGGGGCCAGAGGGGGGCTACGAAGGGGCTAAATCCGCGCCCCAGGGGGGCTAAAGAGCAGTCCACGTCTGGAGGGCGGGCAGAGGGTAGCCCTAGGTTCGCTGCGGGTGCCTGCTGCGTCGTGCGCGGGCACCTCGGAGCAGGTCCCGTCATGAGGAGCGAAGTGAGCAGTCGATCTCGGGCCAGGAGTGGCCGCGCAGTCGAGTCCGTCCCGCCGGCGCGGAGGTGGGTGCGGTCGGCTCTGGTGGGTCTGGTCGCCGGTGCCCTGAGCGGCACCTCGCTCGCCGTGCTGCCGGCCACGGCGGCGGTGGGTGAGACGATCACCGGCTCCGCCTGGCAGGACTACGACGCCAACGGGGTGTTCGACAGCTACGAGCAGCCGCTGGCCGGGATCGAGGTGTATGCCTACGACTCCGAGGGCAACGTCGTCGGCCCGGTGACCACCGGCGCGGACGGCACCTACAGCATCGCCACGACCTCCGACGCGGAGCAGTGGCGCATCGAGGCCGATGTCCCGGATGCCCCGGAGTGGGACGCGTGGCGTGACGGGGCCAACGGGGCCGACCACCGCTCCACGGTGCAGTTCGTCACCACGGTGCCCGCCGCGGATGTCGACTTCGCCTTCCAGGTGCCGGGCACCTACAGCGAGAACAACCCGCTGATCTACCTGCCGGAGTACCACTCCGGTGCCGCCGACGGCCCGAACGCCGGCGCGCGCGCTGGCGGCGTGCTGCGCTACGAGGCCGAGAGCCCGGGCGCCTGGGACACCGTCCCCACCACGATGGATGTCCCCTTCGGTCAGGTGGGCGCGACCAACGGCTCGGCCTGGCAGCGCGCCACCAGCCCTGACGACTTCGGCTCGCTCTTCGTCGCCGCCTACGTCCGCCGGCACTCCGGCCTCGGCCCGGGTGGTATCGGCGCGATCTACCAGGTGGAGCCGAACGGTGCGGACGCCACCGCGCCCACCGGGACCGCCCAGCTGTTCGTCGATCTGACCGACTACGGCATCGACCTCGGCCCGGAGTACGACGCGGGCGCCGGTCAGACCGCCACCGGCATCCGCCCGCGGCCCTCGCTGGAGCCCGGCAGCGAGTACACCAACCCCAGCTACGACTGGATCCGCGACTCCCAGGCCTGGGACAAGGTCGGCCGGACGGGGCTGGGCACCATCGCCTTCTCCTCCGACGAGCGCTACCTGTTCGCGGTCAACCTCTACAACCGCTCGATCGTGCGGATCGAGGTGGACAAGCCGGCGACCCAGGTGCTGTCGGTGGAGGAGTTCGACCTGGACGAGTACTTCCCCGACGACGGTGAGCTGCGCCCCTACGGCGTCTCGGCCAACCCGCTCACGAACGAGCTGTACCTGACGGTGACCCGGACCGCCGAGCTGAGTGAGGACAGCGAGCAGCTGCACGGCTACGTGTACCGGTTCGCCGCCGAGCAGCCCGACGACCTCGACCTGGTGCTCGACTTCCCGCTGACGTGGGAGCGGTACTACGACGTCGAGAACCCCGAGGGCAACGTGACCGCGTCCACCGACTACAAGTACCGGTTCTGGACGACCGATCCCGCGAAGGCCCTGGCCAGCGCCAGCATCCCGAACTCGACCAACGCACGGCCGACGCCGGTGATGGCCGACGCGAAGTACCTGCACGGCAACCTCGTCATCGGCATCCGTGATCTCTGGGGCGACACCCTGGGTGCGAACACCTACTACGGCCCGACCCCGGGCAACCCGATCGACGACCGGATGACCAGCATCCGCGCCGGCGGTGAGATCCTGATGGCCGCACCGAACGCCGAGGGCACCGGCTGGGAGATCGAGAACAACGGCGTCGCCGGCGGCGTCACCGGAGCGGGCAACCCGGCCGAGGAGTGGGGTCCCGGGGGCTGGAAGTACTTCGACGACTCCTGGCCGGCCGGCGGTGGGCCGACGATCCACGACCGGCAGGCGCTCGGCTCGCTGCTCGTGCTGCCCAGCCGGGACGACGGCGTGCTCTCCACCGCGGTCCACGCGGCCGGCGGCTCCATCCAGGTCGGCGTCCGCCGCTTCTACCAGGCCACGGGTGCCCACTACGACCCGCGTGGTGCGACCACCGTGCAGCTGGAGAACACCGGCGCACCCATGGTGACCGCGAAGGGCAACGGTCTGGGCTCGATGACCGCGCTGTCCTCGGCGGCGCCGATCGAGATCGGCAACTACGTGTGGTTGGACATCGATAAGGACGGTGTGCAGGACGCGGATGAGCCTCCGGTGGAGGGTGCGACGGTGAACCTGTACGCGGCTGATGAGGACGGCAACCGCACCGGTGATCCGATCGCGACGGTGCTGACTGACGCGGAGGGGCAGTACTACTTCACCTCCGCCGAGCACGGTGTGCAGGCGCAGACGCGGTATGTGATTGGGGTGGACAACCCGGCCGACTACGAGGCCGGTGGGGTGCTGGAGAACTGGGTGCCGACCAGCCCGGACACGGGTGATGAGAACAGCACCGATCCGGATCGCAACGATTCGGACGGGATCGTGGACGAGGCGAACGGTTTCCCGTATGCCGCGGTGACCACCGGTGATCTGGGCGACAACGACCACACCTTCGACTTCGGTTTCTGGTACTGGACGCCGGCGTTCGACAAGAGCCTGGTGTCGGTGACGGAGAACCCGGAGGACGACGGCACCTGGGAGGTCGTCTACGGGCTGTCGGTGACGAACGAGGGCCCCTCGGCCGGTGAGTACGACCTGTCGGATGATCTGACCCAGATGGGTGAGGGGATCGTGCTGGAGTCGGCCACCACCTCCGGTCCGGACGGTGTCGACCTGCCCGGTGGGGTCGCGCTGAACGAGGGCTTCGACGGCTCCGACGACCAGCTGGTGATCGCCGACGTGCCGATCGAGGGCGCCGGGATGACCTATGTCGAGGACACGGACTCGTGGGTGATGGGTGAGCCGGTCACGCACGAGTACACGGTGACCGCGACCGTCTCGTTGGAGACCGACGAGGCCGGTGTGGTGGTCCCGCCGGTGGAGAACCTGACGTGTCAGCCGGCTGCTGGTGGGGGTTCGGCCCCGGGCAGTGGTGCCTACAACGCCGCGACGCTGTCGCCGGATGGTCTGGATGATCTGGTCGATGATGCCTGCCCGTCGCTGCCGTATGTCGACATCGAGAAGGTGCTGGATGGTGAGCCGGCTCCGGTGGCGGGTGAGCCGGGGATCTGGGAGGTCCGTTACCTGTTGACGGTGTCGAACCCGTCGGAGGTGGACACCGACTACGACCTGACCGATGAGTTCCGCTTCGGTGCGGGCATGACCCTGGTCGAGGGTTCGGCGACGGTCGCGAGCACGGACCCGGCTGGGATCGAGGTCTCGGAGTCCTGGGACGGTGTCGAGGACACGGTGGTCGTGGAGGACGAGCCGATCGCTGCGGGTGGTGAGCACACCTACTCGGTGACGGCGCGGTTCGCCCTCGATCTGGCGTCGGTGCCTGCTGAGCCGGTGAGCAGTGATTGTGAGCTGGGTGCGGGTGAGGACGGGACCGGGCTGCGGAACGAGGCTGGGGTGTCGTTCAACGGTTATGAGAACGTCGATGACGCGTGTGCGGAGACCGGTGAGCCGGAGATCGAGAAGTCGGTGGTGTCGGCTGAGCCGATCGGTGAGGGCCGGTGGGAGGTGGTCTACGGCGTCGAGGTGTCCAACCTGGGGGTGGAGGAGACCATCTATGACCTGGATGATGAGCTGCGCTTCGATGAGGCCGTGACGGTGGAGTCGGCCGAGGTCACCCAGGCCCCTGACGGTGTCACGCTGGTCGATCCGGCCTGGGATGGTGCCGCGCAGCCGCGGGTGGCAGACGATGTGGCTCTGCTGGGCAACGATGATGAGGGGTATGCCCCGCACAGCTACGAGTTGACCGTGGTGGCTGAGGTGCCGGTGGATCTGGTCGGTGCGGGCGGGATCGCGGCTTGTGTCGGCGGTGCGGGCAGTGCTGAGCCGGGGGCGTTGAACAACGAGGCGTCGATCGGGTTGGAGGATGAGCGGTCCAAGTCCGACATCGCGTGTCCGCCGCTGCCGTCGTTCGAGCTGTCCAAGACGGTGGCCTCGGCCCCGGTCGCGGATGCGGATGGTGTGTTCACGATCGACTATGACGTGGTGATGACCAACACCGGTGCGGCGGCGGGTGAGTACGACCTGTTCGACCAGCTCGACTACCCCGAAGGTGTGGAGATCACCGACGTGGCGGTGTCGGAGACGGTGCCGGCTGATCTGCCGGTGCTCGAGGGCTTCACCGGTCAGGGTGAGCAGGAGCAGTCGGTGGAGAACCAGCTGGTCGATGACACCGAGCTGGCTGCGGGTGCCTCGCACACCTATCGGGTGCGGGTGTCGTTCGTGGTCGATGTCGATTCTGAGGCGATCGATCCGGCGCAGTTCACCTGCGAGGTGGCACCGGGTGCGGATGGTCCGGGTGGTCTGGTCAACGGCGCGGTGGCTGATCACAACGACCTGGAGCTCCAGGCCGAGGTCTGCACCCCGCTGGAGCCGATGGGTGACCCCGTCCTGGACAAGAAGGTGCTGCTGCCGGGGGAGACCCTGGACAACGCTGGTGAGGTCACCGACACCCTCTACGAGGACGGTGATCCGCAGCCGCGTGAGGTGTCGGCGGGTGATGTGATCCAGTACGGCATCGTCGTGCAGGGTCACGACCGGTTCCCCTCCACCGACGTGTTCGTCGAGGACGCCCTCCCGGCCGGGGTGGCTTATGCCGGCGACTATGTCGCCAGTCGTGGCTCCTATGACGGCACCACCTGGACCATCGGCGACCTCGCTGCCGATGAGGTCGTCACCCTGGTGATCGACGTGACCGTCGAGCCCGCGGCCGATGGGACCATCGTCACCAACGTGGCCCAGCTGTCGGGGAACGGTCGTGAGATCGCCGATGACCCGAAGAACCCGGGCAAGGACGGTGGGCGTAACACCACTCCGGATGATGGCTATGACGAGGTGGACATCACCGTCCGCTCCGGTGATCCGGTGCTGGACAAGAAGGTGCTGCTGCCCGGGGAGACCCTCGATGAGGCTGGTGAGGTGACCGACACCCTCTATGAGGACGGCACCCCCCAGCCGCGTGAGGTCGCCCCCGGGGATGTGATCCAGTACGGCATCGTCGTGCAGGGCCACGACACCTACCCCGCCAGCGACGTGTCCGTCGCCGACGCCCTCCCGGCCGGGATCACCTACGCCGGTGACTACCAGGCCAGCCGGGGCGAGTACGACGGCACCACCTGGACCATCGGCGACCTCGCTGCTGGTGAGGTGGTCACCCTGGTGATCGATGTGACGGTCGAGCCGGCCGAAGACGGCACGATCATCACCAACGTGGCCCAGCTGTCGGGCAACGGGCGGGAGATCGAGGACGACCCGAAGAACCCGGGCAAGGACGGTGGCCGCAACACCAGCCCCGATGATGGGTATGACGAGGTCGACATCACCGTCCGCTCCGGGGACCCGACGCTGGACAAGAAGGTGCTGCTGCCCGGGGAGACCCTCGACGGCGCCGGTGAGGTCACCGACACCCTGTATGACGAGGACGGGAACCCGCAGCCTCGTGAGGTGTCGGCTGGGCAGGTGATCCAGTACGGCATCGTCGTGGAGGGTCACGACCGGTTCCCCGCCACCGACGTGTCGGTGGCCGACGCCCTGCCGGCTGGGATCAGCTACGCCGGTGACTATGTCGCCAGCCGGGGTGACTACGACGGCACCAACTGGACCATCGGTGACCTCGCTGCGGGTGAGGTGGTCACCCTGGTGATCGATGTGACGGTCGAGCCGGCCGAGCACGGCACGGTCATCACCAACGTGGCCCAGCTGTCGGGTAACGGTCGGGAGATCGAGGACGACCCGAAGAACCCCGGCAAGGACGGTGGCCGCAACACCAGCCCCGATGACGGCTATGACGAGGTCGACATCACCGTCCGCGCCGGGAACCCGACGCTGGACAAGAAGGTGCTGCTCCCGGGAGAGACCCTGGACAACGCCGGTGAGGTCACCGACACCCTCTACGACAGTGAGGGTAACCCGCAGCCGCGTCAGGTGCAGGTCGGTGATGAGATCCAGTACGGGATCGTGGTCAAGGGTCACGACACCGACCCTGCGGTCGAGGTCGCGGTCGAGGACGTGCTGCCCGCCGGAGTCGCCTACGCCGGTGACTACGAGGCGAGCCGTGGTGAGTACGACGGCAGCACCTGGACCATCGGTGATCTGGCTGCTGGTGAGGTGGTCACGCTGGTGATCGATGTGACGGTCGACGATGTCGCGGCGGGGGAGATCGTCACCAACGTGGCCCAGCTGTCGGCCAACGGTGAGGAGGTGGCCGACGACGGTGAGCGCGACGGCCGCAACACCGACCCGAGCGACGGCTGGGACGCGGTCGACATCACCGTGGGCGACCTCGGCGGTGAGGAGCTGCCCGACAGCGACGAGGGCCCGCAGGATGGTGGGTCGGCGCCGGGTGGTCAGCTGCCCCAGACCGGTGCACCGGCAGTCCTGCTGCCGCTGCTGGCCGGACTGGCCCTGGCCGGTGCCGGCACCACGCTGGTGATCCGCCGCCGCCGGGGAACGGGCCTCTGACCCTGACTCGGTAGGGCTCCTGCAGCAGGGGTGCCGACCGCGCGAAAGTGCGCGGACGGCACCCCTGCCGCCGTTCCAGGACGAGCACGGCAGCCCGCACCGGAACACCGCGGTGCCCGACAGCGGGAGAGGTGTCAGCGAGGCAGCAGGCCCGCGCCCAGCGGGCGGTCCTCGCTGAACCCGGGCAGCACCAGGAAGGTGCCGGAGGCCGTCGTGGTGGTGTACTCCAGCAGCGCGTCCTGCTCGTCCATCCGGGCCAGCGTGCGGGTGAAGGTCTCCAGCTCGCGCTGGAAGGAGATGAAGACCAACCCCTTGTCCTCCGCGCTGCGGGCGTAGGAGTAGCTGCGGCGCAGCATCAGCCCGGGCAGTCCCGCCGGCAGCGGGTGGGCCCGGCGGACGTGGGCGTCGACGGCGATGTCGTAGACCCCGGCCTCGCTCTTGGACTGCAGGTCCGGGTCGTCGTCGATGGTGCCGCCGGACAGCGGCACCCCGGTGTCCCGGCGCCGCCCGATCTTGGCCTGCTGCTCCGGCACCGGCAGGGCCACGAAGTCCTCCACCCGGATCGGCATCAGCCGGACCACCGCGATGCAGCCGCCGGCCAGGTCGTCCGGGCCGTCCAGCCAGACCAGCTCGTCCTGCTCGGCCGCGGTCTTGGGCACGCTGATGCCGTCGTGGAAGCCCAGCAGGTTCCGCGCGCCGATCCCGTCGAGCGCCCCGCGGAACCCGGCCACCTGCCAGCGCAGCTCGACCGCGTCCCTCAGCTCGGCGGTCAGCGCCTGCTCGGCCAGCACGATCACCGTCGGGTCGTCGGAGCACACCTGCAGCAGCAGGTCGCCGCCCCGCTGGCGGTCGGGGACGTCCTCACGGGCGAACCGCGGCAGGTCGCTGGCGCCGGGGGAGCCCGTCCCCCGCGCCAAGCGGACGACGTCCGGACCGACCCCGACGGTGACGGTGAGGTCGGCCGGATCCACCCCCGCCAGCTGCGGGTCGGTGCCCAGGGTCAGCCCGGCGATGCGCCGGCCCAGCCGTGCCAGCACCGCCGCGACGTCCGACCCGGCCACCAGGTCGGCTACGGTGAGCCCGATGTGGGCCTGCCGCACCAGCGGCACGGTCACCCCCGGCTGGTGCTCGCCGTACGGCGACACCGGCTCCGACGGCGCCGGTGCGGGCTGAGCCGGCGGCTGCTCGGCGGTTTCGGTCGACCGGCTGGCGCGGCCCAGCAGGAAGGCCCCGGCCGCTCCGGCGGCCACGCCGCCACCCAGCAGCGCCCGCCGGCCGACGTGTGTCGACGGAGTCGGGGTGTCAGGGGATCCCATGCCCGGCAGGATAGTGGGCCGGGCGGTGTCCGGCCTCGGCGCGGACGCCGGTCGTGGCCCGCCCGCACCGGTAGGTTGTGTGGGTGCGCACCCCCCTGACGCTCATCGTGGCTGTGGTCTGCCTGCTCCTGCTCAGCGGGTGCACCGGCGATGGCGGGGACGACGTCCGCCCCGAGGGCGAGGGGCCGGTGACCATCCGGGTGCCCGAGCACGCCGCCACCATCCAGGCCGCCGTCGACGCCGCCCGACCCGGTGACACCGTCGAGGTCGCCGCCGGCACCTACCGCGAGAGCGTGCAGATCCGAACCGACGACCTCACCCTGCGCGGCACCGACCGCAACGCCGTGGTCCTGGACGGTGAGGGCGTGCGGAGCAACGGGGTGGTGGTCACCGCCGACCGCGTCACGGTCGCCAACCTCACCGTCCGCGACCACAACCTCAACGGCGTGCTGGTCACCGGGTTCTCCGACGAGAACGGCGGCCTGGCGCGGGGCAGCGACGGCTACCACCGCCTCGACCCCGAGCAGTTCCCGCCGGTGCAGGGTTTCGCGGTCCGCTACGTCACCGCCGCCAACAACGGCCTGTACGGGGTCTACGCCTTCGACGCCCAGGGCGGGGTGGTCGAGCGCAGCTACGCCTCCGGCCACGCCGACTCCGGCTTCTACGTGGGCCAGTGCCAGCAGTGCGACGTGGTGGTCCGCGACAACGTCAGCGAGTACAACGCCGTCGGCTACGAGCAGGCCAACGCCAGCAGCACCGTGTCGGTGGTCCGCAACCGGTTCGCCGCCAACCGGGTGGGCATGGCGGTGATGTCGGACTACCAGGAGGCCTTCGTCCCCCAGCGCGAGGGCCTGGTGGCCGGCAACGTGGTCGTCGACAACGCGGCGGTGGCGACGCCGGCGCACGCCGAGGGCGGTTTCGGGATCGGCATCGGCCTGACGGGCGCGCAGGACAACACCATCCGCAGCAACCTCATCAGCGGGCACCCGACCGCCGGGGTGCTGGTCACCTCCGCCGAGGACATCCCCCCGCTGGGCAACCAGCTGGTCGGCAACGTCGGCGAGCGCAACGAGGTCGACGTGGCCTACACCGCCACCGACCGCGCACCGGGCGAGGGCAACTGCCTGGCCGACAACGAGTTCAGCTCCACCCTGCCCGAGGGGCTGCAGGACAGCTGGAGCTGCCCCGAGGGCGGGACGCGGACGGTCGGCGCCCCGCTGAGCGCCGAGACGGCACCGGAGGGCATCTCCTTCCGCGACGTCCGCGCACCGCTGGAGCAGCCGCAGATGCCGGAGAGCTACCTCGACGCCGCACCGGAGGCCCCGCCGGTCACCAACGCCGAGACCGCGCTGCCGCCGGCGGACCTCTACGCCGAGCTGGCCCACGGCACCGGCTGAGCACCGCTCAGCCCAACGCCGGCACCTCCGCACCGTCGGCCGCGGCGAAGTCGAAGGTGCTCCACAGCTCGCTCTGCCCCAGCGCAGCCTCCAGCCGCAGCAGGTGACCCCGCTGGTCCACCCAGTACCGCAGCCGCGAACCGGCCTGGTCGGGTGCGCCCTCCGGCGTGGGCCCGGTCATCACGTCCACCGCGGCGTCGCCGACCCGGTCGGCCCGCAGCCAGCGTGCGTCGCTCTGCGCCAGCAGCAGCGGGTTGTCCGGACGGTCGGCCCCGAGCTGCAGCACCATGGCCAGCGCCGTGTCGAAGACCGCCTGCTCCGGCACCACCGCCGACCGCGTCCAGCCGTCCTCCGGCCGCGGCAGCACGGGCTCCGGCACCGGCGCGGGCCGGCTCGCCTTGGCGGTGCGGTCCCAGTGCACCAGGCCGAGCTCCTCGGCGCCGTCGGCGCTGAGCACGGAGGCGTAGGCCACGAAGGCGCGGTAGTCGACCCACCCAGAGAGCCGGAGCGGCTCGGGCGTCCCGACCAGGTGCAGGTCGAGCCGTCGGGTGCCCTCGTCGTAGGCGTTGAATCGGATGACGGCGAACCGCTCCGCCTCCGCGGTGGTCAGCGGACGCGGGTCGTCGTCCTGCCCGCAGGCGGTCAGCCCGGCCAGCGCACCCGTCGCAGCGGCCAGCAGCAGGGCCCGCCGGGAGATCATGAGTCGCCGCCTCGGCGGATGGGGTGGGGTGCCGGCACGACGCCTCACCCTAGCCGAGGAACGGCTCCGATGCCCCCGTCGACGAGGGCCCGGACGGCTCAGCCGGCGGCGACGCCGATCGCCGCGCTGGGCGCCCGGTCGGAGTCGGCCGCGGTAGGACGCCGCAGCGAGAGCATGAGGTTCGTGGCGGCCACCATGGTCAGGCAGAGCCCGAGCATGTGGACCATCACCAGCGGTACCGGCACCCCGGTGAAGTACTGCACGTAGCCGACCACGCCCTGGCCGAGCTCGACGAGGACCAGCAGCAGCACCGCCCGCGAACGCGTGACGACCAGCGTGGCGACCGTGGTCGCCACCAGCACCCAGACGCTCCCGGCGTGCAGCTTGGTGACCAGCTCGATGTCGAAGCCGGTGCGGGGGGCGTCCGCGTCGCCGGCGTGCGGGCCGCTGCCGGTCACCACGGTGCCCACCCAGCTCGCCACCCAGGCCAGTACGAAGGTCGCCCGGCCCAGCCAGACGCCGAGCGCCGGCACCGGGCGCCGCGGCGCCCGCCAGACGATGCGCACCAGCCAGGTGGACAGGCAGATCAGCAGCACCGACAGCAGCAGGTGCAGGGCCACCACGAACGGGTTGAGCCCGCTGAGCACGGTCAGCCCGCCGATCACGCCCTGGAAGGGGATGCCGAACGCGATCCCGACCGCGAGCAGCCGCACCCGGTGCCCGCGGGGGCCGTCCGGACGCCGGTCGTCGGCCCACGCGTGCGCCAGTGCGGCGGCCACCGTGCCGAGGGCGATGAGGATGAGCACGAAGGTCAGCAGCCGGTTGCCGAACTCGATGACCCCGTGGTGGCCCATCTCCGGCGTGGTGACGTAGGAGTCCTCGGTGCACCGCGGCCAGGTCGGGCAGCCCAGACCGGAACCGGTCAGCCGGACCAGCGCCCCGGTCAGCACGATGACGACGTTGGCCACCAGCAGGGCCGTCGACCAGCCCCGCAGCGAGCGCTCCGAGCCCAGCGCGGCGATCAGGCGGTCCATCGGAAGCTCCTCCTCGCGATCAGCAGGCCGAGCAGCGTCCACACCAGCAGCACGACCAGGTGGCTGGCGTCGACGACACCGGCCGAGGCGTTGCGCAGCGACTCCCCGAGCGCCGCGGTCGGCAGCGCCGGGACCACCGCACCCCAGACGCCCGGGTAGTTCTCCGGGCCCAGCACCAGCGCACCGGTGGCGGCCAGCAGCAGGTACACCAGGTTCGCCACGGCCAGCGTCACCTCCGCCCGCAGGGCACCGGCCAGCGCCAGCCCCCAGGCGGCGAAGCAGACCACCGCCAGCGCGACCGCGGCCACCCCCGCCAGCCAGGGCAGCGGCTCCCCGGCGGGACGCCAGCCCAGGGCGAGGGCAGCGACGCCCAGCACCAGCAGCTGGGCCAGCACCACCCACAGCAGGGCGACCGCCTTGCCGAGCACCAGCCCGGAGCGGCCGAGCGGCGTGCTCGCCAACCGCTCCAGGACGCCGTAGCGCCGTTCGAACCCGGTGGCGATCGCGGTGGACGTGAACGCGCTCGACCACACCGCCAGGGCGAGCACCGACGGCGCCAGCCCCTGCAGCCCGCCGAACCGGGCCGTCAGGTCGGCCGGGGCGACCCGGGCCAGCAGCAGCACCCCCAGCGGCACCACCAGGGCGAGCAGCAGCTGCTCGCCGTTGCGGACCAGCAGCAGGAACTCGGTGCGGGCCTGACGCAGCACCCGGCTGGGAGCGGCGGCCGCGCCGGGGGCGGGGGAGAGGTCGAGGGTCGGGGCGCTCACGGGCGGATCCTGGAGGTGGTGTGGTCGAGGAAGACCTGCTCGAGGCTGCGGCCGTCGGCGGCCAGCTCCTCGACGGTGCCGCTGACCCGCACCCGTCCGGCGTCGATGATGTGCACCCGGTCGGCCAGCTCGGCGGCCTCGTCCATGGCGTGGGTGGTGATGAGCACCGTGGTGCCGGCCGCGCGCAGCTCGCGCAGCAGCGCCCACACCGCACGGCGGGTGTGCGGGTCCATGCCGGCGGTGGGCTCGTCCAGGAAGACCAGCTCGGGACGTCCGACCAGGGCCCCGGCGAGGTTGACCGCCTGCTTCTGCCCCCCGCTCAGCCGCCGGTACGGGGTGCGGGCCAGCTCGTGCAGCCCGAGCCGCTCGGCCAAGGCGTCCACCGGCAGCGGCGAGGCGTGCAGCCCGGCGAGGTGGCGCAGCATCTCCAGCGGCCGGATCCCCGACCACGCGCCGCTGTCCTGCGGCATCACCCCGACCCGGCCGCCGGCCAGCGCCCGGCCGACCGCCTGCCCGCCGATCCGCACCGTGCCGGCGTCCGGCTCGAGCACCCCGGTGCAGCAGCGGATGAAGGTGGTCTTGCCCGCGCCGTTGGGGCCCAGCAGCGCGGTGGTCCGGCCCCGCTCGGCCGCGAGCGTCAGCCCGTCCAGCACCGTCCGTCCACCCAGCGCGAGCCGGAGGTCGACCGCCTCCAGGGCGGTCGGGGAGGACGCAGAGGGCACCGCAGGAGTGTAGTCCAGGACGCCCCACCCAGCGGGACGCGAGCGGGCCTCCCCCTTGACCTCGGCGGCGTCCTCCGCTGTGGTGGAGACGTCCCCTCCGCGGTCCTGCACGGCAGCGGCCGCGATCCCGGGACCGACCACCCCCATGTCGCACCCCCACCCCCAGGAGACGACAGCATGTGCGAGCACCACCCCACCCTGCCCGCGAGCACCCCCCGGCTCGGCCGCCGCGCCGTGCTGCGGGGTCTCGGCCTGACCGGCCTCGGCCTCGCCACCGCCGGCGGGCTGGCCCAGGTGACGGCCACCCGCGCCGCCGCGGCCGAGGTGTCGCAGAACGGCTGGCCGGCCGCGCCGGACCTGCCGTTGAGCACCCTCACCGTCGACGGCGTCGGCTTCCCGCCCGGCATCGCCCGGGGCGCCCCGCACGTCATCCTCGGCTGGGTCGCCCGCCAGCTCGCCGAGCGGGTCGAGGCGCCGGTCGACCCCGGGTGCTGGGGCTTCTCCTACCGCCCGGTGACCGGCGGCACCGCGCTGTCCAACCACGCCTCGGGCACCGCCATCGACTACAACGCCCCGCAGCACCCGATCGGCGCCTCCGGCACCTTCACCACCGCCCAGGTCGCCGAGATCCACGCCATCGTGGCCTCCTGCGACGGCGTGGTCCGGTGGGGCGGCGACTACAGCGGCCGCAAGGACGAGATGCACTTCGAGCTCAACCGGCCCCCGGGCGCGGCGGTGGACGCCGTCGCGGCCAAGCTCGCCGGCGGCACGCCGCCGCGCCCGACCATCCGCGAGGGCAGCCAGGGCGCCGCGGTGCGCGACGCGCAGACCCTGCTCAACGCCAAGGGCGGCTACGGCCTGGTGGTGGACGGCATCTTCGGGCCGGCCACCACCGCCGCGGTGCGGGACTTCCAGGCCGCCTCGGGGCTGGCGGTCGACGGCATCGTCGGCCCGGCCACCTGGGCCGCGCTGGAGGCCTGAGCCGATGCCGACCCGCGTACCGCCGGCCGTACGCGCCGTCCGTCTCCTGCTCGCCGCCAGCGCGTCCGCCGCGGTGGCCACCGGGCTGCTGCTCGCCCCCGCCCCTGAGGCCTCGGCGATCCCGCCGGCGGACTTCCTGGCCGCCTACGCCGACGACGCCCAGGCGGGGGAGCGCGAGCACGGCGTGCCCACCTCGGTGGCGTTGGCCCAGGCCGCGCTCGAGTCGGGCTGGGGCGAGTCCTCCCTGACCCGGGACGGCAACGCCTTCTTCGGCATCAAGTGCGGCGCCGACAACGGTCCCTACGCCACCGGCTGCGTGACCAAGGAGACCACCGAGTGCGACGCCAGCGGCTGCCACCCGGTGACCGCGCAGTTCCGCGCCTACGCCAGCCACGCCGACTCCTTCCGCGACCACGGCGACTTCCTGCGCAGCCGGGCCCGCTACGCGCCGGCGTTCGCGCACACCGACGACCCGGACCAGTTCGTGCGCGAGATCCACGCCGCCGGCTACGCCACCGACCCCGACTACTCCGACAAGATCATCGGGCTGATGCAGCGCCACGACCTGTACCGCTACGACCTCGGCGGCGGGGAGGGGACGCCGGCCCGCCCGACGATCTCCGAGGGCGACCGGGGCGCTGCGGTGAGCGAGGCCCAGACGCTGCTCAACGCGAAGGGCGGCTACGGTCTGGTCGTGGACGGCATCTTCGGCCCGGCCACCACCGCGGCCGTCCGCGACCTGCAGACCCGGCACGGGCTGCAGGTGGACGGCATCATCGGTCCGAACACCTGGTCGGTGCTCGCCGGCTGATCGCTGCCGGGGTCTCGGTGGGAACTGAGGGACCCCTTATTTGAGTGCGCCCGCCATTAAGAGCATGCTGGCGTTGTGAAAAGTTCCCAGAGCGCCACCACCGGCGTCCGAGGGAACCGCACGACCCAGGTGCTGGGCACTGCGGACTCCGACGCCTCCACCCGCCAGCGGGTGCTGAGCTCCATCCTGGAGCACGGCCCGTCGACCGCGGCGGCCCTGGCCGACCGGCTGGGCCTGACCCCGGCGGCGATCCGGCGCCACCTCGACGTGCTCGGAGAGCACGCCCTGGTGGAGTCGCGTGAGCAGCGGGTGTACGGCTCGCGCGGGCGGGGACGCCCCGCCCGGGTCTTCGCGCTCACCGACACCGGGCGCGCCGACTTCTACACCGCCTACGACGACCTGGCCATCGAGGTCCTGGAATACCTGTCCGATACCGGTGGTTCCGATGCTGTACGGAGATTCGCCGAACGCCGGATGGCCCAGGCCGAGGAGCGCTTCCGCACCGCCGTGGCCGAGACCGAGGCCGAGACGCCCACCGTGGCGCTGGCCGAGGCGCTCAGCACCGAGGGGTACGTGGCCTCCACCCGCCCGGCGATGGCGGGGGAGCAGCTGTGCCAGCACCACTGCCCGGTGGCCCACGTCGCCGAGCGGTTCCCCGAGCTCTGCGAGGTGGAGACCGAGGCCTTCGCCCGGGTGCTCGGGGTGCACGTGCAACGGCTGGCCACCATCGCCCACGGCGACGGGGTGTGCACAACGCACGTCCCCGACGTCAGCCAGCTGACCGGCCCGGCTCGTCCCGGCGGGCCCGACCGGACCGAGAACGACGCGAACAGAGAGGCGTGAGGATGACCCAGACCAGTGCCCAGACCGGAGCCACCGCTCCGACGCAGGAGGAGCACATCGACGCCCTCTCGCGCTACCAGTGGGGGTGGCACGACAGCGACACCGCCGGCGCGAGCGCCCAGCGCGGCCTGAACCCCGACGTGGTGCGCCACATCTCGGGGGCCAAGGCCGAGCCGCAGTGGATGCTCGACCTGCGGCTCAAGGCGTTGAAGATGTTCGACCGCAAGCCGATGCCCACCTGGGGCGCCGAGCTCGACGACATCGACTTCGACAACATCAAGTACTTCGTGCGCTCCACCGAGAAGCAGGCCCAGAGCTGGGAGGACCTGCCCGAGGAGATCCGCAACACCTACGACAAGCTCGGCATCCCCGAGGCGGAGAAGGCCCGGCTGGTCGCCGGCGTCGCCGCCCAGTACGAGTCGGAGGTGGTCTACCACCAGATCAACGAGGAGCTCGAGCGCCAGGGCGTGCTCTTCCTCGACACCGACACCGCGCTGCGCGAGCACCCCGAGCTGTTCCAGGAGTACTTCGGCACCGTGATCCCGGTCGGGGACAACAAGTTCTCCGCCCTCAACTCCGCGGTCTGGTCCGGCGGCTCGTTCATCTACGTGCCGAAGGGCGTGCACGTGGAGATCCCGCTGCAGGCCTACTTCCGGATCAACACCGAGAACATGGGCCAGTTCGAGCGCACGCTGATCATCGTCGACGAGGGCGCCTACGTGCACTACGTCGAGGGCTGCACCGCGCCGATCTACAGCTCGGACTCGCTGCACTCGGCCGTGGTCGAGATCGTGGTGAAGAAGGGCGGGCGCTGCCGCTACACGACCATCCAGAACTGGTCGAACAACGTGTACAACCTGGTCACCAAGCGCGCCACCTGCGAGGAGGGCGCCACCATGGAGTGGGTCGACGGCAACATCGGCTCGAAGGTGACCATGAAGTACCCGGCCGTCTACCTGATGGGTCCGCACGCCAAGGGCGAGACGCTGTCCGTCGCCTTCGCCGGCGAGGGTCAGCACCAGGACGCCGGCTCCAAGATGGTCCACTGCGCGCCGTACACCAGCTCCTCGATCATCTCCAAGTCGGTGGCCCGCGGCGGCGGCCGGGCCTCCTACCGGGGCCTGGTGCAGGTGCAGGAGGGCGCGTCCCACTCGGCCTCCGTGGTCAAGTGCGACGCCCTGCTGGTGGACCAGATCTCCCGCTCCGACACCTACCCCTACGTCGACGTCCGCGAGGACGACGTCTCGATGGCCCACGAGGCCACCGTGTCGAAGGTGAGCGACGACCAGCTCTTCTACCTGATGAGCCGGGGCATGGAGGAGGACGAGGCGATGGCGATGATCGTCCGCGGCTTCGTCGAGCCCATCGCCAAGGAGCTCCCGATGGAGTACGCGCTGGAGCTCAACCGGCTGATCGAGCTGCAGATGGAGGGCGCGGTCGGCTGACCCGCCCCGGTCGGCGGGTCCACCCGGACCCGCCGACCCCCGACCACAGCGCCCGAACCCGACCACAGCGCCCGGAGCCTGTCGAAGGGCGACGAACCCGCCACCGTACGAAGGACGAGTGTGACCACGACCGACACCAGCACCGACCGCCGCCCCGACGGCACGGACCCCGAGCGGGGCGTCGCCGACATCGGTCCCGGCGCGACCGCCGACAGCCCGCCCGCCGGTGAGCCCGGCGGCGCGGTGGCCGGCGCGATCGAGACCTCCACCACGGTGGCCAGCCACCTGCACCCCGGCGGCTCCTTCGAGGTGGACGACCACCCGGTGCCCACCGGGCGGGAGGAGGTGTGGCGGTTCACCCCGGTGAAGCGGCTGCGTCCGATGTTCGAGCCGGTGCCGACCGACGACCTCGCCGTCGAGCACGAGGTGAGCGTCCCCCACGGCGTCGTCCAGGGCGTCCTCGCCCCGGGCCAGGCACCGCGCGGCACCGTTCTGGTGCCGGCCGACCGGCCCGCCGCGATCGCCTCCGCCCAGGCGGGGGAGGCGCTGCACCTGCAGGTGCCGGCCGAGCACGTCGCCACCGAGCCGATCCGGATCACCGTCACCGGCCGCGGTGCGGACCGCCGGTCCAACGCCCACTACGTGGTGGAGGCCGGGGCGCACTCCGAGGCCACCGTGGTGCTGCACCACCAGGGCAGCGCCCAGCACAACGCCAACCTCGAGGTCGTCGTCGGCGACGGCGCGCGGCTCACGGTGATCAGCGTCCAGGACTGGGACGCCGACGCCCTGCACACCGGCCAGCACGAGGCCCGGGTCGGCCGCGACGCCAGCTACCAGCACATCGCGGTCTCCTTCGGCGGGGACGTGGTCCGGCTGCAGTCCAACGTCAGCTACGCCGGCCCCGGTGGGCGCGCGGAGCTGCTCGGGCTGTACTTCGTCGACGGCGGGCAGCACATCGAGCACCGGCTGTTCGTCGACCACAACACCCCGAAGTCGGAGTCCAACGTGGACTACCGCGGCGCCCTGCAGGGCGCCGGCGCGCACGCGGTCTGGATCGGCGACGTGCTGATCCGCAAGGCCGCCGAGGGCATCGACACCTACGAGTCGAACCGGAACCTGGTGCTCACCGACGGCTGCCGGGCCGACTCGGTGCCCAACCTCGAGATCGAGACCGGTGAGATCGCCGGTGCCGGGCACGCCTCCACCACGGGACGTTTCGACGACGAGCAGCTGTTCTACCTACGCAGCCGCGGCATCGACGAGACCGAGGCCCGCCGGCTCGTGGTGCACGGCTTCTTCGCCGACATCATCCGCCGGATCGGCGTCGACGAGGTGGAGGAGCTGCTGCTGGCGGCCGTCGAGCGCGAGCTCGAGATCACCGTCGGCGTCCCCGCCGCCCCCACCGCCTGAACCACCCGCGAACCTAGGAGCACGCAACCATGGCAACCCTGGAGATCAAGGACCTGCACGTCCAGGTCGAGACCGAGTCAGGCCCCAAGCCGATCCTCAACGGCGTCGACCTCACCATCCGCAGCGGCGAGACCCACGCCATCATGGGCCCCAACGGCTCGGGCAAGTCCACCCTGGCCTACTCGATCGCCGGCCACCCCAAGTACCAGGTCACCTCCGGCTCGGTCAGCCTCGACGGGGAGGACCTGCTCGAGATGACCGTCGACGAGCGCGCCCGCGCCGGGCTGTTCCTGGCCATGCAGTACCCGGTCGAGGTGCCCGGCGTCTCGGTGGCGAACTTCCTGCGCACCGCCAAGACCGCGATCGACGGCGAGGCGCCGAAGATCCGCACCTGGGTCAAGGACGTCACCACCGCGATGGAGAAGATGCAGCTGGACTCCTCCTTCGTGCAGCGCTCGGTGAACGAGGGCTTCTCCGGCGGTGAGAAGAAGCGGGCCGAGATCGCCCAGCTGGAGCTGCTCAACCCGAAGTTCGCCGTCCTGGACGAGACCGACTCCGGCCTCGACATCGACGCCCTCCGGGTGGTCTCCGACGGCGTCAACCGGTTCACCGGCCAGGGCGACCGCGGCGTGCTGCTGATCACCCACTACACGCGGATCCTGCGCTACATCAAGCCCGACTTCGTGCACGTGTTCGTGCGCGGCAAGGTCGCCGAGCAGGGTGGCCCGGAGCTGGCCGAGCGGCTGGAGGCCGAGGGCTACGACCGCTACCTGCGCGAGTCCGCCGGCGCCTGAGCGCACCACGGAGCGAGCCCGTCGGCGGGCTCGGCCACCACGAGCGAGGAGAGGAGCAGGACATGACGACGACACCGACCCGGCCGGCCGAAGCGCCGACGCAGGACACCACGGCGGAGGCGGGCTACGACGTGGCGGCGGTCCGCCAGCAGTTCCCGATCCTGGCCCGCACGGTGGCCGGTCACCCGCTGCGCTACCTGGACTCGGCCAACACCTCGCAGAAGCCCGAGCGGGTGATCGAGGCGGTCGCAACGCACTACCGCGAGCACAACGCCAACGTGGCCCGGGCCATGCACCAGCTGGGCGCGGAGGCCACCGAGGCCTACGAGGGCGGACGTTCCCGGATCGCCCGGTTCATCGGGGCGACGCGCGCGGAGGAGGTCGTCTTCACCAAGAACGCCTCCGAGGCGCTCAACCTCGCTGCGCACACGCTCGGGGCCGGTCTGCGCGAGGGGGACGAGGTGGTGGTCTCGGTCGCCGAGCACCACTCCAACATCGTGCCCTGGCAGCTGGCCTGCGAGCGCACCGGCGCCACCCTGCGCTGGTTCGACATCACCGAGGACGGCCGGCTCGACCTGGCGGCAGCCGAGCGCGACGGGCTGATCAACGAGCGCACCAAGGTCGTCTCGGTGGCCTGGGTGTCCAACGTGCTGGGCACGGTGCACCCGGTCCGCAAGATCGCGGACTGGGCGCACAGCGTGGGGGCGGTGATGGTGGTCGACGGCTGCCAGGGCGTCCCGCAGCTGCCCACCCGGGTCGCCGACCTCGGGGCCGACCTGCTGGCCTTCACCGGCCACAAGATGGTGGGCCCCACCGGGGTCGGGGTGCTCTGGGGCCGCTACGACCTGCTCGCCTCGCTGCCGCCGTTCCTGGGTGGCGGGGAGATGATCGAGGTGGTCCGGATGACCGGCTCGACCTACGCGCCGCCGCCGGCCCGCTTCGAGGCCGGGACGCCGCCGATCGCCGAGGCCGCGGTGCTCGGGGTGGCCGCGGACTGGCTGGACGAGCTGGGGATGGAGCAGGTCGCCGCGCACGAGCAGGCGATCACCCGCTACGCGCTGGAGGGGCTGCAGAGCATCAACGGCCTGCGCGTCCTCGGCCCGACCGAGGCCGTCGACCGCGGCGGGGCGATCAGCTTCACCGTCGGCGACGTCCACCCCCACGACATGGCCCAGCTGCTGGACAGCCGGGGGATCGCGGTCCGCGGCGGGCACCACTGCGCGCGACCGCTGCACGAGCGGCTCGGCGTGCAGTCCAGCACCAGGGCCTCCTTCTACCTCTACACCACCCAGGAGGAGGTCGACGCCCTCGTCGAGGGCGTGGCCCACACCGTCCGGTTCTTCGGAGGCACGCCATGACCAGCGCCGTGGAGGAGATGTACCAGGAGATCATCCTGGACCACTACCGGGCCAAGCACCACAGCGGGCTGCGCGAGCCGTTCGCCGCCGAGGTGCACCACGTCAACCCCAGCTGCGGCGACGAGGTGACCCTGCGCGTCCACCTCGACGGCGACACCGTCACCGACGTCTCCTACGACGGCGTCGGCTGCTCGATCTCCCAGGCCTCGACCTCGGTGATGACCGACCTGGTCATCGGCAAGGACGTGGACTCCGGGCTCGCGCTGCACGAGGAGTTCCTCACCCTGATGCAGGGCAAGGGCCAGGTGGAGCCGGACGAGGAGCGCCTCGAGGACGGCATCGCCTTCGCCGGCGTCGCCCGGTTCCCGGCCCGGGTGAAGTGTGCTCTGCTGGGGTGGTCGGCGTTCAAGGACGCGGTGCTGCAAGCCGGAGCCGGAGACCGACGCCCAGAGGAGGGCTGAGATGAGTGAGACGCAGATGAGCCAGCAGGACACCACCGCCGAGGAGACCCGTCCCTCGGACCTGGTCCGCGACACCCTGCCCGACACGGTCGACCCGGCCGCCGGGTCGGCCCCGAGCACGCGGGCCAGCCTGGAGGACCTGACCGAGGCGATGAAGGACGTCGTCGACCCCGAGCTCGGCATCAACGTGGTCGACCTCGGGCTGGTCTACGGGATCCACCTCGACGACGACGGCTCGGCCTCGATCGACATGACGCTGACCAGCGCGGCCTGCCCGCTCACCGACGTGATCGAGGACCAGACCCAGACCGCGCTGGAGGGCCTGGTCACCCGGGCGGCGATCAACTGGGTGTGGATGCCGCCGTGGAGCATGGACAAGATCACCGAGGACGGCCGCGAGCAGCTGCGCGCCTTCGGCTACAACGTCTGAGGTCCGACGCGCGCGACGCCCCACCCGGCTCCCGGGTGGGGCGTCGTGCGACCGGGCGGGCTCAGACCGTGCACCAGGCGGGCGCGGGGCCCTCGTTGGCGACGTAGCGCGCCGCGACCCAGCCCTGCGCCCCGGCGAGCTTGTACCAGCGGTCGTTCCCGGCGACCGGCTGGCTCGGCAGCCGGCACTGCAGCGAGACCCGCTGCCCGGCCCGCAGCACCCCCAGCGACTGCTCGCCGGTGTGCGGTCCACGCCGGACGGTCAGCGCGGTGCTGGTCCGCCCGGAGCGGGCGGCCTGGTTGCCGGCGCACCGGGGGACGGTGCCGTCCACGGCGACCCAGCGGGCCGAGACCCACTCGTTGAGCGTGGGCGGCAGCGCGTACCACCGGGTGTTCCCGTCGACGGCGGTGCCGTCCACCCAGCAGCTGATCGGGATCCGGCGGCCCTGCGGCTGGTGGCCCTCGACCGGGCTGGACACGGCGGGGGCGTGGCGTACCACGACGCCGCCGTTGGCCGTCACCCGTCCCTCGTCGGCGAGCGGGGCGGCCGTGGCGGCCAGCGGCACGGTGCTGGCCGCGAGCGCGGTGGCGAGCGCCCCGACGGCGGCGAGGACGCGGTGTGCGGTGGACATGTCGTCTCCCTTCCGGGGCCCGCCTCTCGGGCCTCGTGACCGCACTACGCCGGGCCGGCGTGCACGCGTTGCGCGCCCCGGCTGAGAGCTCGCCAAGATCTTCCGGCGGGCCCACGCCCGCGGAACGGAGTTGAACGCGTCCGGAGGAGCGAGGATCATGGGCGTGTTTGCCTGCCACCCTGCTGAAGAAGGTCTTCCCCGTCATGCTCGTCGCCCGTGACCTCGAGGTCCGCGCTGGTGCCCGCCTCCTGCTGGAGGGGGCGTCCTTCCAGGTCGCCGCGGGGGACAAGATCGGCCTGGTCGGGCGCAACGGCGCCGGCAAGACCACGCTGACCAAGATCCTCGCCGGGGAGGGTCAGCCGGTGGCGGGCACCGTCACCCCGGGCGGCCAGGTCGGCTACCTGCCGCAGGACCCGCGCACCGGCGACCTCGAGGTGCTGGCCCGCGACCGCATCCTGTCCGCCCGCGGGCTGGACGCCGCACTGCGCCGGATGCGCGCCGCCGAGGAGCAGATGGGCTCACTCGAGGAGGACGTGCGCGAGCAGGCGATGGCCCGCTACGCCCGGGCCGAGGCCGAGCTGCAGGCCGGCGGCGGCTACGCCGCGGAGGCTGAGGCGTCCCGGATCGCGAGCAACCTGGGCCTGCCCGAGCGGGTGCTCGACCAGCAGCTGCGCACCCTGTCCGGTGGCCAGCGCCGACGGATCGAGCTGGCGAGGATCCTCTTCTCCGGCTCCGACACGCTGCTGCTGGACGAGCCGACCAACCACCTCGACGCCGACTCGGTGCTGTGGCTGCGCGGGTTCCTGCAGACCTACCCGGGCGGGCTGGTGGTGATCAGCCACGACACCGGGCTGCTGGAGGCCTGTGTCACCAAGGTGTTCCACCTCGACGCCAACCGGGCCGCGCTCGACATCTACGCGATGGGCTGGAAGCGCTACCTGCAGCAGCGCGAGACCGACGAGAAGCGACGCAAGCGGGAGCGGCAGAACGCCGAGCGCAAGGCCGACCAGCTGCTCACCCAGGCCGCCAAGATGGGAGCCAAGGCCACCAAGGCCGTCGCCGCGCAGAACATGGCGCGCCGCGCCGAGCGGCTGCTCGCCGGGATCGAGGGCGAGCGGGTGCAGGACAAGGTGGCCAAGATCCGCTTCCCCGAGCCCGCACCGTGCGGGCGCACCCCGCTCACCGCGGTCGACCTGTCCAAGACCTACGGCTCGACCGAGATCTTCACCGGGGTCGACCTGGCCATCGACCGCGGCTCCCAGGTCGTCGTGCTGGGGCTCAACGGCGCCGGCAAGACCACCCTGCTGCGGATCCTCGCCGGGCTGGAGACCACCGACACCGGTGAGGTGCGGCCGGGCCACGGGCTGCGGCTGGGCTACTACGCCCAGGAGCACGAGACCCTCGACACCAGCCGCAGCGTGCTGGAGAACATGGTCTCGGCCTCGCCCGACCTCAACGACACCGAGGTGCGCAAGGTGCTCGGCTCGTTCCTCTTCACCGGCGACGACGTCGACAAGCCGGCCGGGGTGCTGTCGGGTGGGGAGAAGACCCGGCTCAGCCTCGCCATGCTGGTGGTCTCGGCCGCCAACGTGCTGCTGCTGGACGAGCCCACCAACAACCTCGACCCGGCCTCGCGGACCGAGGTGCTGGAGGCCATCCGCAGCTACGCCGGCGCGGTGGTGCTGGTCACCCACGACGAGGGCGCGGTCGAGGCGCTCGACCCCGACCGGGTGCTGGTGCTGCCCGACGGCACCGAGGACCTCTGGAGCCCCGAGTACGCCGACCTCGTCGCGCTGGCCTGACCGCCCTTCCTGGCGCCGGTCTGCTGCGTCATAGTGGTGCCGATCACGTGATCGACACCAGGAGGTAGGCATGGCCATCCCGCGAGGAGCACGGATCACCGGGGACCAGCGCGCCACCATGGCCCGCGAGCTCGGTGAGCGCTATGCCGCCGGTGAGAGCATCCGCGCTCTCGCCGACAGCACCGGGCGCAGCTACGGGTTCGTGCAGGCGCTGATCCGGGAGAGCGGGGTGAGCGTCCGCTCCCGCGGTGGGGCCGTGGCGCGCCCGGCCGGCTCGACCCGGCGCTCGCCGGCCCGCTCCACCGGATCGGGCACCGGCCGCGCGGGCGGCCGCCGCGGAGCGGGCCGCACCCCGAACACCGCGGCCGAGCGGACGCCGGCCCGCACCAGCACCCGCGAGGTGGTCACCGACTCCGGCGACGCCGAGGTGCCCACCCGGATCACCCCGCCCGCCACGTCCGAGGACACCGGGCCGGTCGCCCCCGCCTACAGCGACGCCCGCGGCTCGGAGAAGCCGGCCGACGCCACGCCCGCCCGCCCGGACAGCGCCGCCGAGGAGCGCCGGGGGCGGTCGAAGGACGCCAAGGCCAAGAGCGGCAAGAAGGACGGCAAGGGCAAGGACAAGGGCAAGAAGAAGGACGGCGGCAAGGACGACGCCAAGAAGGACAAGGGCAAGAAGAAGGGCGACAAGAAGCCCAAGAAGGGCAAGTGACCCGCTCCAGGGACGACGCGGCCGCCGCCAGCAGGTGCTGACGGCGGCCGGGTCGGTCGAGGATCAGGACTGGCGTGCGTTGACCTCGTAGGAGGTGTTGGTCGCCTCGAAGAAGTTGACCAGCTGCAGCGTGTCGTTGGCCGTGGCCATCCACTTCGCCGGGTTGGCGTCACCGAAGTGCGCCCCGAAGCCGAGCTCCTCCAGCCGGCGGTCGGCCAGGTAGCGGACGTAGCTGTTGATGTACTCCGCGTTCATCCCGAGGATGCCGTTGGGCAGCAGGTCGCGGTTGTAGCGCTCCTCCATGGCCACCGCGTCGATGATCATCTGGCGGATCTCCTCGGCGAACTCCTCCGTGGCGATCTCGGGGTTCTCGTCCAGCACGGTGAGGATCAGGTTGATCCCGAACTTCAGGTGCAGGCTCTCGTCGCGGACGATCCAGTCGATCAGCGAGCCGAAGTTGCGCAGCAGGTTCCGCTGCCGGAACGACAGCGCGACCATGAAGCCGCTGTAGAACCAGATCCCCTCGAGGATGACGTTGTAGGCCACCAGGTTGCGGATGAACTCCTGCTTGCCGTGGACGGTGGTGATGTCCAGGGTCTGCTCGGTCATCCGGCGGATGAAGTGGACCTCGAACTCCTCCTTGGCCGCCATCGACGGCACGTCGACGTGGGAGCTGTAGGCCGCCTCGCGGTCGATCGGGAACGTCTCGAGGACGTACTCGAACGACATGCAGTGGTTGGCCTCCTCCCACATCTGCTTGGCCAGGTAGAGGTGGCACTCGGCGGTGTTGACGTAGGGGTACACCCCGAACGCCAGCGCCTTGTTGACCAGCAGCTCGCTGGGGTTGAAGTAGCTCATCAGGAAGGTGAGGGCGTGCCGCTCCTCGGCCGTCATCCGGTTGAAGTCGGCCAGGTCCTCCCCGAGCTGGATCTCGTTGGGGAACCAGGTGTTGGCCACCGCCTGGTCGTAGAGGTCCTGGGCCCACTGGTAGCGGACCGGCTTGAGCAGCAGGCCCTCGCTGATGCCGGCTCCGAGGATGCCGCGCGAGGCCGAGCCGCCGTCGGAGACCGGGGCGGTGCTGGCGGTCTGGTCGCTGATGCTCATCGGGATGCTCCAGTCGTCTCGGAGGAGGGGGTCTCGGCGGTCACTGGCAGGAGTCGCACTGCAGGCGCTCCATCGGGTCGACCGGGCAGGCGGTGCCGTCGACCACGTCCAGCTCGAACCCGTCCAGCTGGACGGCGCTGACGGCGGGCGTCACGACCTGCACGGTCTGCTCGCTGTGCTCGACCGAGACGGTGTGCTCGACCTGGACGGTGCGCTCGACGGCCTCGGGCGCGGGCGTGGCCGACGGCGGTGCCGCGGGCGGGACCGGCGACGCTACCGCAGACCCGGTGGCCCGGGCGAAGCCGAAGCCCCGACGCGGCTCGGGCTGGCTGCCCGTGTCCTGCGGAGCCGCCGCCGACGGCCCGCTGGGGGCCTGCGGCTGGCGCGCCGGGGCGCCGCCCTGCGCGCTGGGCGCCTGGCCGGGACGACGGCCGAAGCCGAAGCCACGACCCGCCGCCGCACCCGGCACGCCGCCGGTGACCGGACCACCCGTGGCCGGCGCGGCCGGGGCCGGGGCCGGGGCGGAGGATGCGGGACCGGCCGGCGTCGCGCTGGACGGCGCCTGCCGGGCCTGCGGGGCGTCGCCGGTGGCGCTGGTCGGCGCTGCGCCGGGCCCGGAGGCCGGACGCTCCGACGGCGTGGCCGGGGAGCCGGTACGGGCGCCGAACCCCCGACGACCGCCACCGGCCGACCCGGTGCTGCCACCGCGGAGCTCGGCCGCCTTGTTGATCTTGACGGTGCTCTGCTCGGCGGTGTGCCGCGGCATCATGTGCAGGTAGTAGGTGGTCTTGACCCCCCGCTCCCAGGCCGCCGAGTACAGCTCGACCATCTCGTTGACGTCGCGGCTGGCCAGGTAGATGTTGCGGCTGATCGCCTGGTCGATCCACTTCTGGGCCCGGGCGGCGATCTCGATGAAGGCCGTGGGCGCCAGCTGGAAGGACGTCCGGTAGATCTGCTTGAGGTCGTCGGGCACCGAGGCGATCCGGGTGACGTCGCCCTGGGCCTGCAGCAGCTCGTCGCGCACCTGCTCCCACAGCCCGCGCGACTTCAGGTCGGCGACCAGGTTGCGGTTGACCTCGAGGAACTTGCCCGAGGAGGTGGCCCGGCTGAAGATCTGGCTGAACTGCGGGTCCAGACCCGGGGTGGTGCCCGCGACCAGACCGATCGAGGCGGTCGGGGCGATCGCCAGCACGGTCGAGTTGCGCATGCCGCCACGGACCTTCTCGCGCAGCGCGTCCCAGTCCATCCGGATGGTGCGGTCGACGGCCACCGGCACCTCGCGGTCGGCCTCCAGCGCGGCGAGGGAGTCGAAGGGCACCCAGCCCTGGCTCCAGCGCGAGCCCTCGAAGGTGCGGTAGCTGCCGCGCTCGCGGGCCAGGTCGGCGCTGGCGTCGATCGCGTGGTAGCTGACGAACTCCATCAGCTCGTCGATCAGCTCGGCCGCCTGCTCGGAGTCGTAGGCCATGCCCAGCCGCTCCGTCAGGTCGGTGAAGCCCATCACGCCCAGGCCGACCGCACGGTGGTCGGAGTTGGAGCGCTCGGACTCCGGCACCTGGCTGATGGTGATGTCGATGAGGTTGTCGAGCTGGCGGACCGCGGTGCGCACGGTGTGGCGCAGCCGCTCCCAGTCGACCACCAGGTCGTCGCCGAGGTGGGCCGAGAGGTTGACCGAGGCCAGGTTGCAGACCGCGATCTGGTCGCGGTCCTGCGGCAGGCAGATCTCGGTGCAGAGGTTGGACAGGTGGATCGTCCCGGTGTTGTTGTTCAGCGCCCGGGTGTTGATGGTGTCCTTCCACGTCAGCCACGGGTGCGAGGTGCTCTGCAGGGTGATGAGGATCGCCTTGAACTGCTCGCGGGCGCGGACCCGCTTGAAGCGGCGCATCTCACCGTTCTCGGCCTTCTGGATGTACTCGGCGTAGCGGCGGGAGAAGGCGGCGCCGTAGAGCTCGGGCAGGTCGGGCACCTCGAGCGGGTCGAACAGGTACCACACCTCGTCGTCGCGGACCCGCTTCATGAACTCGTCGGAGATCCAGACCGCGGTGTTGGCGGTGCGCAGCCGGCGGTAGGGGTCGCCGGAGTTCTGCTTCAGGTCGAGGAACTGCGGGAAGTCGAGGTGCCAGTTCTCCATGTAGAAGCACAGCGCACCGAACTTCTTGCCGCCGCGGGAGACCGCGCGCAGGCTCGAGTCGATGGTGTGCATGAAGGGGATCGGACCGGTCGAGGTGGTGTTGTTGCTGCGGATGGGCGAGCCCTCCGAGCGCAGCTTCGTGACCGAGAGCCCGATCCCGCCGGTGCCCTTGGTCAGCCACATGACGTTGCGCAGCGAGGTGGCGATGTGCTCCATGTCGTCGTCCATCTGCATGACGAAGCAGTTGGAGAGCTGGGCGTAGGAGGTGCCGGCGTTGACCAGCGTGGAGCCCGCGGCCAGGTAGGTGAGGGAGGACATCGCGTCGTAGATCTGCAGCGCGGCCGCCGTCGGGTCCTGCTCGTTCAGCGAGAGCCCCATCGCCACCCGCATCCAGAAGAACTGCGGGGTCTCCATCGGCTGGCGCCGGGAGTCGTTGATGAGGTAGCGGGTGCGCATGGTCTGCACGCCGATGTAGCGCAGCAGGTCGTCGCGGGCCGGGTCGAGCGCACCGGCCAGCCGGAGCAGGTCGAAGTCCTCGCCCAGGCGCGGGTCGAGCAGGCCGTCGGAGACCGCCTTGTGGATGTAGCCGGCGAACTGCTCGTGGTGGCGGCGGGCGACGTTGGTCAGCGTGACGCCCTCGCCGAGCACCCGCTTGTACAGGGTCTTCACCAGCAGCCGGGCCGCGATGGTGTCGAAGGCCGGGTCGTCCTTGACGTTCTGCAGGGCGACCCCGATGACGGCCTCGTCCAGCTGCTCGGTGGTGATCTTGTCGAACAGCGTGATCTCGAGCTCGGACTGGATCTGGGTCGCCCGGGTGACCTGGTCGTCGAGCCCGCGGCTGGCGTCCTCGATCGAGCGGGCGATCTCGTAGCCGTCGTAGGGGACCAGGCTGCCGTCGCGCTTCTGGACGGTGATCTGCTGCTCGGCTGCGTGCATGACTCATCCCTCTGTGGTCGCAGGTGTGGGTGCCACGGCAGCGGTGGTGGACCACTGCTCCGCGCGCTCGACTGGGTTGTCCCCCGGGGTCAGGTGCGGTCCGCGTAGGGTGCCTGGGGCACGGAGCGCGGGCATCGGCCGCCGGTGAGAACCACTATATCTGGAAATCACACGCGTGCAAGTACCCCATATCTGGGTTTTCCGCGGGTCGGGCGGCGAGCGCTCACGCTCCGCTGCGACGGTACCGCGCGACCCTGACAGACAGCGTCACCGGCCCGCCCGGACGCCGTCGCAGCAGGCTCTCGCGGTCGGTGTGGTGCCCGTTCGGACCCATCAGCGCGAGGTCGGCGGCGGCCTCGTCGGAGAGCTCCACCCGGCGCCGCTCGGCGTGTCGCGACACCGGCTCGAAGCGCCCACCCAGCTGCTCGTCGAGGCGCTCGGCCTTGTCGGCCTGGACGGTCATCAGCCCGGCCCGTCCGCGCAGCCCGTCGAGGTGATCCGGTTCGGGGGTGACCACGACCAGGGTGCCGCCCGGGCGGAGCACCCGCTGGGCCTCGGCGGCGTTGCGGGGCGCGAAGACCACCAGCACCGCGTCGACCCGGCCGTCGAGCAGCGGCCAGGGCCGCCAGCTGTCGGCGACCACCGAGGCCACCCGGGGGTGCACCCGGGCGGCGCGCCGGGCGGCCGCGGTGGAGACGTCGGTGCTCAGCCCGACCCGCTGCGACCCGGCCGCGACCACCCGGGCCAGGTGCTGTCCGGTGCCGCCGCCGGTCTCCACCAGCCGGGCGGCCTCGCCGAGGTCGGCGCAGGCCTCCACCAGCGCCCCGCCGACCAGGTCGAGCAGCCCGGCGTCGTGCACCCGCTCGCGGGCGGCCACCATCGCGGCGGTGTCGGCGTTGGCCCCGGCCGCCACCCCACCCATGAGGTTGACGTGGCCCTGCCGGGCGATGTCGAAGGAGTGCCCGTCCGCGCAGCGCAGCCGCCGGCCTCCGTCGAGGAGGTCCAGCCCGCGCGGCTCGCGGTGACCGGCCACCGGGCAGCGCAGCAGCGGCTGCACCAGCGCCAGGGCGCCCCCGGACACGCTCAGCGGGCCCTCACAGGGTGCGCATCTTGCCGCCGTCGACCGGGAGCAGGCAGCCCGACAGGTAGCTGGCGGCGGGGGAGAGCACGAAGGCGGCCACCCGTCCGAACTCCTCCGGCTCACCCAACCGGCGCAGCGGGATGGTGGCGGCGGCGTCGGCCATCGCCTGCTCCGGGTCGTCGCTGTGGGCGTGCAGGGCCGTGATCCGCTCGGTGCGCACGGTGCCCGGCATCAGCCCGACCACCCGGGCGCCGCGGGGCCCGACCTCGTCGGCCAGCTGCTTGACCAGCAGCCCCAGCCCGGGACGCAGCCCGTTGCTGATGGCCATCTCGGGCAGCGGTTCGCGGGCGGTGCTGGAGAGCACCCAGGCCAGCGCGACGTCGTCGCGGGTCGCGTGCTCGAGCACCGCCCGGCTGACCCGCAGCGCGGCCAGGAAGACCGAGTCGAAGGCGTCGCGCCACTCCTGCTCACTGTTGGCCAGGGCGGCCCCGCGCGGCGGGCCGCCGACGCTCACCAGGGCCCCGTCCAGGGAGCCGAACCGGCTCAGCGCCAGCTCGCAGGCCCGGCCGGGGGTGGCGGGGTCGGAGAGGTCGGCCGGCAGCGCCACCGCGGCGTCCTCGCCCAGCTCGGCGACCACCTCGGCCAGCACGTCGGCCCGGCGGGCCACCAGCACCACCCGGGCGCCCTCGGCGACGAGGGCGCTGGCGGTGGCGCGGCCCAGCCCGGCGGAGGCGGCGGTCACGACGAAGGTGCGGTCGGCGAGGTGCAGGTCCATGGGGTCAGTCTGGCGCACCGGCCCGCTCGCGACGGCGCTCCCTCAGGTCGCCACGCACCAGCACCACCACCCCGCCGACCGCGATCGCGGTGAAGGCGAACCACTGCAGGGCGTAGGAGAGGTGGTTGCCCTCGGTCGGCGCCGGCGGCTGCACCGGGTCGAGCGCGGCGTAGCCGGGCTGCGGGTCGACCGGTGTGATCTCGAAGGCCGCCACCCAGCCGGTGGTCAGCACCGGGTAGGGCACGGTGGACGCCAGCGCCGGCGTGTTGACCAGCCGGACCGAGCCCTGCGCGGGGGTGATCAGCGCCTCCCGGCCCTGCTCGTTGCGCCGTAGCCAGCCGAGCACGTCGACCTCGCCGGCGGGCGGTGCGGGCAGCGTCTCGGGGATGCCTCGGGTCTCGGCGACGAAGCCGCGGCTCACCCAGACGGAGCGGCCGTCGGCCAGTCGCAGCGGCGTGAGCACCTCGAACCCGCGCACCTCCCCGTTGCGCCGGTTGCGGACGTGCACCTGCTGGCCGGCGTCGAACTCCCCGGTCAGCTCGACCCGGCGCCACTGCTCGGCGTCGGCCACCTCGTCGCCGAGGGCCTCGTCCACGCCGACCGGCGGCGCCTGCCGCTGCGCCTCGACCTGGGCGTTCTCGGCCCGGCGCTCCTCCAGCCGGCTCAGCTGCCAGCGGCCGAGGGTGACGAAGGCGACGACGACCACCACACAGAACAGCGCCAGCACAAGCCAGCGCAACCACAGCCGCTGCACCCCGACAGGGTAGTGGCGCTCCCGGCGCCACCCCAGCCGGAGCGGGCCGCCCGACGGCGGGGCTCAGGAGGTCGAGGGGTGCTCGCCCTTGGTCAGCGCCAGCTGGGTGGCGCTGGCCGTCGCGGATCCGATGCTGGCGCCCCGGCCGACGGCCACCCCGGCCAGGAAGGTGGTCAGCGGCGCGGCCGGGCGGGTGACGTGGTGGGCGGCGTCACGGGCGAGGTCGAGCACCGCGTGCACCGAGTCCTCGTCGAGGTCCATGTCGAGTCCGAGGGTGTCGCTGAGCTCGGCCATCCACAGAAAGAGGGTGCGGGTCTCTTCGGTCACGCTGCTCCTCGTCGCTCGGCAGTGGGGCTGCGACGATCCTGCCACCGGTCCGCCGCCCGGCCACCGGGGGGTGGGGCGCCTGGGGGTGCTCCCTAGACTCGGGCGCATGACCTCGACCCCGACCGCCTCCTGGCCGCGCCCGCTGCGCGACCGGCACGGCCGGGTCGCCACCGACCTGCGGGTCTCCCTGACCGACCGCTGCAACCTGCGCTGCACCTACTGCATGCCGGCCGAGGGGTTGGACTGGCTGGGCAAGGACGAGCTGCTGACCGCCGAGGAGCTGCGCCGGCTGCTCGACGTGGCCGTCCGGATGCTCGGCATCACCTCGATCCGGCTGACCGGCGGGGAGCCGCTGCTGCGGCCCGACCTGCTGGAGGTGGTCCGCGACGTCGCCGCGCTGCGGCCGCGGCCGCGGATCGCGCTCACCACCAACGGGATCGGGCTGGCGCGCCGGGCCGAGGAGCTGGCCGCCGCCGGGCTGGACCGGATCAACGTCTCCCTCGACACCCTCGACCCCGACACCTTCACCCGGCTGACCCGCCGGCGCCGGCTGCCCGACGTGCTCGCCGGGGTGGAGGCGGCGGTCGCGGCCGGGCTCACCCCGGTCAAGGTCAACACCGTCCTCATGCGCGGCGTCAACGACTCCGAGGCCGCCGACCTGCTCGCCTGGGCGATGGACGTCGGCGCCCAGCTGCGGTTCATCGAGCAGATGCCGCTGGACGCCCAGCACGGCTGGCAGCGCAGCGAGATGGTCACCGCCGAGGAGATCCACACCGCGCTGTCGCGGCGCTGGCGCCTGGTCGACGACCGCGCCGAGCGGGGGAGCGCGCCGGCCGAGCTGTTCCGGGTGGCCGGCACCGCGCACAAGGTCGGCATCATCGCCTCGGTGACCCGCCCCTTCTGCGGCGCCTGCGACCGGGTCCGACTGACCGCGGACGGGCAGCTGCGCAACTGCCTGTTCGCTCGCACCGAGTCCGACCTGCGACCGCTGCTGCGCGGCGGCGCGGACGACGAGGAGATCGCCTGCCGCTGGCTGGACGTGCTGGCGGCCAAGCGACCCGGTCACGGCATCGACGACCCGAGCTTCCTCCAGCCCGACCGTCCGATGTCGGCCATCGGCGGCTGACCGCCGGGCCCGGCGGGGACGGGTCTACCGTGGGCCCATGCGAGTGCCGCTGCCGCCCAACCCCGCAGAGCTGCTCGGTCGTGGTGCGGAGGCGCTCGAGCAGCTGACCTCCCTGCTGCCGCGCACGGTCGCGCTGCTGGAGCGGGCCGAGCGGGCGGCCGAGCGCGCCGAGGGGCTGCTCGACCGCTCCGACGCGGTGGTCACCGGGGCCGAGCTGGCCGTGCAGCGCACCCAGGCGGTGGTCGAGCGGGCCGAGGGGGTCAGCGTCCGGGCCGAGGAGCTGTTGGGGTCCTACACCGAGTCGCTGACCCGGCTGCAGCCCGTCATGGCGCGGCTGGCCGACTCCACCGACCCGCACGAGGTGCAGGCGGTGGTGGAGGCTCTCGACCTGCTGCCGCGGCTGGTGGGTGACCTGCGCCGGGACGTCCTGCCGGTGATGAGCACCCTCGGTGACGTCGCCCCCGACCTGCACGACGTGCTGCGGGTGGTCACCGAGATCAACGAGATGCTCGGCTCCATCCCAGGGCTCAAGGGCATCAAGAAGCGGGTGGACGCCGAGCACGCGGCCCAGCGGGACACCACGGACTGACCCCTCAGCCGAGCGGCTCGACCTCGCGGAGGAACCCCCGCGCCTGCAGGAACTCCGACAGCGAGACCCGGTGCTCCTCGCAGGCCAGCCAGTGCTTGCGCCGCTCGGGGGTGTGGATCTTCGGGTTGTTCCACCGCAGGTCGTGCACGGCCGGCGCCTGGCAGCCCCGGGCCGAGCAGGTGGTGGGGAGCTCCTCGACGTCGCTCACGGTCCTCCTCCGGGTCGCGGTGGCGGCGTCCCGGGCCGCCGGGGTTCCAGCGCCGGCCGGGACGGGTCGTCCTCGACCACCTCGCCCTCGATGGTCACCGGGCCCTGCTCCACGGCCGGCCGGGGCTCGGCGTCGGCCGGCGCCGTCCGCTCCGGCGGTGGGGTGCTCTCGACCGAGCGCTGGTCCTTGGCGTTGACCAGCAGCACCGCCAGGTAGGGCAGCAGCACCGCACCCAGCAGCAGCACCACGACCAGCACCGGGTTGCTGCGGGCCGGCCACAGCCCGACGAAGCAGAGCACCCGGATGCCCATCATGATCAGGTAGTTGCGCTGACGGCGCGAGGCGTCGACCGAGCGGCCCCGGGAGGCCTGGGTGATGACGGGTGTGTCGTCGTCGCGGTGCGCCACCCGGTCAGCGTACGTGGCTCTCCGGCAGGCCTTCCGGGCCGGCCGACCGGGAGTAGGGTGCCCGCGGGGTCGGTGCCGGGCGTCCGGTCCGGCGTGACCCGGGAGGAGGGCTGGCTGTGCCGCGCGGCATCACCGTCACCCACCTGAGCGAGGAGGAGATCGCCGCCCCGCAGCGGGGCGTGCTGCGCCGGATCGCCTCCCTGCTGCGTCCCTACCGGGCTCGGATGGCGCTGGTGCTGCTGGCCGTGCTGACCGCGGCCGGGCTCACGGCGGTCAGCCCCTTCCTCACCCGCGAGGTGTTCGACGCCGCGCTCTTCCCGACCGACGGCGGACCGGCGCGGCTGGACCTGCTCGCCTGGCTGGTCGGCGGTCTGGTGGCCATCCCGGTGCTCACCGCACTGGTCGGGATCGGGCAGAACTACCTCACCAGCATCATCGGCAACTCCGCGATGGCCGACCTGCGCGGCGACCTGTTCGCCCACCTGCAGCGGATGGAGCTGGCCTTCTTCACCGCCACCAGGACCGGCTCCATCCAGTCCCGGCTGTCCAACGACGTCAGCGGCGTGCGCACGGTCCTCACCGACGTCGCGACCGCCATCCTCTCCAACACGGTGACCGTGGTCGCCGCCTTCGTCTCGATGCTGCTGCTGTCATGGCAGCTGACCGTCCTCACCTGCGCGCTGATCCCGCTGTTCGTCTGGATCCAGGTGCGGGTGGGACGCCGGCGCCAGCGGCTGGCCCGGCGCACCCAGGAGTCGCTGGCGGAGATGACCGCGATCACCGAGGAGGCGCTCAGCGTCTCCGGCATCCTGCTGTCCAAGGTGTTCAACCGGGCCGCGGCCGAGACCGAGCGCTACCGCGAGGCGAACCGGCGCCAGACGCGGCTGCAGGTCGAGCAGGCGATGACCGGGCGCACCTTCATGGCGGTGGTGCAGACCTTCTTCGCCATCACCCCGGCCCTGATCTACCTGGCCGCCGGGCTGATGGTCACCGGCACCGTGCCCGGGGGCGGCGGGCTGACCGCGGGCACCCTGATCGCCTTCACCACGGTGCAGGCCCGGCTGCAGCAGCCGCTGGGCTCGCTGATGCGGGTCAGCCTGGACGTGCAGACCTCGCTGGCGCTGTTCCGGCGGATCTTCGAGTACCTCGACCTGCGTCCGGCGATCACCGAGCGCCCCGGCGCCCGCCGACTCGACCCCGAGACCATGGCCGGGCGGGTCGAGTTCGACGCGGTGAGCTTCCGCTACCCCGAACCGCGACCCCTGAGCGGCACCGAGCAGGGCGACCGCTTCGGTGGGCCGGGGGTGCGGATGGCCGGGCCGACCGACCCCGGCGACGGCTGGGCGCTGCGGGACGTCTCGCTCACCGTCGAGCCGGGGCAGCTGGCCGCGCTGGTGGGTCCGTCGGGGTCGGGCAAGACCACCGCCACCTACCTGGTGCCGCGCTTCCACGAGGTGACCGAGGGGGCGGTGCGGATCGACGGGATCGACGTCCGTGACCTCACCGCGTCCTCGCTGGCCGACGCGGTCGGCATGGTCACCCAGGAGCCCTACCTGTTCCACGGCACCATCCGCGACAACATCGCCTACGCCAAGCCGGGGGCGAGCGCGGAGGAGATCGAGGCCGCCGCCCGCGGGGCGAACATCCACGACCGGATCATGACCTTCGCCGAGGGCTACGAGACGGTCACCGGCGAACGCGGCTACCGGCTCTCGGGTGGGGAGAAGCAGCGGCTGGCGATCGCCCGGGTGCTGCTGAAGGACCCGCGCATCCTCATCCTGGACGAGGCCACCTCCGCCCTGGACAGCGAGACCGAGCGGCTGGTCCAGGACGCCCTGGAGCGCGCGACCCGCGACCGCACCACCATCGCCATCGCGCACCGGCTCTCCACGATCCGCGCCGCCGACGTCATCTACGGGATGGAACGGGGCCGGGTGGTGGAGCGCGGCACCCACGCCGAGCTGCTCGCCGCCGGTGGGCTGTACGCCCGGCTGCATGCCGAGCAGCTCGGCCGGGCCACCCTGGAGGAGGGCCCGGCCGACGGGCCGCGGGCCGACGTCAGCGTGTGAGGACGCCGGCCCGGACGGCTCAGCGCTCGTCCAGCGCCTCGGCCGGCGGGGTGAGGGTGGAGCCCTCCTGCTGCTCGGCGTACTTCGAGCGCAGGTGCACCGGCTCCTGCTGGGCGCCCTTGCGGCGGGCGGCACGGCCGCGGTAGACGAGGTTGAGCGCCTCGACGACGATCGCGAACGCGATCGGGCCGTAGATCATGCCCTTGCTGACGTGGTAGTTGAAGCCCTCGGCCAGCAGGGTCGCCCCGATCAGCACGAGGAAGGCCAGGCAGAGCATCTTCACCGTCGGGTGGCGGTCGACGAAGCCGCCGATCCGCTCGGCCAGCACCATCATCACGCCGATCGCGATCACCACCGCGGCGATCATCACCGCCAGCTCGTCCACCATGCCGACCGCGGTGATCACCGAGTCGAGGGAGAAGACGATGTCGATCAGCACGATCTGCAGGATCACCCGGCCGAAGGTGGTGCCGGCCTTCCCGCCACCGTCGCCGTGGCCGTCCTCGCCCTCGAGCTTGGCGTGGATCTCGGTGACGGCCTTGTAGATGAGGAAGGCGCCACCGAGGATGAGGATCAGGTCGCGGCCGCTGATCTGCAGCGCCTCCCACGGCCCGATCCCGAACAGGGTGTCGGTCAGCCCGACGATCCAGGAGGCGAAGAACAGCAGGATGATCCGCATCACCAGCGCCAGGGTCAGACCGACCAGGCGCGCCCGCTTGCGCTGCGACTCCGGCAGCCGGTTGGCGAGGATCGAGATGAAGACGACGTTGTCGACCCCGAGCACCAGCTCGAGGGCCAGCAGGGTGAGGAAGGCGATCCAGATCTCTGGGCTGGTGAGGATTTCCACGCGCAGACGATAGCGTTACCGGGTGCCGCAGCCTGAACACACGACACGGACCGTCCTGGTCACCGGTGGCAGCCGGGGGATCGGGCGGGCGATCACCGAACGCTTCGTCGCCGCCGGGCACCGGGTGGCCGCGACCCACCGTAGCGGGGACGTCCCGGCGGGCGCGCTGCCGGTGCGTTGCGAGATCACCGACCCCGAGCAGGTGGAGGCCGCCTTCGCCACGGTGGAGGCCGAGCTGGGTCCGGTGGAGGTGCTGGTCGCCAACGCCGGCATCACCCGCGACACCCTGCTGCTGCGGATGAGCGAGCAGGACTTCGCCGACGTCGTCGAGACCAACCTCACCGCCTCCTTCCGGCTGGCCAAGCGGGCCTCGAAGGCGATGATGCGGGCCCGCTTCGGGCGGATGGTCTTCCTGTCCTCGGTGGTCGGCCAGCTCGGCTCGGCCGGGCAGGTCAACTACGCCGCCTCCAAGTCCGGGCTGGTGGGCCTGGCCCGCTCGATCACCCGCGAGCTGGGCTCGCGCGGGATCACCGCGAACGTGGTCGCCCCCGGCTTCATCGACACCGACATGACCGCCCGGCTGAGCGAGCAGCAGGTGGCCGACTACCAGGCGCGCATCCCGGCCGGCCGGCTGGGCGCGGTCGAGGACGTCGCGGCCACCGTGGAGTTCCTCGCCGGCGACGGCGCCGGCTACGTCTCCGGGGCGATCATCCCCGTCGACGGCGGCCTCGGCATGGGCCACTGACACCTCCGGCGGCGCCGACGGCGCCGCCACCTCGATCCAGCACGGCAGGGAAGGAACTGATGGGCATCCTCGAGGGCAAGAACGTCCTGGTGGCGGGAGTCACCCTCAACACCTCGATCGGCTTCGCCGCGGCCAAGGTGGCCCAGGAGCAGGGCGCCACCGTGGTGGTGTCCAACTTCGGACGCGCGATGGGCATCACCCGGCGGGTGATCAAGAAGCTGCCCACCGAGCCCGCGCTGCTCGAGCTCAACGTCTCCGACGCCGACCACCTGGCGGCGCTGCCCGAGGCGCTGGGCGAGCACGTCGACCGCCTCGACGGGATCGTGCACTCGATCGCCTTCGGCAACCCCGAGACCGCCCTCGGCGGGAAGTTCCTCGACACCCCCTGGGAGGACGTCGGCACCGCGGTGCAGGTCTCGGCCTACTCGCTGAAGTCGCTGACGATGGCCTGCCGGCCGCTGCTGACCCGCGGCAGCTCGGTGGTCGGGCTGACCTTCGACGCCACCATCGCCTGGCCCGGCTACGACTGGATGGGGGTGGCCAAGGCCGCCCTGGAGAGCACCAGCCGCTACCTGGCCAAGTACCTCGGCCCCGAGGGCATCCGCAGCAACCTGGTCGCCGCCGGGCCGCTGGAGAGCCTGGCCAAGAAGGCCATCCCGGGCACGGAGAAGTACAACGAGGTGTGGAGCGAGCGCGCCCCGCTCGGCTGGGACGCCACCGACTTCGAGCCCACCGCCAAGGCGGTGGTCGCGCTGCTGAGCGACTGGTTCCCCGCCACCACCGGCGAGATCGTGCACGTCGACGGCGGGGTGCACGCGGTCGGCGCATGACCGCGTCCCGGCCGGCGGAGCGACCTGCGCCCGGGGACGAGCCGGACGTGCTGGCCGCCGCCCGCGGTCTGCTCGGGGCGGTGCTGCACGGCCACGGCGTCAGCGTCCGGCTGACCGAGGTGGAGGCCTACGCCGGACCGGACGACCCCGCCTCGCACGCGTACCGGCGCACCCCGCGCTCGGAGACCATGTTCGGCCCGGCGGGACGGCTCTACCTCTACCGCTCCTACGGCATCCACCTGTGCGCCAACGTCGTCACCGGCGAGCCGGAGGAGGGCCAGGCGGTGCTGCTGCGCGCCGGGGAGGTGGTGGCCGGGCACGACCTGGCCCGGGCGCGCCGGGGCGGCGTCGACGACGTCCGGCTGGCGCGCGGGCCGGGCAACCTCTGCTCCGCGCTCGGCCTGGTGCCGGCCGACCTGGGCGCCGACCTCGAGCAGGACCCGCCGCCCCGGCTGGAGCCCGGGACGCCGGTCGACCCCGCCCGGGTGCTCAGCGGGCCGCGGGTGGGGGTCAGCCTGGCCGCCGACCGACCCTGGCGGTTCTGGCTGGCCGGGGAGCCGACCGTCTCGGCCTACCGCCGCTCGCCGCGGGCGGCCGCCCCCGGGTCGGCGTCCGACCCGGTCAGCCGCCGGTGACCGCGCGCACCCAGGCCCCCAGCCTGCGGTGCGGTGGCCCCCAGCAGCCGGTCCGTGCCGCTCACCGCTCGGCGGCCGGCCAGGCGCAGGCCGCGCAGAGCGCGTCGCTGGCCACGGTGTGCAGCCGGCGCAGCAGCTCGGTGCGCCGCTGCAGCGCGAAGGAGTGCAGCACCTCCCGGTCGTCGGACAGTCCGGCCTCGGTCACCTGCACCAGCCGCAGCGCGCGCTCGGCCGCCCGCTCCTGGCGGGCCGGGTAGCCCGGGGCCAGCACCGGCCCGTCCAGCAGCTGCGGACGCTGCCCGGAGGCGGCCTGCAGCTCGGCCAGCGCGTCGGCGGCGCGCAGCAGCTCGGTCGACAGGGCCCGCTCGGTCTCGGCCGAGGACGGCACCGGGAAGGGCCGGTGCGCCCGCAGCACCCGCCACTGCACCGCGGGGCCGACGCGGTGCGGCACGAAGGCGCACACCCCGCCCTCGTGGACCACCGCGGCCCCCGCCTCCAGCGCGGCCGAGTTGAGCTCGACCGGGCCGCGCAGCACCCCGAGCGCCCCCGGTCGGGGCAGCGCCAGCAGCCAGGAGCCCGGCGCCAGCAGCTGGACGGCGCGCAGCGCGTCGAGCAGGTCGGTCGCCCGGAGGGGGTCGAGCCCGAGCAGGCCGTCGGCGTCGACCACATGGTGGGCGACGTCGCCGTGGGCGATCTGGGAGGCCGCGACCTCGGCGCTGAGCGGGGTGTGCTGGAGGGTGTTGAGGTGGGTCGCCAGGGCGATCGCGGCGAGACGCGGCATCCGGCCACTGTAGGCGAACGACCCGGCCCGGGAGCCGGTGCCGATCTTGTAGGTTCGTGCCCATGGCGGCAGTGGCGGACCTGGCAGGCGTGACCATCCGGCGTGGCACGGCCACCCTGGTCGACGACATCACCTGGACCGTGGACGAGGCCGACCGGTGGGTGGTGATCGGCCCCAACGGCGCCGGCAAGACCACCCTGCTGCAGGTGCTGGCCGCTCAGCTGCACCCCACCACGGGGGTGGCCGAGATCCTCGGTGAGCTGCTCGGCATGGTGGACGTCTTCGAGCTGCGGCCGCGGATCGGCGTCACCTCGGCCGTGCTGGCCGAGCGGGTGCCGCGCTCGGAGAGCGTGCACGACGTGGTGGTCTCGGCCTCCTACGCCGTGCTCGGGCGCTGGCGGGAGGAGTACGACGCCCTCGACCACGAGCGCGCCGACGAGCTGCTGGCCCAGCTGCGGGTCGACCACCTGGCCGAGCGCACCTTCGGCACGCTGAGCGAGGGCGAGCGCAAGCGGGTGCAGATCGCCCGGGCGCTGATGACCGATCCCGAGCTGCTGCTGCTGGACGAGCCGGCCGCCGGTCTCGACCTCACCGGCCGCGAGTCCCTGGTGCGCACGCTGAGCGAGCTGACCTCGAGCCCGACGGCGCCGGCCACCGTGATGGTCACCCACCACGTCGAGGAGATCCCGGCCGGGATCACGCACGCCCTGCTGCTCAAGCACGGACGGGTGGTGGCGGCCGGCCCGCTGGCCGAGACCCTGACCGAGCAGGCGATGAGCGAGACCTTCGAGATCGACCTCGTGCTGCGCCACGAGCGCGGCCGCTGGTCGGCGACGGCCCGCTGATGGCGGTGAACCTCAACGACTTCCTCGGCGACCACCCCTGGTTGCTGTGGTTGGCGCTGGCCGCGCTGCTCGCCGCCGCCCGGCTGGTGGTGGCGGACCGGCGGCTGCTGCCGGTGGCCGGCGCGGTCGCGCTGACCGCCGTCGTCGCCGCGCTCTGGCCGGCCGGCTGGTGGCTGCAGCTGCTGGTCGCGCTGGTGCTGGCGGGCGCGGCCGTGTGGTGGGCCCGTCCGCGCGTCGGTCGTCCCGCCTGAGCCGCCGATGGCCCGACTGGTCCTGGTCGACGACCCCGCGGACGAGCGGCTGGCCGACTACGTCCGGCTCCGCGACGTGTCGCTGCGCCGGCACCTGGAGACCGAGCAGGGGCTGTTCATCGCCGAGGGGGAGAAGGTCATCCGGCGGGCGCTGGAGGCCGGCTACCGGCCACGGTCGTTCCTGCTCGCCGAGCGCTGGCTGGCGGGGCTGGCCGACCTGCTGGCCGCGCACCCCGACGTCGAGGTGTACGTCGTCAGCGAGGCCCTGGCCGAGGAGGTGACCGGTTTCCACGTGCACCGCGGGGCGCTGGCCTCGCTGCACCGCCAGCAGCGCCACACCGTCGCCGACCTGCTGACCCTGCGACGCCTGGTGGTCTGCGAGGACGTCGTCGACCACACCAACGTCGGCGCCATCCTGCGCAGCGCGGCGGGGCTCGGCTTCGACGGCTGCCTGCTGGCGCCCCGGGCCGCCGACCCGCTGTACCGGCGCTCGGTCAAGGTGAGCATGGGCGCGGTGTTCTCGCTGCCGTGGGCGCGGCTGGAGGACTGGGCCGAGGCGGTGCCGACCCTGCGGTCGGCCGGGTTCTGGACGGTGGCGCTCGCGCTCTCCGACGACGCCCGCGACCTGTCCGAGGTGGCCGCCGAGGCCGCCGCCGACCCGGGGCGGCGGGTGGCGCTGCTGCTCGGCACCGAGGGCGACGGGCTGTCGCGGCGGTGGGTCGAGCAGGCCGACGTGGTGGCCCGGATCCCGATGGCCCGCGGCATCGACTCGCTCAATGTGGCGGCCGCAGCGGCGGTGGCCTGCTACGCCTTCGGCCCTGCCTCCTGAGCGTCGTCGTCCGGCGCCGTCACGAAGGCTGTTCCGGGCCGGCACCTGTCGTTCACCAGGGTCGGTCCTGACGTTCACGGACACCGGTCTACAGTGCGTGCGGTCGCGCGACCGCACCAGTGGTGACGCGGCCTCCGAGTGGGCGAGGCGACCCCCGGGTCGCAGGGAGAGAGACAGCGATGGAACGACGGATCGGGCTCGGGCTGCGTCGGCCGGCGGCCCTGCTGCTGGCCGGCACGGTGCTGGCCGCGCTGACGGCGTGCGGTGGCGGTGGAGCGGCCGCGCCGGAGGGAGAGGAGGCGCCGGCCGGCGGCGGGCCGCTGGTGGTCTACACGAACTCCAACTCCGACGGCCGCGGCGAGTGGGTGACCGAGCAGGCGGCCGAGGCCGGGTTCGACATCGAGATCGTCGGGCTGGGCGGGGCCGATCTGACCAACCGCATCATCGCCGAGGTCAACAACCCGGTCGGTGACGTGGTCTACGGCCTCAACACCATGTACTTCGAGCAGCTCAAGGCCGAGCAGGCGATCACCGCCCACGAGCCCACCTGGTCCGGGGAGGTGCCGCCGGAGGCCGGCGACCCGGTCGACGGCGCCTACTGGCCGCTGGTCGACCAGGCCATCCTCATGGCCTACGACAGCTCGCGGGTCACCGACGTGCCGACCGACGTCAGCCAGCTGTGGATCGACCCCCGCTTCCAGGGCCGGTACGAGGTGAACACCTCCCTCGGCCAGGCCACCCCGCAGCTGGTGGTCGCCGGCATCCTGGCGCCCTACACCGACGAGCAGGGCCAGGTCTCCGACGAGGGCTGGGCGGCGGTCGAGGCCTACTTCGCCAACGGCGACCCCGCCGTGGAGGGCACCGACCTCTACGCCCGCTTCGACCGGGGCGAGGTCGACTACGGCGTGATCCCCAGCGGCAGCGTGTTCTCCCGCGACGAGGAGTACGGCACCCAGACCGCCGTGGTCCCGTCGGCCTCCGGCGTGCCCTACGTCACCGAGCAGATCGGCATCATCGCCGGCACCGACCAGGAGCAGCGCGCGGCGGAGTTCATCGACTGGTTCGGCAGCGCGGAGGTGCAGGGCGCCTTCGCCGCGGAGTTCGACGCGATGCCGGTCAACGAGGTCGCCGCCGAGCAGGCCAACCCCGAGGTGGTCGAGCTGGTCGGCTCGGTCCAGCGGGCCGACATCGACTACGCCGTGGTGCGCGAGCACATCGGCGAGTGGGTCGAGCGGATCGAGCTGGAGTACCTGCCCTGACCCGCCCCGACGGCGGCCGGACCCCGCGGTCCGGCCGCCGTCCCCGTCCCCAGGAGGACCGATGATCCGCTTCGACGCGCTGCGTGTCGCCTACGACGACTCCGTCGCCCTGCACGGGCTCGACCTGGAGGTGGCCGAGGGCGAGTTCTTCACCCTGCTCGGCCCGTCCGGCTGCGGCAAGACCACCGCGCTGCGGGCGCTGGCCGGCTTCGTCCAGCCCACCAGCGGCCGGGTGCACGTGGACGGCCGCGACGTCACCGACGTGCCCAGCGAGCGGCGCGGCGTCGGCATGGTCTTCCAGAGCTACGCGCTGTTCCCCAGCATGACCGTGGCCGAGAACATCGCCTTCGGGCTGTCGGTGCAGCGGGTCGCCAAGGCCGAGCAGCGCGAACGGGTCGACCGGGTCGCCGACCAGGTCGGGCTGCGTCCCGAGCAGCTGCGGCGTGGGGTCGCCGAGCTGTCGGGTGGGCAGCAGCAGCGGGTGGCGATCGCCCGCGCGCTCGTGCTGCGGCCCCGGATCCTGCTGCTGGACGAGCCGCTGTCCAACCTGGACGCCAAGCTGCGGGTGCAGCTGCGCGGGGAGCTGCAGCGGCTGCAGCGCGAGGTCGGCATCACCACCGTCTACGTCACCCACGACCAGGAGGAGGCGCTGGCCCTCAGCGACCGGATCGCGGTGCTGTCGGAGGGACGGCTGGCCCAGGTCGGCACCCCGCGGGAGGTCTACGAGCAGCCGGCGAGCGCGCAGGTGTGCGACTTCGTCGGCGAGGCCACCCGGCTCACCGACGCCCAGCGCTCGGTGCTGGCCGGGCTGGACGGCGAGGAGGACGTCTGGGTGCGGCCCGAGCACGTCCGGCTCGCCGTCGACGGCGGCGCCGCCGCGGTGGTGCGCACCCTGGCCTACCGGGGCCCGTCCACCCTCGTCGGGCTCGAGCTGGCCGGTGACCCGCTGCTGGCCGCGGTGCCCAGCGCGTCGGCGGCCGGCCTCTCCCTCGGCGACCCGGTAGCCGTCGGCCTGGACGCCGACCGCGTGCACCGGTTCGGGGCGGCGCGGTGAGCGCCGACACCCTCACCCCGGTGCGACCCGGCGGCCCGCGGCGGGGCCGCCGGGGCCGCGGCAGCACCCGGCGCGTGCTCAGCAGCCCGCTCGGCGTGGTCGTGCTGGTGGCCACGCTGTGGTTCGCCGCGGCCTTCCTCGTGCTGCCCAACGTCACGCTGCTGCAGGCCACCTTCGCCCCCGACGGCCGGCTCAGCCTGAGCGCCTTCGAGCGGCTGCTCTCCAGCGAGCGGGCGCTGCGCTCGCTGGGTCACAGCGTGCTGCTGGCGGCCACCCTGGCCGTGACGGTCAACGTCGTCGGGGTGTTCATCGTGCTGGTCACCGGCTGGTTCCGGGTCCGCGCCCGCCGGGTGCTGTGGCTGGGCTACGCCACCACCTTCGTCTACGGCGGCATCGTGCTGGCCGCCGGCTACAGCTTCATCTACGGCCGCTACGGGTTCGTCACCAACGCGCTGGCGCGGTGGTACCCCGACCTCGACCGCGACTGGTTCTCCGGGTTCGTCGCGGTGGTGCTGGTGATGACCTTCGCCACCACCACCAACCACATGCTCTTCCTCTCCGCCGCGCTCGCGGGCATCGACGCGCAGTCGGTCGAGGCCGCCCGCCTGATGGGCGCTTCGCCGACGACGGTGCTGCGCCGGGTGGTGCTGCCCAGCCTGCGGCCGATGATCTTCGCCGTCACGGTGCTGACCTTCCTCACCGGGCTCGGCGCGCTGACCGCGCCGCTGGTGCTGGGTGGACGCGACTTCCAGACCGTCGCCCCGATGATCCTCACCTTCGCCCGCTCGGAGAGCTCGCGCGACGTGGCCGCGCTGCTGGCGATCCTGCTGGGCCTGGCCACCATCGTCCTGCTCGCGCTGATGAACCGGGTCGAGCGCGGCGGCACCTACTTCGCGGTGGCCAAGGTCGCCACCCCGATCGCCCCGCAACCGTTCCGCACCCGCTGGGGCTCGGTGCTCGTGCAGGTGCTGGCCTGGGCGCTGTGGGTGGTCTACGTGGTGCCGGTGCTGTGCGCGGTCGTCTTCTCCTTCGTCGACCCGCGCGCGGTGATGGCGGGGTCGATCGGTCTGGGTGACCTGACCGTCGAGCACTGGGTGACCGTGCTGACCGACGCCGGCGCCCTCGCCCCGTTCGTGGTCTCGGTGGTCTACTCGGGGCTGGCCTCGGTGGTGGTCGTGCTCGCCATGGTGCTCGTCGCCCGGCTGCTCAGCCGGTGGCGCAGCTGGATGGCCTCGGCCCTGGAGTACGTGCTGCACCTGCCGTGGATCCTGCCCACCATCCTCATCGCCCTCGGCCTGGTGATGACCTTCGACCGGCCGCGGCTGCTGGCCGCCCAGCAGGTGCTCACCGGGACCGTGGTGCTGCTCGGGGTGGCCTACGTGGTGGTGAAGATCCCCTTCACGCTGCGGCTGCTCAAGGCCGCCTTCGCCGCCGTCCCGGACGAGGTCGAGGACGCCGCCCGCATCCTCGGCGCCGGCCAGCTGACCACCGTCCGGCGGGTCGTGGTGCCGGTCATCGCCCCCACCATGGCGGCCGTCGCCGCGCTCAACTTCACCAGCCTGCTCGATGACTACGATGCCGCCGTGTTCCTCTACCACCCGCTCTTCGAGCCGCTGGGGATCGCGATCAAGCAGTCCACCGAGGGCGAGTCGGCGGTGCAGTCGATGGGGACCACCTTCGTCTACACGGTGCTGCTGATGGTGGTGCAGGGGCTGGTGCTGTGGGCGGTCTACCGCCGCCGGCCGACGGGGACCGCCCGTGGCTGACCAGGGCGCCCTCGGGGTGCGGATCGAGGACGTCGCCCGGGCGGTCGGCGTCTCCCGCGCCACCGCCACCCGCGCGCTGCGTGGGCAGGGTCGGATCGCGGCCAGCACCCGCGAACGGGTGCAGCGGGCCGCCGAGCAGCTGGGCTACGTGCCCAACCTGATGGCCACCGAGCTGGCCTCCGGCGCCCGTGGAGGAGCGATCGGGCTGATGCTGCGCGACGCCGCCAACCCCGTCTACGGCCAGCTCTTCTCCGCCCTCGAGGTGGCCGCCGCCGCGGCCGGGCTCGAGCTGGTCACCGTCACCATCGGCGCCGACCCTGGCGGCGAGCGGCAGGTGCTCGCGCTGCGCCGGCTGCTCGGCATGCGGGTGGCCGGCCTGCTGGTCGCCACCGGCGGGGTCGACTCGGCCCGGCTCGAACCGTTCGCCGCCGAGGTGCCGATGGTGCGGGTCGGACGTCCGGAGGCGAGCCCGCGGATCCACGCCGAGTCCTACGACGAGGAGTGGCACGGCCGCCTGCTGGCCGAGCGGGTGGTGGCGCTGGGCCACCGCGACGTGGTGCTGCTGGGCGCCTCCGCCGAGACCTCCTACGGCGAGCACCGGCGGGGCGACGACCTGGAGCGCGCCCTGGCCGGGGTGGCGGTGCGGCGGCTGCGCACCGGGCCCGACCCGGCCGACGGCGTCCCCGCCGCCCTGGACGCGGTGGCCGCTGGCGCGAGCGCCGTGCTGTGCACCTCCGACGTCCGCCAGCTGGCGGTGCTGCGGGGGCTGGCCGCCCGGGGGCTGAGCGCCTCGACCACCGGCTGGGACGGCCGGATGCCCGGGATCGACCTGCTGGGCCTGACCACGGTGCGGATGCCGGTCGAGGAGGCTGCTACCGGTGCGGTGGACCGGCTGGCCGCCCTGCTGGGCGGGGAGGAGCTGACCCTGCCGACCCACCGCGGCTGGCGCGGGGAGCTGGTCGTGGGCCGCACACTGACGGAGAGGGGAACGGCATGACCGTGACCGAGCACCCGCGGCCGCTGGCCGTGCTGGCCCATCTGAGCGACCTGCACCTCACCGGTGACGGGGCACTGCTCTACGGGGTGGTCGACGCCGACCGGGCACTGGCCCGTGCACTGGAGCGGCTCGAGGCCTCCGGCGTACGACCCGACGCGCTGGTGCTGTCGGGCGACCTGGCTGACCGCGGGGAGCCGGAGGCCTACCGCCGGCTGCGCGCGATGGTCTGGCCGGTGGCCGAGCGGCTCGGCGCACGGGTGGTGGTGGGCTGCGGCAACCACGACGACCGGGCCGCGCTGCGCCGGGAGCTGCTGCACGACGCCGCCGCGGGCACCGACCCCGGCGCGGCGGACGGGGCCGACGCGCCGGTGCACGGCGTGCACGACCTGGGCGGCCTGCGGCTGGTGGTGCTCGACTCCAGCGTGCCGGGCGCCCACTGGGGTGAGCTGGCCGAGGCGCAGCTGGCCTGGCTGGCCGGGCTGCTGGCCGAGCCGGCCGAGCACGGCACCGTGCTGGTGGTGCACCACCCGCCGGCGCCGACGGTGCTCGACCTGGCGCTGACCGTCGAGCTGCGCGGGCAGCAGCGGCTGGCCGAGGTGCTGCACGGCACCGACGTCCGCGCCGTGCTGTCCGGGCACGTGCACCATCCGCTGTCGGCGACCCTCGCCGGGGTGCCGGTGCACGCCGCCAGCAGCCTGGCCTACACCCAGGACCTGCTGGCCGCCGGTGGTGGCACCCGCGGTCAGGACGGGGAGCAGGCGCTCGCGGTGGTGCACGTGCTGCCGGACACCGTGGTGCACGCGGTCGCCCCGGTGGCCGCGCACCCGACGGTGGGGGAGCGGGTGGAGCGCGACGAGGTCGCCCGGCGGCTCGCGGCGGCGGGCTTCGTGCGACCCGACGACGCCACCTGCTGAGGGCCGGCGCCGGTCAGCCGGCGCTGGTCGGCGTGGTCTCGACCGGACGCCTGGGCGAGACCGGCCAGTCGGCCGGGTAGCGGTCGGCCATCGACTCGTGCTGGGCGGTGAGCTTCTTGCGGATCCGGCCCGGCAGGCGGTCGCCGAAGACCGTGCCGTTGAGGTGGTCGGTCTCGTGCTGCAGGCAGCGAGCCAGCAGGCCGGTGCCGACCAGCTCGACGTCGCGGCCGTCGAGGTCCTGGCCCTGGCACAGCGCCTGGTCCGGACGCGACAGCGGGGCCCAGGCGCCGGGGTAGGACAGGCAGCCCTCGTCGGCCGACTCCAGCCGCCGGTCCCGGCCCGAGGGCAGCGTCACGCGCGGGTTGCAGAAGACCCCGGTGTGGCGGCGGTCGTCGGCGTCGGGGCAGTCGTAGACGAAGACGGCGAGGTCGATGCCGACCTGGGTGGCCGCCAGCCCGACGCCCTCGGCCGCGGCCATGGTGGCGAACATGTCCCGGACCAGGGCACGCAGGTCGTCGTCGAACGCGGTGACGGGCCGGGTCGCCGCGTGCATCACCGGGGTGCCCCACCGGGTGATCGGCAGCACGGTGCCGCCGGTGGTCAGGTCCAGGCTGGTCATGCGGGTCGTTCCTCCGTGGTGCGTGGGTCGTCTCGGCGACGGGGCCGACCCGCGATGCTACCCGGCGGCCGCGGCGACGTCGCGGACGAGGACGACGGCCGGGGCGGCGGTCGGGATCTCGAAGTCGAGCACGTAGCCGGTGTCCGGGTCCCGCGGGCGGCGGAAGGCCACCACCGCGTCGGAGTTCTGGTTGGCCACCCACAGGTGGCTGGGGCTGCACCACAGGTCGCGCGGCCAGCGTCCTCCGGTGCTCAGCTCGGCCACCTCGACCAGCCGGCCCTGCTCGGTGTCGAGGTCGAAGACGGCGACCGTGTCGGGCCCGCGGTTGCCGACCAGCACCTGGCCGTCCTGCAGCCGGAGGGCGGAGGGGAAGCACTCCGCAGCGGTGGCGCTGGTGCTGGGCCAGGAGCCCAGCTCCTGCCACCGGTGGTCCACCCGCCGGGCCAGCCAGAGCCGGGCGGTGAGCTCGCAGGCGACCACGAGGTGGTCGCCGCTGACCACCAGGTGGCGGGGCCCGGAGCCGGCCGGCAGGGCGATCGGGTCGGCGGCCAGCCGGAGGTGACCCTCGACGTCGAGCCGCAGCTGGTGCACCTGGTCGGTGCCGAGGTCGCAGACCAGGACCCGTCCCTCGTGCGGCACCACCTGGTGGGCGTGCGGTCCGTCCTGGCGGTCGGCGTGCGGCCCGCTGCCGGAGAAGGCGTGGTGGTCCAGCTCCTCCGACAGCCGCCCGTCGGCGGCGATGCCGAAGGTGGAGACCGACCCGCTGGTGTAGTGGGCGACCAGCACGTACTGCCCGGTCTCGTCCACCGCGAGGTGGCACCCGCCCGCACCGGCGGAGACCACGGTGTTGAGCAGCTCCAGCGAGCCGTCCTCAGCGATGCGCAGCGCGCTCACCGTGGTGGGCGTGGTCTCGCCGACGGCGTAGAGCAGTGGTCGGTCGGGGTGGGCGACGAGGAAGCTGGGGGTGCTCAGCGGCACCGGCGCCAGCTCGGTGAGGGCGAGCCGGTCGGCCTGGTCGGTGTCGAACCGGTAGGCCTCGACGCCGCGACGCTGCACGTCCTCGCCGGTGTACCCACCGACGTAGACGGCCGAGCCGACGAGGATCGAGGGGTCGCCGGAGGTCGCGGGGTCGTCAGCCATGCCGGCGAGGCTATACCGGCGCACCGCCACCGGGCGGCCTACGATCGCCGCGTGAACGAGCCGTCGAGCAGCGACGACGCCGCCGGGCCGGGGTGGGCCCGGGCCGCCCGCGCGGACTGGCTGTGCTCGCTCGAGCTCGACCAGCACCTGTCCGCGCACAGCCTGCGCGCCTACGCCGGCGACCTGGACGGCCTGGTGCAGCACCTGGACCGGCTGGGCCGCACCGGCTTCGAGCAGGTCGGGCTGCCCGACCTGCGCAGCTGGCTGGCCAACCAGCAGAGCCGCGGGATGCAGCGCAGCACCCTGCAGCGCCGCGCGGCCGCGGTCCGGGGGTTCTTCGGCTGGCTGCACCGCACCGGCCGGATCCCGCACGACCCGGCCCAGGCGCTGCGCTCGCCCCGGCGCGGACGGCGGCTGCCGCCGACGCTGGACCAGCGCGACGCCGAGCGGATGCTGAGCCGGGCGATCGAGGCCGTCGGCGCCGACGACACCCCGGTCGCCCGCCGCGACGTGGCCTTGCTGGAGATGCTCTACGCCTGCGGCACCCGGGTCTCGGAGCTGTGCGGCCTCGACCTCGACCAGCTCGACGGGGAGCGGCACCTGGTCCGGGTGCTCGGCAAGGGCGACAAGGAGCGGGTGGTCCCGGTCGGCCGCCCGGCCTGGACCGCGCTGCAGGCCTGGCTGGACGTCCGGGGCCGGCTCGCGACCCCGGCCGCCGGGGCCGCGGTCTTCGTCGGCGAGCGGGGTGCGCGGATCGACCCGCGGGTGGTCCGCCGGATCGTCCACCGCGCCCTGGCCGGGGTGGAGGGCGCACCCGACCTCGGACCGCACGGGCTGCGGCACGCGATGGCCACCCACCTGCTGGAGGGCGGGGCCGACCTGCGCAGCGTGCAGGAGCTGCTCGGGCACTCCTCGCTGGCGACCACGCAGATCTACACCCACGTCACGACCGACCGGCTGCGCGCCGCCTTCGAGCAGGCCCACCCCCGGGCGTGAGCGCCCGTCTGGGTGGTGCGTCAGCGCTGCTCGGCGACCCCGTCCCCGGGTCCGTAGAGCCGGGCGATGTCGGGGGAGTCCAACCACCCCTCGTAGGTCTCGTTGCGCGGCCAGCCCGCGGGCGAGTCCTGCCACGGCTCCTGCCGCCCCCAGGGCAGCAGGTCGATGAGCGCGAAGGTGTGGCTGAGCTGCTCGGTGCCCCGGCCGGTGGTGTGCCAGGTGCGGTAGACGGTGTCGCCGTCGCGGAGGAAGACGTTGACGGCGAACCCGCCCCCGGGCGGGGCGTCGACGTCGGCGCCGAAGCTGCTGCCGGCGGTGGAGTACCACTCCATCCGGTTGCCGACCTTCTCCCGGTAGGCCAGCGCCTCGCCGATCTCGCCCTGGGTGACCACGACGAAGCGGGCGTCGTAGGTGTCGAGGAAGTCCAGCCGGGTGTACTGGGAGGTGAACCCGGTGCACCCCCCGCACTGCCACTGCGCGCCTGGCGACCACATGTGGTGGTAGGTGATGAGCTGGGAGCGGCCGGCGAAGACGTCGACCAGCCGGACCGGTCCCTCCGCCCCCACCAGCGTGTACTCGGGCATCCGCACCATCGGCAGCCGGCGCCGCTGGGCCGCGATCGCGTCGAGCTCGCGTGTGGCGGCCTTCTCGCGGCGGCGCAGCTCGGCCAGCTGCTCACGCCACCGCTCCTCCGCGACCACGGGCGGCAGCGCCGGTGCGGTCGGGCCGGGCGGGGCGGTCGTGCCGGGAGGGGTGGCTGACGTGGTCATCTCTGCTCCTTCGCTCGAGACGCGCCGCGGTCCGCAGATCGCCGACCGGATATGTTGACAGCGTACACATCGGGTTCCGGCCGCCGTCAAGGGTCGACCCGCGCTGACCACGACCCGGATCGGAGGACCGGTGCCGCGCTCCCGGACGGCCTACCACCACGGCAACCTGCGCCAGGCCCTGCTCGAGGCCGCGCTCGAGCTGACCCGGGCCGGCGGGCCGGCCGCGCTGGTGGTGCGCGAGATGACCGCCCGGGCTGGGGTGTCCCCGAACGCCGCCTACCGCCACTTCGCCGACCGGGACGCGCTGCTCGCCGCGGTGGTGGAGCAGGTGCAGGCTCGGATGGCCGAGCAGATGGCCGCGCCGGCGCGACCCGCTCCGGACGACCCCGATGCCGCGGTGGCGGGCCTCCGGGCCGTCGGGCTGGGCTACATCGAGTTCGCGCTGCGCGAGCCCGGCTGGTTCGAGGTGGCCTTCGCGACCCCCCGGCTGGCGGGTGCGGGTGACCTCGGGCGCCCCGCCGGCTCGCTGCCGCCGCCGCTGCGCAGGCTGGTCGAGGCGCTCGACGACCTGGTCGCCGCCGGCCTGCTGCACCCGGACCGCCGGCCGGGTGCGGAGTGGCCGTGCTGGTCGGCCGTGCACGGCTTCGCCCTGCTGGCGCTGCAGGGCCCGCTGCGCGAGGTGCCGGCGGAGGAGCGGCGGGCGGCCGCCGCGCGCACGGTCGACGCGGTCGTCCGCGGCCTGCTGCAGCAGTGACCCTCCTCATGCCCCGCGTCCCGCGAACCATTGACAGGCAAGTGAACGCTTGCCTATGGTGAGAGCACCGACGACATGGGAGGACGAGCGATGACCCACGACCTGGCCTACGGCACGCTGGAGACGACCGACGGACGCCCGACGCTGCGCTTCGAGCTGACGCTGGCCCACCCCGTCGAGCGCGTGTGGCAGGCGGTGAGCACGCCCGAGGAGCTGCGCCGCTTCTTCCCCGGTGCCGCTGACTGGGGACCGGCCGAGGGGGAGACGATCGACCTCGGCGGGGCCACCCTCGAGATCACCGAGATCCGTCCGCCGCACCGGCTGGCCTGGGTGATGGCCGGGCAGCCGCAGAGCTTCGAGCTGCACCCCGACGGGGCCGGCTGCCGGCTGGTCTTCGTCCACGTCATCGACGACCTGCCGGCCGCCCAGACCGCCACCGGCTGGCAGACCTACCTGTCGAGGCTCGAGCCGCACCTCGCCGGCGGCCACCTCAGCGACGAGGACGCCCACCGGCACTGGCGCGAGATCCACGAGGCCTACGCCGCGCGGTTCGGCGTCGACCCCGAGCCCGGTCGGCGCTGGGCCGACCAGCACCTGCCCGCCGTCTCCGCCTGACCCGTCCCGGGCGGCCGGCCGGCACCGGCTCACAGCCACGACGCCGGGTCGACCAGCCCACCGTCCACCCACATCATCAGGTGCAGGTGGCAGCCGGTGGAGTAGCCGGTGGTGCCCACCCGACCGACCACCTGCCCCCGGCGCACCCGCTCACCCACCGCGACGGACCAGTCCATCGCGTGGTTGTAGGAGGTGCGGAAGCGGTGCCCGCCGAGGTCGCCGTGGTCGACCACCAGCCGGTTGCCGTAGCCGGCGTTGACGTCGCGCTGCACCACCGTGCCGTCCTGCGCGGCGCGGATCGGGGCCCCGCAGGGCGCGCCGTAGTCGGTGCCGTCGTGCAGCTTGCGGACGCCGAGCACCGGGTGCAGCCGGGGCCCGAAGGGTGAGGTGAGCGGACCGTCGGACGGGGCGACGAACCCGTGCCGGCCGGGCGTGCCGGGTGGTCCGGGCCGAGCGGAGGGCGCGGCCTGCCGCTCCCGGGCCGCCCGCTCGGCCTCGCCCACGCTGCGCGCCGGTAGCAGCCGCAACGCGGTGTCGGCGTCCACCGCGGTGGGCAGCAGCGTGGGGTCGAGGTACTCATCGCCCCGCCGCAGACCCCAGTGCAGGCAGGCGCCGGGAGGGCAGTGCCCGGCGAGCAGCACCCCGACCGGGTCGCCCGCCCGGACCCGGGCACCGACGGCGACGGTGGCGCGGACCGGCTCGTAGGTGGTGCGCAGCCCGCCGTGGTCGATCGAGAGCACCGGGCGCCCGGCCACCATGCCCGCGAACGCCACCGTCCCCGCGGCAGCGGCCCGCACCGGCTCACCCTCCGTGCCGGCGAGGTCGACCCCACGGTGACCCGCACCCCAGCGCTCGGCCGGCGGGTCGAAGGGCCGGACCACGACGGGTGCTCCGGCGAGCGGCCAGCCGGCCGGGTCGGGCCACCGCGGCTCGGCACGGGCCGGGAGGGCGGCCGCGGAGAGGACGGCCAGCAGGAGGAGCAGGGCGGCGGCCCACCACCGCCCGGGCCGGGACACGGTTCGATGCATGGACCGACCATGGGCGGTCCGGCCGCCACCCGTCGGCCGACGGAGGCGTCTGTGGACGGTGCTCGGGAGGACGGGCGTCCTGTGGACGACGGCGGGCGGCGGCGGGCGGCGACGACCGAGTGGCGGGGACGGGGGAGCCGACGTAGACTTCCCGCAGCAACCCAGCCACCTGGGTTGACTTCGCATGCAGAGACGCCGCTCCGGACCTGAGGGTGCGGGCGGCCCCAGTCCCCACGGTCCCTCACGAGGGTCGGGACGGGTCTGCATCAGGCGGTGCCGAACGGTTCGGCGCCGGACAGACCGTACGGTGCGCCACGCGCACCAACGAGGAGGATCGGCCATGGCCGTCGTCACCACCCGCCAGCTGCTCGAGAGCGGCGTCCACTTCGGGCACCAGACCCGTCGCTGGAACCCGAAGATGAAGCGCTTCATCTTCACCGAGCGCAACGGCATCTACATCATCGACCTGCAGCAGTCGCTGACCTACATCGACCGCGCCTTCGCCTTCGTCAAGGACACCGTCGCCAAGGGCGGCACCGTGCTCTTCGTCGGCACCAAGAAGCAGGCCCAGGAGGCCATCGCCGAGCAGGCCAGCCGGGTCGGCATGCCCTACGTCAACCAGCGCTGGCTGGGCGGCATGCTCACCAACTTCGGCACGGTCAGCAAGCGGATCGGGCGGCTCAAGGAGCTCGAGCAGCTCGACTTCGACGACGTCGCCGCCTCGGGGCTGACCAAGAAGGAGCTGCTGATCCTGCGCCGGGAGAAGGACAAGCTGTCCAAGACCCTCAGCGGCATCCGCGACATGGCCCGCACCCCGCAGGCGGTGTGGATCGTCGACACCAAGAAGGAGCACCTGGCCGTCGACGAGGCCCGCAAGCTGAAGATCCCCGTGATCGGCATCCTCGACACCAACTGCGACCCCGACGAGGTCGACTACGCCATCCCCGGCAACGACGACGCGATCCGCTCGGTCGCGCTGCTGACCCGGGTGCTGGCCGACGCCGTCGCCGAGGGCCTGGTGGCCCGTTCCTCCGGCGGCCAGACCGGCGCCGAGGCCGAGGCCGAGCCGATGCCGGACTGGGAGCGCGAGCTGCTGGGTGGCGCCGAGGCCGGTGCGGCCGAGGCCCCGACCGCCGACGCCGCCGACGTCGCCACCCCCGACTCCGAGGTCGTGGCCGCCACCGAGGCCCCCGCGGCCGAGGCGACCGCCGCCGCCGAGGCGTCCGACCCGACCGCCGACGTGCCGGCCACCGATGTCGAGGCGACCGCCGCCGACGCCGAGGAGGCCCCGGCCACCGATGCGGCGACCGGCGCCGAGACCGGCGAGGCCGGTAGCGGGTCCATCTCGAACAGCTGACCACCCGGCGTGCGGGCGCCCCGGCTCCCGCACGCCCGACCGTCCCCGACGCCTGCCTCGGGCAGGCCCACGAGAAGAGGAACAATGGCATCGTTCGCTGCATCGGACGTGAAGAAGCTCCGCGACGCCACCGGCGCCGGGATGATGGACGCCAAGAAGGCGCTGACCGAGGCCGACGGCGACTTCGACAAGGCGGTGGAGGTGCTCCGCGTCTCCGGCCAGGCCAAGGCCGCCAAGCGCGGTTCGGAGCGTGAGGCCAGCAACGGGATCGTCGCCAGCTCCGGCAACGCCCTGGTCCAGCTCGGCGCCGAGACCGACTTCGTGGCCAAGAACGACGAGTTCGTCGCCCTGGCCGACGAGATCGCCGCCGCCGCCGACCAGGCCAAGGCCGGCGACGTGGACGCGGTCAACGCGCTCACCCTGGGCAGCGGCCAGACGGTCGCCGAGGCGATCAGCGCGCTGGCCGCCAAGATCGGTGAGAAGCTCGAGCTCGCGGCCGCCGCCTACTTCGACGGCACCGCCTCGGTCTACCTGCACCGCCGCGCCTCCGACCTGCCGCCGCAGGTGGGCGTGCTGGTGGAGTACACCGGTGAGGACGAGATGCTGGTCCGCTCGGTCGCCATGCAGGTGGCCGCGATGCGTCCCAGCTACGTCAGCCGCGAGGAGGTGCCGGCCGACGTCGTCGCCAACGAGCAGCGCATCGCCGAGGCCACCGCGCGCGAGGAGGGCAAGCCCGAGAAGGCGCTGCCGCGCATCATCGAGGGCCGGGTGAACGGCTTCTTCAAGGACGTCGTGTTGCTCGACCAGCCCTACGTCTCCGACGACAAGAAGTCGGTCGGCCAGGTGCTCGAGGCCGGCGGCGTGAGCGTCAGCCGCTTCGTCCGCTTCGAGGCCGGGGTCTGATCCGAGCACTAGAGTGACGTGCGCCGCCGGGGTGACCTGGCGGCGCACGTCCGTATCCGGGGTCCGGCACGCGGCCGCCCGGCAGAGACCGGCACCGATCGAGGAGTGGTGAGTTGCCCGCCTACAAGCGCGTCCTGCTGAAGCTGTCCGGCGAGGCCTTCGGCGGTGGCCGGATCGGTGTCGACCCCGACGTCGTGGCCAGCATCGCCCGCCAGATCGGCGACGTCGTCAGCGACGGCGTCCAGGTCGCGATCGTGGTCGGCGGCGGCAACTTCTTCCGCGGGGCCGAGCTGCAGCAGCGCGGGATGGAGCGCGACCGCGCCGACTACATGGGCATGCTCGGCACGGTGATGAACTGCCTGGCACTGCAGGACTTCTGCGAGAAGGTCGGCGTCGACACGCGGGTGCAGACCGCCATCACCATGGGCCAGGTCGCCGAGCCCTACATCCCGCGGCGGGCCGAGCGCCACCTCGAGAAGGGCCGGGTGGTGATCTTCGGCGCCGGTTCGGGGATGCCCTACTTCTCCACCGACACCGTGGCCGCGCAGCGGGCGCTGGAGATCGGTGCCGAGGTGCTGCTGATGGGCAAGAACGGCACCGACGGCGTCTACGACAGCGACCCGCGGACCAATCCGCAGGCCGTCTTCTACCACGACCTCAGCTACGACGACTTCCTCGCCCAGAACCTCAAGGTGGCCGACGCCACCGCGATCAGCATGGCGCGCGACTACCGGCTGCCGATGGTCTTCTTCAACCTCGACACCGAGGGCAACATCGCCCGGGTGGTCGCGGGTGAGAGGATCGGGACCACGGTGCACGCCTGAGCGAGCGGGCCGAGCGGCCCGACGCCCCGAGCCGGCCGGCTCGACCGCACCAGACGAACGACCAGGGAAGGACACGATCACCGTGATCGCCGACATCATCACCGAGGCCGAGCTGAAGATGGACTCCGCCGTCGAGTACGCCAAGGAGGAGTTCGCCGCGATCCGGACGGGTCGGGCGCACCCGGCGATGTTCAACAAGATCACCGCCGAGTACTACGGCACCGCCACGCCGCTGCAGCAGCTGGCCAGCTTCCAGGTGCCGGACGCACGGATGGTGCTGATCACCCCCTACGACACCTCGGCGATGTCGGCGATCGAGAGGGCCATCCGCGACTCCGACCTCGGGGTCAACCCGTCCAACGACGGCAAGTCCATCCGCGTCACCCTGCCCCAGCTGACCGAGGACCGCCGCAAGGAGTACATCAAGCTGGCCAAGACCAAGGCCGAGGAGGCCCGGGTCTCGGTCCGCGGTGCCCGCCGCGCGGCCAAGGACGCCCTCGACAAGCTGGTCAAGGACAAGGAGGCCGGTGAGGACGAGGTGGTGCGCGCGGAGAAGCAGCTCGACGCCGCCACCAAGAAGCACACCGACCAGATCGACGAGGTGCTCAAGGGCAAAGAAGCCGAACTGCTCGAGGTCTGAGTGAGCTCCGAGGACGCCACCACCGCACAGGCGGGTGCGGACGACCCACCCGTCGCGCGGGAGCACGGGCGGGCCGGCCGCAACCTGCCGGCCGCGATCGGCGTCGGGGTGGCGCTGGGTGCGTTCCTGGTCTTCAGCCTCTGGAAGTTCCAGCTCGGTTTCGCGGTGCTGGTGGCGGTGGCGCTGGCCCAGGGTGCGGTGGAGCTGCACCACGCGCTGCGCCGGATCGGGCTGCGCTCGGCCATCGTGCCGATCGTCGTCGGCACGCTGGGCATCGTCATCGGCTCCTACTTCGCCGCGCTGCAGGACTCGCCGATCACCGCCAACACCATCCTGCTCGGCGCCCTCGGGGCGACCGTGCTGGCGGCGCTGATCTGGCGGATGCCGGGGGGTCAGGAGGGCTACGTCAAGGACGCCGCCGCCAGCCTGTTCATCATCGGCTACGTCCCGCTGCTGGGGGCCTTCGTCTCGCTGATGCTGGCGGGGGAGAACGGCTCGCTGCGGGTCATCACCTTCATCTGCGTGGTGGTGGCCGGCGACGTCGGCGGCTACGCGGTGGGCGCCCTGCTGGGCCGCCACCCGATGGCGCCGAAGATCAGCCCGAAGAAGTCTTGGGAGGGTCTGGCAGGCTCGTTCCTGCTCGGCGCGGCGACGTCGGTCGGCCTGGTGGTGTGGGGGCTCGGCGGTCCGCTCTGGGCCGGCGTGCTCCTCGGCGTCCTGCTGGTCGCCGTCGGCGTCTGCGGTGACCTGATCGAGTCGCTGGTCAAGCGCGACGTCGGGATCAAGGACATGAGCTCGATCCTGCCCGGGCACGGCGGGGTGATGGACCGGTTGGACTCGCTGCTGGTGGCTGCACCGGTGGCCTGGTTCACCATGTACCTGCTGATCCCCGGCGGCTGAGCACGAGCACCTGCGGACCGAACCGCACCACGGCGACCGCACCGCACAGCACGGAGTGAGGACATGAGCGAGATCTACGACCACGAGAAGGTGGTGCCGGACGACGCGCCGGCGCTGCCGCTGGTGATGCAGGCGCCCCGGCGCGGCAAGCCGCCCGAGCACTGGAGCGACCTCGACGCCGACGGCCGGCGCGAGCGGATCCGGGCGGCCGGGCTGCCGGCCTTCCGCGCCTCCCAGCTGTCGCGGCACTGGTACGAGCGGCTGGACGACGAGCCGTCCGGCTGGACCGACCTGCCCGCCGCGGTCCGCGAGGCGGTGGCCGACCAGTTCTTCCCGACCCTGCTGACGCCGGTGCGCACCCTGGGCTGCGACGGCGGCACCACCGTCAAGTCGCTGTGGCGGCTGCACGACGGCGCCCTGGTGGAGAGCGTGCTGATGCGCTACGGCGCCGGACGTCCGGGCAGCCGCAGCACCATCTGCATCTCCTCCCAGGCCGGCTGCGGGATGGCCTGCCCGTTCTGCGCCACCGGCCAGGGCGGGCTGCAGCGCAACATGAGCACCGCCGAGATCGTCGAGCAGGTGGTGGCCGGCGCCCGCGCGCTGGCCCGCGGCGAGGTGACCGGCGGCCCGGGCCGCATCAACAACGTCGTCTTCATGGGGATGGGCGAGCCGATGGCGAACTACCGCTCGGTCATCGCCGCCATCCGCACCCTGGTCGCGCCCGCCCCCGACGGGCTGGGGATCGGCGCCCGCGGGATCACGCTGTCCACCGTCGGGCTGGTGCCGCGGATCCAGCAGCTCACCGAGGAGGGGCTGCCGATCACCCTCGCGGTCAGCCTGCACGCCCCCGACGACGAGCTGCGCGACACGCTGGTGCCGATCAACACCCGGCACAAGGTGGACGAGGTGGTCGACGCCGCCTGGGAGTACGCCCGGGTGACCAAGCGGCGGGTCTCGATCGAGTACGCCCTGATCAAGGACATCAACGACCACGCCTGGCGGGCCGACGAGCTGGCCCGCGTGCTCAAGCGGCGCGGCGACTGGGGCTGGGTGCACGTCAACCTCATCCCGCTCAACCCCACCCCCGGGTCGAAGTGGACGGCCTCGCGCCCGGAGGACGAGCGCGAGTTCGTCCGCCGGCTCGAGGCCCACGGCGTCCCGGTGACCGTCCGCGACACCCGCGGCCGCGAGATCGACGGCGCCTGCGGGCAGCTGGCCGCCGCCGAGGTCTGAGCGGCCGGGGGCGACGTCCGCCGGTCCGCTCAGGTGCGGGCCCGGGGACCGAGGCTGGCGAGCAGGCTCTCCAGCAGCCAGTGCCGGTAGCGCTCGAGCGGCCAGTCGCAGGTGCGCAGCAGCCGGTCGGCGACCTCTGGGGAGGTCAGCGTCCAGACCACGTCGACTGCCACCTCGCGGTCCAGGCCGGCCGGCAGCCCGTGCCGGCGCTGCAGCAGGTCGACCGCGTGGCCGTTGCCGACCCGCCGTTCGCGGTCGATGGTGGCGACGAACCCGGTGACGACCGGGTCACCGCGGGCGGCGAACAGCTGTCCCAGCAACGACCCCACCCGGGAGTGGATGCCAGCGGTGATCGCGACGTAGGCCTCGAGCAGCGCCCGTGTGTCGGGGCTGTGCTCCATCGCGCGGAAGGCGGGGCGTCGACTCATCGGCACGGGCTCGTCGTCGCCGGCCAGCCGGACGTCGTAGAGGGCCTTGACCACGTCGGCCTTGCCACCCACGGTGTTGTAGACGGTCTGCGGGCTCACCCCTGCCGCGGTGGCCAGCGCGGCCACGGTGAAGCCGGGCATCCCATGGTCGACCAGCAGCCGTTCGGCCGCCTGCAGGACCCGGTGCCGGGTCTGCTGCGCCTGCTCGTCACGCCGGGTCCGGTCGTAGGCCCTTGCCACCCGACCTCCTGGGGTCTAGCGTCAGTTTGAGTGGAATGCTAATCCAATCAAACCCGGGGGAGAGCCGATATGGACAACGAGGCGTGGCCGGCCGCGGAGGCGGTCTTCGAGGCGATCAACAGCGGTGACCTGAGCCGCCTGGACGAGTGCGTGACCTCCGACTTCGTCGACCACGGCTCACCGTTCCCGATCCCGCCGGGACCGGAGGGCTACCGTCAGGTCCTGGGCTTCGTCACCCGGGTGCTGCGGCTGCGCTACGAGGTGGAGGACGTCATCCAGACACCGGACCGGATCGTGCTGCGGGCCACCGGGTACGGGTCGGGGGTGGACGCCGTGCACGGCGCCGGTGCGGCGGGTCGGCCGTACGCCATGGCCACCATCCACGTCTACCGCACCGAAGGGCGTCGGCTGGCCGAGCACTGGGGGGTCCGCGACGAGCTCGGCGCCAGGGTCCAGGTCGGTACGGTGCCGCCGCCACAGCGCGCCGCCGAGCCGCAGCGGCTCTGAACGCGGCACCGCCGGGCCGGGCCGGGGCGGGCGTGCGCTGCGGGCGGTCGCGACCGCCCGCTGCTGTCGACCCGGCGCCGGCGGACGGCGTATGCTTCGGTACGAGGGGAGTACCTCGACAGGCCGGTCCCGGTCATTCCGGACGTCCCACGACGTCCTCGGGCTGCCACCTCAGCAGGTGAGGAAGACCTCGGACGCGACGACGTGCCCGAGGAGGCCCCATGCCCGACGACACATCCATCGGTACCCCCCTGCTCTGGGCGGTCAGCATCGCTGTGCTGCTCGCCCTGCTGGCGGTCGACTTCGCCGTCACCCGCCGTCCGCACGAGGTGACACTGCGCGAGGCCGTCGGCTGGTCGGTGTTCTACCTCTCGCTGCCCTTCGTCTTCGCGCTGTACCTGTGGTGGGCCTACGGCGGCGGCCAGGCGCTCGAGTTCGTCACCGGGTTCGTGGTCGAGAAGTCGCTCTCGGTCGACAACCTGTTCGTGTTCATGCTCATCCTCACCGGGTTCGCCGTGCCGGCGGTCCTGCAGCAGCGGGTGCTGCTGTTCGGCATCGTGGGCGCGCTGGTGCTGCGCGGCGTGTTCATCGCCGCAGGGGCCGCGCTCCTGCAGGCCGGCACCTGGGCCTTCCTCGTCTTCGGTGCCATCCTCTTCGCCACCGCCGTCAAGATCATGCGTGACGCGGTCTCGGACGAGCCCGCCGAGCGGGACGTCTCGCAGATGCGGGTGGTCCGGCTGCTGCGCCGGGTGATGCCCGTCACCGACGACTACCGGGGCACCAAGCTGGTCGCGCGCGAGGGCGGTCTGCGGGCGCTGACCCCGCTGGCCGTCGTCGTGGTCGCCGTCCTCGCGACCGACGTGGTCTTCGCCGTCGACTCGGTGCCGGCCATCTACGGCATCACCGCCGATCCCTACCTGGTGTTCGCCACCAACGCCTTCGCGCTGATGGGGCTGCGGGCCCTCTACTTCGTCCTGCAGACCGCGCTGGCCAAGCTCGTCCACCTCAACCACGGGCTGGCCATCATCCTCGCCCTGATCGGGGTGAAGCTGGTGCTGCACTGGGCCCACGGCATCTGGCCCGCCGTCCCGGAGGTGCCCACCTGGGCCTCGCTGGTCGCCATCGTGCTGGTGCTGACGACGGTCACCGTCACCAGCCTGCGTTCGCGCCGGACCGCGGAGCGGGAGGAGGTGACGACGTGATCCTGCTCGTGGAGCTGCTGGTGCAGGCGGTGCTGACCGTGCTGGTCCTGCTCGCGCTGGTGCTCTCGTGCGCGGTGCTGACGACCGTCCACACCCGACGGCGGCACCGGCACTGAAGCCCCCGCACCCGGCGGCCGTGGTCGTGGACGACGTGGTGCAGCCGACCTCGCCCCTGCGGCGACCACCGGCCGGCGCCGCGCCGGCTGGGGAGGACGGGCCGTGCCTGCCAGACTGGCCCGGTGCGGGACGTGGTGGTGCTGGGGAGCACGGGGTCGGTGGGTCGGCAGGCGCTGGAGCTGGTGGCTGAGCACCCCGGGGAGTTCCGGGTGGTGGCGCTGGCCGCCGGTGGTGGCTCGGTCGACGTGCTCGCCGCCCAGGTCCTCGACCACCGGCCCGCGGTGGTGGCGGTGGCGCGCCCCACCGTGGTGCAGGACCTGCAGCTGGCCCTCTACGCCGCCGCCAAGGAGCGCGGCTGGGCCACCGGGGAGGCCACCCTGCCCCGGATCGTGGCGGGGCCGGACGCCGCGGTCGAGGTGGCCGGGCTGGCCTGCGACGTCGTGCTCAACGCGATCACCGGGGCCGCCGGACTGCGTCCGACCCTGGCCGCGCTGGACGCCGGCAGCCGGCTGGCGCTGGCGAACAAGGAGTCGCTGGTGGTCGGCGGGCGGGTGGTGACGGCCGCGGCGGCCGAGGGCCAGATCGTCCCCGTCGACTCCGAGCACTCCGCCCTGGCCCAGTGCCTGCGCGGCGGTCGCGCCGGCGAGGTGGACCGGCTGCTGGTCACCGCCAGCGGTGGCCCGTTCCGCGGCTGGGACGCCCAGCGGCTGCGCGACGTCACCCCGGCCCAGGCCCTGGCCCACCCCACCTGGGACATGGGCAAGGTCATCACCACCAACTCCGCGACCCTGTTCAACAAGGGCCTGGAGGTGCTGGAGGCGCACCTGCTCTTCGGCATCGGGCTGGACCGCATCGACGTCGTCGTGCACCCGCAGTCGGTGGTGCACTCGATGGTCCAGTTCACCGACGGCTCCACCCTGGCCCAGTGCTCCCCGCCGGACATGCGGCTGCCGATCGCGCTCGGCCTGGTCTGGCCCGACCGGCTGCCCGGCGCGACCCGTCCGGTCGACTGGAGCACGCCCGCCACCTGGACCTTCGAACCGCTGGACGAGGCCGCCTTCCCCGCCGTGGAGCTGTGCCGGCGGGCGGGCCGGGCGGCGGGCACGGCGCCGGCGGTGCTCAACGCGACCAACGAGGAGTGCGTGGAGGCCTTCCACGCCGGCCGGATCGCCTTCCCCGACATCTGGGCGCTGGTGGAGCGGGTGCTCGGGGAGCATCTCGGGGACGCCGACGGCGGGGCCGGCGCGGACGCCCCGGCCGCTTCGGCGGCGGACGTAGGATGCACGCTGGTGCCGGACCCGGAGCTGGGCGTCGAGGCCGTGCTGGCCGCCGACGGGTGGGCCCGCCGCCGGACCGCAACCCTGGTCGAGGACGTCGACCGCACGAGTCGGGGAGTGAGCTGAGCCGATGGACGTGGTGCTCTTCGTCGTCGCCGCCGTCGGGTTCTTCGCCCTGATCATGGTCTCGATCGCGCTGCACGAGATCGGCCACCTCGTCCCGGCCAAGCTCTTCGACGTCAAGGTCACCCAGTACTTCACCGGCTTCGGGCCCACCCTGTGGTCGCGGTGGCGGGGGGAGACCGAGTACGGGGTGAAGGCCGTCCCGCTGGGGGGGTTCGTCCGGATGGTCGGGATGTTCCCGCCGGCCCGCGACGGGCAGGTGCGGGCCAGCTCCAGCGGCATCTTCCAGTCGCTGGCCGACGACGCCCGCGCGGCCGAGCACGAGCACATCACCCCGGCCGACGAGGGACGGCTGTTCTACCAGAAGCCGGTCTGGCAGAAGCTGATCATCATGGCCGGCGGGCCGGTGATGAACCTGCTGCTGGCCTTCCTCATCCTGCTCGGCGTGACGGGGCTCCACGGCATCGTCCGCCCGCAGCTGATCGTGGCCACCGTCGAGGAGTGCGTGGTGGCCGCCGCGGAGCCGCCGCGCACCTGCACCGAGGCCGACCCACGGACGCCGGCCGCCACGATGGGCCTGCGCCCCGGCGACACCCTGGTCTCGTTCAACGGCGTCACGCTGCAGAGCTGGGAGCAGCTCTCGGCGCTGATCCGGGCCAACCGCGACCAGCCCGCCACCGTGGTGGTCCGGCGCGACGGCACCGAGCTCTCCCTGCCCCCCACACCCACGGTGGTCACCGGGGTGGCCGATGAGTGGAACCCGTCGGAGACGGTGGAGGCCGGCTTCCTCGGCGTCAGCCCGGTCTACCAGCGCGTCACCGGGGGACCGGTCACCGTGCTGCACGACATGGCCGACATGACGGTGCGCAGCGTGCACGCCATCGCGCGCTTCCCGGTGAACGTGTACCACACCGCCGCCGACCTGGTGCTGGGCAACGAACGCGACCCCAACGGCCCGATCAGCATCGTCGGGGCCAGCCGGACCGCCGGCGACATCGCCGTCACCGACCAGCTGGTCACCGCTGACAAGGTGTCGACCTGGTTCCTGCTGCTGGGCTCGGTCAACCTCTTCGTGGCGCTGTTCAACTTCGTGCCCCTGCTGCCGCTGGACGGCGGGCACATCGCCGGCGCGCTCTGGGAGGGGCTGCGCCGCGTGCTGGCCCGGCTGCGCGGCCGCGGCGACCCCGGCTTCGTCGACACGGCCCGGCTGCTCCCGGTGGCCTACGTCGTCGGCGGGTTCATCGCCGTCTCCGGCGTGGTGCTGATCATCGCCGACCTCATCGACCCCATCCGCCTGTTCGGCTGACCTGCGTCAGCGACCCCCGTCCCCGAGTGCGAGAGTGAGACCATGACCATCGACCTGCCCCTGCCGGAGGTCCGCGAGGCGCCGCCCGTGCTCGCGCCCCGGCGCAAGACCCGCCAGATCAAGGTGGGCAAGGTGGGCGTCGGCAGCGACCACCCGGTGTCGGTGCAGTCGATGACCACCACGATGACCACCGACATCAACGCCACCCTGCAGCAGATCGCCGAGCTCACCGCCGCCGGCTGCGACATCGTCCGGGTGGCCTGCCCGAGCTCCGACGACGCCGAGGCGCTGCCCGCGATCGCGCAGAAGTCGCAGATCCCGGTGATCGCCGACATCCACTTCCAGCCCAAGTACGTCTTCGCCGCGATCGAGGCCGGCTGCGCGGCGGTCCGGGTCAACCCGGGCAACATCCGCAAGTTCGACGACCAGGTCAAGGAGATCGCCCAGGCCGCCAAGGACCACGGCACCTCCATCCGGATCGGCGTCAACGCCGGCTCGCTCGACCCGCGGCTGCTGCAGAAGTACGGCAAGGCCACCCCGGAGGCGCTGGTCGAGTCGGCGGTCTGGGAGGCCTCCCTGTTCGAGGAGCACGACTTCCACGACTTCAAGATCTCGGTCAAGCACAACGACCCGGTGGTCATGGTGCGTGCCTACGAGATGCTGGCCGAGCGGGGCGACTGGCCGCTCCACCTCGGGGTCACCGAGGCCGGGCCGGCGTTCCAGGGCACGATCAAGTCCGCCACCGCGTTCGGCGCCCTGCTCAGCCAGGGCATCGGCGACACCATCCGGGTCTCGCTGTCCGCGCCGCCGGTGGAGGAGGTCAAGGTCGGCATCCAGATCCTGGAGTCGCTCAACCTCAAGCCGCGCCGGCTCGAGATCGTCTCCTGCCCCTCCTGCGGCCGTGCCCAGGTCGACGTCTACAAGCTGGCCGACGAGGTCACCGCCGGGCTGGACGGGCTGGAGGTGCCGCTGCGGGTCGCGGTGATGGGCTGCGTCGTCAACGGGCCCGGCGAGGCCCGCGAGGCCGACCTCGGGGTCGCCTCGGGCAACGGCAAGGGCCAGATCTTCGTCAAGGGCGAGGTGATCAAGACGGTGAAGGAGTCCGACATCGTCGAGACCCTGATCGAGGAGGCCATGCGGCTGGCCGAGGAGATGCCGGCCGGCGAGGGTGCGCCGGAGGTCTCGGTCCGGTGAGCGGTCCCGTGCGGACGCCGGCCTCATGACCGCCCCCACCCGGCTGGCCGGGCACGTGCGGGTGCTCACCGACTCCGACGTCCCCGACGTCATCCGGCTGCTCACCGAGGACCCGGTGGTCAACGTCTTCGTCGCCGCCCGGGTCCGCAGCGGCGGGGTGGACGAGTTCACCCTGGGCTGCCCGATGTGGGGCTGGGAGGTGGGCGAGCGGCTCCGCGCGCTGCTGCACGTCGGGTCGAACCTGGTGCCGGTGCAGGCCGACCCGCAGGCCGTCGACGGCTTCGTCGAGCACCTGGGCCGGACGCGGCGGTGCTCCTCCATCGTCGGCCCGGCCGAGGTGGTGCTCGCGCTGTGGCAGGGCCTCTCCCAGCGCTGGGGCGACGCCTGGTCGCAGGTGCGCGAGCTGCGGGCCGACCAGCCGCTGCTGGTGATGGACACCGACCCGACCGGTGCGGAGGACGAGCGGGTCCAGCGGATCACCGAGGAGCACTGGGAGGCCTACAGCGACGCCTCGGCCCGGATGTACACCGAGGAGGTCGGGGTTCCGCCCGCCCCGCAGAATCCGCTGAGCTACCGGATGCACGTGCTCGGCCTGATCAAGGCCGGCCGCGCCTTCGGCATCGTGGAGGACGGCCGGGTGCTCTACAAGGCCGACCTCGGCTCGGTCGCCGGCGGGGTCAGCCAGGTGCAGGGCGTGTGGGTCGACCCCGAGCTGCGCGGACGCGGTCTGGCGGCGCCGGCGATGGCGCGGACGGTCCGGCTCGCCCGGGAGGAGACGCCGACCGTCTCGCTCTACGTCAACGACTTCAACGAGCGGGCCCGGCGCACCTACCAGCGGGTCGGCTTCCGCCAGGTGGGCACCTTCGCGACCGTCCTGTACTGATCGGCAGCCCGGACGCGCCCACGGCGAGACCGCTCTTGTTGGCCCCCGCAACAATTCACTAGCATGCGGGTCGGCGACGCGGCACCGGTCGCGCCGCACGCGCAACCAGAGAGGTCGACGATGCCCCAGGACCAGGCCGAGGCCACGCTGCCCGGGTTCGACACCAGCCGACGCCGGAGGGCCCTGGTCGTCCGGGGCGGCTGGGAGGGCCACCAGCCGGTCGAGGCCACCGACCTGTTCATCCCGCACCTGGAGCAGCACGGCTTCACCGTCGACGTGCACGACTCCCCGGCGCCCTACGCCGACGCCGACCTGATGGCCGAGGTCGACCTGGTCATGCAGTGCATGACGATGTCGTCGATCGAGAAGGACCAGTTCTGGGGGCTGCGGGCCGCGATCGAGGCCGGCACCGGGTTCGCCGGCTGGCACGGCGGCATCGCCGACTCCTACCGCAACACCTCCGACTACCTGCACCTGGTCGGCGGGCAGTTCGCCTGCCACCCGGGCAAGCACCCCGACGAGCGGGTCGGTGACATGTCGGACAACTACGTGCCCTACACCGTGAACATGCTCCCCGAGGCCGCCGAGCACCCGGTCACCGCCGGGATCGGCGACTTCGACCTCGTCACCGAGCAGTACTGGGTGCTGGCCGACGAGTACTGCGACGTGCTGGCCACCACCACCCAGAAGGTCCGCGAGTGGGACCCGTGGCACCGCGAGGTCACCTCGCCGGCGATCTGGACCCGCCAGTGGGGGCGGGGCCGCATCTTCGTCGCCACCCCCGGCCACCAGGTGGACGTGCTGCGCGACCCGTCGGTCAACACCATCGTCAAGCGGGGGCTGCTGTGGGCGAGCCGATGAACCTGGCCATGATCGGCTGCGGCAACATCGCCGCGCAGTACCTGGCCAGCCTGGAGCGGCTGCCCGGACTGCGGCTGGTGGCGGTCTGCGACGCCGTCCCCGCCGCCGCGGAGCGGGTCTCGGCCGAGACCGGCGTCCCGGCCCGGTCGGTCGAGGAGGTGCTCGCCGACCCGGCGGTCGACGCCGTGCTCAACCTGACCATCCCGGCCGCCCACGCGCCGGTGACGATCGCCGCCCTCGAGGCCGGCAAGCACGTCTACCTGGAGAAGCCGTTCGCCACCTCGCTGGCCGACGCCGACGCCATGGTCGCCGCCGCCGAGAAGGCCGGACGCCGGATCGGCTCGGCCCCCGACACCGCGCTCGGCACCGGCATCCAGACGGCCCGCCAGCTGGTCGACTCCGGCCGGATCGGCACCGCGGTGGCCGCCACGGCGTTCATGATGAACCCCGGCCACGAGTCCTGGCACCCCAACCCGGCGTTCTACTACCAGCACGGCGGCGGGCCCCTGCTCGACATGGGCGTCTACTACCTGACCGCGCTGGTCACCCTGCTCGGCCCGGTCGAGGCGGTCACCGCGATGGGCTCGCGGATCCGCACCGAGCGCCCGGTGCCGGCCGGCGCGCCGCGGGCCGGGGAGGTGCTGACGGTGGAGGTCGACACCCACGTCAGCGCGGTGCTGCGCCACACCAGCGGGGTCACCAGCACCCTGGTCGTCAGCTTCGACGCCGTCGCCAGCCAGCTGCCGCGGATCGAGGTCTACGGCAGCGAGGCCACCCTCGACGTCCCCGACCCCAACCGCTTCGACGACCCGGTGCGGTTCTGCGCCACCCCGCGAGGCCGGGACTTCACCGAGGTCGAGCCGACCGCGGGCTACCGCGACGCCGGACGCGGCTACGGGCTGGCCGACATGGCCCGCGCGATCGCCGACGGCGGGCCGCACCGGCAGAGCACCGAGCTCGGCTACCACGTCAACGAGGTGATGGAGCGGGTGCTGGAGTCGATCCGCGAGCAGCGCCAGACCGCCGTGGTGAGCCGCTGCGAGCGCCCGGCCGTGGTGCCGCTGGACGCCACCCCCGACGTCGCCTGACCACCCAGCCACACCGAGGAGGACGAGCATGACCACCACCGGACGCCCGCTGCGGGTCGCCATGATCGGCTACGCCTTCATGGGCGCGGCCCACTCCCAGGCCTGGCGCAACGTGCACCGGTTCTTCCCGCTGGAGCTGACCCCGGAGATGGCGGTGCTGGTGGGGCGGAACGCCGAGGCCGTGCAGCAGGCGGCCGCCACCTTCGGCTGGGCCGAGACCGCGACCGACTGGCGGGCGGTGGTGGAGCGCGAGGACGTCGACGTGGTCGACATCTGCACCCCCGGCGACACCCACGCCGAGATCGCGCTGGCCGCGCTGGCCGCTGGCAAGCACGTGCTGTGCGAGAAGCCGCTGGCCAACACGGTGGCCGAGGCGGAGGAGATGACTGCTGCGGCCGAGCAGGCCCGGGCCCGCGGCGTCCGCTCGATGGTCGGGTTCAGCTACCGCCGGGTGCCGGCGCTGGCGCTGATGCGCCAGCTGGTGGCCGAGGGCGTGGTGGGCGACATCCGCCACATCCGCGGGCTGTACCTGCAGGACTGGATCGTCGACCCGGAGTTCCCGCTGGTGTGGCGGCTGCAGAAGGACAAGGCCGGTTCGGGCGCGCTGGGCGACATCGGCGCCCACATCCTCGACGCCGCCGAGTTCGTCACCGGCCACCGGATCACCGGGGTGGCCGCGCAGACCGAGACCTTCGTCAAGGAGCGCCCGTTGCCGGGGGAGTCCGGCACCGGCGGGCTCAGTGCGACCGGCGGTACCGGCACCGGCCCGGTCACCGTGGACGACGCCGCGGTGGTGCTGGCCCGCACCGACGCCGGCGCGCTGGCCACCTTCGAGGCCACCCGCTTCGCCACCGGCCGCAAGAACCGGATCGTGCTGGAGGTCAACGGCTCGAAGGGGTCGCTGGCGTTCAACTTCGAGGACATGAACAGCCTCGAGCACTACGACCTCGCCGCCGGTGACCGGGCCGGGTTCACCAAGATCTCGGTGACCGAGCCGACGCACCCCTACCTGGAGGCGTGGTGGCCCGCCGGGCACGGGCTGGGCTACGAGCACACCTTCGTCCACCAGGCCCGCGACTTCCTCGCCGCGATCGCCGCGGAGGAGGACCCGACCCCGTCGTTCGCCGACGGCCTGCGGATCCAGCGGCTGCTGGCCGCGGTGGAGGAGAGCGCGGGCGCGCAGGCGGCCTGGCAGCAGGTCTGACCCGCTCGCCCGACCCCAGCGCCCTGAGCCGGATCCCAGCGCCCTGAGCCGGATCCCAGCGCCCTGAGCCTGTCGAAGGGCCGTCCGCCGCACATTCTCGTTGGGCTGCGATCACACCACGCCGATAGGCTCGGCCCGCCTGTCGACCCGGAAGGAACCCCCTGTGATCACGAGGATGTCCGAGCTGTTCGTGCGCACCCTGCGCGAGGACCCGGCCGACGCCGAGGTCGACAGCCACCGCTGGCTGGTCCGTGCCGGCTACATCCGCCGGGTCGCCCCGGGCATCTACTCCTGGCTGCCGCTGGGGCTGCGCGTGATGGCCCGGATCGAGCAGGTGGTCCGCGAGGAGATGGCCGCGGCCGGCGCCCAGGAGCTGCGGTTCCCGGCGCTGCTGCCGCGCGAGCCGTACGAGGCGACCGGGCGCTGGACCGAGTACGGCGACGGCATCTTCCGGCTCAAGGACCGCAAGGGCGGGGACTACCTGCTGGGCCCGACCCACGAGGAGCTGTTCACGCTGACGGTGAAGGACCTGTACTCCTCCTACAAGGACCTGCCGCTGACGATCTACCAGATCCAGACCAAGTACCGCGACGAGGCCCGGCCCCGGGCCGGCATCCTGCGCGGGCGTGAGTTCGTCATGAAGGACGCCTACAGCTTCGACGTGGACGAGGCCGGGCTGGAGCGCTCCTACGCCCGGCAGCGGGAGGCCTACCAGCGCATCTTCGACCGGCTCGGGTTCGACTACGTCATCGTCAAGGCCCACTCCGGGGCGATGGGCGGCTCGATGAGCGAGGAGTTCCTGGTCCGCTCCCCGATCGGGGAGGACACCTTCGTCCGCGCGCCCAGCGGCTACGCCGCGAACGTCGAGGCGGTCGACGTCGCCGTCCCGGAGGCGGCCGACGCCACCGACGCCCCGCCCGCGCACGTCGAGCCGACCCCGGGCACGCCGACCATCCAGACACTGGTGGACGCCCTCAACGCCGACCACCCGCGCGCCGACCGCGCCTGGACGGCGTCCGACACGCTGAAGAACGTGCTGTTCACCGTCACCGAGCCGGACGGCCGCCGCTGGGACCTGGCCGTCGGGCTGCCGGGTGACCGCGACGTCGACGGCAAGCGGATGGAGGCCGAGCTGGGTGAGGGCGCGACCTTCGCCCCGTTCACCGACGAGGACTTCGCCCGCCACCCGCAGCTCGCCAAGGGCTACATCGGCCCGGGCGTGCTGGGAGAGGAGTCGGCCACCGGGATCCGCTACCTGCTCGACCCGCGGGTGGTCGACGGCACCCGCTGGGTGACCGGGGCCGACCAGCCCGACTCCCACGTCCTCGACCTGGTCAAGGGCCGCGACTTCGACGCCGACGGCACCATCCAGGTGGCCGACGTCCGCGCCGGCGACCCGTCCCCGGACGGCTCGGGTCCGCTGGAGCTGGAGCGTGGCATCGAGATGGGCCACGTCTTCGCCCTCGGCACCAAGTACTCCGAGGCGCTGGGGCTCAAGGTGCTCGACCCCAACGGCAAGCTGGTGCCGGTGCACATGGGCTCCTACGGCATCGGGATCACGCGCGCGGTGGCGACGGTCGCGGAGAACACGTGCGACGAGAAGGGGCTGTGCTGGCCGCGCGAGCTGGCCCCGTTCGCACTCACCGTGCTCGCCACCGGCAAGGGCGAGGACGTCGCCGCGAAGGCCGCCGAGATCGCCGGGGCGCTCGCCGAGCGCGGGGTCGAGGTGCTGCTGGACGACCGCAAGGTCTCACCGGGGGTGAAGTTCGCCGACTCCGAGCTGCTCGGCATGCCGACCGTCGTGGTGGTCGGCCGCGGGCTGGCCGACGGGGTGGTCGAGGTGCGTGACCGCCGCAGCGGGCAGAGCACCGAGGTGGCCGTCGACCAGGCGGTGCCGCACCTGCTCGAGCTGCTCGGGTGAGCCGGACCCGCCTGCGCCAGCTCCGCGGTGCAGGAGGCGGCCGTGCCGGCTGACATCGCCCTGCACGTCGTGCTGCTCCTGGTCGGGGTGGCCTTCCTGGCCGGCTGGGTGGACGCCGTGGTGGGGGGTGGCGGGCTGATCCAGCTGCCTGCCCTGCTGCTGGCCCTGCCCAGCGACACCTCGGTGCCGGAGATCTCGGGCACCAACAAGGTGAGCTCGGTGGCCGGGACCGCGGTGGCCACGCTGACCTACCTGCGCAAGGTCCGCCCGGACTGGGCGGTGGTCGTCCCGCTGGTCGCCTCCGCCTTCGCCGGGTCGGCGCTGGGCGCCCAGCTGGTCCGGCTGCTGCCCCGCGACGCCTTCACCCCGATCGTGCTGGTGGCCCTGGTCGCCGTCGGCACCTACACCGTGCGACGGCCCCAGCTGGGTCTGGAGCACGACGTCCGCCACTCCGGCTTCGCCTCGGTCTGGCGGAGCGCGGCGATCGGCGGCGGGGTGGGCGTCTACGACGGGTTCCTCGGCCCCGGCACCGGCTCCTTCTTCGTCATCCTCGTCGTCGCCGTCCTCGGCTACGGGTTCCTCCAGGCCACCGCCAAGGCGAAGCTGGCCAACCTCACCACCAACGTGGCCGCCATCGGCGTGCTGGCCTGGCACGGCCAGGTGCTCTGGCTGCTCGGGGTGCTGATGGCCGCGGCCAACCTCACCGGCGCCTACCTCGGCGCCCGGATGGCCCTGCGCCACGGCAGCGGCTTCGTCCGCCGCGTCTTCCTCGTGGTGGTCGGCGCGATGATCCTCCGCCTCGGCTGGGACACCGTCCAGATCGCCCTCCGCGTCCTCGCCTGAGCACCCCCGGCACGCTGCCCGGACGCGGCCGGCTGGTCGAGACCGGCCACCGTCACCAGGACCCTCACCCGACCTCCCACCCCGGCCAGACCGCGAGCGCCCCGCCCAGCCCGACGGCGACGGTGGTGCTCTCCACCAGGGCGTCGACCGCCACGGCGCGGTCCCCGTCGGGGGCGGCGGCGACCCACCGGCCGACCCACGGCACCAGCGCCAGCTCGAGGTCGCGGCGCAGCGTGGCCGAGCCGGCCTGGTCGCCGGGGTCCAGCTCGACGTCGTAGTCGGCGGCGGCGGCCGGCACGGCCAGCCCCCGCCCGCTCAGCACCGCCGTGACCGCGTCACGCAGCCCCAGCAGCCGGTCCAGCCGGGCCCGGGCGGCCTCGTCGGCCGACGACCCGAGGGCCAGCGGCACCAGGGCGAGCTGGTAGCCGTGCACGACCATGTGCAGCGCGGTCAGCAGCGCGGTCGCGGCCTCGACGTCGGTCACCGCGGTGCCCAGCCCCGGGCGGTCGGTGACGGCCTGCAGCGCACGGGCCTGCGGTGCCGCGGCGGCGAAGGCCGACAGCGAGGCCCACAGCAGGGCCGGCGGGCCGGAGACCGCCAGCGCGGCGTCCCGGTAGCGGCCCCGGGCGCCTCCGAGCGTGCTCCGCCAGGCCTCCTCGTCGGCCAGGGCGTCGGCGGGGGCCTCCGGGGTGGGCCCGGGCCCGGCGGGGAGCGGCCCGGTGCGGTCGGGCTGCGCCAGGCCGGCGACGTGGGCGGCGTGCGCGTCGGCGAGCGCGGTCCAGCGCGCGCCGTCCGGCCCGTCGGCCAGCGCCCGGGCCACCGCGGCCAGGGCCTGCTCGGTGCGCAGCGCGTCCTGCACCTCCGGCGGCGGCGGAGGCTGCGGCGGCGGGGTGGGTGGTCCGCCTCGGACCACCGGGCTCGACCAGGTGCAGCCGGTGAGCGGCAGCGTGCCCAGGGCGGCGGCCGCGAGCAGACGACGGCGGCTCAGCGTGGACACCCCGGGGACGCTACCGCAGCGAGCCGGGCGCGAGGGCGGGGGCGGACGTATATGCTCGACTGTCCCGGCCTCGCGCCGGGGACAACTGCCAGGCACAACCGGATGGAGGGACGGGCACGTGAAGGACTCCGACCTGGACGACCTGTTCACCCCCGTCCTCACCGCGCACGGGCTCGAGCTGGAGCACCTCTCGGTGCAGGCCGCCGGGCGCCGTCGCGTGGTCAAGGTGGTGGTCGACGGGGACGGGCCGCAGGGACGCGGACCGCTGCTCGACGACATCGCCGCCGCCGCCAAGCAGCTCAACGACCTGGTCGACGAGCACGACCCCAGCGGGGTGTCGCCCTACACCATCGAGGTCTCCTCGCGGGGGCTGAGCCGTCCCCTCACCAAGCCGCAGCACTGGCGCCGCAACCGCGGCCGCCTGGTCCGGCTGGAGGTCGGGGAGGAGCAGCTGACCGGCCGCGTGGTGGCCTCCGACGACACCACGGTCACCCTCCAGGTCGGCGGCGGGCGACGCACGCTGGAGCTCGCGGAGGTGCGCCGGGCGCTGGTGCAGGTCGAGTTCAACCGGCCCGCGGAGCCGCTGGCCGACGAGCCGCTGGCCGATGAGGACGACGAGGAGGGGCTCGACGACGAGCTCGACGAGGACGCCTCCGGCGAGGACGAGGACGAGGGAGGACGCTGAGATGGACATCGACATGGCCGCGCTGAAGTCGCTGGAGCGTGACCGCGAGATCCCCCTGGACGTCCTCGTGCGGGCCCTGGAGGAGGCGATGCTCCAGGCGTACGAGAAGACCGAGGGCGCCCACTCCGGCGCCCGGGTCAACCTCGACCGCAAGAGCGGCAAGGTGCAGGTGATGGTGCCCGAGCTCGACGAGGACGGCGAGCGGATCGGGGAGTACGACGACACCCCCGCCGGCTTCGGCCGGGTGGCCGCCACCACCGCCCGCCAGGTCATCCTGCAGCGGATCCGCGAGGCCGAGGACGAGCAGAAGTACGGCCACTTCTCCGGGGTCGAGGGCGACATCCTCTCCGGCGTCGTGCAGCAGGACGCGAAGTCGCGCACGGTGCTGGTCGACCTGGGCAAGATCGAGGCGATCATGCCGCTGGCCGAGCAGGTGCCGGGGGAGCGCTACACCCACGGGCGCCGCCTGCGGGTGCAGGTGGTCGCGGTCCGCAAGGAGCTGCGCGGGCCGCAGGTCGTGGTCTCGCGCACCCATCCCGACCTCGTGCGCAACCTCTTCCGCCTCGAGGTGCCCGAGATCGCCAGCGGGCTGGTCGAGATCAAGGCGGTGGCCCGTGAGGCCGGGCACCGCACCAAGATCGCGGTGGTCAGCCACAACCCCGACGTCAGCGCCAAGGGCGCCTGCATCGGACCGATGGGCCAGCGGGTGCGCGCGGTCATGCACGAGCTCGACGAGGAGAAGATCGACATCGTCGACTGGTCGGAGGACCCGGCCACCTTCGTGGCCCAGGCGCTCTCGCCGGCCAAGGTCTCCTCGGTGACCGTGGTGGACTCCGCGGCCAAGGCCGCCCGGGTGGTCGTGCCCGACTACCAGCTGTCGCTGGCGATCGGCCGCGAGGGCCAGAACGCCCGGCTGGCCGCCCGGCTCACCGGCTGGCGGATCGACATCCGCTCCGACGCCGAGACGCAGGCCTGAACCCGCCCGCAGGACGGTGCTGACCCGCCGGGGGCGATCGGGTAGGCTGTCGCGGTGGATCAGCCGGTACGCACGTGCGTGGGGTGCCGGCGACGGTCCAGCCAGTCCGAGCTGATCCGGCTGGTGGCCCGGCCCGGCACCGTCGAGGTGCTGGTCGACCGCCGTCGGTCGCTCCCGGGCCGGGGCGCCTACGTGCACCCCGACCCGGCCTGCACCGAGCTCGCGGTCCGACGCAGGGCGATCGGGCGGGCGCTGCGCCTGGAGGGGGTCGACCCCACCCAGGTCTCCGACCTGCTCGCCTCCCTGACCGACCCGCAGCAGGCGTCCCCGACTTGGTCGGGGTCGGGGGGCACGGCGTAGAGTGGCGACGCATTCCGCGGTCCCCGGAGGACGGGGACCGTCCGAACCGACCCGCACCACCCGGTGGGGGTCAGACCAGGAAGTGAGCTGACGCTC